>NZ_CBVJ010000118.1 GCF_000513275.1 Paenibacillus gorillae | reverse complement strand
CCTATGAACACACGGAAAAAGCTCTGTTCCTGATGGAACGGAGCTTTTTTTGTGTTCATTTAGAAACATTGGAATTGTTGAATCGACTGCAGACTCAACCCGGTATAAATCCAAAACCTGCCGTTCCACTGGAACCCCGCAACCGAGGTGCGCCCTACGAAAATCGGGTAAAACCAGAATTGATTTCGATTCACGAGCCAAACGTACGTATTCCGAAATAAACAGCCAGCAATCGCTCTGGGGTCGACAGCAAATGGCGTAACCGCAGGCTGCTGAGGGGTGAAGGCCGGAGGCGGCGAGCTTGGTCCCATGGCGCCCGGCTGTCCTGGAGGCCCTGGAGGCCCTGATGGTCCAGGCTGTCCGGGTTGCCCTGGAAATCCGGGGAAGCCAGGGAATCCTGGGGGACCTGAAGGCGGAAAAAATGACATGATCTTGTCACTCCTTAATGGATGGGCTAAAGCATTGTATGTAGGAGCGGAGAAAAGGGAATGGGCGTTTATACCATAATGCGAATTGCGTACGAATATTCTGTTATGGGCTTTATTTTGTGCGCTCCCATTAACAGCAGAACCCCCAACCACATGAGGTTGGGGGTTTGTTATAATTAACCATATGATTGCTGGTGACTATATTAACTTTACATTGGATGGTGAATTCAAATGAGAGAAAAGTTTTGGTTAGTGGTCCAATATCCTTTGAAGAGTGCAAAAGGCAGCCAACGTGATCACTGGTTAAAAGATAAAGTAATGGAATATTTGGATCTGTCTCTAGCAGATGCTAACTTAGGCAGAGTTGATGGCTTTGACATGGGGAAATGTATTTCCGACGCCAATAAATATGCACTTAATATATTTTGTATCGTTTCTGAAGAAGAACCGGCTATAACCTTAGTAAAAAGAGTTTTAAGAGAAAGCAGGCTTGACTATACTCGCATTAAAATTGCTACAATGCCCTATGGAGAAGAAGGAGCATATACGCTGAAATATTCTTATAAGAAGGGCGTTAGTGATTTTTCGTTATAGCATGAGTTATCTTTTCGGATAGGGGTTTGACTCCCCTCGCCTCCAGGAACTCAAACTTAACAACCTATAAGGTCAGTTTTTGGTTTGTATAGGCAATTATCGTCCAATCGACATGAACTTTTATTTTCCGACATTATTGAACAATATTTCCAATCTGTTTATATTAGTATAAAGATCGCTTAATTTTCCTATAAAGTTCAATTCAAATATTTAGTAGAGAGAAGGAGTTTTGTGGCACTAGTCGGTATTGATTTAGGTACTTCGAACAGTTTGATCGCTTATTGGACCGAGGATGGTCCGAAGCTCATTCCGAATGCGTTGGGAGACACATTGACTCCCTCCGTCGTTAGCTTAGATGATAATGGTGAGATCATCGTCGGGCAAATTGCCAAGGAGCGTCTCATAACGCATCCTCAAGTGACGGTAGCTTCGTTCAAAAGATTCATGGGCACGGAGAAGCAATATCATCTCAAGAACTATGTCTTTTCAGCTGCAGAACTTTCGTCATTTGTATTGCGGTCGCTGAAGGCAGATGCGGAAGCCTTTCTTGGGGAGGCAGTGACCGAAGCAGTCATAAGCGTTCCCGCTTATTTTAACGACGTGCAGCGTAAAGCGACGAAATATGCTGCTGAGATTGCTGGCTTCAAAGTAGAGCGGCTCATTAGCGAACCTACGGCGGCAGCTCTTTCCTATGGATTGCACGAAAAAAAGGACAATACGCAGTTTTTGATTTTCGACCTTGGCGGAGGAACGTTTGACGTATCGATTCTTGAATATTTTGAAGGCATCATGGAAGTCAAATCGGTCGCAGGCGATAACTTTCTGGGCGGCGAGGATTTCACCGAACTGCTTGCCAGCTACTTTATCGAGAATAGTGGAATCGAATTTGACAGCTTGGATAGCAAAGCCAAGTCGGTTATTTTTAGTCAAGCCGAGCTTTGCAAGAGGCAGCTTGGCGCAGGTACGACAGGGAAGATGCGGTATGAAACGCCAGAGCAAACCTATGAAGTGGATATCAGCTACCCGCTGTTTGAGAAAATCGCCGCTTCATTAATCATACGGCTAAGGAATCCGATTGAAAGAGCGCTAAGCGATGCCTCAATGACAACCAAAGATTTGGATACAGTTATTCTAATTGGCGGTGCTACCCGGATGCAGCTGATCAAGTCGGTGGTAGGCAAAATGTTTGGGCTCTTCCCATTCTCAAACATTCACCCTGACGAAGCTGTTGCGCTGGGTGCTGCGATTCAAGCGGCGCTGAAAAAACGAGATCATGCGCTAAAAGAGATGATTTTAACGGATGTATGCCCCTATACGCTGGGTATCGAAATCATCAAAAGAATTGGACACCCGGAGCGTTATGAAGCGGGGTACTTCTCTCCGATTATTGAACGAAATAACCCAATTCCAATCAGCAGAGTCGAACGATTTAACACTGTAAGTGATTATCAAGAAACGATTCTTGTAGAAATATACCAGGGAGAGAGTATGCGTGTAGCCAACAACTTGTTATTAGGCGAAATGAAAATAGCGGTCCCGCCTCTGAAAAAAGGGGTGGCTTATATTGATGTGCGGTTCACCTATGATATTAACGGTATTTTGGAAGTAGAGGTCACTTCGGTATTATCCGGGGCAACTGAAACGCTTGTGATTGAAAAAAATGCGGAAAAGATGTCACCAGAAGCGATAGCCGCACGGCTCAGTGCATTGAAGGACATTAAAATTCACCCTCGCGATCGGTCTGAAAACAGGCTGCTTCTAGCGAGAGCTGAACGGTTGTACGAGGAATCCATCGGCGTCAAGCGAGAGATCATTGCGGAACATTTGGCGAAGTTCGATGGCGTTCTTGCAGAGCAAAATCCGCGAGAAATTACTCGGGCAGTGAAGGAATTCAATGCATTTTTGGATGATATTGAACAATTCCGCGGTTACTAAGCAGCTAAGATAAGGGTGAGAGAAGAATGGAATGCTGGGCAGTACTGGGAATTAATCAAACGGCAGATACAGCAGTAATTAGAAAAGCTTACAAGCAGCAGCTGCTCATCTGCCATCCTGAGGATGATCCTGCAGGCTATCAGAGGGTTCGAAAAGCGTATACAGCAGCAATGAATGCAGCGAAACTCCTAACTAAGGCAGGCGGTGATGAAATAGAGACTGAAGTGAATACGCAAGCTGAAGCAAGTACAGCTGAAGCTGCTGCGGACGCGGATATTCGAGAATTCCGTCGACTGTTCGCGGCCGAAAGCGTGGACTTTCAAGAAGATGATTCATCGCATGATGGAGGACATAGATTCGAGAAACACCTCTCCGTAAAACACAATTTTTTTGCCGAGCAAGAGCAAGTTCTGGATAAGAAGAAAGCGGAAAATGATTTTATGGCTCGTTTGGAGCATCTGATTAACAACCAAGGGAAAAGAAATGACCCAGAGGCATGGAAGACGTTGCTCAGTGACGATGTGTTATGGGATATCCCTTCGAAGTCGAGAATCGACGACCGTATGTTGCGATTGTTCTCGAAACAGTACAGTGGACTGAGCGATAATATTTGGGTAATCATCGAGTCTCACACAGGGCTGTTTGATAAAATCAATAGAAAAATCGATGACTACCCCGCGAGTTTTGTGGACACATACGCATTAGCGACTCAAAACGTAGCTCCGCCCCGCAGTCTGAAAAAAGCAAAAATATCAGCAGAGCAAATCGTAAAGAAGCCGGACATCAGTGGGTGGAGATATTGTTTTAGAATTCCGGTTGCTTGGATTGTACTGATGGTCATTGGGAATGTTTTCGTGATCCCCGTGTATATTCTCTCGGTATTAGTACGGTTCGTCCTATTTGTGTTCAGACGGAACTGGAAAATTATTATGTGGGAATATACATTTACCTATATCAATCGTTGGGGCAAATGTTATGATTTCAAATATATTGATATTATTAAAGTCGCACAACATTCAGATGATGTAGTGATCGTGTATCTCAAGGGAAAGCGAATTATAGTCAAGACTAACAAGAATGTAAATGCCCCTTATCTGCTCGCTAGATTAAGCCGATATTGAAGATACAATTAATATGTGACAAGACTAGTATGCGCCAATAGTCTCCATCATGAGAAGCCCGACCTCACGCGGTCGGGCTTTGTTATGTATTGAGAAAGTAGACATTTACTAGACATTGGTTTTACAAGCTATCGGTTTCATTGGATATAAGCAGACAAAATCTCTGCTAACGGGGTAAGGGGCTTCGTCTGCATTTTTTAATTTTTGTCGAGGTACAGTGACAGAAAAAACAAACCATTTATGAGGAGTAAAATAGCGAAGATTAGACCGGTTTTATTTCTTTTTATAAAGTCCATGCGAACACCTCGGGAGTGTGTATTTACTATATTATAATTATCTCGCTTATGAACAGATTTTTCCACCTTTTTTTTGGAAAAAAGAATCAGTCTGCTCATTTTTTATGTAGAAATTTGTAATTTAACCGGCAATCTAGAAGAGACGGCTGTCCCGATTTCGCCTTACGTACTGGGCTGCTGTACCTATATTGTTTTTGAGTAAAGAAGAGGATATTTTCAGATTTTGTAGAATTATAGTAGAGAATTCATTTTTTTGGAACCTGCGTGTCGAATGAGCGTATTGTTGGTTAGATCGTGCATCATCATAATGAAATATTTGCAACGATTATGGAAAGGGGGTGCAAATCGAATGACTATTTCTCTCGTCAAAGGTCAGAAGGTAGACCTTACTAAGGGGAATGCTGGTCTAAGTAAGGTGATTGTCGGCTTAGGTTGGGACCCTGTAGCAGTAAAGAGCGGATTTTTCGGAATGAAGAAAGCAGCGAATATTGACTGTGACGCTTCGGCATTGCTGCTCGATGCAAATGGCAGACTAGGCGGGGAAAAAAGTCTCGTTTGTTTCTATAATAAGCAGAGCGGCGACGGATCGGTCTATCATACGGGTGACAACATTACGGGTGAAGGCGATGGCGATGATGAACAAATTATCGTACAGCTTGACCGTGTTCCGGCTTCTATACATAGAATTCTTGTCGTAGTCAACATTTATGAATGTGAGTCCAGACGTCAGGATTTCGGAATGATTCAATCTGCATTTATCCGCATCGTTAACCCTATTAACAACCAAGAACTGATTCGGTTTAATTTAACGGATAGTTACGCGGGCAAGACGGCGCTAATTGTCGGCGAGCTTTACAGGAACAATGGGGAATGGAAGTTTAACGCAATCGGAGAAGGCGCTCATGCTGCCCATATCGATGTTCTAGCACGTCAATACCAATAATTCTATTGAGAAAAGAGGGCATTCAAATGGCAATTAACTTATCTAAAGGTCAAAAAGTCGATCTTACGAAATCAAACCCGGGTCTAACAAAAATCACAGTAGGTCTAGGCTGGGATACGAATAAATACGACGGCGGAAACGACTTTGACCTTGATGCTTCTGTATTTTGCTTGAACGCTCAAGGTAAAGTAGGCTCCGATTCTGACTTTATCTTCTACAATAATCCAAAGAACAGTAACGGTTCCGTAGTTCATACGGGCGACAATCGCACGGGTGATGGCGATGGGGATGATGAGCAAGTACAAGTTGACCTTTCGGCAGTTCCTGCAGATACGGATAAAATTGCATTCAGCATTACGATCCATGAAGCGCAAGCACGCAGCCAAAATTTCGGACAAGTTTCCAATGCCTTCGTTCGCATTGTTGACGAGCAAAGCGGCACAGAGCTTATCCGTTACGATCTGGGTGAAGACTTCTCAATTGAAACTGCAGTTGTTGTAGGCGAGCTTTACCGTCATTCCGGCGAGTGGAAATTCAGCGCAATCGGCAGCGGCTTCCAAGATGGTCTTGGCGGATTGGCGCGCAACTACGGCCTTTCTACAAATTAATAATTGACAATTACCCGTAAAGGGTCGCCGACGGCGGCCCTTTTTTTTGAAAAAATCATCACGATTCGACGCCGCGGAAAGCAGCGTTTAAAAAGGCTAGCCGGGCTCTGCGATTACCGTCCAAACCTGGCAGGTGCTAAGGAGGAGTAACACGATGTCTATTAATCTCTCAAAGGGACAACGGATTGATCTAACCAAAACCAACCCCGGACTTACAAAGATTGTGCTAGGTCTTGGTTGGGATACAAACAAATATTCCGGCGGAGGTGAAATCGATCTCGATGCCAGCGCATTTCTGCTGCATCAGGATGGCAAAGCCAAAGACGAGAAAGATTTTGTTTTCTACAATGCTTTGATCGCTTATAACGGAGCGGTTGAGCATACGGGCGATAACCGCACGGGAGAAGGTGACGGGGACGACGAACAAATTAAAATCGATTTTTCGAAAGTTCCTGCTCACATTCAGCGGGTCGGGATTACGGTTACAATTCATGACTCGGAATCTAAGCACCAGAATTTCGGACAAGTATCCAATGCTTTTGTCCGCCTAGTAGACGAGATTACAGGCAGAGAAGTGCTCCGTTATGATCTTGGGGAAGAATTTTCTATTGAGACAGCGATTGTTTTTTGCGAGCTTTACCGTCAGGGATCGGACTGGAAGTTCCAGGCTGTAGGTTCGGGCTTCTCAGGCGGGCTTGCCGCGCTTTGCCGAAATTACGGATTAACCGTGTAATACAGCAGAAGATTAGGGTGTAGCTGGCTTCCAGCCGCCCTAGTCTAATTTATAGAAAGGCGGTTTACACATGGTGCTTGCATTAATGAAAGGCCAGAAGGCGGATATTACCAAAAACAATCCATCCTTCAATAATCTTATTATCGGCATGGGATGGAGCAGTGGAGCAGGCATTGATGTTGATTTTTCGGCCTTTTTATTACGTTCAAACGGCAAAGTTTCCGGGGACTCGGATTTGATTTTTTATAGCAATCCAAGTGATGCTAGCGGGGCGATTACGTTAGTAGGAGAGAATAAACGAAATTTGGCAGGAAGATTAGACCAAGAACAAGTGGCAATTCGTATTGACAAGGTGCCTCAAGCGATTGATCGTATCTCTTTTACGTTAACTATTTATGACGGCGAAGCGAAGAGACAAAGTTTTTCTAGCGTGAATGACGCGTATATTCGTGTTGTTGACGAAAACACAGGCCGTGAGATATTACGGTATGACATCGAAAAAAACTTCTCTATCGAAACAGCGATTGTCGTAGGAGATTTATATAGATATAATGGCGAATGGAAATTTAGCGCTATTGGATCAGGCTATTCTGGCGGGCTAGCCGCGCTGTGTGGTAGCTTTGGCATCGAGGTTAAGGCCGATGCGCCTACCCCGCCGCCTACACCTGTAAATACCCCGATTATTCCGCCTAAGCCGCCCGAGCCTATTAAAACTGAGCCCAAAGCAGCACCTGTAAACCTCAGTAAAATTTCCCTTAGTAAGCGGGGAGACGTCATCAACTTAGAGAAGAGGACTGGAGCACTCGGTGAAATTGTAGTGAACTTGAACTGGAGCCAAAAGAAAGGCTCTCCTGGATTTTTTGGCATTTCAAGTGCCGGTGTTGATCTCGATGTTGGCTGTCTCTACGAATTGAAGAATGGGATGAAGGGTACAGTACAGCCCCTTGGCAATAGCTTCGGAGACTTCTTGCGAGAGCCGTACATTTCCCTGGATGGAGATGATCGCACGGGTTCGGTGAAAACAGGCGAGAATCTGCGAATAAACGGCAACAAAGTATCGGAAATTAAGAGAATTGTCATTTACGCGTATATTTATAAAGGAGCAACAAATTGGGCGGATGCAGCAGGCGTCGTGACGATTAAGCAAACTGGCGGCCCGGACATTGAAGTCTGCATGGACGAGCATAACAATCGTAAAAGAATGTGCGCGATTGCCATGATTGAGAATGTAAGCGATCAAACCTTCAGTATTCAGCGCCTTGTACAATATTTCTCAGGGCATGAAGATCTCGATAAGGCTTATCGCTGGGGTCTAAGCTGGAGGGCAGGAAGCAAATGATGCTTATTGCGGAGGTTATCATAGATGGTTGATTTTATTCACAACGTCATATCCAATTTCGGTAGCTTTTTTCACTGGGACAACTTGTCAGAAGTGTTTACGAACCCAACTAACTGGGGTATCATTGCAACGCTCGTGCTGTTAGAAGGCTTGCTGTCAGCCGATAACGCGCTCGTTTTAGCGGTAATGGTTAAACATTTGCCGAAGGAGCAGCAGAAGCGCGCGTTGTTCTACGGGATTATTGGAGCCTATATTTTCCGGTTTATTGCCATTGGTGTGGGTGTTTATCTTGTTCAGATTACGTGGATAAAAGTCGCCGGCGGTTTATATCTGTTGTGGATTGCTTTAAGTCATCTCTTCCATCTTGAATTCAAACTTGCGCGTGTTGGAAATGTTCCTTTGATTCCTTACATTGGCAGGAAGGGCAACGACGATGATAAAGAAGTCCAAAACAAGGGTTATGGCTTCTGGCGCACGGTGCTCGCTGTTGAAATTATGGATATTGCATTCAGTATCGATAGTGTACTAGCTGCATTTGGCGTGAGCGAAGAGGTATGGGTATTGTTCCTTGGCGGTATTCTTGGCGTTCTTATGATGCGCGGCATTGCCCAAGTATTCCTTAAGCTGATCGATAAATTTCCAGAGCTTGAGAAAGCAGCTTTTATTCTCATCATTATCATCGGTTTAAAAATGATCGGTGGTGCGTACGGCTTGGAAGTTCCCCACAGCTTGTTCTTCGGTTTAATTATCGTTGTGTTTGGAGGCACGCTCATTTATAGCGCTGTGCGCAATAAAAAAGAGAGGCTCCAAAGCCGCGTGATTGACAAATAAGATTTCGATTTGAAATATCCCTCAATGAGTCACGAGGGATATTTTTTCACTCTCAGCTTGGGTTTCACCATTTTTAGGAGGGATGACTTTGAGGTATTTCAACTATCTTACCAATGAAGAAGAGCAGAATTTCTTTTATTCCCTTCCGACTCAGTTCAGTAATTATGCTGACAAAGAAATTATTGCTCACGCGGTTGGTGCTGCGCTTTATATGCCGGCAACCAAGGAAAGCATAGCAGATGATTTGGTAGCCGTAAAACACGAAGGACTCGTGTCTATGGTGATAGACCTTGAAGATGCTGTAGGCGATAACCAGCTGGAGTATGCAGAAGCAACATTGAAAGCAACACTCTTGAAGATTGGTCGCTACACTGCGACAGGATTACTACGTTCGGATGATGTTCCGCTTATTTTTATCAGAGTTCGCTCCTCCGAGCAATTACAGCGGCTGCTCTTTTTTTTCGGAGAAGAAATCGGTTTTGTAACAGGCTTTGTGTTTCCCAAATTCAATGTGGAAACGGGCAGAGAGTATTTGAGACTGCTAGCGGACTACAACAAAGGCAAATCGCAGAGCGGCTCAACACTGTATGGCATGCCTATTTTGGAGAGCGCAGATATTATTTACCGCGAGAAGAGACTGGAGACGCTGCTAGGTATTTCCGCGCTGCTGAACGAATATAAGGAATACGTGCTGAATGTACGAATTGGAGCTACGGACTTTTCAAGTTTATTTGGGCTTCGCAGAAGTCCTGATCTTACCATCTATGATATAGGCGTCATTCGAGATTGTATTGCGGATATTGTTAATGTATTTGGCCGGATGGACAATCAATATGTGATATCGGGCCCGGTTTGGGAATATTTCAAAAGTGATCGGGTCTTTAAGCCACAGCTTCGGCAAACGCCTTTCGAGGAAAGCATGGGGCGGCATGGCAGAATTCTAAGGATGGATTATATCAATAAGTATGTAGACGGACTTATTCGAGAGGTTGCCATGGATAAAGAAAATGGCCTTCTCGGAAAAACGATTATTCACCCTACCCATATCAAGCCGGTGCAGTCGATGTTTGTTGTCACGCATGAGGAGTATATGGATGCTCTGCACATTATTGAGAACGGACAAGGTGATTTGGGCGTGATGAAGAGCCGCTATTCCAACAAAATGAATGAATTCAAGCCGCATATGACTTGGGCCAGAAAAATAATGATCAGATCTAACATATATGGGGTGCTAAATGAAAACCAGAACTTTACCTGCCTTCTTGCAGCAGAACGAGAATCAGCAATCGTTTAACATTATTGGAGATTTAGAGGTTACGATAAAAGTGACAGGGAATGTATACAATCTTCCGTTGGAGCGGCTGTTTCAGATGGCGGCGAGGATCAATAAGAAACGGGGCTTCTTATTCGTTAGCAAGGTGCTGGGCAAGCATATTCCGGTAAGGCCTCATATTTCTTTATTATCAGGTGCGGCGCTTGGTTTATTGTATCAGCAGTTCAGAGAGGAACAGCTTCTCGTTCCGCTTGAGCAACTGCTGCAGGCATTTGAGGAGCCGGATTCCGGAGCTGCCATCTATAAACAAATGAAGAGCAGCAAAATGAGATTGGATGACAAAACGCTCTTTATCGGATTTGCGGAAACAGCGACGGCTCTTGGTCACAGCATGTTTGATATGTTCGAGGGACAAGCATCCTACTTGCATACGACGCGGGAGAGTATTGCGTATATGACCTCCTGTATCGATTTTGAAGAAGAGCATTCGCATGCGACGACACATCGCTGCTATGCCGCAGACTCCTCTTTATTTGAACAAGCGGATACGATTGTTTTGGTAGATGACGAGATGACTACCGGAAAAACAACCATTAATATTATTCGTGATCTGAATGCCAAATATGGCAGGAAGAGCTATGTGGTTGCGAGTCTATTGGACTGGAGGTCAGCCGAGCACATTCAGCGCTTCGCCGACTTGGAGCAGGAGCTCGGTGTAACTATTAACTGTTTGTCGCTTATATCCGGGCAAATCGAAGTGAAAGGCACCCCGGTGGAAAATTCGGATGAATGGATTGAACAGCGCAAGTTGGAGAATGAGACTACGATTGACTTCCTTTATGCCAATCACTGCTTCGAAGGCATGAAGGCTACAGGGGACGAAATTTCTTATTTGCTGAACACCGGCCGATTCGGTCTAACGTCAGAGGGCAGTTTGGCATTGGATGCAGAAATAGATCGCGCTGCAGCTTTTTTGAAGCGTCATAGAACGGGAATAAATGCGCTTTGCATGGGTACAGGCGAGTTTATGTACATTCCGATGCGGGTAGCAGCGAAGCTTGGCTCGGATACCTGGTACCAGTCCAGTACACGCAGCCCAATCCATCCGCATATTCATTCGGATTATGCTGTTCATTCCGCATTCCGTTTTGCCTCTCCTGAGCATGCTGATGTGACGAATTTCATGTATAACATTCCGAGCGGCTATTATGATGAAATGTTTATTTTCTTCGAACGTGAGATTGCAGCGAGCCAATTAGAGGAGCTTAGAGACATACTCAATGGTTTAGGCATACCTCATATCCATATTGTCTACTTCAGTCGTAAGCGGCTGAAAGCTCCTGCACCGATCGGTAGCTATGATTCGGAGGACGTGACTTTTCTGCTCAAGGATTTGAGCCATGTTTCACTGGAGCAGCGCACGGAGGATAGAGAGGCGGCGATGCAAAACGGAGGCCATTACTCTGAAAGCTTGCCATTGGAGTACCAGCCAACGGATGAATATATCCGGCTTTTTGAATTAACATTGAAGGATTCGGCGGCCCGAATAGCTAGAGCTGTTGGTACAGTGTCAGAGATGATCATCAAGAAACATGGATTTGATGTTGTACTGGCATCGCTAGCCCGAGGCGGTACGCCTATAGGGGTTCTGATCAAGCGTTATGTTAAGCAAATGTACGGTGTCGATCTTCCCCATTACAGCCTCTCGATTATAAGAGGCAAAGGGATCGACGAGAATGCTTTGCTTTATATTAATCAGGAACATCCTGCTAAGGCGGTACAGTTCGTGGACGGCTGGACAGGCAAGGGAGCAATTCGCAAGGTTCTGATTGCTGCATGTGAGCGCATGAACGAAAAATATGGTATCCAGTTGAACGACGAGCTGGCTGTGCTTGCGGACCCGGGCCACTGCGCGGGCACATACGGCACAAGAGAAGATTTTCTTATTGCAAGTGCCTGCCTGAACTCTACCGTTTCAGGTCTAATCAGCCGCACCGTTTTGCGAGAAGATCTTATTGGCCAAGATGATTTTCATGGCGCCAAATACTATAAGGAATGGGAGTCGTCCGATTTATCCCGTGTCTTTGTAGACAATATATCTGCTTATTTCGATCAAACGGCGGTTGAAGCAAAGGAAGAAGCATTTCAAATGCAAGCGAACCCTGATCAAATGGAAGTCACTTGGCAGGGCATGCGGGATATCGCTCGTATTCAAAGCGAGTTTGGCATAACCGATGTTAACTTGGTAAAGCCGGGCGTGGGGGAGACGACCAGAGTCCTGCTGCGCAGAGTGCCTTGGAAAATTCTCGTAGATCGCTTGGATAATCCTAATCTGAAGCATATTCTTCTTCTAGCGCAGGAACGCGGTGTGCCAGTTGAAGAATTTCCGGATATGACCTATTCGTGTTGCGGAATTATTAAAGCATTGAAGGGGGAAGCGGAATGATTTTTGCAAGCGATCTGGATCAAACGCTTATTTATTCTGCCAGATCCAAGGGCGAGGCCGTTATAGAGGATATGGTTCCGGTTGAGCTTTATGAGGGCAGGCATATTTCTTATATGACCAAGCCTGCCGTCGAGAAGCTGAAGGAGCTGGCGGGTGTTGCTCGTTTTGTTCCTGTAACGACCCGGATTCCTGAGCAGTTCAACCGGATATTCGGGATCAGGGAGCTGTTCCAGCCCGAGTATGTAATTGTGAGCAACGGCGGAACGATTCTGGTAAACGGGCAAGTTGATCACGAGTGGAACAGCTATGTGCGCGATGCGGTCAAGCGGGATTGTGCCGCGAATACGGAAATTGCCAGCCTATTTGCCAAAATTTCAAGCGACCATTGGGTGAAATCAAACGATCTTTGCGACGACCTGTTTTATTCTATTAAGGTGGAGCGGGAGCATTTGCCGCTTGAAGCGCTTGAGGTGCTGCGCATGGAGCTGGCCGCACACGGGTGGAGCTACTCACTGCAAGGCCGAAAAATCTATTTGGTGCCGGAGAAAGTAAGTAAAGGGGCGGCTATTCAATATGTGAAAGAGAAGCTAGGCGCAAGCTTTATTTATGCCGCTGGTGACAGCTTACTGGACGAAAGCCTGCTGCTGGCTGCTAATTTTGCGCTATCGCCTGCTCATGGTGAATTAGGCCGAACCTATGATACACATCCTCATATTCAATTTACAAAAGCTAGAGGCGCGTATGCATCAGATGAACTGTTAGACACCATTCTGGAGCATACTCGCAGAGCATAAGTGAAAGCACCAAGTACTGCATTATTCTGAATGTTAGGGAGAGGGTAACTGACATGACACGCGTATATATGAATCGTTGGTTTTCGGTAGCTTATCATTACATTAATATGATCCGGAACAACCCGGATGGTGAAACGTTTGAATTTTTCGGTACACATCCTGATATCAATCACATGTCCTTGCTGGCGTCCGATCATATTGGAACGGAGCCAGCCGTATTTGGGCGGGAATATGTCGATTTCTGCGTTGAGTTTTGCAAGAAGAATCGAATCGACATTTTTATCCCGCGCCTGCATATGGAAGAAATATCCCGGTACGTACATCTATTTGACGAGATTGGTACGAAGGTGATGGTCTGCCGTGATATCGAGCTGCTCGATGCGATGATTGAGAAGGATAAGTTCTACGAGGCGGTACGGGATAAGGAGCTTGTTGCGATTCCTGATTACCGGGTGGTCCATACGGCTGAACAATTCAAAGAAGCGTATGAAGAGCTTGTGGCAGCTGGACATAAGGTTTGCTTTAAACCAACAAAGTCGGAGGGAGGCATGGGTTTCCGAATTATAGAAAATGATCGTGATCCGCTTCGGGATCTTTACGGCTATGTGACGCTGAGCACGACGTTTGAGCAGGTTTATCAGACTTTGTCTCTGACCGGGCAATTTGAGACGCTGATGGTTATGGAACTTCTGGAGGGTACAGAATATAGTATCGATTGTGTAGCTACTGCTGAGGGTGAGTTGCTCACTGCGATTCCCCGCCGCAAATCAACAGGGCGCACCTATCTGCTAGAGGAATCTCCGGAGTTGCTGGATATAGCATCAAAAATTGCTGTAGCACTTCGTATTCCCTATGCCTTCAATATTCAAGTCCGTTACTCGAATGGTATCCCAAAACTGCTGGAAATTAATCCGCGCATGTCCGGTGGTCTCTATATTACCTGCCTATCTGGTGTGAATATGCCTTATTTGGCTGTTCAAGCGCTTCAGGGTAAGCAGATTACTCCACCTGTTCCTCAGTTCGGTATTCAAGCGGGTTATGTGGAACAGCCCCTTATTATGAAGCAATAGCTGATTAACGCATGATTTCAGGGAATATTAGCAACGCACAGACTATAACGGATGATGTAGAGGAAGAGGGCGACGCGAGTCCCTTCTTTTTCTTTTTTTAAGAAGCTTGTAGTTTCGTTAACTGTGGATAATCTGCAAGTGATAAGAGAAGCGTTCTAACTGGACTTACACGGGGGAGTTTAAGTAGAGTTGTCTAATGATAGTGAGATTGGTGTGTTTGTATTTTATTGTTTTAAAAATTGACTTAAGTATACTAAAAACGAGATAATTGGATTGTGAGATTAGCATAGACATCGGAATCAGCAAGCTTAAACGGAGGTGCAGCAATGAATAATATGAAAAAAAACTTAGGCATAGCGATTGTCAGTTATATGGCAGCTCTGGTCGTTTATTGGGTTTCTTCTCCCTATATTGCGATCGCCATACCTGCGGCTGGCTTGCTTATAGCACTCTCAATCAAGCAGCGCGGCAGACAGCAGATTCATCCTGATGTCATAGAGCCTCAGCAGCAGCGAGCAGATGTGTCCATGCAATCGTCAACAGGACAGCCTTCGGTATCCAGCTCAGCGGCGCAAGGTGAAGCTCCAACTGCGTCGCCTTCGACGATTCAGGATCCCGAGCTTGCATCTGCGTTAGAGTATATTGGAATTATTGAGGATATGATTTTACTAGAGGGTGAGAAGAACAATCTGGACGATGAAATCGTTCAAAAAGTGCTGGCCCTGCTTGCCCGCCTTAACCGGCTCATTCCGGATTTAGTGGCATTGGGCGATGCAAGCATCAATCATAATATCGTACGTTTGGTTAGAAAAGATTTAAATTCGACCATTAATCCTTTTATTAGACTTAGCGGCGAGGCGAAGAGCAAAAACAGGCGACTTTTGCTTGATGGTATTAAGGATATTAATTCCAAGCTTACTTTCTACACGAAGACCATTGAGCAGAAGGACCTTATGGAACTCCACACGAAAGCAGAATTAATACAACAACGTTACCGTTTGACAGATTAAGATGCCGTCAGGCAAATGACAATTACATAATTCATCTGACTAAGTTATCACCAAAACTTATATACGTGTTACCAACCATCGAAAGGGGAAATGAACCATGTCACAACAGCTAGTACAGATTAGAAACGAAGATCTCCAGAAGCTGGAGCATGAAGTGCAAAGCACGATGCAGAAGGTAGCGGCTACAGATGCGATGAATCTGGACATTCTGATGGATGAGATTACGAAAAAAGGACAAAAGACGCTGGAACGCTCGGGGCAGACGCTTACAATGCTGGAGAGGCCTCTGTCGGATTTAATGTCCGGTAAACGTTCCGAAGTGGCAACTAATATGCTTAAACTGCGCAACGAGGTTGAGGATTTGAGCAGAAGCAAACAATTGACGCTCGTCCAGAAGCTGATGCGAAAAGCGCCTATGAAAAACTACATCTACAAATATCAATCGGCGAAAACGAATGTACAGGTTATTGTGAAGTCGCTGCGCGACGGACGTGACAATCTGGAAGAGAATGTTGTACACATGCGAAACTTAAAGCGTAGCAGCTTGGATAATGTTTATGATTTGCAATTGCTCGTTGAATACGGCAACCGTCTCAAAAAACTGTTCGAGGACGAGATTGTAAAGCCTGAGAACGAGCACCGGAAAACGTATTTAGAGCGCGGTCTCCGGAAAGTCGTAACCAAGCTTCAAACCAATACTGAGATGATTATGCTCTATCAGCAGGCGATTGCAGCAACCGATATTATTAATGACACCAATGATAAACTGATGGATGCGCTGGACAGCTCTATTGACAAGACACAGCATCTGATGTCGGTTTCCGTCTTGATTGCGAGCGCCATAGATGATCAGATGAAAGCGATTGAAGCCGTTAATTCAACGAATGAAATGCTGGGCAATCAATTTGCCGAAAATGCGCGTTTACTGAATGAAACGAGTGATAAGGCAAATCAAGCCTTGACCAAGCCGGCGATGAGTATGGAACTGGTTGAAAGGGCAATGTCGGATTTGTTCTCGGCAATGGATAAATACGAGAACTCGAACCGTCAAATTATTCAAACCGTTTCGCAACAGACGGAGAAAATGACGCAGATCAATCAGCAGGTTGGTCAGCGTCTGGGCATTCAAGCGGGCTCTGGAACAGCTAAGGCTGAGCTTCCGAGCACGGCAATCAAAGGATTTTTAGAGTAATTATATCAATTTTTATGAAATGGACGAGCCCTGAGAGGCTCGTTTTTTTTGTGCGCTGGATGTGTCTAAACATGAAAGAAAGGGAGAATACTGCTCATAAAAGCAGCTAAGGCGGCATAGTTTTTTTGAAAAAAGAGGTGATTATGCTATGATAAGCGGGATGGTCCTTGCAGCCCTGCTCGTGGTTTTAATTGTCGTTGCTAGTTCCGAAAGAGCAGAAGCTATCCTGGAGCAACAGGACGTTTTTTGAAGAGATCGTATTCTTTGTATACAATGATTTTACGCGGCATAGCATTGTGATCTGTAAACCAGGCTTGGAGCAGCACTATTATCCTTGACTGTGGAAAAAGATAAACTTGGTTGAGAGGCGAAGATTCTCGCCCCCACCAATAAATTTAACCCCAACCCCATAAGGTTGGGGTTTTGGCTAATTTTAATTAATAGGTTCTAGTGCTAATGAGCGAATAATTTCCTCTTGGGAAAAAGGTTTCTTTCTGCCCAGCTGCCGAATCCTCACTATAAAGGGGCTCTGGGGATTTTTCATATGAAAAAAGCCAGGTACACGCATGACTCTTGATAGATTGGTTATCATGGGATCGGAACTGAATTTTCTGGCTAAAGCTTTTTGAATAGGCACAAATTTCTGCACGGATCCGCCTTGCAGCACCCAATAGATGTGGTATCCGTTTTTCGTTTCAACAATCATCGTATCTTTAATTTGAGTCTTAAATTTTTTTATAAAAGCATGCTTTAATTTTTTCACCCTCTGTATTTTTCGCAAAGCTAAAAGGTGGTACTTGCCTTGTTTATTTTTTTTAACGGTAATGGATTGAAGCTGTTCCGCAGGATCGGATTGAATGGATTCAATCATCTGTTTGACTTGTTTCTTGGTGTCTAAATGGACTGAAATCTTGTTCAGGTCGACATCGATGAACTGTGCCCTAACTTTTTTGAAATCACTGGACTTTGTTTCCCGATAATTGATTTCCATAAATACGGCATAGCCTCGTTTGTTTTGGGTAAGAACGTGTATCCGTTTATTTCGTTTGGAAAAGAGCGTGAATTGAGGAGCGCGCCTTTCTAGCAGATTTAAAGGTTTATGCAGTGTCATCGCAGGGTGATTAGAAGAAGAACTGAATCTTTTGGTTTTGTTTTTAGGGTCATGAACTAAAATGAAATGCAGCTGTTCAGTTTGTTTGCAGCGTAGTTTTTTTATGAAATGGTATGCGTGACTGGAAAACCTTCGCAAAGTTCTGGAATATCTGATTGAACTTAAATGTTGCGTCATTAACCACATCTCCTATATAGCATGGCATGTATCATACCTTCGGTTCTTTTCTAAACAATCATATTCCGTTAAGCGGATACAAGTGTAAGTGCTAGTACCCATTTTTTTAACATTGAATATGTGATTTGAATATTCAAGGGCGGTTTGTTTGGTTGATATCAAGCTTCCATCAATAATCTCGTAAATCTTCGTCATTAAAGGGACAAGAATTGCATATGTATGGTAGAACATGTGAATGGCCAGCCTTACCGAGTATTCCTATAAAAAATCCTCTATTTTTTTCCTCCTAACGATTGCACTCCATTCTGAAATGGGGTAATCTTCAATGAGCGACTCAGAAGTCTATGGGCATTCACGAGAAGAAGTAGATCAGCAAACACAATTCGTTTTCGCAGGAGTGTTTCGCTGGTAATTGAGGTCTGCAGTATACAACTTCATATACTTAGGTACATGGTGCTGTGTTTACACAGCTGAAAATGGAAGATCAGTGCAAAGCTGACGCGGTCCCGCCACTGTAATGCTGAGTATGCTAACGTGTTTCCACTGTATTTGATACATTTGATACGGGAAGGAGTTAGTCATACGATGAAGCAAAGCCAGGATACATGCCATTTGCTTTTTCTACGATTTCACGAGGATGAAAGGAGAGATGTTTAACTGTATTTATTGGGCCCTTCGTATGTCTTTACGCCCGTTTGTCAAACACCTTTCACGTTGATTAGTGAGAGGTGTTTTTTGTTCTGTCCAAAATAAATCAAATTTAAGGAGATTGATCATGTTACTGCAAAAAGTATGGAAAAAGAGTATGGCATTAGGTTTGACCCTACTAATGATGTTCTCGCTATTCAGCCCGATAGCTGCAATGGCAGCAGGGGGCATTTCAGATGCAGGGGGTACTGGGGGTTATGTAACGGTATCGGTTGAGAAATTCACATTGGGACAAGGTTACTTGATCGAACCCGTCCGTGTTCCATTGCATGAAGGAGACAATGCGGCAGCTGTTATATCAGAGCTCTTGGGGGAAAATCGCTATAAACATGGGGGCAGTATAGAGAGCAGCTTTTATTTGTCTAGCATTTACGACCCGGACGCCGGAGCGGCCGATATCCCTTCCTATATTCTGCAAGCTCTTGGAGGAGCGGGCAATGTTGGGGAGCGAACGGATGAGGATTGGTTAGGCGAATTTGATTATTTTTACCAATCCGGCTGGATGTTCGCTGTTAACCACTCCTTCCCAAATGTTGGATCATCGGATGTTTTGCTTGAAAACGGCGATGTCGTTCGTTGGCAATATACCGTTTACGGACTGGGAAAGGATTTGGGTGGTAATGGCAATCTAATTAATCCTGCTCGAAAAGATGCATTGACTGACAAAGTAGCAGAGATTAACAGCAGCACAGATAAAACAGAAATTCTTGCTGATGAAGATGTTCGCTCAGCGTATGACAACGCTTATAATGCGCTTACAAATATAGAGAGCAGTCAGTCTACTGTAGACTCTGCATTAGAAAATTTGGTTGAAGCGCTGGGCGAGACCCCTGAGCTGAATACAGCTGAATTGGAAGCTTCCATACAAGCAGCTGAATTAAATAAAGCTTCTGTCAAGGTAAGTACTGATGGAACTGATGTTAGCCCAACAGATTATTGGGTTGTTGAAGCGGACCTTAACGCATTGGTACAAGTTATTGTATCAGCTCAGCAGTTAATCGCGGATTCCAATGCTGAGCAAGAAGACGTGGACGCAAAGGTATTGGCACTCAATCAAGCTCAAACTGCCTTTAATGAAGCCAAGAAACAAGGCACATCGGATGAGGAAAATAAGCCTAAGTTTAATATTACATTCACCGTAGCGCCTAAGGCTGCCAAATTAGAGCTCTATAATTCTAAAGATAAGCTCGTGGTTATTGGCGATGGAGAAGAAGGCACCTATAAAGTATATAAGGCTTCTTTGCCTGCTGGCGACTATCGCTATAGGGGGATAGACGCTAGCGGAAACTCTATTGGCGGAGGCAAATTAACGGTAACGACGGAGCCGGATCAAGCATTCTCATTCCGTCAATTAAATCTTAAAGCCAGCAATGCTGGATGGAACGCAGATACCGATTATACGGTAAGAATTGGTCAAGACAGCCCCGGCGATCAGTCTCTTACTTTGGGAAGCAAGACGGCTGCGGGCCAATATCCTGCACTTGTTCTTGCGGGGAAAACATATTTCTATTCATTTGTGCCAAGTGAATCGCGTGAAGCAGAAGGTTATATTACGCTCAGCAACAGTGTGACGGTCACGATTGCAGCTCAAGCACAGGCTGTTACTGGGGCTATTCCATTATCACGAATGATTACGTTTACCGTACCAGAGGAAGCTTCATTATTTGTAGGCCGAAAAATCAAGCATTTTGTTTCATTTGAAAAAGCGGAACCTTTGGAAACGACGATTCTGGACGGTAAGCGGGTATACCGATACAAGCTGGTAGATAACCAGGATTATAACTATCGTGTAAGTCAGACAGGCAAACTGACGAACACGGGGACATTCAGAGCGAATGCTGCAAATGCGGCGATGGCGATTACAGACCAACAACTAAATGTTTTATCACCAAATTCGATTTTGAACCGGGGAACTTATCTAGAAGGAAATATTTATCTCAATATTAATGAACAAAATCACCTGAAGCTGGCAGCACCGGGTGCTGAGTTTAAATTGTTAAGCCTGCGCAGCTGGCAAGCATTAATTGAAGGTATTAATAACTATTTCTTTGAACCTGATTTTCATTACGAGATTATCTCCGGACAAGACGTTATTGAAATTGCTCAAGGCGCACCGGGGAGCTATTCAACAATCCGTGCGAAAGAGAACGGAACCGCGATTGTTAAAGTGACTTATGATGCTCTCAAGGTAAACGGCTCCTCGTACATTACAGGTGCAAATGATGCCTTTAGTGCAATATGGCCGGAAAATGTTGGTCTGTTCGTTGTTACGGTAGGTCAAGGCCAGACAGGTATTGTAACTGGCATCGAGAGCAATAAGGCTCGCAATCAGAAGGCTAATGAAGGCAAAACGGGCAATCAAGTCATGAACCTTCAAAATGGAGCCTTCGATGCAGATATTGATAGCGTATATTTCTTGGATACGAAACCTGGGGCGACTTATACGTTCACCCCTTCAGCAGGCAGTCAAGTTAGTGTTCTGCGTCCTGAAATCAATCATTCGACTGAAAGCGTATCTTATGGGGACGGCACATTCTCTACAGAAAATGTGACGGCACATACTAATGGATCGTTTAGTGTGCTGCTGACGGAAGGCCGCAATATTGTTAAGGTTGAGAGAGCTGGCCTCGCCGAATACCAGGTTATGACGGCAAGACCGCTGAATGTGACCATCGATAATTTGACGCATCCGGGAGAAGAGGCTGGTCCGGGCGATCAAGTCAAAGTTGTATTTAAGGGGATGTCATTCCCGGCCAATAAGCTATCAGGCATTTATAATTTTAATGCGCAGCTCAAGTTTTTTTGGAGGACCGAATCGGACTTTGATTACCGGTCAGACTAAGCAATACAATATTACGAATCAGGGCAATAGCGTGGAGTTCAAGGTGCCGCAAGATTTGGAGGGCGGTTATAGTCTTCATGATGGACATCTTAAATTAGGCTTCTTCGGCAGTCCTATTGGGGATCATCGTAATATTGATCCGGTAGTAGGAGCAAATCCTAACTTTACGGCATCAGCTAGAGAAGGATACTACAGCATTTTTCCCAAGATCTTGATTGTTAAGGGAGCAGATAAGGCTGCTCTGCAGCTTGCCATTAATGATGCCAATAAACAATTAGAATCGGTCACAGTAAGCACAGATGGAAACGATGTTTTTCAGAACGAATATTGGGTAACGGAAGAAGTATACAGCCAATTCGTACAACTTATTGAGTCTGCCCAAGCTTTAATAGCGGATGATACGGCCAGTCAAGATAAAGTCGACGCTAAAGTATTAGCGCTAGACCAAGAACAAGTAGCCTTCAACAATGCTAAGCAACCAGGATTGAAAAAACTAGCTATTAATGTTAACGAACATTTGAATAAGCATTTAGCTTATTTGGTCAGCACGGTAAACAACCCTACATTCGGTACGAGTGATGGGGAATGGAGTATTCTTACTCTTGCCCGCGCGGGTTATGAAGTTCCTGAAGGCTATTACGCCACTTATTACAGAAATGTAGTTCGTGAAGTTGGAAAATTAATGTCTGCTGGAAAGCTGCATCCTGCCAAGGGTACGGAGCATTCCAGACTGATCTTAGGTCTTACAGCAATCGGCAAAGACATTCATGATGTGGCCGGTTACGATATTAGCGCAGCATTAGCCGATTTCAATTACGTTATCAAGCAAGGGGTTAACGGTCCAATCTTCGCGTTGATTGCGTTAGACAGCCATCAATATGATATCCCCGTACAAAATGGGACAGCCAATCCCACAACGCGTGATAAACTGATTGAATATATTATCAGTAAAGAAGTTACTGGCGGAGGCTGGTCATTATCCGGCGCAGCTGATCCGGACATAACGGCAATGGCGCTTCAAGCTTTAGCTCCTTATTACGCGGAGAAGGAACAGGTTAAAGAGGCTGTAGATCGTGCAGTTGTTTGGCTTTCTTCTGTTCAGAACGGGGCTGGCGGTTATTCGAGCGGTGGAGAGGAAAACGTTCAAAGCGTCTCCCAAGTAGTTGTTGCCTTAACCACTCTGGGAATTGATCCGCATACAGACAAGAGGTTTAACAAAAACGGACATTCCGCAGTCGAAAATTTACTGACTTATGCGGTGCCAACTGGCGGATTCGTTCATCCTAAAGGCGGTAGTGTCAATGATATGGCAACCGACCAAGGCACGTATGCCCTAGTCGCCTATGCCCGTTATTTGAATGGAGAGTCCAGTCTCTATGATATGACGGAAGTTGCTATTGAAGTCCCAGAGCCGGACGGTACGATAAACCTTCCGGATGACGGTCAATCTATCGTTATTCCTAACGATGGCAAGGACTACACGATACGCGTAAAAGAATCAGATCGTGATAAGCAGGTTTCCGTTAAGCTGGATGATTCTGCGCAATCGAAAACATCTATTAATTTACCGGCAGATGTAGCGCTGCCAAATCTGACAGTCTCTAAAGGAGGCATCGTAGCCGAATTCCCTAAAGGAATCACAATGGCTGGCGGGGCGGATCAGACACTTGAACTGATGACGTTCAATAATAAAGATGACGCTGCACTTAAGTCGAGCTTGAGCGGTGTAATCGATTCGAAGCAGCAATTAAATGCTGTTCATGAGTTTTTCACCATCGGTGGCAACCAATCGGTTCACTTTACGAATGGACTTGTTACGTTTACCTTTGAAGGTATGAAGGGCAAGGAAGCTGCATTTATTCAAAATGGGCAGCTTACTCCGATTCAAAAGTTTGCTAACGATCAAGAAGGGTTAGCAAGTGGAAAACATGAGTATGCTTATGAAATTGGTAATGATCTCATTGTTAAAACCGATCATTTTACAGATTATGTCGTCTACTCGGTTAAGGAAAAAGTCGATGGCGGCGGCAATGGCGGTACAGAGCCTGAAAAAGCAACGATTAAATTATCGATTGATAAGCTGACAATAAATAAAGGATACGTAGTATCGCCAGCAACGGTTGAATTTGTGGCAGGCGAATCTGTATGGGATGTTTTGAAAAGAGAACTGGATAAACGCGGTATTGTTTATGAATATTCATTCTCGAGTAAATACAATAGCGTTTATGTGGAGTCAATCGCAGGCGATGGGGAATTTGATCATGGCAGCGGCAGCGGTTGGATGTACAGTGTCAACGGTGTTTTCCCGAATTACGGTGCGAGTCTTTATAAATTGCAGCAGGGAGATAAAGTAGAGTGGCGCTACACGACCGATTATGGTAAAGATGTGGGCGGCTTTGTTCCGGGAGAGGAAGAAAAGCCGGGCACGAACAAACCAGACCCGAACAAACCTGAGAATGAGAAAAAGGTTTTGGCAGACTTCTATAAGGATAGCGCCAAAGTATCCTCATGGGCTAAAGATCTCATCTTGGAGGCAACACTAAAAGGGTTTATTCAAGGGTTTAACGGCAAGCTGAATCCACAAGACGAGATTACCAGAGCTGAATTTGCTAAGTTAATCGTTGAAGTCTTCAACATTCAAATAGTTGGAGAGAATGCTATTCCTTTCACTGACGTCAAGGCAACGAATTGGTTCTATCCGTTCATTACCGCAGCATACGAAGCCGGAATTGTGACAGGCTTTAAGGATCAATTCCTGCCGAATGCAACGATTACAAGAGAAGAAATGGCGGTTATGGTTGCGAGAGCGTTGAAGCGGGAGCCGGTTCAATCCAATGTCGTCTATCAAGACCGTAACCAAATTGCATCATGGGCTCAAAATCAAGTTGCGGATATCTCTGCGTTAAACATTATGAGGGGCAGCTCGGATAAATTTGAGCCTAAGGGCGTCGCAACTAGAGAGATGGCCTTTGTTGTTGCAATGAGAGCTTATCAATATAACGAGAATCAGAAAGTGAAATAGGTACGGAAATCCATACGATAAAGTTACTTTGAAAAATGATAATCGTGGATTTAGCTTTCCATGGATCACCTTCGCTAGCTACCCCAATCTTAAAGATTGGGGTAGCTTTTGTGTTCTCCTGCTAATTATGTAATCAGATGGTTTGATAATTTTGATATTTCTGAATTTTCCAAGCATAAAATACCATTTCATGGTACATTACATAGTAGATGTCTTAAAATAGGGGCTGAGGAATGACAGAGTATACGACAGAGAAAGAACGGACGATATTTGATCATGCTGGAAATACGATTAAGACAGATGATCGAGAGATTCGAATTCTTGCCAAGTATGAGGCACCATTGGTTGTCGTATTAGGAAATGTGCTTAGTCATGAGGAATGTGACGAGCTCATTTATAATTCCAGAGAACAATTGCAGCACTCCAAGATCGTCGGAGATCATGTCGGTAATCCGATTCGAACAAGCAGCGGGGTGTTCTGTGAGCAGAATGAGACGATTAGAAGAATTGAGAAGCGATTCTCTCAAATTATGAATATTCCTATTGAGCATGGCGATGGCTTGCAAGTTCTCCTGTATACCCCTGGCCAAGAGTATCAGCCTCATTATGATTTCTTCTCAGAAAGTAGTCGAGCAAGTGCCAACAATCGGATTAGTACGCTCGTCATGTATTTGAATGATGTGGAGGAAGGCGGAGAGACAGCGTTCCCCATGCTTAATATTTCTATTTTTCCTAACAAAGGTATGGCGGTCTACTTCGAGTATTTTTATAACGATCATGAATTAAATGATTATACCTTGCATGCGGGTACACCAGTAATCAAAGGGGAAAAATGGGTTGCAACAATGTGGATGAGAAGACAGGCCCTTCGCCTTCGCTCCTCCTAGATTGGTCAGAATTAATCCTCATTTATATAAATACAGCCGTAATAGCCTGAACTGTATGGCATTATAAACAACGAAACCGAAAAGACTTAGCCGCTCCTCTCCCTTAGGGGAAAACGGCATAAGTCTTTTTTTACTATAAAAAACAAACCAAAATTCCTAAATTAACCCATAACGGGAATAACGGGAAATAGACTATAATCTCCGTGAAAGCGATTACAATACAACTTGCATATACACATTGGAGATCAGCCTAACCGAACAAACGGAAGGAGGAGATCGACGAGAAACGATAATTGACCGGTTTAGCGGGCAGAATTACGAAGTTGCTCTAACTGTAACACGGTTTTGCAAATTATCAGAATTCATAAGGAGGTAAGTTGTTTGAATATTAAAAAAATGAAAAAAATAACCGCTTTGCTTTCCGTTATGGCCATCGTAGCTGGATTGATCGCTGTTCCGGCTCCAAAGGCGGAGGCTGCACTGCCGCCTTCCTCGGCTAATAATACGATCTTTGGCCCGAATGTGTATGTGTTTGATCCGTCTACGCCAGCTGCCGACATTCAGAATGTTACCGGAGCGGCATTCACCTCATTGGAGTCGAATGAATTTTCCAGTGACCGCTATGCGTTTCTATTTAAGCCTGGTTCTTATAATGTAAATTTTAATGTAGGCTTTTACACGCATGTGGCGGGTCTGGGCCAAAATCCGGGTGACGTCAACATTAACGGCGGCGTTAATGTGAACGCGGATTGGGATAATGGCAATGCGACCCGGAATTTTTGGCGGAGTATGGAGAACTTGACGATCACGCCGTCCAGCGGCACGACGCAGATTGCGGTTTCGCAAGCCGCACCTTTGCGCCGTCTGCATATTAAAGGGGAGCTGCACCTGTTCGACTTTGATAACAACTGGAACGCAGGCTGGGCAAGCGGCGGCTTCCTTGCCGACTCTATCGTTGACGGGGCTGTAGTTCCGGCATCGCAACAACAATGGTTTTCCCGCAACAGCCAATGGGGAAATTGGACAAACGGCGTCTGGAACATGGTGTTTGTAGGCAATAACAATGCGCCAACTGGCAACTTCCCTGATCCTCCGTATACAGTAGTGGAAAAAACACCAATTATGCGGGAGAAGCCTTATCTTTATGTAGATAACGCCGGCGGTTACCGCGTGTTCGTGCCATCGCTGACGACGAATACGCAAGGCGTCAGCTGGGCGAATGGCTCGACACCAGGCCAATCGCTTTCAATCGATCAGTTCTACATCGCCCGCTCAGATCAATCTACTGCTGCGACGATTAACGCAGCTCTGGCACAAGGCAAGCATGTGCTGTTCACACCTGGCATCTATCATTTAAGCCAGGCGATTCAGGTTAACAACCCGAATACGGTTATTCTTGGAATTGGCATGCCGACGCTTATTCCGGATCAAGGAACATCGGCAATCAATGTTGCCGATGTTGACGGGGTAAAGCTTGCTGGTCTGATGATTGACGCCGGCCCAGTCAATTCTGCAACGCTGGTCAAAATCGGCACAGCAGGCAGCGCTATATCTCACGCGGCTAATCCAGTCTCGCTGCATGACATTACGGTAAGAACAGGAGGCGCAACTGCCGGGCGAAACGATGTTGGTATCGAGATTAACAGCAATGATGTGATCGGCGATCATTTCTGGCTGTGGCGAGCTGATCATGGAGCGGGAGCTGCATGGACGACGAATGTGTCCAAAAACGGCCTCATCGTTAACGGCAACAACGTCACCTTGTATGGCTTGTTTAACGAGCATCATAACGAATATCAGACGATATGGAACGGGAATAACGGCCGTTTATACTTCTATCAATCCGAAATTCCTTATGATGTGCCGAACCAGTCGGACTGGATGAGTAACGGAGGAACGGTTAACGGCTATGCTTCCTATAAGGTTGCGGATACGGTTACGAATCATGAGGCATGGGGCCTTGGTGTCTACTCATTTTTCCGCGATGCGGCAGTTAAGCTGAACAGTGCAATCGAGGTGCCTAACTCCCCAGGTATCAAGATCCACCATGCAACGACGATCTGGCTGTCAGGCACAAGCGGCAGCGAAATTACGCATATCATCAATAACCTCGGCGGAAAAGTATATGCGAATTCGCCTGCGGAAGCGATGCGTCAGACGTTGTCCGAATTTACAGGCAACGGATCTGTCGATACGCAGCCGCCAAGTGTACCGCAGAATCTGACGGCAACCGCAGTATCGTCAAGCCAAATCAATCTGAGCTGGACAGCTTCGACGGATAATATCGGTGTAACCGGCTATAACGTCTACCGTAACGGTACTTTGATTGGAGCGGCGGCGCAGCCTTCTTTTAACGATAACGGACTGACAGCTTCAACGGCCTATACGTACACAGTTGCGGCAAAAGATGCTGCAGGCAATGTATCTGCTGTCAGCGCTGCTGCGACGGCAACGACTCTGCAAGGCGGAGGAACCGGAACTGCTCTTAACCGCTCCGGCTGGACGGGTGTCTCTTCGCCATCTAGCGGCGATGCGGCTGCTAATCTGTTCGACGGCAGTATGGCTACCCGCTGGAGTACCGGTTCTGCCATGCAGCCGGGACAATCATTGACAGTGGATATGAAAGCGGTCAATCAGATCTCGAAGGTTGTATTGGATTCTACCGGCAGCAATGACGATTATGCCCGCGGCTATGAGCTTTACGTCTCCACAGACGGTTCCAATTGGGGAAGTGCTGTTGCAACAGGCGCTGGAACAAGTCCGGTCTTGACGATAAGCTTTACCGAACAAAACGCCCGTTATATTCGTATCGTGCAGACGGGTACCGTGTCCAATTGGTGGTCTGCTCGTGAGTTAAACGTATACGGTACGGCTGGTGCAGGTGTTGATACGCAGCCGCCAAGCGCGCCGCAAGGTTTGACGGCAGCAGCTGTATCAGCCGGTCAGGTTAATTTAAGCTGGACGGCCTCGACAGATAATGTAGGCGTAACAGGTTACGATGTTTACCGCAACGGTGCGGTCGTAGGCGCAACAACTCAAACGACATACAGCGATACTGGATTAGCGGCTTCTACTCCGTATACCTATACGGTAAAAGCAAAGGATGCGGCTGGAAACGTATCTGCAAACAGCAACACGGCATCGGCAACGACACCATCGGCAGGCGGTACTACCGTGCTCGACCGTACAGGCTGGACGGCGTCCTCGACACCTTCTAGTGGTGATGCTGCGGCCAATCTGCTGGATGGCAGCATGGCGACAAGATGGAGTACAGGCGCGGCAATGGCGCCCGGTCAGGCCATTATCGTCGATATGGCTGCGGTTCGAAGCTTCAATAAAATTGTGATGGATTCAACCGGGAGTGATAACGATTACGCTCGTGGATACGAAGTATACGTTTCGAATGATGGTGTGAATTGGTCTGGAGTTATTGCAAGCGGCAATGGCTCAGGGCCGATTGTAACTGCGCAGTTTGCCGGGCAAAACGCTCGTTACTTGAAGCTCGTGCAGACTGGGACGGCTACAAGCTGGTGGTCGATTCGTGAATTGAACGTTTACGTGTAAATGAGATCTAAGAGGAGGGGATGGAGCTGGCTTGTGCCGGTTCCGTCCTCTCTTTTTATGCTGCTTCATGCTCTAGCCTATATTTAAGTAGCGTCCGTATGAGGGTTCCATTAGAATAGGAAAGGAAACATTTGTATTTTAATGCTAGACAGATTTAGTTGAATGGAAGAGAGAGAAGCAAGATTGAAAGGAAGGGTTATTTTGAAGTTCACAAGATTTGTAATGAGTGCCGTACTGCTTACTGTTTTATTCGGAGCGGCCAGTGCTAATGCGCAATCAAAAACATTTAAGGATGTCGATGCCACGTTCTGGGGATATGAGGCGATTCAATGGGGTGTCGAACAAAATATTGTCAAAGGATATGAAGATGATACGTTTAGGCCGGATCGGATCGTGACGGAAGAGGAGTTCATTGTATTATTAGTACGAGCATTTGGTATTACGGTAAGTCCGCTTGAAAATCAACGGTGGTCAGCTCCCTATTACATAGTCGCACATCAGCATAATCTGCCTGTTTTATCTACCTATGTTGCTCCGATTAGCCGTCAGACTGTGGCAGAGATAATCGTGGGTACCCGTGGTGTGAATTTTATGGGTAACGATGCGATTTCTTATCTGCTGAATAAAGGGCTGTCGAAGGGTAAATCCTCCGCAACCCTTGAAGGCTATGAAGGAAAAGGCTTGCTAACTAGAGCGGAGGCAATCGCTTTTATAAAAAATGTAATGGACAAGACTGGCAGCAAAGTGATGGGAACAAGACCGCAAGAAAAGTCCCCCACTTTCCTTCTGGCGCAATCCGAGGAATTACAGCTAACGAATCCGAAAGCGATAGAAGCACTTCAGCAGACCATCCGTTATTTTAACGATGGATTGAAACAGACTGGGCTCGATTCCTCTTATTATGTGGGTTTTGAAACTTTGACATTTACGGAGAATCTATATAATAAAGACTCTAATTCTAAAGTGTATAATACCTCAAAGTCTGTTAAGGATTCTTCGTCTGTTAAGTTTGTCTACAGCTTGACCATAGCAACGAACGCTCGAACAGGAGAAATTGATAGAATTAGCGTGTGGGTTCAAGAGGAAGAAAAGGTGAAAGACATTGTATTAAGTACAATCTATGCACTTATGCAAGACGCAGAGAAAAGCAAACAGTTCTATGAAAAAAATCAGTTCTCCAGTTCAATTGATGCTGAGCTTAAGGCCAGTAAGAATAAGTCGATTTCAGCAACAGAAGGACCGTACAAGGGCACTTATTATTTGATGAAACTCCGAGAAGTTGGTAAAGAGGGTCCGTTCACTAGCGTTCATACGTTTGAAATGATAAAGGTATGAGCATAAACGATGGACTGTTTACAAAATAGTGAGCTTATCATCTATTTACATTGGAAACTCAGGTAACCTAAGCTCTATGAAAGGATTTTCAATTCATATACTCAAAACGATTTGTATAATTACACTCCAGAATAATAGGAGTATAACTCTATTAATAAGCATTGTTATTCCGCTCTCAGTTCCAAATTTAAGAATGAAATCCTGAAAGTAGTTATCCTGTTCGTTAGCTAACCGCCTTTTCACAAGGCGGTTTTTTTTATTGTATTTAAGTGCAACCGACGTAAATATTAAGAAGTCCTTCATAATTATCATCAATATATGTTAATATCTTCCGGTTACGATTAAGATAGTGAAAGATGACTTCTGGAAAGAGGAGTGAACGATGGACAACTTTTTTGTACTCGTTGTGGATGATGATAAAGAAATACGGGATGTAATCGAAATTTATTTGAAAAACGAAGGTGTTACGGTGCTGAAAGCAAAGGATGGGATGGAGGCATTAGAGATCATTAACGAACATCCCATTCATCTCATTATTATGGATTTAATGATGCCTAGATTGGACGGGATTGCCGCTACATACAAAATTCGTGAGAAGAAAAACATACCGATCCTTATACTTAGCGCAAAAAGCGAAGATAGTGACAAAATATTAGGCCTCCATATGGGGGCGGACGACTATGTAACCAAACCTTTTAATCCGATGGAGCTCGTTGCCCGTGTGAAGTCCCAGTTGAGAAGATATGTGACTCTGGGTACGTATGAAGGCATTAAGAAGGTGATTGATTTGAGAGGACTTATTTTAGACAAAGCGGGGAAAGAAGTAGCCGTCCATGGAGAGCCGGTCAAACTTACCCCCATTGAATATAAAATCGTTGAATTATTAATGACCAATGCCGGCCGGGTATTCTCGATTAATGAAATCTATGAGCGGGTATGGAAAGAGCCTGGCTACAACGCAGAAAATACGGTGGCCGTTCACATCCGCAAAATCCGGGAAAAAATCGAAATTGATCCGAAAAATCCAACTTATTTAAAGGTGGTGTGGGGGATTGGTTACAAAATGGAAAAATAAATTAAGCATTGGAGTATGGGCAGTTCTGTTTACTTTTGGAGTCAGCGGGCTCTTAATCGTATCCGGCTTCGGCTCTAATTATGTTCAACGCGATTATTTTCACACGGTGCAATTCCGAAATGAACTGGATCGATTCGCTCAGTATTTAAACATGTTTGAGCTCAATCTTATTCCATTGGTGGAAGTGAAAAAGTCGATAACGGTGTCCGAGGATGAAGTTAATGATTACCGGTATAGATCAGGAGATGATGTGACGCAATCAATTACCTCTGTTAATGATGAATATCAGATACGGATTAAAGAGGCACTATCAGAAAATAACCAAGAGGCATCGGATATTCTCGTGTCCGAAAGAGATAAAAAGATTGCCGACATTAAGAAAGTATTTACAGAAGACGAGTATGTTCGGGTAAAGGTGAGGAATGAAAAAGAAAAGGAGCTTGAAGCTTTTTACAAGGAAAGGGAAGAATATTATCCGGAATATTTAAGACTGAAGGGGCAATTTCAATATTATTTTAAAAGCAGCGGATCGGATCAAGTCTATTCAAATTTGAATACGGCTGGGATTGAATCGGCGATAGAACAAATGAACGCCAACAATATGAAATTCAAAATAAGCTATTCCATTCCTATGGAGCTTTCTGGAGCTTACTATATTCCAAGAAATACTCAATTAGAGAATAAAAACGTTTCGTTTCAAGGAGAGATTGGGGTAGGATTGTCTCCATCCAGCCTCATTACATTTCAATACAATAAGTATCAAAGGGAGCAAATCACGTTATGGGCGTATACTCTCTTAAGTCTATTCGCTCTTGTTTTATGTTTCATCTGTATAAGGAAAGCGAAAGAAATTCCTGCAAGGATTGGACGACTGGCCCCCTATTACAATAAGCTGCCAATTGACGTGCGAGTCATGTTTATCGTGCTGACAGGGTTAGGAGCTATGATGTTTCTGTTTATGATGAAGGATCAATTTCTTTACGTATTCAGTGATCCTTTTCTGTATGGCTGGAACATGTTTATCAACCTGGCATTGGCATCGGTTTGTGTAGTTGCTGCCCTCACCCAGGCGAATTTTACGGCGACACATTTAAAGGAATGGCCGTGTGCCAAGAAAGAATGGGAAAGAGGGCTTCTTAATAAAACAGGGCAGCGTATAAAGACAGGCTTACAGCAAATTAAGCGCAGCCTTAGTGATTCTTTTCTTAATAAAAGTATAGGTGTGCAGTTGTTTGCCATGTTGTTGCTTATATTCGGTCTAGGCTTTGCATCCATCATGCTGGCCATTGACTCTGATTTTACGCTCCTATATTTGCTGCTTCTTTTAATTGTAGGACTTCCAATTATGCTGCTTCTTATCAAACGAATCGGATATTTTAACCGTATTGCCTTCAAAGCGAATGAACTGGCTGTTGGAAATTTAGGACAGGAGCTGCCGGTATCGGGCAATTCGGTGCTAGCCATACTTGCCGGTAATATTAATGTGTTAAATGCTGGTGTAAGAACGCTGCAGAACGAGCAGGCGAAGAGCGAACGCCTCAAAACCGAGCTCATTACCAATGTAAGCCATGACCTTCGTACACCGTTAACCTCTATCATTACGTATACCGAGCTATTGAAAAGGGGAGAGTTATCGAATGAGGAGAGAATCACCTATATCGAGATCATTGACCAAAAATCACAACGGTTAAAGGTGCTGATTGATGATTTGTTTGAGGTTTCGAAAATGGCTAGCGGAAATGTAGAGTTAAACAAGGAAAAGGTTGATCTTATTCAGCTGCTGCAGCAGACATTAGCGGAATATGATGATACGATTAACGATTCCAGCCTTCAATTTCGGCTGCCTAACATGGAAGAGCCGGTGTATGCATTTGTTGACGGGCAGAAGCTATTTCGTGTATTCGATAATTTAATCGGCAATATCTTGAAGTATTCCTTGGAGAACTCGCGCGTTTATATAACGGCACAGACCGTCTCTAATCAAGTCATTGTATCGTTTAAAAATGTATCCAAATATGAGATCAGCGAAAATATCGATGAGCTGTTTGAACGGTTCAAGCGGGGCGATTCTTCGCGTCATACAGAAGGCTCCGGCCTTGGGCTGGCTATTGCCAAATCAATCGTCGATCTTCATGAGGGGCATCTCAATATTGAAGTCGATGGGGATTTATTTAAAGTGAGTATTTCTTTACGGATAGAGGGATAGGCGACCGTCCACAACTGCATCGGGTTGTGGATTTTTGTTTTGCCTGCATGTATTCCCTGACTGATGTCGCAGGGCGGAGCAAAATAAATTTAAAACCAAGTAACCTTATGCGATTGACATGATTTTGGCGGGGTGCTATATTAGAAGAAATTATTGTAATAAGGAATTATCATTAAATGATAATAAAGGGGAGATTGTTTTGCTGAATGGTGTTCCAGTTCAATACGTATTTACGTGTTGATCCTCTTCCTAGTTCTGACATCCATGGCTTTACTCATATAGCTTTGTTAATCGATTTATCATTTATCAAGCAAATACGGAGGGGTAACTATGAAAAAGAAAAAAACGAGCTTGCTAGTACTTGTATTAATCATCGCCTTAGCGACTGTTGCAGCTGGCTGCGGAGATGGGTCGTCCAAGAAAAAGGTCGTCGTTGGTTCCAAGAACTTTACAGAATCGCTTCTGCTAGGAGAGATCTTTGCGTTGGCACTGGAGGATGCGGGTATTAAAGTTGATCGTAAGCTTAACCTGGGGGGTACACTGATTGCTCATGAAGCGCTGAAAAAAGGTGAGATCGATGTTTATCCGGAGTACACAGGCACTGGCTTGCTGAATATTCTGAATGAGAAGCCGCTTCCAGACCCGAAGCAAGTATATGACCGGGTTTCAGATTATTACAAAAAAGAGTTCAATCTCGTCTGGCTGGATCCTTCCCAGGCAAATAACACGCAAGCGATAGCGATTTCGCGCTCAGCTTCTGAAAAGTACGGTATCACTACGCTGTCTGATCTGCAAGCCAAAGCTGGCGAAATCAACTTCGCGGCTGTTCCGGAATTTGAAGAACGCGAGGACGGACTGCTCGGTATGAATCGCGTATATGGCGACTTTAAGTTCAAGAGCCTCAAGCTGTTTGACTATGGTGTTAAGTATCGTGTGGTACTGAATGACGAAGCTCAAGCTACCATTGCTTTCGGAACAGACGGTGATCTGCTAAATCCGGATCTAGTCGTACTCAAGGACGACAAACAGCTGTGGCCGCCATATAATGTAGCGCCGGTTATCCGTCAGGAAACGTTGGATAAGGATGAGAATATCGCTACGATTTTGAATAATATTACGGCAAAGCTGGATGATAAAACCTTGCAAAAGCTGAATGCTGAAGTCGATATCAACAAGAAAGAATATACTGACGTTGCCAAGCAGTTCCTGAAAGATTCTGGCCTAACTAAATAATTGTTACAAGAGGAACACCATCCGATCGGGTGGTGTTTCTTTTCTTTATTAATACTGTCGCATTTTGTTTTATAAGCGGGAAGGAATTGATGGAAGTTTTGTCGTATTTTATATTGGTTGTGTAGAACTTGAGCAGCAATTTGTCGAATTTCACTGGTAGTTTACCTAAAGTCCTCAATTAAAGGAGAATACCTATGAGCAATCGTCTATCGGTAGAAAGATTAGAAGTACTTGAACAGAAATATGGTGTTGAAATTAATACGACTGCTTACCTCGAATACAATGAATTCGAAGAACAGGATGAAATTAAAGTAATCGGTGAGATTATGTCTGGGAATTTAAACACTGATCTCGATGTTGTAACTAGTGTGTATAATCCGCAGGGTGAAATCATTGGAACAGCGTCCTCTTATATTGACAGCGATACGTTTGAGGGCATTGAACCTTTTTCGGAGATTATAAGCATTCCTAAAGGCGAGCAGGTGGGTAAAGTAAGAATTTATCCAAAGCAGTGTTAGGACAAATAGAGACTTAGTATCGCAATAAAGACCCATAACCCTACGAGGTTATGGGTCTTTATTTATTTTCATCAAGCATTCCCTTTGAAAAAATGAGTCGAGCCGTGCTCATGCAAACGTATGAGCTGCGTTGCCATGTACTTGGGAGAATACTGCATGTCGTTTTCCAGCCAATACATAATAATTCCCAGATGAGCCGAAGTCACATAACGGACGATAATATCCCGCGGCATCGTAACCTGCTGGTCGTTGGGCTGTGCAATTACGGATCGCCGGTACAGGGATTCCCGGATGATGTCCTCCATTCGCAAGGAGAAGCCAGGCAAGCCATTCGGACCAAGCATCACCCGGTAAGATGCAGCATGCTCCGCTATATGCTGGAACTGGCGAATGAAGGATTCAGGAGGCGTATTCGCATCCTGAACAAAATCAGCAGCTTCAAAGTCGGGCGGCAGCTGGAACGCAGCAGCAAATTCATCCAGCATGCCATTTACAATTTTTTTCAATAAATCGTATTTGTCCTCATAATGCAGATAAAACGTGGCCCGATTGATCTCAGCATGCTGCGTAATATTCCGAACCGTGACGTGATCGAAGCCTTTCGAATCCATCAACGACAGCAGGGCATCTCGAATGAGATGATGGGTTCGTTTAACGCGCGGATCAAGCTGCATAGGGTTAATAGACATTTCTAGCTCCTTTGTGTCATGTTTCGGTTTTGTGCAACAGCTTTGCTTCCGGTGTCGATAATGCGACACTAGCTCTTTCTATTGTTGGTTGCCGCTTTCTTTTCTTTATTTTAATATAGCTACACGTCGACGTTAATGCAACACTGTGTTGATTTTTGGTTATTCAAAATTGATAAAGGAGAGTATGAACAAATGCCATACGATCAACGGAAAACAGCGTACATTACAATCGCACTGTTACTCGGTCTATTCCTATCCTCATTAGATCAGACCATCGTATCGACTGCTATGCCGACGGTAATCAGCCGGTTAGGCGGCTTTTCGTACTACAGCTGGGTGTTCACCGTCTACATGCTGGCTTCGACCACGATGATGCCGATTTACGGTAAGTTGGCAGATTTAATAGGGCGCAAGAAAATTATTTTGGCCGGACTGTCCTTATTTCTTATAGGCTCTGCTTTATGCGGGCTTGCGAAAAGTATGCCTGAGCTTATTCTCTTCCGGGGTATTCAAGGTTTGGGGGCAGGTGCTCTTATGCCGATAGCGATGACTATCGTGGCGGATATTTATCCTCCTGATAAACGAGGGAAGTTTATGGGCTTGCTGAGTGCAGTCGTTGCGATATCCAGCGTTTTTGGACCGACTCTGGGCGGCGTTATTGTCGAGTATTGGAACTGGGGGTGGATTTTCTTTGTGAATCTGCCAATTGGTCTTGTCGTGTTTCTGCTGTTGGCTGTGACAATGAAAGAAAGCAAGAACGCAGAGAAACGGTCAATCGACTGGTGGGGAGCCGTTACGCTGAGCCTTGCCATTGTATCGCTTTTGCTAGCCTTGGTGCTTAGCGGCGGCGGTGAGAGTACGGGAACCGGGACCCGGTATGCGTGGAATTCTCCCGGAATATTGGTTTTTTTAGCCGGTGGCGCTGCGCTGCTTGCTCTATTCTTGTGGATAGAGACGAAGGTGAAGGAGCCGATTATTCCGCTGCATCTCTTCAAAATCCGGGCCATTGCTTTTGGTAATATTACTGGGTTTTTCATGAGTGCTGGCTTGTTTGGCGCCATTGTGTTCATTCCGCTGTTCGTTCAAGGTGTCATTGGCGTAAAATCGTCTATTGCCGGATATATTTTAACGCCGCTTATGCTTGCCGTAACGGTCACTTCTATTGTTGGCGGGCGTCTGATGAGCAGACTTTCTTACCGGGCGATTCTGATCCCAAGCATGATGCTTATGACGGTTGGATTTTTTCTGCTTAGCCAGATAACGACAGACACGACGCAGACACAGATCATCATCTATATGATTGTAGCAGGACTTGGAATGGGAGCGGTCTATCCAACTGTTGGCACCGCTGCGCAGAGTGCGGTCGACAGCTCCTCAAGAGGAGCCGCCACCTCATCCTCACAGTTTTTTCGTTCGATTGGAGGGACCATTGGAGTCAGTGTGTTAGGCAGTCTGCAGGCTAAACAAATGTCTTCGGGAGTGAAGGAGCTTCAGGGGGAGCTCGACATCTTTCCTTCGGGCCAAGTACAGCATGTTAAGCAGGCACTCCTTGATCCCGCCGTCAGAGCCTCTTTATCCCCTGAAGGGCTAATCGGTCTTCAGCGTGTATTTAGCGATGCTCTAGCTCATGTATTCCTAATCGGTATGGTGTTAGTTGGACTTGGCTTTATTGCATGTTTCTTTATGGGAGATGCTCGATTGGTAGCGAAATCTGCGAAGGTTCATAACCGTCATGGAATGAAGCGCTAGTGGAGGTTGGTTGCGACATTTAGTAGGACGAAGTCTGTTTCTGCCGAAATCTTCTGCCTGCTGCTCGTTCTGAATCCCATCTGAACGTAAGGATGGCAACGGCCAAGCAGAGGATGCAAAATCCGATTAGAATGAGGAGCGGCATTACGATGTCTGCGAATGCTCCTTCAGGACTAATCGCTATAGACATAGCCTCTACGAAATAAGAGAAAGGCTGGAGTTTTCCGAGCAATTGAACCCACCCCGGAGCGTTCTGTAAGCTATAGAATGCTTCGCTGGTGAACAGCATGGGGAAGCTTATCAGGTTGGAGATCATGTTGACGTTGCTCTCGTCCCGGGAGAGATTGGCAGCTATAAATCCAATGGCAGTAAAGCAGACCGTTCCCGCAAGCAGTACGATAAGCATCATCAACAGACTGAGTGCATGAAGGGAAACTCCGAGTATAATCACGCCCATTAGAATTACGCAGCCGCTTACGATGAGTGTCAGTGCCGTTCTTGCTCCTGTCATTGCTGTAATGAAAGCAGAAGTCTTGAATGGAGTGGCGCGGAGCAGCTTGTAAACGCCCCTATTGCGTTGTGCCATTACGTTAAATGCCGTGACCATTGCAGAGCCAAACAGAACATTGGTCGTTAACACTCCCCCTAGCAGCCTTTCGGAATAAGCTTGATTGTCAAAATATAATCCTAATCCGGCAAGCATGGCTAATGGAAAGAGGATCGTCCAGAATAGTGTATGGCCATCACGGAAAATACCGGCTAACATCGTTTTGAATATCGTGAACATTGTCATTCCTCCTAAGTTTAAATATGAATGGATTAAACTTCAGTTAACTTGATATATAACTCTTCCAGGCTGCAGACTTGATGCTGGGACAACAATTCATCAGCTGTACCTGAAGCTTGAATAGCTCCGGCTTGAATCATCACAATTCGCGTGGCCAGCTTCTGCACCTCCTCCATATCATGAGATGTGAACACGACCGTCGTACCGGAGCTGGCCAGCATTCCGATTAAATCTCGAATCTCTCGACGGGCTCTTGGATCAAGTGCTGCCGTAGGTTCATCTAGAAAGATTAGTTGCGGGTCATGTACAAGCGTCATGGCGATCGCCAACCGTTTCTGTTGACCGCCGGATAATCGGGAGGCATCCGTTTTGGCAGATTCGCCAAGTCCGCATTTGCCGAGAAGAGCCAGCAGTTGTCTGTCTTTCATCCTCATGCCATAGAAGGCTGCGAACATTCGTAAATTCTCCAATGCATTGAATCCGGGGAAAAATGGTGTCGACTGCAGCTGCAAGCCGATATGCCGGTGGGGATGGCGAGTCCAGTAGGTGACACGACCCGAATCTGGCTGGCGCAAACCCAATAACAGATCCAGTACAGTAGATTTTCCTGCGCCGTTTGGACCGATGATGGCAAGCACTTCGCCTTTCCCGATTGTCAGATCCAAACCTCCGACTATGGTTCGTTTTCCATAAGCTTTAACCAGACCGTGCGCCTCAATCAATGAATGTTCCATTTGTATTTCGCTCCTTTTGCCCAATGTTATTTATCCAATGTTGGATATAGGGGTAAAATGAAAGCCGCATTGAAGTAATGCGGCTACTGCTGCTGCAGCAGAGCAATAACAGTCTTTAAATAACGAATATCTTGTTCTAATAAACTCATAGCATTGTCGAAAGAGGCTTCGGCGATAGGAGAGAGGCCATACTGGCTCTTAATCTGTTTGCCGAAATGCCATTCCGCTAAGGTTTGCTCAACCTGCTTTACATTTTGCTCCAGCAGTCCAAGGGCTTCCTCCTTCGGAATGCTCTCGATCCAGGATAGTCCAAGCGAGAAGTCTGACTTAACGGAATGGGGAGGAATAGTTAACGTATCCCGAACCGTCTGTTGAAAGTGCATTTCACCTTTTTCAGTGATGGCATAAATTTTGCGCAGCCGTGCGCCTGTTCGTTCCTCGGCCTCCGTCAGAATTAGTCCGTCTTGCTCCATTTTGTTAAGTGCGTAATAGATGGAGCCCGAAAGCAAATTGGTCCATGTATCCATCCGGTTAGTCTGGACAAGCTGCTGAATTTCATAGCCATGCATGGGACGCATCCGAAGCAGGGACAGGACGATGAGATTAGTCATGGTGATGCCTCCAATTGTTTAAACAACAGTGAATAACCAACGTTGGATATTAATTGATTTTATTATACAAAGCCATCCTTTATTTGTCAATTGGCTATTTGGACTTTTTTTGACTTTGGCCTTTTGAAGCAAAGCACGAGAAAAACACCTTCAAATACCAACTCCCTGTCATACAATGGGCTAGTTTTGAAGGTGTTATTGCGTTTTAGCCGTATACAATTACGATTTTTCCAGCAGGTCAACTTCCTTTGCCGCTTTTGAAGCTTTTTTACCGATTTTATACGATTTAACCAGCTTCATGCCTTTGGTGAATTTAAACAATTTGAATGATTTAAAGGATTTTACTCCCTTGAAGGCTTTTAGTCCGGTTAATGAACCGATACCAACGACACCTTCCAGAAGCTGTGTGGCGGAGATCGAGGTTCCAACAGCCAATAAACTGAGCCACTGCTCTTTGAAAAATGTCCGGGCGTCTTTAGCGAGCAAGAACAGCGCTGCTAACTCAATAACATAGAACCATAAAATGTAGTGAGCGATAGCGTCAAGCGGTGCTTTAACATCCTTGGAAACCGAAGTAAAGCTTAGGATAGTTACGAAGACAATAAATATAGATAGAATAAACGAAAAAATGAGATACCACTTTTTAAATTGTTTGAGACCCATCCCAGTTCCTCTCGGTTACACAGATTCAATTGGTTCTATTTCTTTCCGGCCGGAAGAAGCTGCAGCAGCTTTAGGTACTGCTGGCTGCGCGGAAGTTAGAGGGATTACATTCCCGGCCTCGTCTTTATCAATACAACACTTTTTGTATTTCAAGCCGCTTCCGCAATGACAGGGATCATTTCGTCCTAGCTTTTTCATGGTCTGATGATTCCATTATAAAACAATATGAGTAATGGTACCACTGGGTTCAACTGCTATTTCTTTCTAACCTCTATAGCAAAAAGAAGGCCCCCTGTCACTTCAACTCATGCTGTTCCTCTAGCAGAAGCATCATCCAGTTTTGGCAGAGGCCCAAAAACAGCACCCCCGAACATCATATTCGGGGGTGCTGCTTTTGGGAGTTATACCAGCCGATAGTTAAATCTGTCTGCCTGTTTCCCTCGCTAATCGATGTCGGATGTTCCTTTAATCTCTACGGTGGTCGTTATCGTCATCATCATTAGCATCATCTACATTTTCGCCAGCCTTGTTGCCAAGCGCTGCGCCTACGATGCCGCCTACAACGGTGCCGACAGGACCTAGAGCGGAACCTACGACAGCTCCAACAGCGCCGCCGCCTACCGTTCCAACGGCTTCTCCAGTACTTGTATCGTTGTCATTATCGATTCGATCCCGGTCATCATGTTGAGTCATCGATGTACACTCCCTCTCTTATTGTGGAAGCCTGCTGCATTGCAGCGCAGTTTCGAAATATATATTGCCCGAATCCGTTATGGGAAATTCGTCATTGGAGTAAATAAATGAAAAGTGATGCTGATTCCTGTATTGTGCCGGTCGATGAAACGTTGACAAAAAGGGGCAACTGCTTAATACTATAAAGTGTAATTGATAATCATTATCAATTATGAAGGAAGTAGTGACTCCAGAACCGATTGTGGAGTCGATTGGAGTGGAATGCCTGATGAAGCTGGAAGAACATATGACTCTATGGAATTATGCTGCTGTTAAAGTGTTGGATATTCGTCATTCCGTAATGAATCCGGGAGACAAGCTTCAAGCTTACATACTGCCCGCAAGCGGGTTTATCTATAGCGTGCGTGGTTCAGCTATGCTTAGTCTGGATGGCATGGATTATGCAGCGAACCGTCATTTTATGTGGCATGGCGGTAAAGGCATGCGCCTAGACATCGAGGCCAAGGAAATGTTTGAATATTTTCTGTTGTTTTATAGAGCCGCTCTGCCAGGAAGGAAGGATATAGCGAGGCTTACGGAGCGCAGCAATCCGTTTCAGATGCAATATGGCTTTGAGCCTCTCGAGCCTTTGCCGCTTCACTACCATCTGATTGCCATGGAGCAAGTCTGGACGCAGGCGAGTCCGCTAGAGCGCATTCAAATCAAAGGGTTATTTTATCAATTCATATATGAAATGTTGAAGCAATTGAGAGTGCAAGGAGTTACTGCTCGCGAACCCGATCTCATTGGACAAGTAGTTCACTATATAGAAGATCATTACCGGCAAAATTTATCGCTCGAGTCGATCGCAGAGCAATTTAATTATAGTCCCCGCCACCTGTCGATGCGGTTCAAGGGGCAGACGGGATCAAGTATGATCGAATACTTAATCCGTTTCCGGCTCCGTCATGCGGAAGAGCTGCTGCGGGGTACCGATGCTTCACTCCGTGATATCGCTGTCGAAGTAGGTTATCCGGATGTCTATTACTTCAGCCGCTTGTTCCGCAAGTTCACTGGACAATCGCCAATTCGATACCGAAAGGCAGCCAGACAGCAGGGCAGGTCGGATGATCGTCCATTTAGCATCTCCGGATTTTCCATTGGCAGAAGCTCACTTCAACGTTATAATGTTGATGATTATGATAATCATTATCAACATAAAACAGTTGGAGGGTCTTCACACATGCAAAGAACTACGAAATCAAGTTTAATATTGGCGCTTATGCTCAGCATAACCTTGCTGCTAAGTGCTTGCGGAGCAGCGAATAGCGGCTCTAACTTAACGGGCTCTAATCCGCCAGCAGCTTCTGCAACAGCGGCTCCAGCGGATACTGGATCAGCAGAGGCCAATGTGAATAAAGAAGCGCAGACGAGAACCATAACTACCATCGTAGGAGATGTGGTCGTCCCGGCTAATCCGAAGCGGGTTGTCGTGCTCTATCTGCAAGGAGACCTTGTCGCGTTTGGCATTAAGCCTGTAGGAACTTCGGATGTCTATGACGGGGCAGCCTTCGCTGGCGATCTGGAAGGTATAGAAGCATTGGGGCAATGGTTTGAACCGAATCCGGAGGCAATTATGGCATTAAAGCCAGATTTGATTCTTGTTCCTTCTACGGATACGTATGACAAGCTTAAAGATATTGCGCCAACCGTAGTTGTTCCCTTTGACCGTATGACGACGGATGAACGTGTGGCGATGATCGGTAAAGTATTCGGCAAGGAGCAAGAAGCAAAGACGCTGCTGGATAATTTCCATAGTAAAGTAGAAGAAGGGAAGAAGAAGCTCGCAGCTGCGGGTATTTTGGATCGGACTGTATCCATTATTGAAGGCGGCAAGAAGGATATGGCAGTCGTGGAGAGCAAGCTCTACGGGCGGGGCTCCCAGATTGTGTATGAATATTTGGAAATGAAGGCGCCGGAAATCGTTCAGAAGAAAATAGACGTAGCCAACGAAGGAAGCGGCGGATCGGTATCTATGGAAGTGCTGCCTAAATATTTGGGTGATTATGTCATCCGTTCCGTGTGGGACGGGGCAGATGATCTGTCGGATAATGCGATTTGGCAAAGTGTTCCGGCGGTTAAACAAGGAAGAGTCATCGAGATTGAATTTGGCTTCTGTTATTACTCTGATATTTATTCCCTCGACAAGCAGCTTGATTTTATCGTCGAGAAGTTGCTGGCGGCAGATGGGAAAAACTAAGGAGAAGACGAGTAATGCGGACCAAACAGCTGTCCTCCCTCATCTGGGCGGCAGGCCGTTCTTTGGCCTATATATGATCATCGGGGTGCTGTTGCTGCTATTAGCGGCAGCAGCTTCTCTCTCTTTCGGAGCTGCAAGCATGAACTTGTCTACGGCATGGACGGCAGTGTTCTACTTTGACCCTAGCCTGACCGAGCATCAGATCATTCACTCGCTTCGCATTCCTCGCACGCTAGCCGATATTGTTGCTGGTATGAGTCTGTCTTTGGCAGGGGCCGTGATGCAAGGCAGCACTCGCAACCCGTTAGCCGATTCAGGATTAATGGGGGTGAACGCAGGCGCGGCGTTCGCAATGGCCATATCCTTGGCTTTTATCCCGAACCAGTTATATACAGGCTCTCTGTTCATTAGCTTCGCCGGAGCAGCTATGGGAGCAGGCTTAACCTACCTGGCTGCATCATTGAACCGTCGAGGGATGACGCCCCAGCGACTTGTATTGGCTGGGATGTCCATTACCCTGTTGTTTGGAGCAATGGGTTCATTCGTTTCATTGAATTATGGTGTTGGAAAAGCGCTAGCTTATTGGACATCGGGCAGTGTAGCGGGTGCGACATTGACCGAACTTAAGCTCACCGCCCCCTGGTTTCTTGGCGGGTTGGCTTTGTCTCTTTTTATCGCGCGCTCCATCACGATTCTTAGCTTAGGTGAAGAGATTGCAAAAGGCTTTGGGCAGCGCACGGTTCTCGTAAAGCTGTTAGCTACACTTGCGGTGCTTCTGCTTGCGGGAGTGTCAGTTACGCTAGTAGGACCAATCGGATTCGTAGGTCTAATTGTACCGCATATTGTGCGTTTCTTTGTTGGTGTAGATTATCGTTATATTATTCCGGCAGCAGCCGTTTATGGCGGCGTACTCATGGTCGCGGCAGATCTGGCAGGCAGACTGATTAATCGTCCTGCTGAGACAGCACTTGGCATCATTTTTGCAATTATTGGTGTACCTTTCTTTTTATTAATTGCCAGAAGAGAAAGGAGAGCCTTCGAATGATTTTGCCTCGATTGTACAGGGCCAGACTATTCATTCTGCTGTTGTTTGTATTGCTGGCTGCGGGAGCCTTCCTCAGTCTGAACATGGGTAAAATGTCGCTGCGTCCGCTTGAAGTTGTTCAGGTGTTATTCGGACAGGGGCCAGCAGATCATCAGCTCATCGTCTTCAAATTCCGCCTTCCCCGTATTGTTCTGGCCGCAATTGTTGGTTTCGGCATGGCGATATCGGGAGCCGTAATGCAAGCCTTGCTTCGCAATGATCTGGCTGATCCCGGCATGCTTGGTGTCAGCGCGGGTTCAGGTCTTATGGTTTTGCTGTTCATTACAACAGTGGGCATTCAAGGGATGGCCTCAGCGGCACTCCTTCCTTTGCTGGCATTCGGTGGAGGCTTGCTGGCCGCATTCCTAATTTATTTACTGGCGTACAGAAGGAATCATGCGCCTTCTTCTACCCGGCTCGTGTTGACGGGCGTTGCCATGAATGTCGGATTAAGCGCGTTAACACTATTTCTTACGTTAAAGCTCGATGAAGACAAATATGAATTTGCCCAGCGATGGCAAGCGGGATACTTATGGGGCGATAAATGGTATTATATCGGTCTGCTGTTACCTTGGGTCATCTTTCTTTTCATCTATATAATCACGCATTCCCGGACCTTGAACACTTTAGAACTAGGCTACGAGATATCGACAGGGCTAGGGGTAGCCGTCAAGCGAAAATTTATTCTGCTCGCTGTTGCAGCTGTTGCCATTGCTTCTGGCTGTGTAGCACTTGGAGGGTCGATCTTCTTCATCGGCCTGATTAGTCCGCATGTGGCACGGAGGCTTGTTGGACCCGATTACAGGCTTCTGCTGCCAGCCTCGGGGCTAACAGGGGCATTGCTGTTGCTTGCAGCAGACACGATTGCCCGCACGGTCAGCTTCAAGGCAGATATTCCGGCAGGCATTATCGTGACAATGCTGAGTGTGCCCTATTTTTTATTTCTGCTGATGCGTGCGAAGTGAGTGCTGCCTGGAGCCAGTCTCGTTATTGAATGTGTCTACAGTAAAAGGGAATACTAAAAATCATATGACACATTAGGAAGAAGGCTTCAACACATGGATAGAGCGAGAACCAATACGACGTGGACCGTAGCTGGCTTGCTGCTTGGCTTGTTTATGGCGGCGCTGGACCAGACGATTGTGTCAACGGCCATGCCTACTATCGTAGGGGAATTTGGCGGCTACGAGCAGCTAGTATGGGTTTTTTCCGCCTATATGATTGCAAGCGTCGTAACTACTCCGATTTTCGGAAAGCTGTCGGATATGTATGGCCGGAAACGTTTTTTCTTGTTAGGGCTGGGCATATTTCTGCTTGGTTCTATACTGTGCGGGATAGCGAATGGCATGACAGAGCTTATTCTGTTCCGGGCGTTGCAAGGTATTGGCGGGGGAGCCATTATGCCGCTATGCTTTGCTGTCATTTTTGACATTTTCCCCATTGAGAAGCGGGGTAAAATGAATGGATTGTTCGGTGCCGTATTTGGTTTGTCGAGTGTGTTTGGTCCGCTCGCCGGGGCGTATTTCACCGATTATTGGCATTGGCGCTGGGTGTTTTATATTAACATCCCGTTCGGCATACTGGCTATTTTGTTTATCGTACTATTCTATAAAGAAGCTGGGGAGACGAAGAAGCAGGTAATCGACTGGGGCGGTGTATTGCTGCTCGCAGCTACGATTCTGAGTCTGATGTTTGCGCTTGAGCTTGGCGGAAAAACGTACGCATGGAATTCCGTACAGATTATCGGATTATTCATTGCTTTTGTCGTTCTGCTGATCATCTTCCTGATCGTCGAAAGCAGGGTATCGAATCCGGTTATATCGCTGCATTTGTTCAAAAATAAAGTGTTCACCGCCAGCCAAGTCTGCAGCTTCCTGTATGGCGCGATTCTGATTTCAGGTGCGACCTATATCCCTATCTTTGTACAGGGCGTATATGGAGGCTCGGCCAGCTCTGCTGGACAAACGTTGACTCCAATGATGCTGGGGGTCGTAGCAAGCTCTGTGCTTGGAGGCCGTTTCGTCACTAAATTCATGTTCCGCAGCATTATGCTGGTGTCCGCAGCGATTCTCATCATCGCGCTGTTCCTCTTGGGCACGATAGATGCCGATACGCATCGCTGGGTCGTTACGGTGTACATGATTTTTGTAGGATTCGGAATTGGCGTGTCGTTCGTTATCTTTAATATTGCGACGCTGCACGGAATTAGCCCGGAATACAAGGGCGCTGCTACCTCAATGGTCGTATTTTTCCGGACGATTGGTTCCGCGCTTGGCATTACGATATTTGGTGTCATTCAGACGAGCAGGCTGAAGACCAATATTACGGCGGTGCTTCCCGACCCTTCGATGGCCGAGAAATTCGGCGATCCCCAAGCACTGCTGAATCCTGCCGTCCGACAGATGTTCCCGCAGGATATCCTTCAGAAAATGATTGCAGGCTTGGCGGATTCGATCGCCTTTCTGTTCCAGTGGAGTATTGCGCTGCCGATCTTGGCTGTCGTTTTTATTCTTATGCTGGGCCGTGCCAGGGTGCCACAAGGCGGCCAGTCAGAGGCTCCGCGAAACTTTGAATAACTTGCAGTAACACGACGAAAAACCTTTGGGCTCTGCGCAAAGGTTTTTCGTTGCATAATGCACACTATATCCTATAACTTCTCTAGTCAGACAAGCAGTATATCTGACTTACAATGCCCGCATCCGGTTATTGCGGGGATTATGCTCAACCTCTGCAAGCCCTAATGCTTCCATCAGAGGAGGGACATACATCCCGAAGCGGCCGCGGAACCCTTTCTTCAGGCCATACCAGCCTGCAATCGGATTGTCAGAGGAGCGGCCCCAAGCTTCAACTGTACCTTCTTTAGCTGGCTTCTGCTCGTCCGCGCTGCCAAGCTCAATCCAGTCTCCATGCTGTTTGAGCATATCATGCAGATCAGCGATACAGCGATAGTCATAATGGAGAACGGTTTTGCCTACCGTGCACACGATAATTTCTTTTCCATCCTTTTCATCCTTGTACATTTCGTATTCAGAGGTTCCAGGAGGCGTTTTTAATTGCCATGGATGTTGTTTCGTACCTTGTTCTGCTGACATAGGACGCTCCTTTGTTTTTCTTAGTTTGTTTCCAATATAGAATAGCATACGGAGTCGAAGAAAAGACATGAGGAAAGAAGGGCGGCGGATAAGAAGAGCAGCAGAGGGAAGGTAAGATAGAATGGGAAGGACAGTTGGAGAGGAGGGGGAGTTAAGAAGGTTCGGGATGCTTGGAAGGATAGGAGAAACGCAAGAGATGGAAAATTCGGGTGAAGTCAGGAAGGCTGGTTCAGTCAGCGAGGGAGAAAATTATAGCTCCAAAGCTTCTCGTGTTATTTTCTGAATATCAACGGGGCAGTTTGGACTTTCTTTCACGATGTCAGGCAAAATATGTGTTAAAAAATAATCGACGCAGTGCAGCTTGATTTTCTTAATCTTTATAAGCGCCTCGCGGTACATGACGACAAATTCCTTCTCCGTGTTGCCTCTTTGCAATTCTGTAAGCGCCTCATATACTTGATCCAGTTTATCGGCTACTTCAAGAATTAACCCTTCGACAGAATCGTCTTTGCCCTCGCGAAGCTGTCTGCGGAAGATGGCCTTGAATTCCTCCGGAATGTTCTCTTCTATGAACATCGCAATCATGCCTTCCTCTACTTGCTGGAGCATGCCGCGTAATTCCATAGAATAATGTTTAACGGGCGTTTTAATATCGCCTATGAATATTTCGCCATAATCATGGCTGCTGGTAATCTCGTAGAGTTTTTTCCAGTCGATGACGACGCCATTGCTTTCCTCGATATCTGCCAATGTTTTGGCATATTGGACAACCTTCCAGGAGTGGGCGGATACGCTATGCTCTTCGAATTTGAATTTTCCCGGGCAGCGGATAATACGTTCAAGATCGTTCAAGGATTGAAAGTACGTGTGAATTCCCATAATATGCAATTCCTTTCTTCGTTGTTGTATGTGCTGCTGTACAGTTCGAGTATAGCTTTGATTTGTTAAGGGATGATAAAGTTGTTTATCTGTTGAAAATAATCTGTACGAATGGTAATATAGGGAAAATTAGTGCGCTAGGAGTGAATGGTGTAATGATTCTCGTTGTTCTTAATCAGTTGATCTAATAACTGAATATAAGGGGTCCAATGAAAGGCGGATGAAGCATTCATGATGCTTAATTTGCTATGTAGTATTGCCTCTTATGATAAAGAACAACAGTTTAATCATACACCGCGATCTCCGCTGCCATAATAAAGAAGCAGGCTGGCGTGAACAGGATAACGATGCCTTGTTCATGCTAAGGAGATAGGAGGCTGCAGATGAGCTATGTTCATCTGCAGCCTTTTTTGCGTTCTCTAGATTCATTATAAAATCAAACTTCAGGGGGAATGAGAGATGGAGACAAACCTGTGGTCAGAGCGGACTCAGATTTATAAGCTAACGGACGAATATTCGATTCAAAGAGCAGAGGTTGATGAATGGGGAATCTATTGTTCGATTTATTATAATGCGAGCTATAATGGATTTTTTCGAGAGGAACTATATAATAGGGCCCGGAACAACGCTTTCTGGATCTATAAAGGAGAGATGAAGATCGGCGGGGTCAGGATGGCTCCCAATCTGATTTACCATTTGTTTTTCATCCCGCCGTTTCGTCATGAATTCGAAGTGTTGAAACAACTAAAGATGATATTAATTCAATGGTCCGACCGGGCAAATCCGATTAAAACGTTTGAGGTGCTTCCAGACCAAGTTCCTTTATATGCAAAAGCAGGCTTTTGGCCGGATGAGTTCAGATGCCGATGGATGCAGCGCCCTACTGATTATTTTGAGATAAAGTGGGATTCTAATGTCATCATTCAAAGCCCTCAGATTGAGGATAATGATGCGAAAAGCGGCAAACGGTTTACGAATGAGGATGAGATTGCCCATTGTGATTTTCATAGCTTTCAAGGAGGTTTTGAAGCGGTAAGAAGGAATAAAGCTTCATTGGCGGACTTTGTTCCGAATGAGGACCCTAATCTGACTAATGAACGATTGCTGCAGGCATCCACTCTTGTCTATGATCGAGAGTCCGGGGATTAGTTGCTAATTGCCGTCTTTGCCTGCAGGACAATGTGGCAGCCGTATATAGCATTGGTGTTTTGCCGGCTTATAGAGGGAAGGGACTGGCGACGTTGATGTTGAAAAGAGCGTTAAGTATCCTTAAAGATCATTATCCCATCCTGCGGTTATATGTGATGGAGGGCAATGAGGCGGAATCCGTCTATTATAATTTGGGATTTGCTCCGGGTGTGCAAGAGATACAGAGCATGCGCATTCCGGCGCAGGGGTAGTCATTACGTATAAGGAGAGACTGGCGAAAGCAAAAGAGAAGGATGATTTTGATTTATATCCTTACGAAAGGAATCTACTCTCAGGAGATTCGGGATTATTTTTTGCTTTTTCTGGAATTGTGGACTAATATGAATTGAAGTTTGAGCGCATAGGAGCGGCATCGTGAAAAATATCAACTATACATTGCTAGGGCTGCGGGGGCTGCTAGCTCTCTCTGTCGTTATTTATCATATCTATGGTTCGGCAGCTATTGAAGGGTATATTCAAGGCTTCGCAGACACTTCCTTTCTGAGCATGATTAATTATGCAGGGCCGATTTCAGTCGATTTGTTTTTTGTCATCAGCGGCTATTTAATTACACAGAGCATTGCGGGTAAACGCTCCGTTAAGGAGTTTATATGGAATCGGATTCTTCGTATTTATCCTGTGTTTTTAACGATTCATATTATTATTTTCATATTCGGCCCTTTCATAGGCTACAAATGGATGGCTGGTATTGGGCCTGGCGATTATGTTCTGCATTTCATATCCAATGCGTTACTCTTGCCTGGGATGCTGGAATTGCCTATTGCACAGATCGTCGCCTGGTCACTGAGCTACGAGTTGTTTTTTTACATCATGGCAGTAATCGCTCGGGTTATTTATCGTAGTCAACAGGCTCATCGGATCCGAAAATATTTCTTCTTTCTTTTATTTGTTATCGCATGCATCGTCATCGTTTATTATCGCCCAGATACACTGTTCTTCGGTGTTGGCGTAGCACTACATTACAGCCAGAATAGAATCAAGAGTATTTGGAAGCCTTCATCAGTTTTGCAATTCAGTGGATTTATATGTTTGCTCGCCATTTATATGGTGTTTCAAGCGTTGAATCATGCAATCTTACCGGCTCTTTTGCTGAGCTTCTTGCTGTTTGTTACGATCATTATGGAGTACGGGTGGCTGTCGCGCTTTTTACGGACGAGGCCGATGCGATATTTGGGGACGATCAGCTTTAGTTTATATATGTGGCATACGATGGTGATGTTTCCTTTGAAAAGTATTGTTCCGAAAATAAGCAGCGTGATAGGAACATCATCATGGTCCTTTGTCATCTATGCGCTGCTATCTCTTATTCCTTCGATCATTGTCGCTCATATTTCTTATCAGTTAATTGAGGTCCGTTTTACGAAATATGTGAGGGTCAAACGGGGAGGGAAACCTGCAGCAGTAAAGCCTGTTTCTGAGGGTATGTGAGTTAGAATAAACCAAACACCCGATTACATAATTCGGGTGTTTTTGCTGTGTGTAATAACAGCCCTGACAAGGATTTTAGACCATTTTGTCGAATAATAGACGAATCGGAAAAAGGGAGGCGCAGTCGTGGATACAAGACAATGGATGGCGATATTGCTATGTTTCGCGACGGCGCTTATGCTGTTCGTGTCTTTTCTATCCTATCGGAAACGCCATCTTCAGGTAGCGCGAACGATGATCTATATGATGGTAGCGGCGTCCTGCTACGCAATCGGCTATGCGTTCGAAATTACAGGTGAGAGCCTGAACAGCGTAAAGCTGTCGCTGCAGCTTGAATATTTGGGTATTCCGTTCGTTTCGGCGTTTTGGCTGCTGCTCGTCATTCAGTTTACCGGCTTGGCCGTCCGTCACCGGAAGTGGCTTGCCATACTGCTCTTTATCATCCCCTCGTTAACATTCCTGCTTCATCTCACTAACGATTGGCATCATTGGATTTATGAAGAATACGTCTTGAATGTGAACGGTGCAGTACCTCTGTACAACACGGTCAAGGGACCTTGGTATGCTGTGCATGCAGTCTACAATTATACCATTATGCTCCTTGGCATTCTGTTGTTTGTACCGATGTATCTAAGGGCCATGCCGATTGTCAGGAAGCAGATTCTCGTCCTTATACTAGGGGCGGCAGTGCCAATGCTGTTCAATATCGGTTATATGTTCAGCAAAGTAATTGATTTCACGCCATTTGGCTTCGCGGTATCTGGCCTTGTGTATGCTTGGGGCATCTTCCGCATTCGCTTGCTGCGGTTAACCCCTCTTGCCTATGCCAAAATGTTCGATACGATTCGCGACGGTGTCATTCTTTTGGATTATGAAGGTCAAATCGTCAACCATAACCGTGCCGCAGAAGATATATTTCCCGAGCTGGGGTGGACCAAGAGCTTTCCAGTATCGGGAAAAGATATGCTGTCGGCTTGTCCGGAGCTGCTTGAACGAATCGCGGAAACCAAATATAAGGATGAACGCTTTGCTCTCCAGCGTGTGCTTGATGACCGGCTGCGGCATTATATTTGCAGCTTGACCTATATATACGATACCGGTACGTCTCCTATTGGGCAAATGCTGATGTTCAACGACATTACCGAGTTGAAAGAGAACGAAGAGCGGCTGCGAGAGAAATCACAGCGGCTGTCTCAATTGAATGCCTTTAAAGACAAGCTGTTTACTGTAATGGCCCATGATATTCGCGATCCGATCGCATTGCTTGTCAGCTTGACTGAGCTGCTAGGTGAAGAGCCGACAGATACGGATATCGCGAAGGCGGAGGTGTTCCAGGAGATCAGGCGGCAAGTTCGCGGCACTCATAATCTCGTGGATAATCTGTTGGACTGGTATCGCAGTCAGAATGGAGAGGTAGCTTTCCGTCCGCAATCCTGGAATTTGCAGCAAGTCGTCAGGCAAGCGTTGTCGCTGGCCGGAGCAAGAGCAGGTATGAAGAAGATAAGCATTACCGAGCGCATAGATGATAAGCTAGCCGTGAATGCGGACAAAGAGATGCTCGATCTTATTTTCCGAAACCTGTTGTCCAACGCGATCAAGTTCACTGAAATCGGAGGAAGCATCGAGGTAAATGCTGCTATGGAGGGAGAACTGGTAACTGTCTCTGTGAGCGATAACGGAATCGGGATTGATGAGAGAACAGCAGAGCTGCTGCGGCATGACGAGATGTTCTTCAAGGAGCCTGGATTTGCTAGCGGAGAAGAAGGGGGCGAGATGCGATTCGGACTCGTATTGACCCGGGAGTTTCTTCGTATGCACGGCGGCAGTCTGCGTTTTGAGGGCTTGTCTGGACAAGGCACGACTTTTATTTTTACCCTCCCTGGGGCTATTGGCAGCGGAGGAAATGAGAGAAAAGCGGGGTGAAAACCTATGAAAGTAATATTGATTGATGATGAGCCCGTCATGCATTTGATCATGCGGAAAATGCTAGTCAAATATGCCGAGATTCAAGTAGCGGGAACATTTGTTGATACAGAGTCTGCGACTTCGTTTTTGAATGACAACAACGATGTTGAACTGGCTTTTGTGGATATATCTATGCCCGGCGGCAGCGGGCTGGAGCTCGCAGGCAAGCTGGATAAGGCAGGCAGCAAAACACAAATCGTATTCGTAACTTCTCATAAGGACTACGCTTTGGAAGCCTTCGAGCTGTCTGTTCTTGACTATCTCGTTAAGCCGGTCACGCAAGAGAGGCTGGAGCGAACGATTCATCGGGTGCTGGAGAGCCGAAAATCGGTACAGCAGTTGGAGTCTTCAGATCATGCGTCGGCTAACGTTAAACGAACTAGCATTTCCGCGCTGGGCGACTTTTATATTCGCAGTGAAGAGGGACGTGTGAAATGGATTTCGAGTAAAAGCGCGGAATTGTTCGCATACTTGCTGTTGAACCGAGGCAGGCGGATTTCTCGTGCTCGGCTCGTAACCGATATTTTTGCGGGCATGACCAGTATTAACGCGGAGAAGTATCTCAATACGACCGTCTATCAGATGCGGAAGTCGCTGGAGCCCGTTGGCCTTCGGGAAGCGGTCCGTTCCGAGAATGACGGCTACGTGCTGGAGCTGGACGATGCAGTTGTCGATTATGAGGAGTTTGAACGTCAGGCAGGACAGCTGGGCAAAATCGGAGCCGCGAATGTCGAAGAGGCGCTGATCGTCGAACGGCTCTATACCGGGGATTTGTTCGGCAGCAAAGCCTATGTCTGGGCTATTCATGAGACAGACCGCCTCTCAGAACGATATGCATCCTTTGTCAAAAAATCTGGCCGAGACGCTTCTGGCTCTGCCGAATTCAACAGCTGCGTCAAAGCTTCTGTTGAAGCTTCATGAGCGAAATCCGCTTGACGAATCAGTTGTCGGGCTGCTGATGAAGAAGTACGGGAACGACGGCGACAAGAAGGGGCTCACGGCCCAGTATACCGAGTATGTGAAGCTGCTCAAAAGAGAGCTGGGCATTCGTCCATCTCATGAAATGCTTCTGCTCTATGATTCGCTTGTTAGCGGTATTTCTGATGGCGTCAGATAGCTGTAGTTGGAATCCCCAACCCCACTGTGATTCCGACTTCCCCACACATGAACCTCTCCGGTGCTAAGTAGAGGACAAAATGCAAATATACATTTTGATGAGCCTCAAACGGCCTCAAATAGCTGTCAACATGCAAAAGTCCATTTGAAATGCTTGAATTCGGCCTTAGCGAAGCTTTTTAGGCCAATCAGCCTACATTATTGCATTTTGATGCGTGAAATCAACGATAGTATGTTGTACAACATGTATTTTTACATTTTGATTCCCTACAGCCAGCGGTACAGCCCATCATAATTCCCCTTTTCAAACTTTGAATTCTTGGTTAATAGATAATTATACAGTGCAAGCGAGTAAAACCCGCATCAATTGTGCATTCTATAACCAGCGCCTTTTGCACAACGTAACGGTTGACTGACTAATCAGTCCTTGAAATTAATGGTACCCTCCGCCTTTACCGCCAACCTATAAAAGTATGTGCTGTCTGCCGCCCCGGATGTCAACAAACATTTTGTCAACAAGCATGATGACGCAACATGGTTTTCATTTCGTTGTATTGTAATCGCTTTCAACTTATCATAAAGCAAGAGCGACACGGTCAAGAGTAATTCCGGTCGCGGTCTATATATAGAGGGAGGTTCACATTAATGAGTCAAGTGAATCGTGAAAATACGGGCTCCCAAGGCGGAGCAAGAGTGGCCATTCAGACATTTGGACGGTTTCTGAGCGGCATGGTAATGCCGAATATCGGCGCATTTATTGCCTGGGGTTTAATAACCGCGTTGTTCATCCCGACAGGCTGGCTGCCGAATGAAAGCTTCGCATCGCTTGTTGGACCGATGATTACGTATTTGCTGCCGCTGCTTATCGGCTTTACGGGCGGCAACATGGTGCATGGCACGCGCGGCGGGGTCGTTGGCGCCGTGGCGACGATGGGCGTTGTAGTAGGCTCGGACATTCCGATGTTCTTGGGCGCGATGCTAATGGGGCCGCTTGGCGGCTGGTTAATTAAGAAGTTTGACAAGTCGATTGAAGGTAAAATCCGTTCCGGCTTCGAAATGCTTGTGAACAACTTCTCGGCGGGTATTATCGGCGGTGCGCTTGCATTGCTGGCTTTCAAAGGAATTGGACCTGTTATCGAAGCAGTCAGCAAGGTGCTGGCGAACGGCGTCGAGTTCCTCGTGAATCATAATCTGATTCCGCTGGCGAACATACTGATTGAGCCGGCCAAAGTATTGTTCCTGAACAATGCGATCAATCACGGCGTGCTGGGACCGATCGCGATGGATCAGGCGGTCAAAACCGGTCAATCGCTTATTTTCATGCTGGAGTCGAATCCGGGTCCTGGTCTCGGCATTCTGCTTGCGTACTGGCTGTTTGGACGCGGCATGGTGAAGCAGTCTGCGCCTGGCGCAGTCATCATTCACTTCCTGGGCGGTATTCATGAAATTTATTTCCCTTACATTCTGATGAAACCGGTCTTGCTGCTTGCAGCGATCGCCGGCGGTGTTGCAGGCACATTCACGTTCTCGCTTCTTGGAGCGGGTCTAGTCGCAACGCCTTCACCGGGCAGTATTATTGCCTATATCGCGATGACGCCTAAGGGCGGCTTGCTGCCAATGCTGGCAGGCGTTGCTGTCGCTACCGTCGTATCCTTCCTCGTTGCCGCTGCATTCTTGAAGGGCAGCAAGCAGACAGCTGAAGATGAACTAGGTGCAGCTACTTCGAAAATGCAGCAAATGAAGGCAGAAGCCAAGGGAACAGCAGCTTCCGCAGTTGAAGCTCCGCAAGTCGGTACTGAGAAAGCTGTAGAAGATGTGAAGAAAATCGTATTCTCCTGTGATGCCGGTATGGGTTCCAGTGCAATGGGCGCTTCGATTCTTCGCAAGAAATTGCAAAAAGCAAACGTCGGCGTTACCGTTACTAATACGGCGATCAGCGAAATTCCGACGGATGCCGATATTGTTATTACCCATAAAACATTAACGGCAAGGGCAAAACTAAAAGCACCTGAAGCCGAACACATTTCCATTGATGATTTCCTCAAGAGTGCTGAGTATGATCGCTTGGCTGAACGCTTGAGCAAAAATTAACGGAATGATCGTGGAGCGCTGACGTAATTTTCGTCGGCGTTTCCTCCATTTCCCAGGAAGGAGGAGAACGGTCTTGATTGTATCAAATCGGCAACGGCGGATTTTGGAAGTGCTGCTTCAGCGGAAGGAAGCTACCGCCAATGAAATTGCGGAGGAAGTACAAATAAGCGCACGAACCGTCCATCGTGATATTAGCGAGATGAAGGGGCTGCTGTCGGACTACGGGCTTTTTCTGGCAACGAAGTCTGGGAAGGGTATCGCAATCCAAGGCTCTGAAGATAATCTCGTCCAGTTCCATAAGGTACTCGCTCATTTCGAGACGGTTACGTACGCTCCGGAAGAACGCAAAACGTTAATTTTATGCCGGCTGCTTGAAGCCTTTGAGCCAATTAAGCTGTTCTCTCTCGCCTATGAGATGCGTGCCGCTATTCCTACCATTAGCCGTGATTTGGACGAAATCGATCCGCAATTGAGCAAGTATAAGCTTGAGCTTATTCGTAAAAGAGGATATGGGGTAGAAATTAAGGGGATGGAAGGCGCCAAGCGTGCTTTGATTGAATGGCTCGTTCGCGAGTATTTGGATGAATCCGATCTATTCGATCCTGGTCCTATCTCTTCGAATCCATGGACGGTGTCCAGGCGGCTGCTGCATATGGTGGGAAAAGATCATTTCCTCCCCATCGAGCGGATGCTGTGGGAGCTTGAAGAGAAGTGGCCGCGCCGTTTGACGGAGACCGCCTATATGCGTCTGCTGCTTAAGCTGTCTATTGCTGTCGCCCGCATGCGATGTGGTCACTGGCTGTCCAACCGAAAGTCTGGAAAGCAAGGGAACGAGGCGGCTGGGGATACCACGGATCTGCCTCCGCCACACTTGCAGCCATTCCTTGATGCATTCCCATGGGAATGGCCGGCGGCGGAGCTCGAAGCGATGCAAAGCCTGTTCGTCCATGCGATGGCAGAAGCCGTCAAACAGGAGGAGAACCTTCTTCATCAGAATGGAGCGGCGGCGGCAGATGCTGCTGATCGGCTGATACAAACGATTGGCAAAAAGCTGAATATGCCTTTCGATGAAGATCAATCGCTGCTTGAAGGCTTGGTCAATCATTTGGCTCCGGCCATGGATCGTCTGAGCCGGGGAGAGGCGATCCGCAATCCGCTGCTCGCGCAGATTCGTAAAGATTTTGCTGTATTATTTAATGCGATTAGGGGAGCTATAGATGAACTGCCATTTGCGAAGCTAGTGCCTGATGAGGAAATCGGCTATCTTGCGATGCATTTTGGCGCATCGATGGAACGGCTGAATCAGCTCAAGCGGGTTAGAGCCATTATTGTCTGCACCAGTGGAATTGGTTCTTCCAAGCTGCTGGCGGCACGAATTGCCAAGCAATTTCCCCGAATTGAACTAATCGGCAATTATTCCTGGTATGAGGCATCTAGAATTCCGCAAACGCAATATGATCTCATAGTCTCAACTGTTGATTTGCCTATCGATGCGGGACGCTACGTCAAGATTAGTCCCTTGCTGACGGGCGAGGAGACGGAAAAGCTGCGGGCCTTTATGGGCAGCCTGTCCATAGATGAGGCAGCTTGGAGTGAGGAAGGAAAACGCGAGGATGCAGGCGGCTGGGAACGGATGAAACAGATGAACGCTTATACGTCAGCGATTATTCAAGTGCTGGAGCCGTTTGCCGTTCATCAGCTCCTTGCTTCATCCGGACCGCTCAGCGATGTCGTATCTTCATTGCTTGCTCCATTAGCCTCTGAACTGGAGCCGAAGGGTACTGCGGCAGTAGCAAAGCTGCTGCTGGAGCGTGAGCAGGCGAGCAGTCAGGCAATAGCCGGAACACAGCTTGCGCTGTTCCATACTCGAAGCGACCATATCAGCAAACCTATTTTAAAGCTTTATCGTCTGGAAGAGCCGTTGTGGCTTGGTGAGGGCGGGGATAACGAAGTGCGCCGGATTTTGCTCATGCTGGCACCCCTTCAACTGAGCCGGCCTGTCCTCGAAATCTTAAGTGAAATCAGCGTATTGCTGCTGCAGCCGGAATTCGAAGCTTTGCTCGAAGACGCAGAGGCAGACGCAATTAAGCTGTACGTTTCCCAGCAGCTAGAAGCCTATATTCAGTCCAAATGGAGAGGGAGAGACCTTACATGAACATTTTAAATAGAGAGAAAGTTAAACTTAACGTAGCAGTAGCCGACAAATTGGAAGCCATCCGAATGGCTGGACAATTGCTTGTCGATGCCGGACATGTTGAACCAACCTATGTAGAAAAAATGCTGGAGCGCGAGAATCTGTCTTCTACTTATTTGGGAGCGGGTCTCGCTATGCCTCATGGTACGAATGATTCCAAGCCTTTCATCAAATCGACGGGCATGTCGATCCTTGTCATTCCGGGCGGTGTCGATTTCGGCGGCGAGACGGCTAATCTGGTCATTGGGCTTGCAGCAGTTGGCGATGAGCATATGGAAGTGCTCTCCAGCGTTGCTGTGCTGGTCTCGGAAGAAGAGGATATGGCGCGCATTCTGCAGGCGCAAACTGAAGATGAACTGATCGCGATTTTTGAAGAGGGGATGGACCTATGATAGCCGTCCACTTTGGAGCAGGGAATATCGGCCTCGGCTTTATCGGCTTGCTGCTGTCGGAGTCGGGGTACGCCGTTAAGTTCGTTGATGTGAATGAAGAGCGGGTAGCGCTTATTAACGAACGGGGGGAATATAAGGTAACGCTGGCGAATGAGGCCGGAGAAGATTTCATTGTAAAAGGTGTCTCTGCAATTAACGGCCGCGATGAGGAGCAGGTAGCGAAGGCAATTGCTGAAGCCGATATCGTGACTACAGCCGTTGGCTTAGGCGCGCTGCCTTATTTGGCGGGGAGCATAGCGAAGGGAATCGAGCTCCGTCTTGAAGCAGGAGCAAAAGCAATTCCTTTCATCGCCTGCGAGAATGCGATTGGCGGAAGCACGGCACTCAAAGGTCATGTGCTGGGTAAGCTGTCTCCTGAGTTAAGAGAGCGTGCAGAATCTGTTGCTACCTTCCCTGACGCGGCGGTTGACCGGATTGTCCCGCTGCAGCAGCATGAAGATTCGCTGCAGGTAACGGTTGAGCCGTTCTGCGAATGGGTGATCGACCGTTCGGCGCTTCCGGCAGACTTTCCGTCTTTGCAGCATGTGAAGTATGTTGATAAGCTAGGCCCATACATTGAGCGTAAGCTGTTTACGGTCAATACCGGACATTGCAGCGCCGCATACCTTGGTTATTTGCAAGGTTATGAGACGATCCAAGAGGCGATGAAGGATGAAGGTATTGTAGCTATGCTTGGTGAAGTGTTAGGGGAAACAGGCCAAGTGCTCGTTCGCGAGCATGGATTCGATGCAGCAGAACATGGCAAATATGTCGACGTTATTATGGATCGCTTCCGCAACCCTTACTTGACGGATGAAGTGGTGCGCGTTGGCCGTTCTCCGATCCGCAAGCTGTCGCCGAATGACCGGCTCGTTCGTCCGCTTCTGCTCGCCCACGAGCTTGGCATTGAGACACCGGGATTGATCAAGGCGATTGCAGCCGCTTTATCCTTCGATTTTGCAGAAGATGCAGAGGCCGTTGAAGTTCAGCGTGCTATTTCGGAGAATGGAATCGGACACACAATTGCTCACTATACAGGAATTGGGGAGGGGCATCCGCTTTATTCAGCCATCATCCGCCAATACGAAACGCTTCAACAAAGGCAGGAGGCATAAGCGATGACACAATTACAACCACAACTTCAAGGCATTGCGGCTTCGCCGGGTATCGCGATCGCAAGAGCCGTTACGATAGAGCTGGAAGAGTATATTCCGCAGAAAACAACGATTCAGCAGCCAGAGCAGGAAGTAGCACGTTTCCGTCAAGCGATAGAAGCCGCTAGAGAACAGATCGAGGGTATTCGCGAAGCGACAGAACGCAAGCTTGGCGCAGAGAAAGCCGAAATTTTCGAAGGCCATCTGCTGCTGCTTGAGGACCCGGAGCTGGTCGATGTCGTCGTAGAAAATATCGAGAATGACGCAGTTAATGCAGAGTTTGCCCTTTATGAAGTATCGCAGTCATTCATAGAAATGCTGAGCCAGTTGGATGACGAGATGCTGCGGGAGCGGGCAGTCGATATCCGTGACGTGCGGGGGCGTGTATTAGACCTGCTGCGCGGCGTAGGCGGCAGCGATCATACGCAGCTTCAAGAGGAATGCATTATCATCGCTCGCGATTTGACGCCTTCAGACACTGCCCAATTGAATCTGGAATCGGTGCGCGGCTTTGTAACGGAGATTGGAAGCCGAACATCCCACTCCGCTATCATGGCCCGGTCATTGGACGTTCCTGCAATTGTAGGAGCGGGTGCAGCCATCCAAGAGATTCAGTCCGGCGATCTGATCGTCATGGACGCTGTTGAAGGAAAGGTATGGATCAATCCGGATTCAGAATCACTGGAGCAGTTCCGTCTGAATAAAGCCCGTTACGATCAACGGAAAGCCGAGCTGGCTGTATGGGTCGATAAGCCTTCGGTGACCAAGGATGGGCACACGGTCGAGCTTGCTGCCAACATTGGCAAACTGGATGATGTGCAGAAAGCTTTGGATAACGGTGCTGAGGGAATTGGCCTGTTCCGTACCGAGTTTCTATACATGGGACGCCAGGAGTTGCCTTCTGAAGAAGAGCAATTCCAGAGCTATAAGTATGTACTGGAAAAAATGGCTGGCAAGCCGGTCGTTATCCGCACGCTGGATATCGGCGGGGATAAGGAGCTTCCTTATATGGATCTGCCGAAGGAAAGCAATCCGTTTCTCGGTCAGCGGGCGCTGCGCCTCTGTCTGGAGCGCGACGACCTGTTCCGTACGCAGCTTCGGGCTTTGCTTCGTGCCAGCCAATACGGCAATCTAAAGATCATGTTTCCGATGATTGCCGTTCGCGACGAGTTATTCGATGCGAAACGCATTTTGAACGAAGAGAAGCAGCATCTGATTGCAGCTGGAGTTGCGGTCAGTGAAAGCATCGAGATCGGAATGATGATCGAGATTCCTTCGGCGGCTGTCTCCGCTGATCTGTTCGCGCCTCATGTCGACTTTTTCAGCATTGGCACAAATGATTTGATTCAATATACGATGGCGGCAGACCGGATGAACGAGACGGTTTCGTATTTGTATCAGCCTAGCCATCCTTCCATTCTGCGTCTAATTCGCTTTGTTATCGATGCGGCACGACAAGAGGGGAAATGGGTCGGATTATGCGGCGAAATGGCCGGTGATCTGGCATCGGTTCCTCTGCTGCTTGGACTTGGCCTTCATGAATTCAGCATGAGCGCCGGTTCCCTGCTGCAAACTAGAGAGTTACTTGCAAGCCTGAATTATGCCGAGTGGCAGGAGCATGCTAGACACGCGCTGACGCTTGGAAGCCAGCAAGAGGTACAGGCTTACGTTCAAGCAATAATGAAAGGAGAGAATAAATAATGATCACAAAATCTTATACCATACTCAATCCGACGGGGCTTCATGTTCGTCCGATCAAAACAATTGTGCAGGCAGCAAGCGAATTTCCGTGCAAAATTACCGTTCTTAGCAACGGGAAGAAAGCGAACGGAAAAAGCTCGCTCAGCATGCTGACGCTGGGCATCAAGATGAACGATGAAGTAACGCTTGAAATTGACGGCGAGCGTGAGGAAGAAGCAATGCAGGCAATTGGTGCGCTGCTCGTCCAAATTTACGAATAAACAAATGAGGACGGCTGCCTTTCTGAGGCGGCCGTTTTTTTATGGGCAGAGATAAGCTATCTTGCTTGTTATATCTTGCCGCCATAAGTCGATTGCGCAATAAAACCCATGGTTGACGTAGCAACGCTCCTTAACCTAATTCCATAAATCGGTTATTATGGACGATAACTCCATGTTTTGTGGGAGAGGGGATGTATTTCGTATGCGCAGGGGAACGAGCAAGCTGTTTTTAATTGCTTTTTGCGGACTTATGCTGCTTTTCTTGGCGGCTGGCTGTACCGGGAAATCCAAGCAAGAAGCTGTTAGCGGAACTGTTACAATCATGTATATCTACCAAGACTCCTTTTACAGAGAGTATGGCGATTTGTTTGCATCCAAATATCCGGATGTGAGCGTCACGGTTGCAGAGACGAATAATCTATACCATGAGACAGACGACCGGGAACGGAAGCTGAGAGAATGGATCGATAAGGAGAAGCCCGACATACTCGAACTGACTCAGGATGATTATGAAAGGCTAGCGGGTGAAGGCGTGCTTCTCGATCTGGAGCCATTGATTCAGAAGGATAAATACCCGATGGAATCTTTTCTGCCCAGCATAACCGAGTTGTTGAAGGTGAAAGGGGGCGGCCGTATTTATGGCTTGCCGCCAAGCTTTATGGCGGCAGCGTTATTTTACAATCAGGATCTGTTTGATCAGCATGGTGTTGCCTATCCAACGGATCAGATGGGATGGATGGAGGTGCTGGCGCTGGCTGAAAGGTTTGGAGGCGGAGCAGCCCAGTCCCCAGAGTCGAAGGTGTACGGCTTATCTTTAATGCCATGGGAATCGTCGCCTGTCGGCTTAATGTACAAAATCGGCCGCGCTAACCAGTTAAGTGAAGTGAATGCGCAGACGATGCAGGTTCAGATTGACAGCGAAGGCTGGAAACAGGCAGCAACTCAAGCGCTAGCTGCGTTCCGGTCAGACAGTATCAAGCAGATTGAACTGAAGGAAATGACAGAGGATGTATGGAAAAAACAGGCGTTTCTTGAAGGGAAGTCCGCGATGACGCTGGCACCATTCTCCTTTATCTACGAAGTGGACGAGGCCTTCAAGAAGAAGGGCATGCAGTGGTCGCTGGTGACGGAGCCGGTCGATCCGAAAAATCCGGCTTATGCCGGCTCGCTGAATGTGGGCTCTATCTATGCCATTAATGCGAAATCGGCCAATGTTCAAGCCGCTTGGAAGTTAATCAGCTACATGAGCAGCGACGAAATGGCGAAAATCAAGTCACGAAGCTCCTTCAATCTGCTTTCTCGTAAAGGGTATATGACAGAGCTAAACGGACATTCACTTGATTCATTTTATAAGCTCGATTTCAACGTCAATAACAGAATTTCCTACGGCAAAATTCCGACCCGATTTTATAATGACTTCTATGCTGTGATGAGCAACAAGCTTCAAAAGGTTCAAGCCGCGGAGCTTACGCTTGATCAAGCATTTCGGGAAGCGCAGCAGGAGGGCCAGCATGCGCTGGATGCAGCGCTTGCCGCTTCAGGCGGCAGAGAAGAAAAGTAGGAGATAGCAAACAACCCCGGCCATATGATATGACCGGGGTTGTTTGCTGGTTTATCTTTTATATAGAGAGCTTTAGAACGTACTGAATGAAACACCGGAAGCTGTAATGAACGGAGAGCTGAATGTGACCTTGTAGGTGCCGTAAGGCTGACTCGTCGCAATCGGATAATTGCCGTAAATGGTCTGGCCTGCGCCAACGGAGAACGAAGTGCTTCCGACATATTGATCACCCGAGCTGGTGACGCGGTAAAGCGTCAGGTACATCGTTGTGCTGTAGGTCGCGTGCGTGTTTTTGAACGTGCCGCTTACCTGAATATTGCCATAGGCTGTTCCGGTGTAGCTGTCGGAGTAGCCAGGCGTGCTCGCCCATACGGTGGAGCTGGCCGTTTGGCCCGTGCTGTTGCGGGCGACAATTTTCACCTCGATGGAAGTGCTTGGGGTTGCCGATAGTGTATAGCTTGTACCGGACGTAGTCGTTACATATGTGTTGCTTTTATAAATATCATAGCTGACGGCATTGGATGCGCTCCAAGACAGGCTGATGGAAGAGTGCGTTGTTGTATAGGAGATGACTGGGGCAGAAGGGCAGCCAAGCGTTGTGGCTGATACGGAGGTGCTGCCGAACGAACCGCTGCCTGTGATATCGAACGTATAGCTGGTGCAGACGCTAAGACCGGTTACGCTGTAGCTTGTGCCGGAAGATGACGCTAGCAAGGCGCCATTTTTATAAATTTGAACGCTGCCTTCACCAGCCTGCTTCGTCCAGTTGAGTACCAGCGAATTTGAAGTGATGGCCGTTGCTTGGGCGTTTGTCGCGGCATGTGCGGCGAAAGCGGGAATAACCAAGAGAAATACCAAAACGAATACTGACATTCTTGTAACGAAACGAGCTTGCATGTGATCCACATCCTTCTTCATAGTTTTTAAATTGAAATACGATTTCTATTTCTACCAACCTTGCTAATACGTCCGGACGCCCCCTCCCTAAAAACTGTAAATTTATGGTACGCTAGTAGTCTATCACCGAGACTGGACAAGCAACAATCCATTTTCGCAAAGAAGATAATCATATACTGGAAAATTGTATAATGTCTGGGTAAAATACGATTTCGGCTTTCGTGAATCAACATGTCATATTAGTTGACGCGAAACTCTATTTTTAATAAAATACGTTCATAACCTTTAATAGACCTTACATAAAGCCTTTACTATCTATACAAAAGCTTTAGTATCATACGAATGCTTGGAAGGAGGAAATGAAATGAACATCATTGCGCTGAAGCATTTTTCATTTGACGATGAGAGCGTCATAGCGTCCTGGGCTAGTCATCAGGGCTTTACGTTGCGCGTGCTCGATCCTTCCGAAGGTAAGGAGCTCCCGCCTGCAGCTTCTTACGATATGCTTGTTATATTAGGCGGTCCGATGAGTGTCTATCAGGAGGATAAGTATCCGTGGCTGGCCGCGGAGAAGCGTTACATACGTGCCGGTATCGATGCCGGCAAATCTGTTCTTGGCATTTGTCTTGGCGCACAGCTGCTGTCCGAGGTGCTGGGCGGCACCGTAAGCCGCAATCCTCAGAAGGAGATTGGCTGGCATGAGGTTCGGCGAACGGAGGAGGAGCATGCTGCTTTTGAAGGGATCCCGCAATCCTTCGTCAGCTTTCAGTGGCATGGCGATACGTTTGCACTGCCGGACGGAGCAAAGCGTCTTGCTTATTCCGAGGCTTGCGGCGAGCAGGCATTTGCCTATGGCGAATCAGTTGTCGGGCTGCAATTTCATCTGGAGGCGACTCCGCCTTGCATCGCAACGATGCTCGATGTCTGGTCGCATGAGCTCGTAGATGAACCGTATATTCAGCCAGCCTCTATCATTACCGCGCAAACTGAACGCAGCATCGCATCACATGCCATGCTAACGGGCATCTTGGATCATATGGCAGCACAAGTTAAACAGGTAATTCGATAGTGGAACATGTACGCTTCACCCAGCGAGCGGCGTAACGTTATATGACGCCGTTCGCAGGAGAGCAACGTGGATCGTATGGCTGCGCTGTGCAGATACAACAGATGATTCGGTATGGGAATCCTCCCGAGTGCCAGATAAACTCGACCATGCTAGTCTAGCCCTTGTGCTAAATAAACTCCAACATGCTAGTCTAGCTCTTATGCTAAATAAACTCTATTTGTGAGTCTCCCTTAATGTGAACAGGAATCAAAATGCAAAAGTGCAGGTTGATCCGCCCCAAACGGCCCAAAAAAGCGTTCAAAATGTAAAAGTGCATTTGAAATCCCTTTATTCCACGATATAGGGGCATTTTCGGCCAAACAAACTGCATATTTGCATGTTGAGGCGGTAAATCGCCGAAAAAGCGGCTTCCAAACTGTATTTTTACATTTTGATTCGTTGCAGCCTGCTATTATCACTCCACATACCTCCAGGTACGCGGTACCAGCACAGCCGCGAAAGGATTGAAGATAGTGAAACGCGAGTAAGCTTAAGCGGGGATAGTTAGCACGTATGGGATGAGCGGAGCGTTTTGAGTTCAGGATGACTTTGTGCAGATTCTATCCATTGTTCAGCGGGAAAGCGATGAAAACAATGGAATCAAGCATGGCGGCATGAACCAAAACGCGCAGCGAGTCCTTGCCTGATACCGAACGAAAGCTTGAGAGCAGGAGCGAGCGCACCCAACAGGGTGCGTTCTTTTTTATAGATTCTTTCGAGCAGCTTTACTGCGTAACAATGTTATGTTACATTGAGTGAAGAGAGGGGCGTTACCATGGAAGAAGAACTCATCTCCAAGAAAGAGCTGCTTGATATGACAGGCATATCATACGGTCAGTTGTACCGTTGGAAACGCAAGGGGATCATACCTGAAGAGTGGTTTATTCGAAAGTCAGCATTTACCGGACAAGAGACGTTTTTTCCGAAGCAGCTTATGCTCGCCAGAATTGATAAAATCCTTCATATGAAAGACGGCTTATCACTGGATGATTTGGCGGAAATGTTCTCGCCGACCCCGTCCGGGCAGTCGATTCGTGTGCTTGATATATTAGAACGGAACATTGTTTCACGGCCTTCAATCGAATTAGCGGCACCTTATGTCGGCCAAACCGAGCTCTACAATTTTGAACAAACCTTATATCTGTACATTCTCGATCAGAGCCTGCTGTCAGGCGAGATGAGCCTGGAAGAGGGGCCGCATCTTCTGCGTACGCTCATGGAGCACTATGGGAAGTACGAGGGGAAAAATTGTGACTTACTGATGATTCGAAAAATGGGGCTGTCCGTATTTATGATGCTGTCAGCGGGCAGCGAGGTTTTTTTCGATGGCGGGACAAAAATGGTGTTTCGAGTTTCTGTAGCTAAGTGCATAGAGGAATTGAAGCTAAAAATTTCCATACTATAAAGGAGGCAGAGGAAATGGTAGAAGAACACGTTCGTCATTTGTCCATAGCAGGCATAGGCGCCTTAAAAGGCGGTGTTTTTCAAGAGGCTACAATTGAAGGTGTCGGAGATGTGGATGGCGACGTCGTCTGCACGAATTTCAAGCTGGAAGGAAAAGTGAAGGTAGATGGGAGCGTCAGCGCCCAGAAAGTGAAGCTGGAGGGAGTTGCTTTCATTGGAGGCAATCTTCGTTCGGATACCATTGTTGCCAAAGGCAAGCTGGAAGTGAAGGGTGATCTGATCGGGGAGGACCTAAGGCTAGACGCTAAGGTCATCGTAGACGGCAGATGTGAGACGGAAAGCCTTCATGCAACCGGCAAATTGCGAATGGGAGTGCTGAACGCAGGCAGTGCCCATATTGAGCTGAATGGCAATAGTCAGATTAATGAAATCGTTGGCGGACAGATTCATATACAGAAACAGCCTGCTGTCTCTTTGACGGATTGGCTGAAGACACCTGAGATTTCTCCTGCCGGCAAATTGACCACGCAGATCGTGGAAGGTGACGACATCTACTTGGAGTATACCGCTGCAGCGGTCGTCAGAGGAACGAATATCGTAATCGGGCCGGGCTGCAAGATTGGTCTGGTGGAATACAAAACGAAGTTTGAACAAGACAAGAACGCCAAGGTCGAACGGGCAGAACGATTATAAAGTAAAAAGGAGCTGGGGATGTATGATGGGATTAACCGGAATAGAGTCCCTGAAAGGGAACTTGATCATTACAGGCAATTCATCAGCCCCCGGAGGCCGCTACGAAAGGGTCAAAGTGGTTGGCGATGGTGTGGTGGATGGAGATGTCGATTGCGTCCGCTTAAAATGCATAGGCACTATCGCTTTGAACGGAAGCCTGAATTCAGAGCAGATTGCGTTGATCGGTACCGGTTCGTTCTCGGGAGACGTCAGTGCCGGGCAGATGAAGTTAACGGGGACAGCTGCAGTGGGCGGTGATGCTAGAATGAATAAGTTGCAGGGCTCAGGTTCTGTTGAAACGAAGGGGAGTTTGAGCGCTGAACAATTAAAGCTAGCGGGGCAACTGCTGGTCCTAGGAGACTGCGCAGCCGATAAATTCAAGCTTCAAGGGATGTTCGAGATCGGCGGACTGTTAAATGCGGGTGAGATTGATATCCGGTTATATCAAGATTCCAGGGTACAAGAAATCGGCGGGGAGCATATCTCCATTCGCAAAGCGAGTCTGCGCAATCCTCTTAACTACTTCTTTTTCCGTCCTCACCGGCAGGCATCTTTATCTGTGGCGGTTATTGAAGGGGACGACATTTATATTGAGCATACGAAAGCGGCAGTCGTTCGGGGTAACCGGATCACAGTCGGCCCGGGTTGCGAGATTGGGCTTGTGGAGTATAAAGAGAGTTTTGAGAAAAAGAAAGGCGCCCACGTGTCGGAGTATCGCAAATTATAACCGGCAATTGGAATATCGCAGATCAAATGACGAATAATGATAATGAGAGAAAACGAGCCGCAGCGGTGAAGCTGGAGGCTCGTTTTTAGGTTGTTTTAGCGGCGGTAATCAACTATTCTTAGTGATGTACTTGGGTTTAATTAGGATGTTGTTATTTTGTGAAAATAACCGCCAATCCCTAGTGCGTTACTTAAACTGACGCATGCCTCACGATTTTTGTTGACTAGCTGGTAATCCTTTGTTAATTTATTGGTAGATAGAAATTTGTTATTAAATATTGATAATAAGGAGTGACTGAAATGGATAGAATTATGGCAGCCCGGGGCGGCGAGCTTCGCTGCAAGGGCTGGAGGCAAGAGGCGCTGCTGCGCATGCTCGAAAACGTTCTCGAAAATGGTGAAAATCAACAGGAGCTTACCGTTTACGCCGCACTCGCGAAAGCGGCCCGCAATTGGGATTCTTATCATGCCATTGTCAGCACGCTTAAATCATTAGAAGAAGACGAGACGCTCGTCATCCAGTCGGGTAAACCGATTGGCATTATGCGGACGCATAAATATGCCCCGATCGTCGTAATGGCGAACTGCAACATCGTTGGCAGATGGGCGACGAGCGACAACTTTTATAAATATCAAGAGCAAGGCTTGATCGTCTGGGGCGGACTGACGGCTGCGGCTTGGCAGTACATTGGTTCGCAGGGCGTTATTCAAGGCACGTATGAGATTTTTCAATCGATCGCCCGCATGCATTTCGACGGCAGTCTGGCTGGTAAATTCATTCTGACCGCAGGTTTAGGCGGAATGGGCGGCGCGCAGCCGCTTGCGGGAACGATGGCTGAAGCCGTTATTCTATGCGTAGAAGTATCCGAGGCTCGTATCGACAAACGAATTGAGGTCGGCTATTTGCAGAAGAAAACGGCGAGTCTGGACGAGGCGCTCGCTTGGGTTGCAGAGGCGCAAGCCAAGAAGGAAAGCCTGTCTGTAGGGCTGCTCGGCAATGCCGCAGACGTATACCCTGAATTAGTGCGCAGAGGAATTCAGCCGGATGTCGTGACGGATCAAACCTCCGCTCACGATCTAATGTACGGATATATTCCGAACGGTTACAGTCTGGAGAAAGCGGCAGAGTTCCGTAAAACAGCGCCGGAGCAGCTCCGTGCCGATGCTGGAGCCTCCATCGCGATCGAAGTGGAAGCGATGCTGGAATTCCAGCGCCGCGGCGCTATCGTCTTCGACAACGGCAACAACATTCGCTCGCAGGCGGTGCAATACGGCGTAGAGAATGCGTTTGACATCGCTGTATTTACAGAAGCTTTTCTCCGTCCGCTGTTCGCTCGTGCTATTGGCCCGTTCCGCTGGGTCGCATTGAGCGGAGATGCAGAAGATATCCGCAAGATTGACCAATATATATTGAAAGAGTTCAGTGACAACGAGATCGCCGTCAATTGGATTCGGCTGGCGAATAAGTACGTTCCGGTGGAAGGTCTGCCGGCACGGATCGGCTGGTTCGGCCATGGCGACCGTACGAAGCTGGCGCTGGCGGTGAACGCCATGGTAGCGGCGGGCGAGCTGAGCGGCCCGATTGCTTTCTCCCGCGACCATCTGGATGCCGGAGCGATGGCGCATCCGAACATTATGACCGAGAATCTCCTGGACGGCAGTGACGCGATATCCGACTGGCCGCTGCTCAACGCGATGATCAACTGCTCCTCCATGGCTGATCTTGTTGCGATTCATTCCGGCGGCGGCGGTTACAGCGGCTATATGACGAGTGCCGGCGTGACGCTGGTTGCCGATGGCACCTCGGACGCTGAGCTGAGATTGAAGACGACGCTTGATAACGATACAGGGCTTGGCGTGCTGCGCTATGCAGATGCAGGCTATGAAGAGTCCCTTGATGAAGTAGATAAAAAAGGAATTAGACGGATTGACACGAATCGAAAGGGGAATGCGTAATGCGTGAATTAACGATAAAGGATGTACAGGCTGCGGTAAGAGGAGGAGCGGTATTCGCTTCCGGCGGCGGCGGCTGGGTTGATCATGGCCTCGAAATCGGCGGAGCTGCAGTAGGCATTGGCCGGCCAAAGCTGGTATCGGTTGATGAGCTTCCAGACGATGCAATTATCGTAACAGCGACAGCAATTGGCGCGCCTGCAGGCAACGAGTGGGAAATGTGGGGCGTCGATTATATTAAAGCGGTACAGCTGCTCATGGACAATTTTGACGGCAAAGTCGTCGGCATTATGACACCTCAGAACGGCATGTCCAGCACGATTAACGGCTGGCTGCCTGCAGCAGCGCTTGGCTTGGTCGTCGTAGACGCTACTGGCGATATCCGGGCGCATCCGACGGGCAAGATGGGCTCCATGGGGCTTGCTTCCCGCACCGACTACGAGACGATTCAAGTTGTCGTAGGCGGCAGAAGAGATACAGGCTCTTACTTGGAGCTTGTCGTTAAAGGCACTCCGGCGAAGACATCCAATATTTTGCGGACAGCATCTGATATGTCGGGCGGCTTCATCGCTTCTGCGCGTCATCCGATTCCGGCTTCCTATGTGAAGGAGCACGCGGCGATCGGAGGCATTACACTGGCGCTGGAACTGGGCTACGCCATGATTGAAGCGGAGGCGCATGGTGCTGAAGCTATTATGGATACCGTATGTAAAAAAATCGAACGGCCGCATCATCGGACGCGGCAAAGTGCTGAAGAAGGACGTTCATTACTCCGGCGCCTTCGATATCGGCACAATTACGATGGAAGACGGACAGGGCGGGCAGTTGACGCTGCATGTCATGAATGAATATATGGCAGTAGATGACGCCGAGGGCAATCGTTTGACGACTTATCCGGACGTTATTACGACCTTCGAAGCGGCTACGGGTCTTCCAATTAGCGTTGGCGGCGTGCAAGAGGGCATGGAGCTGGCTTTGTTTGCAATCGACAAGCAATTTGTGCCGCTGAGCTCCAGCGTGAAGGACCCGACTGTTTATCCAGAGGTAGAGAAAGCGCTTGGTATTTCGCTGGCGGAATATGGTCTGAAGGGCATCGAATAAGGGGCAGAGTGAGCTAGCCGGGTTTTTGACTTCAACGAAGAAGGTGTCTCGAATGAACGACATAGCAGAGGGGAAACAACAGGACAACAAGACGGATCGCGTCATCGTACTGGACGGACAGCATCTTTCGATTCGCGAGCTGGAGCAGATAGCCGTTGATCATTATCGTGTAGAGCTGGCGGATTTGGCTGTGAAGCGGGTGGAGGAAGCGCATCACTTAATCCATGAGCTTGCTGCCGGAGGCATGCCGATTTATGGCTTGAACCGCGGGGTCGGACTGAATAAAGACTGCGAGATTACGCCCGAGATGTATGAGACGTTTAATCGGAACTTAATCTATTCCCATTCCGCCGCTGTAGGGCCGTTTGCGTCCGTAGCGCAGGTCCGGGCAATTATGACGGCCAGACTGAACTCGCTGCTGGTGGGCTGCACTGGCATGCAGCCTGCAATCGTCTTCATGTACCGCGATATGCTGAATGCCGGCATCCATCCGCTAATTCCGCTCCGCGGATCGGTGGGAGCCGCTGATATCTCGGTGCTATCCCATATCGGGCAGGCCATACTCGGCGAAGGCGACGTTATTTACAAGGACGCGACGATAACGGCTGCCGACGCCTTTCAAGCGGCAGGCCTCGTTCCGATGGGCCGGCTTGGTCCTAAGGATGCGCTTGCGATCGTCAGCTCCAATGCGCTTTCTTCGGGAACGGCGGCGCTTGTTGCGGCTTCGGCGCTCCGGCTGCTGGACACAGCTGATGCGATATTCACGTTGTCGCTGGAAGCGCTGCAGGGCTGCACAAGTCCGTTCGAAGAAGGGCTGTTCCGGGTTAGGCCGTTCGAGGGCGCTGCAATAAGCGCAGCCAACGTTAGAAGGCGGCTGCGCGGCGGGGCTCTGGAGGCGATGGATCGCACCGACCGCATTCAGGATCCGCTGAGCTTCCGCAGCGCCTGCCATGTGCACGGGGCTGCGCGTGATGCGCTGGCGTTTGCGACCAGTCAACTGCTCATTCAATTGAATGGCTCCGATGATAATCCCTGCGTACTGATTGATGAGAGAAGAGTCGTTCCTTCCTCCAACTTCGATGTGACGTCATGGACGATAGCGTTCGAATCATTCGCGATTGCGCTTAGTCATGTGTCGAAAATTTCCTGCTACCGCTCGCTTAAGCTGGGCACGCCATCCTTCACTGGTCTTGGCCGGTTTCTAGCGCCAAGTCCGGGGACGATCGCATTCGGTACGCTGCAGAAGACGTATACGTCACTGGATGCGGAGATCCGTTTGCTCTCCAATCCGGTGTCGGCGGACTATTTCGCCATTGCAGGCGATATCGAGGATCATGCGAACAATACGCCGCTTGTCATTCGCAAGACGGCCGAAATTATCGATCATTTATACTATATTCTCGGAATTGAAGCCATGCATGCTGCGCAAGCGATTGATCTGCGCGGCTCCCAGGCGGATTTGAGCACAGCCTCAACCGTTCTGTACGAGCAAATTCGCAGCGTCGTGCCCCCATTGACGGTTGACCGTCCATTAACTCCGGATATTAGCGCCGTCTATGCGCTCGTTCGCCAAGGCTTAAATACGGAAGGAGAAGAACGCAATGAATCCATCCTTTGATCTCCTTATATACGGAAACATAGTGCTGCCGGAAGGTGTGTCTTATGACTCGGCAGTGGGCGTGAAGGACGGTGTGATTACCGCCATCGGCAAAATCGGCGATGCCGCCTTTGCCGAAGCCTCAGCAGCCAAAGTCGTTCATGCGGAGGGCAGCTTCGTGCTTCCCGGTGCTGTTGATGCCCATGTTCACTGTTACAGCTCCTTGGACGAAGGCTTTCAGAAGGCGAGCGAATCGGCAGCCGCAGGCGGCGTGACGACGATTATCGAAATGCCTTACGATGCAACAGGTATGATCTGCACGTTAGAGCAGTTCGAGGAGAAACGGCAGCTGCTGGAGCAGCAGTCTGTTGTCGATATGGCGATGCTGGTAACGATTCACAAGCAGGACGGCTATGAGCATATCCGCCAATTGGCGGAAGCGGGAGCCTGCGGCTTTAAAGTGTCGATGTTCAACACCGACTCCTTTCGCTTCCCGCGCATCGACGACGGGCAGCTTCTTGATTCGTTCGCCGTTATTGCGGAGACGGGCTGTCCGGTAGGCGTTCATGCGGAAAATGATGAAATCGTTCGGCGCTACATCGACAAGCACCGCTCAGAGGGCAGCGACCCTCGGTCGCATAACCGCAGCCGGCCCAAAGTAAGCGAATCGGTAGCTGCACTGACGGTGATGGAGCTGGCTTACGAGACGGGCGTGAAGCTGCATCTCTATCACTGTACGTACCCGCGTATTTTCCAGCTGGCAGAGTATTTCCGTTCGCTGGGTGCAAGGGTGACAGCGGAGACGTGCACGCATTATTTGACGCTTAGCGAGGATGATATGCCACGCTTGAAGGCGAAGGGCAAGATCAATCCGCCGCTTCGTACGAAGCAGGATGTTGACGGCCTATGGGAGCTTGCGAAAGCCGGCACAATCGATATGATTACGTCCGACCATGCGCCATGGCTGCTGGAGCGCAAATCAGATGCCGATATTTTCAATAATGCCTCCGGCGCTCCTGGCGTCGAAAACCTGCTGCCCGTCATTTATAGCGAGGGCGTAGCGAAGGGCAAGCTGTCGCTGACCGATCTGGTTCGGCTGCTATGTCAAAGGCCTGCCGACGTGTTTGGTCTCGGTCATCGCAAAGGCCGCTTGAAGGAAGGTTATGACGCAGACTTCGTCATTATTGACCCGACGGTTGCCTGGACGATGGATGAGCAGGAGCTTCATTCCAGCGCAGGCTGGAGTCCTTACAACGGAATGGAAATGCAAGGGAAGGTTACGCATACCTTCGTAAGAGGTACGACAGTTTATGAAGCTGGCGTTGTGACCGGCAAGCCTGGTGTCGGCCAATTCATTAAAGCCGAGCATCAGCGTTAATAACATTCGGAGGAGAGTGACCGGAATGGGCGAAAAATTGGTTCCCGATGTACCCAGACTTCAGGCAAGCATTGAGCAGTTGTCTGAGTTCCGGGATGCTTCCAAGCCGGGCTGGACCCGGCGGCCGTTTACCGAGTATTACGACAGAGGGCGAGAATGGCTGGCGGAGCAAATGCAGCAAGCGGGCTTGTCCACGTCGATTGATGCCGCCTCCAATCTGATTGGAAGCCTGCCCGGAAGCGATCCCGATTTGCCGCCGATTCTGATCGGCTCCCATACCGATACGGTTACGGGGGGCGGGCGCTTTGACGGAATTATCGGCGTACTGGCGGGAATCGAAATTGCGCGACGTCTGCAAGAAACGGGTATTCGTCTTCGCCATCCTCTTCAAGTAGTTGATTTTACGGCGGAGGAGCCAAGCGAATTCGGCCTCTCGACGATTGGCAGCCGCGGGATGGTCGGCAATTTGTCCACCGAGATGCTGGAGCTTCGCGACCATACCGGATTGAAGCTCGCGGATGCGATCAACCGGCAGGGAGGCGATGTTGCCGCGCTTGCGGAGCAAGCCAGAAAACCGGGTGATGTCGCACTCTATCTGGAGCTGCACATTGAGCAAGGCCCGGTATTGGAGCAGACGGGCCACCGTCTAGGTGCAGTGCAGGGCATCGTCGGCATCCAGCGCTGCCGCGTGACGCTGGAGGGCGCGCCAAACCATGCTGGCACGACGCCGATGAATATGCGCAATGATGCATTGGCCGGCTTTTGCGAAATCGGATTGGCCTTCGAACGCCACTGCCTAAGCCATGCGAAGGATGCGGTAGGCACCATCGGTAAAATCGCTAATGAACCAAACGCTTCGAATGTTGTGCCTGGACTTGTCCGGTTCGAGCTCGAAATCCGCTCGCTGGACCGGAGCATCGTGGAAGCTGTGTATGACGCTTTTGCTGCGGAAGCAGCCGTCATCGCTGCGAATCGCGGTCTCCAGCTGACGATTGAAATCTTGTCGCGCTCAGATGCGGTGCAAGTGGAAGCCGCCGTGCTGGAGCAGGTCATGCAAGCCTGCGCCGCTGTTGCTCCTTCCGTGTATCTTCCAAGCGGGGCGGGGCATGACGCCAATCAGCTTGCGCGGATTGCGCCGATCGGAATGATCTTCGTGCCGAGTAAGGACGGCAGAAGCCATTGCCCGGAGGAGTGGACGGACTATGCCGATGTGGCAGCAGGTACGGAGGCGCTTGGCTCGGCGTTGCTGGCCTTTGATGCACATGGCGAGCAGGTGGCCGAATGAGTGAGACGGCAACCCTAAGGATTAACCGTGAGAGGCTGTGGCATTTGCTGCAGCAGTTAGGCGAGATCGGAGCAGATGCCAGCAGCGGCGGTGTTACACGACTGTCACTAAGCGAAGCTGAACTGGAAGCCCGTCAGTTCATAGTCCACTTGATGAAGGATGCGGGACTAACCGTCAGACAAGATGAGGCGGGCAACTTGATTGGCCGTCTCGAAGGTGAAATCACGGGAGCTGTGGCGACCGGCTCGCATATTGATTCCGTCATTCAGGCAGGACGGTTCGACGGGCCGTTAGGCGTATTGAGCGGAATCGAAGCGCTTCGCACTGTGAAGGAGCAAGGCATTCGCCATTCCCGTCCGCTGGAGGTCATTTGTTTCACCGATGAGGAAGGCGTCCGCTTCGGAGCAGGCTACTTCGGCAGCCGGGCGATGGCTGGCAGCTGGGATGAGGCTTGGCTGGAGTTGACTGATTTTTCCGGCATCACGCTTAAAGAGGCTATGGAACGGGCAAACTTGAAACCGCATAAGGCGTCGCAAGCCGCACGCGGCAGAGATGAGATCAAAGCCTATGTCGAGCTTCATATCGAGCAGGGCCGCGTTCTGGAGGATCAAGAGATTCCCGTAGGCATCGCTACAGCAATCTATGGTCATCGCTGGCTGGAGGTGCGCTTGAGGGGAAGAGCCGATCATGCCGGCACAACGCCGATGAAGCTGCGACGCGATCCGATGGCCGCTGCAGCCGAAGCCATACTTGCGGCGGAGCGGATCGCATTGCAGGCTGACGGCGTTGCAACTGCGGGCACATTTCAAATAAGCCCGGGTGCAATCAATGTCATCCCCGGCGAAGTGATGTTCACGCTAGATGTCCGCCACGAACGGCTGGATTCGCTCGCAGAGATGGCAAGGGCGATGGAGTCCGCCGTCAATCGGGTGGCCGATGAGCGGGGGCTGGAAGCAGCTATCCGTATCATAGATGGCGCGGACCCCGTGCAATCCGCCGATTCGGTTATGGCCGCGATATCCGCCAGCTGTGGTACTCTGGATATACCCGAGCATCGGATGATATGCGGGGCGGGTCATGATGCCGTAGTCATGAGCGGCATAACGGATATGGGGCTGATCTTGATCCGCTCTAAGGACGGAATCAGCCATCATCCGCAAGAGTGGAGCAGTCTTGACGATTGCGAAGCCGGAGCGAACGTCCTGCTTCATACGCTAATCCGGCTTGCCAATGACATAACGCAATAATTCCGATTGACATGATAGGAAATATAGACTAATAATATTGGTAACTAATTATTGATAATTGATAATCAATAGGAAGGGAGGACGATTTCAGGTGAATGTTTTCCTCGGTGCCTACGATTATATAGTAGCGAACAGCGACCGTTTCTGGGAGGCGGTTCGGGTACATCTGTCTCTGAGTCTATACGCACTCCTTATCGCTGCCGTTATTTGTATACCGCTTGGCATTTTATGCGCCAAGAAGCAATGGCTGACCGGGCCGATCATGGGCTTGTTCAATTCGCTGCGTGTCATTCCCAGTCTGGCTGTGCTTGTCATTATATTGCCGATTATGGGAACCGGCTTTGCACCCGCTCTGATTGCGCTCACGCTGCTGGCTTGTCCGCCGATTCTCATTAACACTTATATGGGCTTCAGGGGCGTAGAGCCCGCCATTATAGAAGCCGCCTCTGGCCTCGGCATGGGGCCGCGTATGCTGCTGCGGAAGATCGAGCTGCCGCTTGCAGCGCCTCTGATGATTTCCGGCATGAAGACAGCCGCAGTGGAGGTCGTCGCCAGCGCCACCTTGGCGGCATTTATCGGGGGAGGCGGGCTTGGAACGTTCATCATTAACGGACTCGGGATGTACAAGTTCTCTCTGTTGCTTGTTGGGGCATTGCCTGTGGCATTGCTCGCCATTCTATCAGAAATCGGTTTCGCAGGAATCGAAAGAGCGGCAGTTAAATATCAGCGTTCATAAATTGAGGAGGGTCTTTCCATGAAAAAGAGATTAGCTGTATTAGCAACTTTACTTATTAGTATTATTCTGGTCGTCAGCGCTTGCTCATCCAATAGCGGCTCCGGCGGGAAGAAAGTTATCAAGGTAGGGTCCAAAAACTTTACCGAATCGCTGATTTTGGGCGAAATGTATGCTCTCGCGCTTGAGAATGCCGGTTATAAAGTTGATCGCAAGCTGAACCTCGGCGGCACGCTCGTTGCCCATGAAGCGCTTAAGAAAGGCGACATCGACTTTTACCCGGAATATACGGGCACTGGTCTGATCAACGTGCTGGAGCTGCCTCCGCAATCGGATGCCAAAGCCGTATATGACGAAGTAGCGAAAGGCTACAAAGAGAAGTTTAACCTCGTATGGCTGGAGCCAACGAACGCGAATGACTCGCAAGGTCTCGTAACGACGAAGAAAGTGGCTGAGAAATACAACCTCTATAAAATTTCCGATCTGGTCAAGCTGGCTCCTGAGCTGAACTTGGGCGCTGTGCCTGAATTTGAAGAGCGTGAGGACGGCTTGAAAGGCTTGAACGCGTTCTATGGCGAAATGAAATTCAAAAGCATCAAGCTGTTTGACTACGGCATCAAATACCGCGTAACGCTGGATGGCGAGGCGGATGTAACAGTTGGTTTTACGACAGACGGCGATTTGACGAATCCGGATCTCGTCCTGCTTGAAGACGACAAAAAATTCTGGCCTCCATACTTCGTAGCTCCAGTTATTCGCGGCGAGCTGAACGAGCAGGATCCGGAGGTAGCTAAAGTGCTGAACGCCGTTTCGGCTAAGCTCGACAACACAACGGTACAAAAGCTGAACGCCCAAGTTGATATCGACAAGAAAGAGTATGCCGAAGTGGCAAAAGCGTTCTTGCAAGAGCAAGGGTTGTTGAAATAAGCAATCGAAGCAAGATGCAAAGGGGTTTCTCCGAATGAGGGGGAGCCCCCTTCCTACAGGAGCTGATAATAATGAGCAAAGAGGCAATCAAGTTCGAGCAGGTGTCCAAAACGTTTTCCAAGGCAGCTAGGCCGTCCGTTCATGAGACGAGTCTCATCGTACCGCAAGGCTCTTTCGTCACGATCTTAGGCGCCTCCGGCTGCGGCAAGACGACCTTGTTGAAAATGGTTAACCGCATTATCGAACCGACGACCGGAACGATCTCCGTATTCGGCAAGGATATCCGGAGCACGCCTGTGACCGAATTGCGCCAAAGCATCGGCTATGTCATCCAGCAGGTGGGTCTGTTCCCGCACTTGACGATTGAGCAAAATATCGCGACCGTACCGAACATACTCGGCTGGGAGCGCCAGAAAACGGCAGAGAAAGTCGATTATTTGATGAAGCTCGTTCATTTGCCGGAAAACTACAAAAAGCTGTACCCGCGCCAATTGTCAGGCGGTCAGCAGCAGCGCGTCGGCATTGCCCGGGCGATGGCTGGCGACCCGGCGATTCTGCTCATGGATGAGCCGTTTGGCGCAATCGACGCCATTACGCGCACCAAGCTCCAAGATGACTTCAAGAGCATCCAGCAAGAGCTTGGCAAAACCGTGCTCTTCGTTACGCATGACGTCGAAGAGGCGATGAAGCTTGGCGATCGCATGATCGTCATGAATGAAGGCACGATTCAGCAATATGATACGCCCCTTGCCGTTATGTCCAATCCTAGCAATGAGTTCGTCTCGACATTGATTCAAGCGGATGATTTGTTCCAGCAGTTGAACCTGATGCGGGCTGGCGAGCATATGATCAGTCTGCCGCAGGAGCCGATTGGGACGCACATTCCGCGCGTACAGGCGGGAGACAGCTTGAAGACGGTGCTTCAAACACTGCTGCAGCATAATGTTCCTTATGTTGTCGTAGTGAACAGCGGCGGCGAGCCTGCGGGCCAACTGACGCTGGAGCAGTTGAAGCCGGGTAACGGCAAATGAACGGGATCATTGAGTACTTCACCCGCTATTATAGCGATCTGTTGACCGCCTTTCTGGAGCATATTTATTTAACGGCCGTATCTTTGCTGATTGCGGTTATCATCGCGCTTCCAATCGGCTATTGGCTGTCCAGACACCGGCGGATAGCCATACCCGTATTATCCGTATTAGGAATCATTTATGCCATTCCAAGCTTAGGCATGTTCGCCATGCTCATCCCGCTGGTGGGACTGGGCGCAAAGCCGGCGATCATCGCATTAGTCGTCTATAGCCAGCTCATCCTTGTAAGGAACGTCATTTCGGGCTTTCAATCTATCGATCCGGCGATTATCGAGGCGGGTAAAGGGATGGGGTTCGGACCCTGGAGGCTATTCATTAAGATCGAGCTGCCACTGGCACTGCCGGTCATTATTGGCGGCCTGCGGATCGCTTCGGTATCGGTAATCGGGATTACCACAATTGCGGCTTGGATCAATGCAGGCGGACTGGGCACGATTTTATTCCAAGGGCTGTATCAGAATTCGCTTCCGAAGATGGTCTGGGGAACGCTGCTCGTCTCACTGCTTGCATTGACGGCCAATACCATGCTGCTGGAAATTGAAAAAACGACGCTGCGCAAATCCCGCGGTGAACAACGAATATGATATAATAGTCAGAGTATGACTATTGCTTTAACTTGAGGTGCAGAGATGAATGGGACTCAAACATTGGGACGTGCTATCGACATTTTATTCGTACTTGCAGAATCGGGCTCTACACTGACGGTTAGCGAGATTGCGGAGAAGGTCGGCATTCCCGACAGTACAGCTTACCGTTTTATTCAAACGCTCATTAAGAATGGTTTTGTAGAGCGCAAAGGCAGAGGTCAAATCGGATTGGGACTTCGAATCTTTGACCTGGCAAGAAGCTTGTCCCAGCAGATCGAGAAGGAACTCCTGACGATTGCCCGGCCTATTATGGAAGACCTTACGGGTCTGACGAATGAAACGACGGTGCTGTTTGTCCGTTCAGGCTCCAAAGCCATTTGCATAGAAAACGTAACAAGCCGAAGATTGGTTAGGCTGACGATTGAGAACGGCCGCATTTTGCCGCTTAATTCCGGCGCCTCGGGAAAAATTTTGCTCGCTTACGAAAGCGATAAAATAATCGGGGAAATGACCAAAGTGTTTGAAGAGGATAAAAGCGCAGACAAGACCTCGCTGCTCAAAGAGCTGCAGCAGATCAGGGACAACGGTTATTCCATGACGCTTGGTGAGGTGGATGAAGATGTATTCGCGGTGGCGGCTCCGATCTTTGATCCCCAGCAGCGCATCGTCGCCAGTTTGTCGGCTGCCGGACCTGTCCATCGGTTAAGCGAGCAGGAAATGCCGAAGCTCATTCAGGATGTAAAGTCGGCGGCATCGCAAATTTCTTGTAAACTCGGCGGATTGGCTTAAAGGCTGGCTTTTCTCAGTCTAAAGCTGCTAAAAATCGGCCTTTTTTTACCGATTGTCATTCATTTACAGCGAATGCCAATTTTTATTCGTGCCGATCTGTGTTATACTAACTTTATCGAAATAGCGACCTAACGAATTCACATAGCGTAGAGGGTTATTCTATCAAGCAATAACCTTATACGCGATGTGAATTTTTATTTCTTGGGAAAGAAGTAAAGGTCATGCAAATCAGATGCATATCAGATAAAAGGTGGTTTTTTACAATGGAAACAGGTACAGTGAAATGGTTTAACGGAGAAAAAGGCTTTGGCTTTATCGAGGTTGAAGGCGGCAACGACGTATTCGTGCATTTCAGCGCAATCGTTGGCGACGGCTACAAATCGCTTGACGAAGGTCAACGCGTTGAATTCAACATCGTACAAGGCAACCGCGGACCGCAAGCTGAGAACGTTGTAAAGCTGTAGGATTAGCAGAGAATCATGCCCCGGACTGACGTTTGGGGCGATTTTTTATCACAGCTGCACCTATAACGAATTCAAGAAAGAGGGATGCGCGCATGTACAATTCTCGGAAAAAGAATGTAGAAGATCTCCCCACTGAATTAACTGCCATATGGTCTTGTTCGAGCGAGGATTGCAAAGGCTGGATGAGGGATAACTTTGTTTTCAATATGGTTCCCGTATGTCCCCAATGCCAATCTCCTATGGTTAAAAACGAAAAAATGCTTACTGCTGTAACAAACACCAGCCCGAGCTGGGTTAAAAACAAATAATACGCAACGATTCTTCACCATGTTAAACCCGACCGCAAGAGGTCGGGTTTTTGCTTTTTCAGGCACCTATTTTATAAATAGCAAGCGGTCATGCTATGATGTTTCTATATGCCGATAAATTGTCAGGGGAAGATTGGGGATCAAGATGGAGAAGACTAAAATTCTTATAATCGAGGATGAGGAAGCCATTGCCGATCTTCTTGCATACGGCTTAACCAAAGAAGGCTATCTGACGCAGACGGCTGCGAGCGGAGCGGACGGCCTGCGGGAGATGGAACGGTTCCGTCCCGATTTCCTGCTGCTCGACTGGATGCTTCCCGACCAAAGCGGCCTTGAGGTGTGCAAGAAAGTGACAGCCAGCTACAACATTCCTATTCTTATGATTACAGCGAAATCCGATATTACGGATAAAATACTCGGCTTGGAGTTTGGCGCCGACGATTATATTACGAAGCCGTTCGATCTGCGTGAGGTGATCGCCCGGATTCGAACGATTCTCCGCCGCATGGCGCAGGCGAACCGCAGCGGCAGCGAAGAGCCGGAGAATGAAGTCATTCGCTTCAAGAACATTGAGATTATTCGCAGCGAGCGGCTCGTTAGAAAGTCCGGGGATGCGGTCGACATGACGCCCAAGGAGTTCGATTTGCTCGTGAAGCTTTGCAGCAGCCGGGGCCGGATTTTCACGCGAGAAGAGCTGCTGGAATTGGTCTGGGGCTATGACTATGTCGGGGAGACGCGAACGGTGGACAATCATATACAGCGGCTGCGCAAAAAGCTGGATGCCAATGATTTCATTACGACGGTATTTGGCATCGGCTATAAATTCGAGAAGGATATTGATTAACGATGATGCGATTTCTTCAGCTGAGATCCATTCGCTCGAAATTCATCGTCGGCTTTTTTCTGATTTTCCTAGTCTCCTTCCTGCTGTTGAACCAGACGGTTACGAGCATCATTCAGACAAGCAATCAGAAGATTATTACGGATGATCTGCTCGGGCTGAAAAAAACGGGCAACAGCTACGTCCGTCAGGCGTTTATGATTAACCATTTTACAAATAACGAAGTGTACTTTGGACAAATCGCGGAGGAAATGATCGGCGATCTGCTGTATGCCACCTCCAGCGAAGTGAGCGCCTACTCCATAGACGGCAGCTTGCTGTATGCTTCCAACCCGTCCGTCTTCGCCGGTTCTTCGGACAATGATCTGAAGCAAGCGCTCCGCGGCTCGACCGCGTATACGATTTCTTACGACAGCGGTACAGCTGCCGTGCTCTATTCCTATCCGGTCATTATCGACGGGGTGAAGGTGGGCATTCTTCGCTACTCCAAGACGTTTGGCTCGCTATATGAGCAGTCGGGGAAAATTCTGAATGCGATTTTTTATATCGCACTGGCGATTTTTGGCGCTGCATTCTTGTTCTCTTATTTGCTCTCCCGCCACATATCAATTCCGTTGACGAAGCTGGCCAATGCCTCGAACGAAGTGACAAAGGGCAATCTGGATGTCCGATTGACGATGCGGCGCAACGATGAGATCGGGCGGCTTGCCAGCAACTTCAATGACATGATCGAGCAATTGCGGAGCCAGATCGGGAAGATCGAACGAGACCGCGACCGGCTGGAAAAGCTGCATTTGCAAAGCAAGCATTTCTATGACAATGTGACGCATGAGCTGAAGACGCCGCTGACCTCGATTTTGGGCTATGCGGAGCTGATTAGGGAAAACGGGGAAAGTGATCCTGCGTTTTTCCGCAAAGGGATGAAGCATATTGTGGGAGAGAGCCAGCGGCTTCATGAGATGGTCGTCTCGCTGCTGGAGGCTTCCAAGGAGCAGGACAGCTGGGATGACAAGGGAAGAATTGAAATCGGGCCTTTGCTAAAGGATGTTTGCGAGGCGATGGCGTTCAAGGCACAAAGATATAAGAAGACCATTGATTTTAACGCCGAGGCCGGGCTTTACGTCGGGGGACAACCGGACAAGCTCCGGCAGCTGTTCATCAATCTGGTCGATAATGCAATCAAGTACGGTCACGCCCATTCGGAAATTTCGGTCAAAGCCAGTGCCGGTCACGAATGGGTACGTATTGTGTTTGCCAACGAAAGCGATACGATCCCGCCTGAGCAGCTCGCCAAAATTTTCGAGCCCTTTTATTTGGGCGAAAGCCGGGTGAAAGAGCAGGGCAGCGTAGGGCTTGGCCTTAACATTGCGAAATCAATCGTGGACGATATCGGCGGAACTATTGGAATGAGAAGCGAGAATGGGGAAACGCTCATTACCGTGGAGCTACCTTATACGAAAGCGGAGAGATGGCATGAACATTAAGCATATACGCATAGGCTTATGTCTCGGCATTCTGCTGCTGGTCTTATCCGGCTGCATGAGCAGGCTTCGCTCTGAGACGATCATTATACCGGACAAAGCTGAAGAAGTGCCAGAGGATCGCGGGGGTGAAGCTTTCGAGGTCCGTACGTTATACAGGTTTCCCTATATGCATGAGAAAAGTGTGGGCGAGTTTCGCTGGAGCGGACCGGAGTCTTTGATCCGGGCATACTGGGGGGATAAGGGAAACCAGACGATCGAACGATATGTTCCGCCATATGAGAAGCCGCAAAAGCTTCTGAATTTGGATCTCTATACGACCGATTTGACGGGCTTGTCGCCGGATGGCCGGTATTACGCAGGATTTAGCTTTAAATCTGCATCGGCAGACATTTCTGTGGCATCGCTGTCTGGCGGGACGGTTCAAGTAATCGACACGTTGGATTTTTCGGCGAGGCAAATTCCAAGAACGTTGACATGGTCGGATAACAGCCGCTATTTTTCCTATTTTTCACAGTCAGAGCAGGGCGAGACTGAGATCAGTGTGTACGATACAGAGAATAAGACGAAGAAGAACTACACGATGCCTGACTTGAATAAAACGGCTTATTTTTATTCCATCAAGCTGTCCGACGATGGCAGCAGTGCCTTAATAGTGAAGGCTGAGAAAGGTAAGCTTACGAGCTTCGTGCTGGGCAGATGGAAGGGCAGCCAGTTCGTCAGCGAATATGAGCATACACTGAACGATAATCTTCAGGTGGACTGGCTGGATAAGGACCGGATCGCTTTTGTCGGCACCGACGGCACTTTGTTTACGTATGACCGGCGCAATGCTGGCGTATCCGTGCTGCTGGATCAAGTGGGCAGCTTTGAATTGTCGAAGGACCGGCAATACATTGCTTATACGACAGAGGAAGCGACGATTGATGTGGCGAAGCTGCAAGGCAATAATCTGCTGAATAAGAAATCCGTTTATCGCGGCTTTGTCGCTGCACAGATGGCTTGGAGTCCGGACAACGGGGCCCTCTTCATTCAAGGACGGAAGCCGTACGACGGCGTGAGCGCCGCGCAGCCTGCTGCTCCTAAGGTAGAGCTATACGATAATTTTAATACCCAGTTGATTATCGTCGCGTTCAAACAATAGATCATTCCTAGACATCTTCCGGCAGCGGAAGGTGTTTTTTTTTGAGTTTCGTGACAACTTGTTTACAACTCTAAGATTCTTTCATGACATCATTCCCCTAAAGTAAAGAAGTCGAATCCATAGGGATCAGACAGAAAGGGGATATAGGGATGAAAAAGATGATGTGTATACTAACCGGCCTGCTTCTTGTTTTTACACTTGCTGCTTGCAGCGGTGCGAACGGATCGGGCAACCATACAGAAGGCTCTTCCGGGAATGGAATCGGGGGCGGCGACGTCTCTGGCGGGACGAGTGATCCGGCGGGCAAACCGGGCAAAGGCGATCAAGAGGGAGAAACAGCAACGACAGATAAAGGGAAGAAGACGATTGTCTTCTCAACCTTCTGGCAAGACGATAAGTTTGAGGAAGCAAAGAAAAAGTATGAAGCGCTTCACCCGAATATTGAGATCAAGCTGCAGCACATCGATACGGACAACGAACATGTGGAAGCGGACCTGGAGAAATTCGCCACTACGACCAATACGGCGATGCTGGCCGGCAAAGGGCCGGATCTGTTGGAAATGGACAAGCTGCCGATTGAAGATTACGTGAAACGCGGGCTGCTAGCCGATTTCAATACGTTGATGGAGCAGGATAAGGGCTTCAATAAAGCCGATTATTTCACAAATATTCTAGACAATGCGGGGATCGGAGGCGGTCTTTACGGCATGCCATTATCCTTTTTCTTGATGGGTTTTGCCGGGGATGTGGACGCAATAGCGAAGGCTGGCGTACAGATCGATGACAAGTCATGGTCATGGGAAGATTTTGCTCAAATCTCGAAGAAGCTCGTCAAGGACGGCGACTACCCGAATGTGATTGCCAGCATGCCCGGCAGTATTTTGACCATGATGGTAACGGATAACTACGCGACCTACATCGATGTGAAGAAAGGCAAAGCGAGCTTCGAGACGGCTGCTTTCACGGATCTGATGAAGCAAGTGAAAACGATGGCCGACGACGGCGTGATCGGGCAAGAACGTCCTTACTTTTTCCCGACTCAAATTAATTCTCCTGGTGATTATTTGACTACCTTAAAGGGTTATCTCGCTAAAAATATGAGTTTGTATGCTAAACCGCATACGAAGGAAACATCTCCCGGAGGCTATTTCCGCTCGTATCGTACGATCGGGCTAAGTGAGAATTCGAAGGTGAAGCAGGAGGCGTGGGATTTCGTTAAATTTATGATGTCGGAGGAGATCGCAAGTTCCCCGTTGTCCGCTGGCTTCCCGATTAATAAGAAGGCTTATGCCAACCAGCTGGAGGAATTGAAGAAGATGGGCTCGGTCAAGGGACATGAGGATGGGCCGCTGCACGGGGCATCCGTTCCGGTAGACGATGCGAAAATTGAGCAGCTGACGGGTTATGTCAATGGAGCCATTCATCAGGTGGCGTATCAATCAAGCAAAGTCGAAGAGATCATCTATAACGAGTCACTGGCGTTCTTTAGCGGGCAAAAAACGGCCGAGGCTGTGGCGAAGCTCATTCAGAACAAAGTGACGACTTATATCAATGAGTAGGAACCGGCTGCAGCGCTGGGTCCGAAGGGAGGGTATGCTGGCGCTGCTCTTTCTGGCGCCAAGCTTGATCGGCTTTGCGGTCTTTTACATCATCCCGTTTCTTATGGGGGTCTATGAATCGTTCACGGACCGGACGCTGGGCGGCTCTTTTGTCGGCTTTGACAACTACAAGGATCTGCTGGCAAGCAGCTCCTTCCGCAAGGCGGCGGCGAATACGATGCTTTTTACCGGGATTAGCGTTCCGCTGCTGATTGCAGCGTCGCTATCGCTGGCATTGCTGTTGAACCGGCCGATGTTTTTCCGCAACGGGCTGCGAACGGCTTTTATCATGCCATTGGTCGTACCGGTCGCTTCCATCGTCATGATCTGGCAAATATTTGCCGACTGGAATGGCACGCTTAATCTTTGGCTGCATCACTGGGGCAAGGAGCGGATTGACTGGCTGCAGTCGGACTGGTCGATGGGAGTTCTGGTCGTCATGTATCTATGGAAGAACATCGGCTATAACATGATTTTGTTTCTGGCCGGCTTACAATCGATTCCGCAGGACTATTACGAGACGGCGCGGATCGAAGGTGCGGGACGGTTGCGCCAGCTGTTTCATATTACACTCGTTTATTTGACGCCTACGATGTTTTTCGTCGTCCTGATCTCCATTATTAATTCATTCAAAGTATTTCGGGAGACGTATTTGCTGGCTGGCGACTATCCGTATGACCGCATTTATATGCTTCAGCACTATATGAACAATATGTTTTTTTCACTCGATATTCAGAAGCTGACGGCAGCCGCTACACTGATGGTCGGCTGCATCGTCCTCTTTGTGACGGGGCTGCTGCGGGCGGAGCGCCGGTTTCGTGACAATATGGAGTGACGGGAAGGAGACTAGGATATGAAGAGGCCGGGATGGATATCCAAGCTGGTTCTGACGATTGGGCTTGGGGTGTTGGCCGCGATTATGCTGGTGCCCATCGTACTTACGTTTACGAACTCGCTGATGACGGAGCAGGAGATCGGATTGAATTACGGTCTTATCGGACAGATGACGGACGCTGCGGCAGGCGGTAAGGACGCTTTCGTGAATTTGAAGGTTTTGCCTGATTGGTTGTCGCTGGAGCAATATTTGCACGTTCTTGTGCTGGCCCCGAAGTTTCTGCGGATGTTCTGGAACTCCGTGGCGCTGGTGGTGCCGATTATTGCCGGACAGACAGCCGTCGCTGCTCTTGCCGCCTATGCTTTTGCGAAGCTTCGGTTTTTCGGAAGGGACAAGCTATTCCTGCTCTATTTGATGACGATGCTGATGCCGTTTCAAGTGACGCTCGTTCCGAACTACATGGTCGTTGATAAGCTTGGTTTGATGAACAGCGGGGCTGCGCTCATTCTTCCCGGTATTTTCGGGGCGTTTGGCGTGTTTATGCTGCGGCAGTTTATGGCCCATATTCCGTTTGCTTATACGGAAGCGGCGAAGATCGACGGCGCGGGGGCCTGGACGATTTTTGCGCGTATCATATTACCGCTCGCCAAGCCCGGGCTCGCCGCATTAACGGTTCTGCTATTCGTCGATTACTGGAATATGATCGAGCAGCCGCTTATTTTTCTACAGGATGCTTCTAAGCAGCCGCTTTCGCTTTACCTCGCTTATATCGATAAGGAAGCACGCGGCATCGGCTTCGCTGCCTCGGCGCTTTACATGACGCCGATGGTGCTGCTGTTCCTGTATGCGGAATCTTACTTTATCGAGGGCGTGCAGCTTTCGGGTATTAAAGGATAGTACAGGAGTGATGATTGTGGATTGGGATGAGACGGCAGCACGATTGCGAAAACGAAGGATTCGGCTGATTGCAGCCTTGTTTTTTGGGTTGCTTGTTGTGTTGACATTGACCGGCAACACGCTGCAGGCGCTCACGCTGCCCAAGGTTTATACGGCTCAGACAAAGAAGGGGGAGCTTACCCATGCTTTCAAAGGCTCGGGGACAGTCGTTCCGGCCGAGATCAGGGAGCTGGCAAATCCCGCAGGCTGGAAGGTTGCCAAGGTGCTTGTAAAGCAGGGGGAGCGTGTGAGCAAGGGGCAGGCACTTGTACAATACAACGACTCCGAAGCGAAGCAGCAGCTCGCTGAAGCTCAGTCTGCTTTGAAGAAGCTGCAGCTGTCGATGGAAGGACTGGAGCACAGCTATATTCAGGCGGTTACGGATGGCGATGAAGCCGCCAAGCTTAGCGCCAAGCTGGCGATAGAAACAGCCAAGCTGGATATCGCCGATCAGAAGCAGCGCATACAGCTTCAGCAAGCGGGAAGAGCGGAGAATCGGCAGCTGGTTGCGCCGTTTGACGGAATCGTAGCAGAAATTGGGGCGACGGAGGGCTTGGGGTCTTCGGGCGTTCCCGATATTAAATTGACGAATATGGCTAAGGGCTTTCGGGTCGAGATTCTGATTCCTTCGACAATCGCCGAATTATTGAGCGAGGGGGATAAGCTGGAGATGCAGCTTACCGGTGAAGAAGAACGAATAGTTGAAGGCGAAATTACCGCTATGAAGTCCAATTCGGCAGGCGGTAATGACGGAGAACCCGGTGGCGGGGGTGCTGGCGGGCTAGGAGAAGTGCAAGGGCAAGGAATGAATTCGACCACAATGGTTACGTTAGCTGTCGAGGGCAAGGGCATGAAAGGCGGTGAGCGTGTGGGGCTGTACCTTTCTAAAGTGAAGAGTGCAGCAGCTATTCTGGTCCCTAATGATGCTGTTCACAAGGACGTCGAAGGCGCCTACGTGTACACGGTCGAAGAACATCAGGGTCCGCTTGGTAATGCCTATTATGTAGTGCGGACGCCTATTGAAATTGCCGATGCCAACGAGACGACGACAGCCGTCAGCCAAGGGTTGTTCGATCAGCAAAATGTAATTGTCAGCAGCAGCGAGCCCGTTATCGACGGGGTGCGTGTACGATATTGATGATAACGGTTGGGCCGGCATGGACGGTTCGGCCGTTTTTTATGCGGGCGATTTTTGTAATTCAGGTTTGCTAGTTTTAGAGACAAATTGGTGACAAGTTGTAGACGTGGTTGTGATGTCCGGACGGTATAACTAAGAGGTAGTTATTACGGATTCTACTTCAGGGAGGATTATCATGAAACGTCGTTACAAAACAAGAAAACTAGCGAGTGTGGCGGTACTGCCGCTATTTTTAGTCGTTATAATAGGAACTGTTATTTTTCTGGTAGGCCAATATACGAGAGATTCCAAGATGATGACCAAGGCGTTCTCCAGCAGTGTAGAGGAGTCGGGAGGTGCCCGGCTTACCTCATCGAGCAATGGCTATAGAATTATGATTGATGCTGGACATGGAGGCAAAGACCCTGGCGCGCCGGGAGTGAGCGGCATTGAAGAGAAGCACAGCAACCTTGCCATCGCGCAAAAGGTGTATGACTTACTGCGCAACGATCCGATGTTTGATCCACGGCTGACCCGGCATGACGATTCTTTTGTGGAACTGGATGAACGAGCGGCGATGGCAAACGACTGGAAAGCGGATGTAATGGTCTCAATCCATGGGAATTCCTATGAGAGCGGGAGCATCTCGGGGACGGAAACCTACTACCGTTATGAGAACGGTATACCGCTTGCTATGGCTATTCATCAGAAGGTTGTTGAGGCGATGGGTTTTGAGGACAGAGGTGTCCGGGAGAATCATTTGAAGGTGCTGTCCCTTAGCGAGATGCCGGCTATTCTGGTAGAGACGGGCTATTTGACTAATGCGGCAGAGGAAGCGGTGCTGCTGAGCGAAGCGGGCCAAAATAAAGCAGCAAAGGCTATTGTGGACGGGCTGAAGCAATATTTTAAAGGAGTGGAATGATGGTGCTGGAGCGTGACAAGGAAGAAGCGTTTAATGACATCTATCATCAATATTATAGTCTCGTCTACTATACGGCCTACAAGGTGCTCCATGATTCCTACATGGCTCAGGATGTCGTGCAGGAAACGTTTATCAAAGTGTTCAGCCACTTTCATACCATTCGCCAACAAAAGAATAAAGGCGCCTGGATCAAAACAATATCAAGAAACAAAGCGATCGACTACTACCGGAGACGGGCGGTCCGCAACGAAATACTGGATGATCTAATCGAAAGCATAGGCGCTGTTGAGGACGAGACGGATGGTCTAGCCGAAAAAAGTGTGTGCTGCATGAGCTGCTTTATACGCTGGAGCCCCAGTACAGGCAATCGCTGCTGCTTGTTTATGAGCAAGGCTTTACTTACGAGCAGCTTGCGGCACATCAGAACACAACAGTCAGCGCCGTCAAATCCAAGCTGCATCGCGCCAAAAATGAAGCTGCGCTTAATGGTTGGCGAAGCGGGAATGACAGCGGTGGATCGTTACGCGTGAAGGGGAGCAGCTCAGTTAGCCGGGCTGAATGGCTGGAGGCTGGAGATAAATTCCCAGCTTCTGTGGCATAACGGTGTTCAGCCGCATTTTGACGAGCAGCCTGCCTTCCGTTTTCCAATACAGATAACTAGCCTTCCGACTCGTTGCTGGATACGCTGAAAATCTTCTTCCATCCTGTTTCTAGAGCTTCAAAATGTAAAAGTACATTTTGAAGCTGGTGAAATCGCTGTATATCGGGATCAAAATGCAAAAGTGCATTTTGATCAGCCGTTTTTGGACCAAAAGGGCCGATTTGGCCGAATCAAACTGCACATTTACATTTTGAAGGCGGTTTTGGGCTATTTTCGGGGAAACAAACTGTATTTTCGCATTTTGTTGCTCTGGATCTTATCACAACCGATCCGGAATAGCGTTATATGGTGTTAATAATCGAGTTCAACGGTTACTATACAGCGCAAAATGGCGTCACCGCCAGCATAGTTAGAACAATACAGCATTTATGTTGCCAACAGTAGTTTTGATGGGGGCGGTTAGCGGCCCGAGTTTGGCCGAACGGCTTGAAGGGCCATTCGGGATAGCCCGTACACCATCAAGTAAGCAACGCTTATCAAAAAAGTGGCGGATTGCAGCACGGAATGGATTTCCGTCATGAAGATTGTATCGTCCATGATCGTGCGGGTTGCCGCCGCTCCAATTACTGTAGAAGCCAGGAATAGCGCAATGGAAGCGAGAGCGCCAAGCACCATGCGGGCTATTGTGCTGCGATATCCGATCCAGCCTGCTACAAGGGAAGCTGCTGCTAATAGTACACCGATGATTATTGTCATCTTCGTTCACCTCATTAGCCAGCATGGGTAAAAGAAGAACACTCTAAACCATCTTAAATGATGTTCTTTGCGTCACGCATAGGCATTCACCCGACTAAGGTCTAGTGTTTCCCTCAACCCCGCGGCCGTTTTTCACCTCATTTATACACTTTATAATGAGAGTCAGGTGAATGATAAGGAAATAGGTGAATCCATAATGATGATGATGAGATCAAAGACGAGGCAAGCATTTTGCATGTCGGTGTTACTATGCACGATTGCCGCAGGATTTGTCAGCTATGGCCTCGTACCGGAGCGTGCAGCACTGGCGTTGGCAGGTCAATCAAGCGCTGAACATATAACATTGGCCCTAACTAGCCCAGCGCTCTCGGATCATTCGACTGCGTCATTGGTGAAGCAACAGGACAACGAGAAAATCGACCGTTTTATGGAGACGGCGATTGACAGACTTCATATACCGGGAGCGGCGATTGGGATCGTTAGCAAGGACGGGGAGATTTACACGAAGGGCTATGGCAAAGCGAATGCAAACGGGAAGGCAGTTACGCCTCAGACGCCGTTTATTCTCGGGTCGACGAGTAAGTCCTTCACGGGGCTTGCGGTTATGCAACTGGCCGATGAAGGTAAAATTGACCTGGATGCGCCTGTGCAAACGTACTTGCCGGATTTTACAGCAGCTAATGCCCAGCGCGCTGCGGTTGTAACCGTACGTCAGCTGTTAAACCAGACGAGCGGCATTCCGGCAATTGCCGGGTTGAAGCTGAACAGCTTAGACGTCTCGCTCAAGCAATATCCGGCGACATTGAAGGATATAAAGCTCAGAGGAGCAGCCGGTGCTAAATTCGAATATTCCAATGCCAACTACAATGTACTGGGAGCGCTCATTCAGGCCGTATCCGGGCAATCCTATGGCGAATATGTGCAGAAGCATATTTTCACACCGTTAAGTATGGAACATAGCTTCACCTCAAGAGCACTAGCTGAGCAAAATGGCTTGTCGCAGGGGCATCAGTCGGTTTTTGGATGGGTGAGGACGGCTAACCCGCCGGACCGGTCGGTTGATGTGCCGTCTGGCTACATCATGTCCAGCGCGGAGGATATGGCTCACTATTTAATTGGACAGATTAATAATGGCGTTTATAACGAGAAGCGGGTCGTATCGGAATCAAGCACGCTGCTCATGCATGGGCAGGATGGCGCTCCGATGGGAAAGGGCGCAACGTACGGAATGGGCTGGATTGCTGTCGACCATACCATTACGCATGATGGAGGCGTGGAAAACTTCAGCTCCAATATGCTGATTGAAGGTGACACCGGTATCGTACTGCTGCTGAATAAAAACGGGTCATCCGCAGGCGTCATCACGGAGGGAATCCGCAAAATTCTTAAAGGGGAAGAGCCGGCTTCCATCCCATCCGAAAGCGGTACTGACTGGCTGATCCGGGTCGTTTCATTGCTAGTGTTCTTGTTCGTTCTTCGCTCCATTTATGTTACAGTGCGCTGGAGACGAGACGTCCGGCCAGAGCGGCGTTCGATTATTTTACACTCGCTATCTATTGGCCTCCTGCATTTGGCACTGCCTCTATTCCTGCTCTTTGCAGCCCCTAATCTGCTTCAGGTGACATGGGAAATTGCGCTGGCCTTTATGCCCGGCATCAGTCATTTGCTTCTTATTGCTTCGATTATGCTTCTAGCCTTTGGCCTATCCAGGCTGATTCTGCTCATCAACTCGCTACGAAATACATCATCATTGACTACCCGGCCTCAATAGGCCGGTTTTTTGCTGTCTGCCCTCTGAATGCGATAAAGATCGCCTGCATACGTTAATATCGCCTCATAGTTATTGTCCAACATTCCGGTTATGCTAAACTGACCGGACGCATCCGTCCGAAAATGATTGTTATTGGAGGTTTATAATAATATGAAAAACCCGATTATTACTTCGATTTTTACAGCTGACCCTTCCGCCCACGTATGGGAGGATGGAAAGGTCTACATATATGCCTCTCATGACATGGATCCGGCTAGAGGCTGCGATCTGATGGACCGCTACCATGTATTCTCTTCTGAGGATATGGTCAATTGGGTAGATGAAGGTGAAATTTTGCGTTCTGACGACGTATCTTGGGGCCGGACGGAGGGCGGCTTCATGTGGGCGCCGGACGCTGCCTATCGGAACGGTACGTATTATTTCTACTACCCGCACCCTAGCGGTACCGCCTGGAATGATACTTGGAAGATCGGGGTTGCGACAAGCAAGAAGCCAGCAAGCGAATTTACCGATCAAGGCTATATTACAGGGCTTGGCGGCTTCGCGATGATTGATCCGTGCGTCTTCGTTGACGACGACAACCGCGCTTATATGTATTATGGCGGCGGCAGCAAATGCGCAGGCGGTGAGCTGAACGACGATATGATGTCGATGAAGCATGACGCCATTGAAATGGAAGGCCTGGAGGATTTCCACGAAGCGACTTGGGTATTCAAAAGAAACGGCATTTACTATTTGACGTATTCGGATAACCTGGACGGACTAAACCAGATGCGCTATGCGATCAGTGACAACCCGCTTGGTCCTTGGACGTATAAAGGCGTGTTCCTGGAGCCAACAGGCTGTTCGACTTCCCACGGCTCCGTCGCTGAGTTCAAGGGGCAATGGTATTTGTTCTATCATAATCAGGACATTTCTGACCAAGGCAACCTCAGAAGCGTGTGCATCGACTACTTGCATTTCAATGAAGACGGCACAATCCAGACTGTAGTGCAGACGAGAGAGGGCGGAATTAAGCCGGTTGGACCAAGCAAGGCGGCTAATCCGAACCAAATCGTCTATGCAGCGGATCAAGCTTCCGTACACGGGGGCGCTGCCCTTCTGTCTGACGATCAGGGCAATGCCGTGATCGGGTCTTTAAACAGAGAAGGCGCGTATTGCCAATTTGATGGATTGGACGGCTTAGGCGGCGGAAGAACCTCGATCGAAATTCGCTATGCAACGGAAGAGCGTCTGGCTAAGATCAATCTGAACGTTAACGGTGAAGACTTCTCCTTGCTGAATGCTTTGTCGACAGGAAGCCTGTCCGACTATACAGGGATTACTAACCTTACGGTTCCTTTCAAAGCAGGTGCCGTTAATAGCGTTAAGCTTACCGGTGGCAACGGCGAGCTGCGCATCGCCAGCATCGCTGTGAGCTCTTTCGAAGACTAGAAGCAAAGTAGAAAATGCTGCAACCCCGGCCGCAAGACGGCCGGGGTTTGTTGTATACTTAGCTTTAGAAGCAGAGTCTAGTTAGAAAGAGGAGATTCATAATGGCAGAACCCTTAAAGGATTTATATAATAAGGCCTTCCTAGAAGGCTTTGGCGATAAGGTTAGACAGGTATACCCTTCATTTGATTCACACGACTTTGTCAGCACAGTGATGGACGAGAGCTGGGACGGACTGGAGCTGAAAGGGCGGACACGACGGATTTCTACTGTACTGGGGCAATACTTGCCGGAGCAGTATGAGGATGCACTGAACGTGTTGTTCAAGCTGTACGGTACATGCACCGGCTTTCCATATTTGTTTTTCCCTGACTTCGTGGAGGTTTATGGTGGAGCGGACGAGCACTGGGAGCTGTCGATGAACGCCTTGGAGAAATTTACACAAAGCTCCTCTGCTGAATTTGCTATCAGATGGTTCCTTATTCACAATCCGGAGAAGGGGATGCAGCAGATGGCTATCTGGTCGGAGCATCCTAACGAGCATGTCAGACGTCTCGCAAGCGAAGGCTGCCGTCCCCGCCTGCCGTGGGGACAGGCACTCCCGCTCTTTAAGAAGGACCCGTCCCCGATCATGCCGATACTGGAGCGATTGAAGGCAGATCCGTCGCTTTATGTAAGGAAGAGCGTAGCGAATAATTTGAATGATATTGCCAAGGATCATCCTGCGCTCGTGCTTGAGACCGCTCGCCGCTGGCAGGGCAATGATCCCCACACAGATTGGATTATTCGGCATGGCTGCCGGACGCTGGTCCGGAAGGCTATCCCGGAAGCGCTGGCGTTGTTTGGTTATTCAGAGTCTGCGGAGGGTTCTTCTCTTACCGAAAAAGCGACGATCATCGCCGATCCTTCAGAGATTCGCATCGGCGAAAGCAGCGAGCTAGCCTATGTGCTTGGGATCCGCGAAGGAGATCCGGTTCGTATTCGCATCGAATACGGCATCGATTTCGTTAAATCCAAGGGCAAGACGTCCCGAAAGCTATTTCTGTGGTCGGACAAAACGGTGCCCGGAGGCTCCCGGCTAACGGGCACACGGACGCATAAATGGGCGGATTTGACGACGAGACGCCATTATCCTGGCCTGCATCGAATCACGCTACTGGTCAACGGAAGGGAAACGGCGTATACGGAAATCGATTTATTGGACGGGGGTCCGTCCCTGACCGAATAATAGTCTGCCAATTAACCGCATCGAGAGGCCATCTCCTTGCGGTTTTTTTCCTGGAATCAGCATTTAAAATTGCTTCTACTTATTAAATATAGTGCAAAAGACGCGAGGCAGAAGGAATCGAACGGAATATGTAGAAATTGACATACACTATGTATTACTGCTAGCCGGTTAAAGGGAGTTATATCCTAAAGACGGGGTGGGATCTTAACTTGTTTTGGATGTATGCGTCGGGACTTCTTGCCTGTTTGACGGTTATGTATTTCTTGTTCCGATCCGCGCGATCCGCGCGGCGGAGATTGTACTCTTTTATAGACAATAACTTTGACGCCATCCTATTGCTGGACATTTCCGGTATCATTACACGGGTGAATCCTGCATTTGAACGAATGTTGGGGTACAGCAAGCAGGAAGTGGAAGGGAAGTCGGCGTTCACCTGCCCGTTTCTCCCGAAGGAAGAGTTAAACCAGCTGCTAACTTTGCATGATATGGTCATGCGCGGCGAATCGTTGTCGGCCATCGAGTGTGTCCGCGCGACGAAGTCTGGCGTATTGCTGAATATCATGCTGTCTGTAACCCCTTTCTACAATGATCGAAACCAGATCGACAGCTGGATTATTGTCGTAGCTGACCGAACTGCCCAGAAGCAGGATCAGGAGCGGCTTGTCGCCAACCAGGAAGAACTGGACATTTTCATTCAGAACAACTCGGACGGCATTGCATTTTTTGATGAAAGCGGTTGTCTGCTCAAAATGAATAAATCTGTCGAGGCGATATTTGGCTATAGCTTTGAGGAGCTGCAGGGCGCGTCTTATTACAATATTCCGATTGTGACTGAGGAGATGAAAATAAAGCTGGTCGGGCAATTTATGCGAGACAGTGTAGTCCGCAATTTCGAAATGGAAGGGATGACCCGGGATGGAAGGAAGCTGCCGATTCTGGTGTCCGTAACCCCTCTAACGAAAACGATAACGACATACGGCGTTGTGATCAAAGATATTAGTCAGCTGAGATCAGCGCAATCCTCTTTAAATCGCTCGGAAGCTTTGTCGATGATTGGCCAATTGGCCGCAGGCGTTGCACACGAGATTCGCAATCCGCTCACGTCGCTCAAAGGGTTCACCAAATTGATCGAACTGAAAGCGAACATCGAGAGCAAGCATTATTTTGAGATTATGAACGATGAATTTAACCGGATTGAGCTCATTCTGAATGAAATGCTCGGCGTGGCTAAGCCGCATAATGATCGCATTATCCAAACCGAAGTCAGCGCCATTATTGAATACGCTATCGCGTTGCTGCAGACGCAGGCCGTCATGAAGAGCATCGAGATTGTAACAGAAATGATCGACAACCCTGTTATTGAATGCGATGACAATCAGATTAAGCAGGTATTTATTAATGTGGTGAAAAATGCGATTGAAGCGATGGATCACGGCGGCCAAATTACCGTCCGGGCTGTTCAGCCTAACGCGGATGGAATTCAGGTCGAGGTGATTGACCAAGGGGAGGGAATGACGCCTGCCCAGCTCGCGAAGCTGACAGAGCCGTTCTATTCCACTAAGGAGAAGGGGACGGGGCTTGGTCTCATGATGTGTCTCAACATTATGGAGCATCATAAAGGTTTCCTGAAGTTCGAAAGCGAGCTGGGAAAGGGTACACGAGTCATTCTCGGTCTGCCCTTGCGCCAATAGCTCGGACAAAAGAAAGTGAGAAGCAGGATGCATGCCGCCGGGGCTGGTCTTGCTTCTTTTTTATTATGACGCGTCTGATGTGAATCATCTCTTTGTTGCAAGGTCTCGTGGGTTTTACGAATTGACGGCTAATTTGAGAATGGTTATCATAATAAAAGAAGCAGATCCATAGGATCTAACAGAAACGGCAATAGGACGGGGGAGCTCTTGTGGACACGGAATTCGATTTTACAGTCGTCAAAAGGTATTATCATATCTCTCCGGAAGGTGCGGACAATCCGGTATATGAGCTTCCGGCGTCCCGCTTTATGAGCTCGGATGACTTGTTGACGGCACTTCACACAAGCGGACAAACGGTTCAAGCGATATCGAATGCGCTACCCGGATCTTTCATCGGCACCTCGCTATGCAAGCTTGGCTTAATCCAATTGTTGTTCGCTGCCCAATATGACCGGCTGATCGATTTGTCGGCGGACAATCTTATCTACCAAATTGAGAGGCATGGCGATCATACGCATCTGGGCTATAAAATCAAGGAGCTGCGCTCTGTTGCAATTCCTTCGCCACCGGAGCAGCGTGAAGCGTTCTGGATTGCTCACTGGCAATCCTTCTTTGCGCAATTTATTACGCCATCGGTCGAAGCGATAGCTGCTGGAGCAGGCTTGAAGGCAGAGGCGATCTGGCAGCAATTCGGCGGTCAACTTACGCTATTGAAAGACTTCCTGAGTGAACATGAACCGCGAGCAGACGTGCTGCGCAAGTTTGCGGAGGATAGCCGCACATTGGCCGAACGGATTGAGCCGGAATGGTTCAAGCGCAGGCGCAATCCATTTGTGCATCAGCCCCGGTATATCGAGAACCCGCTGAATACGGAGGAGAAATGGCAGATTCAATCCTCCTGCTGCATGTACGACCGGCGGGAGAATGGCGTAAAATGCTATACTTGCCCTCGCATGACGGCAGCGGAAAGAGATGAACGGGCATGCGCGATGCTGGAAAGCGCGGGCGTTGGGGCTTAGCCAATCGGCAGGCGTTGAAAAAGGAAAGAGGTATCTCCGATAATCGGGATACCTCTTTTTTTTATAGCGAATACGCTGATCGGCGAATCGTGTTTGCAGCATCTACCAGTTGTCCCATCATGGAGACGGGATCTTCGCGCAGCCAATCCTCCGTCAGCCTGTAGCACATGTTGTTTCTAACGGCAGGAAGCTCCTGCCACATGGGTGTCTGCTGGAGCTCCTGGAAAAGGGCTTCCGATTCCGGATCGCGCGAGACGACGACAAACATGTGATCGCCAGCGTACAAGGGCAGCTCGGCCACACGGATACGCTCTTTGAACGGATGCCCTTCACGGGCTTGCGCAGCGGCAATGGCTGGAGGTGCTTGGCAGGCCAAATCCCGGTACAAGACGCCGACGTCATAATAGACTTCAACTTGCTGGGGCAGTCCGCGCAGCCAGAAGAAGGATACCGTCTCCTTCTCGTGACCGGAATGGGAGATCAGATCCTTGGATTGCTCTGCGATGTCACGGTAACGGTCCATCCATTGCTCGGCTTCATCAGAACGGCCAATCCACTGTGCAATGTAGCGAAAGCGCTCGAAGAACGGGAGTGACCAAGATACATCCAGTGTAGGCGCGATTTTGGAATAGTCGGAGTAGTGATAGCCGTCGAAGGTCACAATGACATCGGGCTTCAACTCATTTAGTTTCTCCAAGTGAGGAGTTACGACGGTGCTGCCAACGACCTCGATTCCCTCAACATGCGTCTGGTAATAGCGGCTGGTGAGCAATTGGCTGGGTGCCCCTATAGGTTTAATACCGAGGGCAAGCATCTCACCCAAAAACTGCAGCGAAGCGACTCGCGGCGGCTGCTTACGCATGTGCACATAAAGCCGGGGAGATACGCCTGTATGCTGCTTGAAGCTGCGGCTGAAATGGAACGGGTCGCGGAAGCCTATGGCATTAGCGATTTCATGAATCGTATCCTTAGAATCCAGAAGCAGCAGCTTCGCCTTGCTCATTCGTTGCTCTATGAGGTAGTCGATGGGACTCTTGTTCGTCAGCGTTCGGAAAATACGGGAAAAATGGCGCGGTGACAAGCCCGCATTCTCCGCAAGCTGCCCCAGCGTAAAATCATCATTCAACGAATCTCGCATCTGTTGGATGGCTTGCTCTACAGCTTGAATCGCCTGCAGCTCTTTGTTCTCGTCTGCCGCTTTCATTAATTTGAAGATAAGCTCTTGGAACCACAGATGATTCTCGTACTCCTCTTGCTCGTTGAGTCTTTTGCGATGATCATACAGCGTTTGCGCCAATTGAAGAATACGGGAGGAAGGACGCGGCTGAATGGCTCCTTCAGGCAGGCTGTCAGGAGTAGGACTGTTCGGACCGCCAACGTCTGTACGGGTCGGCAATATGTCGAATTCAATGATGTGGACAGAGGTCTGGTCATCCGAACGGTTGGCAATACGCATAGCAGCTCCCGGCTTAATAATGAAGCATCTTCCTTTAGCCAGCGTATATTCCTTCTCATCAATCCAGAGCAAGCCCCCGCCTTCGGCAGCTATGACGAGCACATAGCGGTCCGGTTTCTTTTCCACTTGTGCGGCCATGCCTTCACATGTGAAGCATAGTGAGTCTCTCCATATATACATCCATGAGATCATCGGCAGTCACCTCCTGTTAAAAACAGAAAAGAGTTCCCCGACGGCTGTCGAAGAACTATTCTCTGCAAAGATTGTTGTTCAGGTGTACGTTATTTTTTACTCGGACAACAAGCGTACAGCGTCTTTAAGCTGAGCTTGGAACGATAATACGTCATAAGAGAACCAGAGGTTGGAATCAACGGTGTAGATTTTCTTGTTCTTGTAGGCAGGGAGGTTCTGCCAGAGCGAGCTTTCATCGATCTGCTTCAGAAAATCCTTGTCATTGTCGAAACGGACAACGAACAGGCGGTCGGCAGATGCGTACTCAGGCAGCTTTTCCATCGAAAGGTTGATACCTAGCTCATTGTCTCCTTTATTCCACTCCGTTTGGACGAAATCGGTCATCGGGAACTGCAGCGTGTTGAACAACGTATAGCCAACGTTGCCGTCGCCATATACACGCAGCTGGCCTTTTTCGAAGCCGCCGATTACGACTGCGCCAAACGTTTCGCCTGTTTCCACTTTAGATGCCAGTGCTGCTCTTGCTTCTTCTGCCTCTTTATTGAAGTTTTGCAGCCATGCTTCTGCTTTGTCGCTTTGGCCGAGTGCGTCAGCTACATTTTTGAAGTGGGCAACGGCATCCAGGCCTTCCCATGTCAGCACGATAGTTGGAGCGATTTTGTTCAAGCTTTCAACCAGATCCTTGCTCCATTCTGCCGTAATGATGAGGTCTGGTTCAAGCTCCAATATTTTCTCCAGATTCGGATCATTCGTTGGACCGATATCAGGAATGCCGGCAATTTGATCTTTCATATAAGTGAAGCCGTTAAGCAGGTGAGATGCAACGCCTGTTGGCTTCGTTTCCAAAGCCATCATTTCCGGCAAATATTGCAGTGCAATGACTTTCTTCGGATGCGTCGGGATTGTAACTTCGCGTCCCAAGCCGTCTTTATATACTCTTGTAGCCGATTCTTCTGCTGCTGGCGGCGAGGTTTCCGTCGTTGCCTCTACTGTTGGTGACGGGCTAGCCGAGTTTGAGTTCGAGTTCGAGCCGCTGTTTCCGCAAGCCGCCAGAACCGATACCATCAGCACCAGAATGACTAGCACATATTGTTTGTTCCAAGTCTTAAGCATGTTGTGTTTCCCCTTCTCCACTTTAAAATGATAATCATTATCACCCATTATAGTCAATAACAATTTGGATTGCTATGTCGAATATGGACGTTTTTTTTCATTGGAAATGTCCATTTTTGAACGGTTCGGCTGAGGCTGGATAACCCTGGTTGATAGGAGAATAAGGGCGTAAGAAGGGAGGCAAAGCCATATTTTGCTCTGAAAACCGGACAGATCAGTAAGATTGTATTATAGAAGGGGAGAACAGTAGTAGAGTTGTATGCGTTTTCTCTCTATAATACTTGTTATCTAAAAACGGAAATGGGGCTGCAGCATGACGATCAAGGCAGTTTGGAATGGCAATGAGAATGAAAATATTTGCGCATTTACATTTGATGACGGGCCTTCCCGTCTTCCGATTGAAGCTTGGCTGGACGTATTGGACGAGGAAGGCGCAGTAGGCACGTTCTTCTTCACCGGCGAGTGGATGGACCGCCATCCGGATCGAGCCCGATTGATAATCTCCCGCGGGCATGTGCTTGCGCCTCATACGTATCATCACCGCAGAATGGCACAGGTGCCGAAGCCTGTATTTTTGGAGCAGCTGAAGATGACGGAGCTGGCTTTTCAAGATGCAACCGGACTTCCATGCCCCACCTTTATGCGGTTTCCGTATTGTTCTTTCCGGGAAGAAAATCTCGACTGGCTTGCCGAGCGTAATTATATAGATATTGAAGGCATTGATTCCGGTGACTGGGCAGGCGTTCCGGCGGAAAATATTTTCGCCAAGGTTGAGCCTAAGCTCGAAAAAGGCGCGATTGTGGTCATGCACAGCAATGACATTGCAATCGGTTCTCCTGAAGGCTTGCGGTCATTAATCCGATTGGCCAAACAGAAAGGGCTTGAGGGCGTCGGAGTTCCTGCTATACTGGAATCAATTGGAGTGAAAGCGAACTACAGAAGCTGGAACATCTCGATTGAAGTTCCAGCGGAGCTCGACCATCCGACAGAACACTGGTCCTATCTGGAAAGCGGGGAGCAGCTTGCTGAGCTTGCCGACCAGACGCTGGAGTGGAGCCTTACGCAATATGAGCAGCATGCGAATAATCGTGAAGAATGGCTGGCCTACTTGCAGCAGCCGCTTCAAGCGCATGGCGCAACAGAGGACCGCGAGCTGTTTGGCCTGCGCAGTTTTCAAGAGACGCATTGGAGCTATGTCCGTATGGGCGTGAGAGGCGATACGCTCGTGCTGCTGGATTACGCGGCGAAGGAAGCGCAAGCGGATACGCTAGTCTATATTTTCCGCTGGGCGGCAGAGACGGCTGCGAGACTTGGCTTGAAGCGCATCGAAGCACGTCGCGATCTGCGCCGGGCAGCTGAAATGTGCAGGCAGCTTGGCTGGCCGGCTGAAATCGTGGAGGATGAGGCTGCAGAATAATAGAGCAGTCTAAAAATATAATAGAACAACAGAGTCATAGAGCAATAGAATGACATAGTGTTAAGAAGTGTCTTACGTCAACAGAGGCATGTGCCTGAGGAGAAGAGCCGGTGAGAATTTTAGCAGTTTATTATTTTATTTGGTATTGCGCGGTTTCCGTACTCATTCCTTATACAAGCCTATATTTTAGTGAACAGGGATATACGTCAACGAAGGTTGGTCTGATTTTATCGTTATGGGCAATGGTAAGCGTAGTAGCACAGCCGGTAATGGGGATTATCAATGACCGGATCGGCAATCCCCGCACCATTATGATCCTGTGTGCGGTCGTCTCGCCTTTGCTGGGCATGGGCTTTCAATGGACGAATGGCATTGCGGCTGTGCTTGTTCTGTCTGTTTTCTTTGCCTGGTTCCAATCGTCAGGCGGGCCTATTGGCGATGCCATCGCCGTAGAAATCGCCAGCCAGCGCGGCTTTTCATTCGGCAGCGTCCGGTTATGGGGAGCGCTTAGCTACGCCATCGGCACATTCGTGACAGGCATTTTGTACGAAAAATACGGCTATCACAACATTTTCAACTACTATTTGGTATTTAGCTTGTTGATCTGCGTCGTTATCGTATTCCTGCCCTCGGCCAAACTGAAGCGCAGCCGTGCGCCATTGTTCGGTCAGATCGGGGAGGTTATGCGGAATAGGCCTTATATTGTGTTTGTTGTGACCAGCATGCTGATGATGATGTCCGCGAACATGAATATGACTTTTCTCCCGTTGTACTTCAAGGAAATGAACTTCGATAAAACCTGGATCGGCAGCGCGTTCGCTATTGCGGCGCTGATCGAGGTACCGATGTTCTGGGTGGCGGTCAAGCTTAGCAAACGGATGGGGCGGTACCAGCTGCTCTGTCTGGCTTCTGTCATATATGGCTTGCAATACTTTATGATGTTCGCCTTTGAGAGCGTCTCGATGACGCTTGCTCTTCAACTGATGAACGGGGTGGCATTTGCTTTCATTGCTGGAACATCCGTTGAGGTTGTACAGAGCCTCTCCTCGGAGGGTACGAAAGCGACGCAGCAAACGTTGTATACAGCCATATCATGGGGACTTGGCGGCATTATCGGTAGCGCGCTTGGCGGCGTGATCGTCGATGGCTTGGGCGCCCATTACTTGTATTTAATTCTTTGCGGGTTATGTACAATCTCTGCGGTGCTGTTTTTTGCATTTAGACGCCATCAACGGCAAGCCGGTCCCGCTGCGGCTTAGTATAGTGGCGCATATAGTTGAGTGTGATTACACAGGATGCTTCAGTGTGAGAGACAGAGCAGTTGCCGGACCCAGTGGGCCTTGCAGGTGCTCTGTTTTTTATTGACGTTTGCTGTCGAGTTGTTACTTTTTTTGCCGCCTGGTGAAGGGGGATGGTAAAATGAATGAATCACCTTACAAGGCTGTCGTAACGGCAGCTGCGGCAGGTAGCGAGGAGGAGTACCGATGTCCATCGTTCCAAGTTTGTTGGCCTATAACGAGCAGTTTGTGGAAGAGAAACGATATGAGGATTATTTGACGGATAAATACCCGGATAAGAAGGTTGCTATCCTTTCATGCATGGATACCAGGCTTGTCGAGCTTCTCCCTAAAGCGCTCGGATTCAAAAATGGCGATGCCAAGTTCATTAAAAACGCCGGCGGTATTTTGACCCAGCCGTTCGGCAGCGCGATGCGCAGCATCTTGGTAGCGGTGTACGAGCTTGGGGCCAGAGAGATCATCGTTATTGGACATCGCAATTGCGGAATGAACTCTATCGACTCCGATCGGATGGTGGGCAAGTTCATCGAGAACGGTATCGATCCCCTGGTGATCGAGACCTTGGAAAACTCCGGCATCCGGATGGATCGCTTTTTGCGCGGCTTCGAACGCCCCGAAGACGGTGTTATGCACAGCGTACGTATGATCCGCCGTCACCCGCTGTTCCCGCAATCGGTCCCAGTGCACGGCTTTGTTATCGATCCTGAGACGGGAGCTATCGAAGTCATTGTTGAGGATTTTAGAGAGGAGTAGTAGGGGCTGAGCACAGCTCTACTGATTGACAACCCGGAAGGCGCCGTGCTGG
>NZ_CBVJ010000117.1 GCF_000513275.1 Paenibacillus gorillae | reverse complement strand
GCTGAAGTGACAGCGGCTCGCTAGTTCAGTGCGGCGCTGTAGGTAGTGCAGCGGGGTCATGTGGGAGCCCCAGCGAAGCAGGTTCGTAATAGCGAACCGTCATTCGCTGTAGGCAGTGCAGCGATGTCTGTGGGAGCCCCAGCGAAGCAGGTTCGCAAAATAGCGAACCGTCATTCGCTGTAGGCAGTGCAGTGGGGGCTGCGGAAACCCCGAGCGAAGCAGGTTCGCAAAATAGCGAATCGAAATTCGCTATAGGCAGTGCAGCGGAGGCTGGGGGAACCCCGAGCGAAGTGGGTTCGCAAAATAGCGAACCGAATTTCGCTACAGGTAGCCCAGCGACGGCTTTGCGAGTCTACAGCGAATCCAGCTTCGCTACTGGTGAACCTACGTTCACGAATAGAGAATATTGGTTCGCTAAGGTAGCGACAGGGCGCTCTTATTCGCGTCACAACGAATCTGACTTCGCTAATTAACGAAGCAGCTTCGTTAATGCGGTATAGTAACTTTTCACCGCCTACAATAGCTGACTCGCCAAAGTAACTTATGTGTGCGCCTAAATGTAGTTAACGCGCTAAAGCCAATGAGTACACCTAAACACCGTTAGCACTCCCACTTAGCATAAATCAGTTTACTCTTAAACAGCTGCTATCTCATCGCAAGTAACCAAGGCGCGGTCCCCTGCATTAACAAGCTATATTAGTTAGTGTTCTCGTGAACAACTGCTGCTGTTCGGAATGAAAATCATCTTAATACAGGGCAGTCGTGTACATAACAGTTGGTGGGCATCAATTTGTGAAGCAGATTCTAGAATCGGATTCACTACAGACTTGCCTACAAGAGAGTCCTGCGAGCGAAGCAGGTTCGCAAAATAGCGAACCAAAATTCGCTGTAGACTGGCTCGTGTAGGTTCGAGAGTCTACAGCGAATCTAAGTTCGCTATTGGTGAACTTAAGTTCGTGAGTAGCGAAATTTGGTTCGCTAACGGAATAAACCAGATCGAGCGGCCATCTAAGAGCGAACTTAACTTCGCTAATTAACGAATTAGGTTCGTTAAAGAGGGCTCCGCGCGCGCCTCCCGGCGCGCGCGGAGCCATCGCGGCATGCGGTACTCGGTCGCACGCCGGCGGTCAAACCCACCCTAAGCAGAAGGGGACTCCGGAGCTTATAATCAGCCTGGCAGCTTATTCAGCCGTAGCCTCCCATTGCTCAATTTGCAGTTTGTATTGCTCATACAGCTTCGCGAGCGATTCTTTAATTACCGCTTCATCTTTGCTTTCAACGGCTTTAGCCAGCGCGATTTCTGCACGGATGAAGGACATATCGGAATCACTTGCTTCAAGAGAAGGACCGACAGGAGCGAGCTCAATTGCTCCGTCTTTGGAGAGTTCAGCCAGCTTATCAGCATCAATGGCTTCACCTTCAATAAATTTGCCAATGCCGGCTTTGCCATCGGCAGCGGCTGTCGTAACGGCAACTTCACCTGCCAGCTTAATATCGCCTACAGCTTTCAGGTCCTTGGCGTCGAGAACTTTGACTTGGGAGAAATCAATATCTTTAATATCTACGGCCTCTGCAACTTGAAGACTGACGTCAGCGCCCTCAACGGGAGTTGCAACTCCTGTTGGAACATTGGCGAAACGTTTGCTGATTGCTTTGTCGTAAGCAGCCAGAATGGATTTCCAGTCGTTTTCGGTTTCTGGCGCATATTTTTTCGCAAGTTCAAGCGGGTTAGTGAAGCTGTTTACAACGGACAGTGTTTTTGTGGAATCAAACTTTATGTCTTGCGAAGCGACATAGCTGCCAGTAACGTTAACAGGCTTGTCATTACCGGTGGCGGCATTGGCAATAGCTGCGCCAGCGATGCTGGACATGATCAGGGCGGACAGGGCTACTCGGGAAATAATCGTTTTGTGGTTCATTAGGAACACACTCCTTCGCGGTTTGTTTTGTCTTACAGGGACTACTTTACCGGACAGGTATGGCAGAACATTGGTTGATTTGTGGAAAAACAATGGCACGCCCCCATACCGCCTGCCGCCTTGGTATACTTAGAGCAGCAATATACAGGAGGTATACGGCGTGCCTAACAACAATTACCGCATCGCGATTGTGGACGATGATCAGCATATACGTCATTTGGTAGAGGTTTATTTAATTAAAGAAGGCTATGAGACGATTGCCATGGAAAGCGCGGAAGAAGCTTGGGAGCTATGGCGGACGAGCCCTCCCGATCTATGGGTGCTGGATGTCATGCTTCCCGGAATGGACGGATATGAGTTTTGCCGGCGCATTCGCAATGAGGGGGACGTGCCCATCATTATGATTTCCGCGAAAGATAATGAAGTGGATAAAATATTAGGGCTGGAGCTCGGCAGCGACGATTACATGGTAAAGCCATTCAGTCCTAGAGAGCTCGTCGCCCGTATTAAGCGGCAGCTGCAGCGCTGGTATAAATACCGGAATGCAGATGAGAGCAGCGTATCGCCTGCAACGCTTCCTGCCGAGCGTATTGAACGCGGCGAGCTGCAGCTCATACTTGATGAGCGGCGTGCATTCTGGCACGGCGAAGAGGTGGATATGACGAGCAAGGAATTTGCGTTGTTAAAAGTATTTGCCGATTATCCCAACCGTGCGTTCACCAGGTCGGAGCTGTTGACACTGATATGGGGTGATGATTATTTCGGCAGCGACCGGGCAGTCGATCATCTAATTAAACGCGTACGCAAAAAAATGGAGCAGCTGCCCATCGAATCTGTATGGGGACATGGCTATCGTATGAGAACGGAAGGGAGCGTGCAGACGAATGAAATTAGTCCATCAAATTAATATTGCTTTCGGCGTGGCGCTTGTGCTCGTCTTATCGGTTACAGCTGTATTGATTCATTATGTATTGCTGGATCATTTTATCGGAACGCAGAAGCAAGATATGAGAACGATGGGCAGCTTTCTATCAGCTAATTTGCAAGAGGGTCAGTCTCCAACGCTGAACGTAAGCGAGGCTTTACCCGTCAGCATTCAGCAATTATCACCTGCCTATGCGAATATAGAGGCGATCATCAGTGATGATAACGGCAATATTGTGCCTAGCGGGTCGGTATTGGAAGAGACAACGTCGGCAAATCCCTTAATATCCGGCATGGCAGCCATTAGTGTTCCTTTCACCGGAGCAGCCGGGACATCGGTAAAGGGAGAGCCTGTGGCTGGCGTAGGGTTAAAGGATTTATGGTCCGGCGCGGACGGTCGTTATTTAGTGGAGGTCAGCACTCTGCCGCAGGGTAAGCTGACGTTGTTGACGCCAGTCAGTAAAATCAAGGAGATCGAGCAGGCGCTGCTGGTTCGTCTGCTGCTTGCTTTTTGGTATAGGGGGACTGCTTATGCTGCTATTCAGCCTCCTCATTACGAGAAAGCTGATCAAGCCGCTAATGCGGCTGAAGGAGGAGCTCCAGAAGGTGAAGGGGCGGCAGTTTTCCAAAGTGAAGCTTGTGAAAGCGGGCGGTGAGATCGGTTCAGTCGCCCAGACCGTGTATGACATGGCAGGAGAGCTCGACCGGTTCAACAGTGCGCAAAAGCAATTTTTTCAGAACGCATCCCATGAGCTGAAATCTCCGTTAATGTCGATTGCAGGCTATGCGGAAGGCATTCGGGACGGCATCTTTGAGGGAGACAGTGTACGCAAGGGGCTGGACATTATTTTGAGCGAGAGCGGACGGTTGCGAAATATTGTGACTGAGATGACACTGCTGGCTAAACTCGACAGTGAGGAGGATATTTATAAAGCTGCTCCGGTCAACTTGAATGAGCTTATTCAGGAAACGACGGAGAGAATGAATCCGCAGCTGGTGAAAAAAGGCATCCAGCTTCATGCGTCATACGAGGTATTGGACCAAATCAGTGTGACAGCCGATCGCGACAAGTTGCTGCAAGCACTGCTTAACGTTATTTCGAATGCTATTCGCCATGCCGAACGGAACATCTATATCCAAGCTAATGTGGAAAAAGGTCAGATCCAACTAACAGTAAGTGATGACGGCAAAGGCATACCGGAGGAGCTGCTGCCGTATTTATTCCACCGGTTCGTTAAAGGAAAAGACGGCGAATCCGGATTGGGCCTGGCAATCGCCAGAGCGATCGTGGAGCGCTGCGGAGGACGGATTACAGCAGACAACCGCCGAGAGGGCGGCGCACAGTTCTCCTTCGGCTTCCCTGTATCGGCGGGCTAGCGCCGCTCGGCCGCTCCGCTTATACTAAGAGGAGAGGCAACAACACGAGAGCAAGCGAAAGGAATCCCGATATGGCCATTCAACCCATTACAGAAGACGATTGGCTCCGCATGAATCGAATTGGTTCAGGAACGGATGCAATTCTTTTCTCGACACCGTTTTGCGGAACATGCAAAGTAGCCGAGCGAATGCTCGAAATCGCTGATACAGCTGGAGTGCCAGCAACACTTTATAAAATGAATATGAACTACTCGCCCAAGCTGCGCGAGGCATGGCGCATTAAAAGCGTTCCTTGTCTTGTGCTGGTCAAAAACGGCGAGCCCGTTCGGTTTGAATATGCGATGCGTTCTGTCGATTACCTGTACAGCCTTCTTAAGGAGGAAGAGCAGCCAAATGGATGATGCGGTAGTACGGACAGCAACGTTAGTCATGGGCTGTTTTTGGAGTCCAGAAGCCTTGTTCGGCCACCTTCCCGGAGTCATTCGTACCGTAACCGGCTATGCCGGAGGGACTACGCCTGACCCGACTTACAGGGAAATGGGCAATCATTCGGAAACGGTCCAGCTGCAATATGATTCAACACAGATTTCTTTCCAGCAGCTGGCCGAGCTGTTCTGGCAAAATCATAACCCCATTAATATAAACGGCTATAAAGGAACGCAGTATATGTCGCTGTTGTTCTACCACGATGCAGAGCAAGAGGAAGTCATTCGTCATGTTATTCAGAGCCGGGTTAATCGGGGATACGAACCGCCGGAGACGCGAATTATGCGCTATGCCGAGTTTTACCCGGCGGAGGACAGACATCAGAAGTATTATTTGCAGCGGTATCCTGATGCGATGGAGAAGTTGTCAGCTCTATATTCAGACAAGCAGGAATTGTTCGGCTCGACGCTTGCCGCCCGGCTTAATGGCTTGGCGAAAGGCTACACGAGCATGGAGCGCATTCGCTCCGAGTTAGAGGGCTGGAAGATCGGGTCGGATGAACGAACGGAAATGCTGGAGCTGCTGCGCCGGATCAAGTGGTAACTTGTGTTCAATGAATCTGAAAGCACTGTAAAAATCGAGAAGGAGTGCAGAACATGCAGCTGTTTGCCTTAAAGACGGATTTAATTAAGGCTGGCAGAATGTCGGCCTTTCTTGAGGATCATTATATTTGCATTGGCTGGCCGGGTATTGGCGATCTGGAGCGAATGGAGCCGGATGAGGCGATGGCTTCGCTGGTCAAAGTGTACCGCCTCGAGGGGCAAGAGCTGGCTGACCGAATGCAGGAGATTAGCATGTTCGCCTATGGAATGGCGGATGGCGATTATGTGCTCGTCAAGGATGGGGAAGAGATTCATGTCGGTGATCTCGGCGACTACTACTATGTGGAGAATGCCGATACGCCGGAAGACGGCACCTGCCACAGGCGAGGTGTGACGTGGCTGAAGACTGTGCGTTCCGAGGAGCTGTCTGTGCCCGAACTGCAGCGTATGCTGCATGAGGAACGGGCCATCGCCTGGCTGGATCGACCAGTGGATAAAAGCACGCTGGAGCGCTGGCTTTCAGGAGCTGGAACTGCTGGAACTGCGGAGTGCGGCAGCGGAATTTTACCCTTGGAAGAAGCCCCTATTGTAGATGCTGCTACGATCCAAGCGGCGCTGGATATATTGAAAGCCGCGCTGCACTGTGAGGATACGGAGCGGCGGGAGCGGGCTGCTATCGCTATTTTGCATTATGCGCGTTAATGCCGAATGGCTCTTCCGCTGGCAACAAGAAAAAGGCACGTCCTGCGGGCCTGATCCCTCTATTATGAATGAGGGTCAGCGGCTGCAGGGACGCGCCTTTTTTAATAGGTCATTTTAACCTAGGAAGATTGAATGACAGTTACTTCATCCTTGTAGCGCTCGAAATCGCTTCTCCGGCATTCCATGACGAGCCGGGTTCCTTCTTCCTCATAGTCCGTCGATTTCACATGCCCATGTTCGTTGAAATAAGCGACGAGCCGGCCTTGGCTGAACGGGATCAGCAGCTCGCATTGCACATAATCGTTGAAGATTTGGCCGCGAACCAATTCAATCAGCTCATCAAGTCCCGCACCTTGCCGGACGGAGAGATAGATGTTTCCGTCGACGGTTTCCGGGAACGGATGATCCGTCAGATCACATTTGTTATAGGCATAAATCATCGGGATATCGAGTGCACCTAAGCTTTTCAGCGTGTCATTGGTGACAGTGATCAACTGCTCGTAATCCTCATGCGCGTAATCTACGACATGAACGAGCAGGTCCGCCTCGGTTACTTCCTCGAGTGTAGAGCGGAACGCTTTGACGAGATGGTGAGGCAATTGGCTGACGAAGCCGACGGTATCGGTAAGCAGGAAGCTTTTGTTATCAGGCAGCTCAATGCTTCGTACAGACGTCTCCAGTGTGGCGAACAGCATATCTTGGGCAAAAACAAACTTGTCGCTCTCCGGATGAAATTTCTCGATGAGCGCGTTCATCATGCTGGATTTACCTGTATTCGTGTAGCCAACGAGACAGACGACAGGCACTTCATTCTTCTTCCGCTGCTTCCGCTGAATTTGGCGTCTTGCAACGAGCTTCTCAAGCTCGGCTTGCAGCGCTGTAATCCGCTCTTCAATTCTGCGGCGGTCCAGCTCAAGCTTCGTTTCGCCCGCGCCTCTGTTCTTAAGGCCGGAGCCGCCGCCTTGCCGTCCGAGTGAGGCGCGAAGGCCAACGAGCCGCGGCAGCATATATTGAAGCCGCGCGACCTCAACCTGGAGCTGGGCTTCTCTTGTTTTGGCGCGTTCTGCGAAAATATCCAAAATGAGAATCGTCCGGTCGATGACAGTACATTCAAGCTCGGATTCCAGATTGCGGATTTGCGAAGGCGACAGCTCGTCGTTGAAGATGACGACATCCGCCTCATGTCCGTGCAGAAGCGCACGAAGCTCATCGATTTTTCCGGTGCCAATATAGTGGGAAGGGTTGATGCGGCTGGCCTTCTGGCTTAGCTCATCAACAACCTCAATAAAGCAGGCTGACGCTAAGTTGCGCAGTTCCTGCATGGAATAGGCAAAGTCCGTTTGCCCTTGCAGTTGAACGCCGACAATAATCGCTTTTTGCTGCTGCTGCAGCAAGGTTTGGTTTTCCATCATAGATCTATCATCCTCCAAACACGTAATAAAAACACAAAAAAACACAGGCACTTAAAATCTGCCTGTGTACACAGTGTTGGCGAGAGGATACCAGCGAAAAAAGTCCAATCGACGCCATTCACTGCAGCCTGTGAAAAAAAGGAGCAGCATGCCCCAAAGCTGAAGGGACGGACATTACGGGCAAACCGCAGTCCGTTTCCCAGCGTGGGTTGCATAGACTTAACTATTAGTTAAGTCAGTGGGTTACGTCAACATGTAGACAGACTTATCCGGAGTCCTCTGCCACAGGCAGAGCTTTGTCGCTATTCATGGCTAATTAGCCGCGCAAAGTTCTAACTCGGATAAAATCAATCACATGTAACCCTCCGTTCGATTCGTGAATTGAATACAGTGTAGCATAGCTCTCTAAATCAAGCAAACGTTAGACTTGCTGTCCCATAATTTTCGAGTCCTTCGGAAGGAAGAGCGCGAACAGGCCAAGCAGGGGCAGGAAAGCACAAACCTTGACCATTAAACCTACGCTATGCGTATCCATAAGCCAGCCCATTACAACGGAGCCAAGTCCGGCGAGACCGAAGGAAAGTCCGAAGAACAATCCGGCAATCGTACCGACATGCCCAGGCAGCAGCTCTTGCGCATAGACGATGATGACCGAGAAGCCCGACATGAGAATCAGGCCGATGGCGATACACAGGAAGATTGCGCCTGTAGGGCCAGCGTAAGGCAGCAGCAGGGAGAATGGTGCTGTGCCGAGAATGGAAAACCAGATAATTTTTTGTCTGCCAAACCGGTCTGCCAGCGGTCCGCCCAGGAAGGTTCCGACCATTCCAGCGAATTGCAGAGCGAACAGTACAATTTGAGCGCGATCAAGCGGCAAGTTATAGCTTTCCATATAGTAAAAGGCATAATAGCCGGTCATGCTGGCCAAATAAACGAATTTGGAGAACAGCATCAGGATCAGAATGCCCAGCACGAAGCCGATAAACGGTTTGCTGAAGCGTTTGGCGGCAGGAGCGGAGGATACCTTGGCTGCTTTTTTGGCAGCGGCAGCGACCCGGTATTGCTCGCGATACCATTTACTGATCCGGTATTGTATCAGAATGCCGGCGACGGCCAGCAGGGTGAACCACAGGAAGCCTAGCTGCCCTCTTGGACTGATTATGAAGGCAACCATCAGCGGAGCGAGTGCCTGACCGGCATTGCCTCCCACTTGAAAGACGGACTGGGCGAATCCTTTGCCCTTGCCTGCGGCCAGATGGGCGACACGCGAGGATTCAGGATGAAGCACGGAGGAGCCTACCCCGATTAATGCGGCTGCCAATAGCAGGATGGCATAAGACGGAGCGAGTGCGAGTCCGACCATTCCCAGCAGTGTAAACACCATGCCGAGGGGAAGCAGAATCGGAAGCGGCTTGCGGTCCGTATAGAGGCCGATAAGCGGCTGAAGAATGGAGGCGGTAATGTTCAGCGTGAACGCCACCCATCCAATCTGGACAAAGCTTAATTGCAGCTGCTGCTGGAAAATGGGAAAAACAGCAGGTACGACGGACTGCATCGCATCATTCAGCAGATGCGCCGCGCTGACGCCGAGCAGGATCGTCATCGCGGTCTGATTGGCCTTTCCGGCCATTGCGGCTTGCGACATGCGTATCAACTTCCTATCTTGTAGATTTAAAATTTATCTTAGCCGATATTGGAAGGGTTAGCGACGCGAAAATTGCTTTCTATTCGCGCAATATTTGCTATAATTACGCCAGGGTGAGCGCCATGCAAATGCAGATGCAAATTATTTTGCCGGAATTAGAGCTGCATAAAATAGAGAATGAATTTAACAATAAACCGCATTCCCACGACAGTCAGTACCAGATTACGGTGCCGATCAAAGGGAGCTGCGACTTCAATTACGAGAACCGGGATATGGCGCTCGGCACGGGAGAAGGATTGATTCTTAGTCCCGCAGACCGCCATTCCTTTCATATGGGGAGCGATTCCAGCATCATTATCGTCATCGCGAAGGATGAACGGATCGGACGGGCATTCGAGAATACCCCTGCGAAAATAAGACCGTTTGATCCAGCGGATATGCTGGGCTATTTTCATCGCTGGGCCTCGAATATACTAGCACTGGAGCATATGGACCCGCTTGCCGTGCAGGAGACGCAGTCGTTAGCCCTTGAGGACCTTCAGGGCGTGCTGACGGCTGGCAGCCATCGCCGCGGGGAGCCGGTTGTACTAGCTGAACGGCTGTCCGACCGGAACGCGCTGCAGGTGCTGGATTATATTCGCGCGCACTATACCGAGCAGTTGGATATTGACCAGCTTGCTGCTATCGCGCTGCAAAGCCGGTATCATTTTATCCGCTCCTTTAAGCTGGCGGTAGGCGTAACTCCTTATCAATACGTGCTGCAGCTGCGGGTCGAAGAGGCGAAAAGGCAGCTGCGTGTGAGCGAGCATACGGTGACGGATATTAGCTATAACGTTGGCTTTTCCAGTCCCAGTCAATTTTATCGGGTATTTATGAAGTTCGCAGGCGTAACGCCGGAGAGTTACCGGGGGATGTAAGTTATGGTTTAGCAATATCGAGGCGTATCGGGGAGCATCCGGGTGTATCTCTCCGAATTTTTCCTCCTCAGGTGCTATACTCCTGTTATCGTGCGAATTATCAGAAATCTCGCGCCGTTATGCGGTTTTCCATGTTTTTTCATCTCCGATATAATAGATAGGGAATGAAAAAGGATGGTGAATAGACATGAGTTATATGACTTACAAAGACGTGTTGGGACGCAGAAGCGAGATCCTGAAGCGCAACATCGACTGGATGATCCTAAAGGATAACAGGCAGGGACTTAGTGTGTATGAGAGCAATGTCTATCAATCGATGCTGAAGAAGCTTCACCATAACGAGAATGCGCTTCAAGAGGCTAGAAAACAAGACGAATACTAGCCGGTTCATTCCTTTCCTTTCATGCAAATGGTTTCGCTAAACCCTGACTGCATTCACTTACGTGTATTTTAGCGCGTGAATGCAGCCAGGGTTATTTTGTTTGGGACAGGATGGTAGAATGGAAGACAAATAGAGAATGCAGGAGTGTTGGAGCGGATGGATGAGAGACAGCTTGGTTATTTTTTCGACGTGGATGATACGTTATACGATCATTTAACGCCTTTCCGCAAAGCGGTTGAGGCTGTTGCTGGAGTGATGGAGGCTTTCCCGTATGAGGCGGCTTATCATCGGATGCGCTATTACAGCGATTTGCTGTCGCTGGAGCTTGGCGGAGCGGGTGCAATGGGTACGGGGAATGCGATGGAAGAGATGCGGCGGAGCCGGTTTCAGCTGGCGCTTGCGGAGTTTGGCATCGAGCTTAGCTTGGATCAGGCGGCGGAGATGCAGGCGGCCTACATTGGTTGCCAGTATGAGATCGAGATGTTCGCAGGCGCTCGTGAGCTGATTGAGAGGCTGGTCCGTGCAGGTCATGTGGTAGGACTCATTACGAACGGGACGGGCGAGCATCAAATGAATAAAATCCGGGCGATGGAGCTGGATGGGCTGATCCCGCCTGCCTATCAGTTTGTATCAGGAGTTGTCGGATGGGACAAGCCGGATAGACGGATTTTTGCCCATGTCAATGAGGTCACAGGCGCGCTGCCTGCGAACAGCTTCTACATCGGCGATTCTTGGCGCAATGATGTGATAGGGGCGGTGGAGGCTGGCTGGACGGTCATTTGGTTCAACCACCGCGGGGTGGAGCCGGAGTCGGAGCATCAGCCGCATCACACGGTTAAGAGCTATGCGGAGCTTGCAGAGCTGTTGATGTAGTTGTAGTACCTCATTGCTCCAATGCTCTATCGTCGCTAGTGCTTCGGCTGTATGGGGAGTGCTTAAGGTACTGCGCGCTTGGTGCGCGAGAGCGAAGCTGCTTCGCTTAATGTACAGTTAGGGTTCGAACGAAGCTGCTTCGCTTAATGTACAGTGAGGGTTCGAACGAAGCTGGTTCGCAAATTAACGAAGCTAAGTTCGCTGTTTGACGGGGAAAACGCCATATTCTCTCTGCAGCGAACCTAGCTTCGCTATTCGTGAACCTAGGTTCACCACTAGCGAAGCTAGATTCGCTGTAGCTCTCCCCATTGATGGCGAATAGTTGCGCAGCGAACTTCGCTTCGCTATTTAACGAAGCAGCTTCGCTGCGGGCTCTCACATTCGTCTCAAGCGGCCAGACAGCTCAAGAATGAATAGTTATTAGCGAACTATGTTTCGTTGTAAACTGTCACAACCATCTCAAACAGGTTCAGCAGGGTGAGCTCTTGTGTGAATTTTTTAGTTTTTTTCGTTCTACTTGCTGAAAAAAAGTGAACGAAGCATGTTCGCAATTTAACGAAACTAAGTTCGCTATTTGAAGGGGAAAGCTCTATATTCTCAGTTTAGCGAACCAATTTTCGCTATTCGAGAACCTAGGTTCACCACTAGCGAAGTTAGATTCGCTGTAGCTTTTCCCATTGATGGTGAACCGCTGCGCAGCGAACTTCGCTTCGCTATTTAGCGAAGCAGCTTCGCTGCGGATGCTCCACTTGTCTTAATCGGCCAGGCAGCTCAAGCAAAGCTAGTAACGCTAGTAACGGCTGCAAGTCAGAGACAAACACGCATCTCCCAGCGCCGTTATCGTCGCGGCACGCAGGGCTCTGTCGCATGTCGGTGGGCAACCTCGCGGACTTCATACGTTCATTTTAGAAATCGATTTCAAAAATGAATATATTCTAATCAAGCAGGAATAACGCCGAATTCCCTTTATTATACTAACTTTATTAATGGTCTTAACAATAAAGCGTTTTCAAATAATTATTGAAATCGATTTCAAAAGGTGATATTATCCACTCAGACAAATCTGCGAGAGAAGACATCGGATATACGCCTGCCTGACGGAGGTGCGCATGAAGAAACGGATACCTGCAATAACAGTTGTTAGATTCGATTAATGGAGAGGGGTACACACAGTCATGAAAGCAGGAAAACTGCAAAAATTCACGGTCAACACGTTGGTTTTAGGCTTGTTGTTCACCGGTTTTGGCGGAGCAGCCGCTCCGAGAGTTTCAGCGGCGGGGGAAACGCCTGTCAGCGTATGGATGACGACCGGCGATAAAACCAATTTGTTGACGCAGCAGCCGGATGTCGCTTTTGGGGTCGACAGCGGCCGTGAAGCGGAGCCGATCACTGTAACTGTCGATGAGCGGACAACCTATCAGAGCATAGATGGATTCGGAGGCTCGCTGACCGACTCCTCAGCCTGGCTCATTCATGGAATGGATGAAGGGCCTAGAAGCGAATTGATGAACAAGCTTTTTGGACGGACTGACGACGGAATTGGCATGAGCTATGTCCGGCTGCCGATGGGAGCCAGCGATTTTGCCAGAAGCATTTATACGTACAATGATATTCCGGCTGGAGAGACGGACCCAGAGCTGGAGCGTTTTTCGATTGAACATGATAGCGCATACATTATTCCGGTTCTGAAGGAAGCGCTGGCGATCAACCCGCAGCTCAAAATCATGGGTTCGCCATGGAGTGCACCGGCCTGGATGAAGGACAACGGTTCCTTGATCATGGGCAAGCTGAAGCCGGAATATTATGGCGTATATGCGGACTACTTTGTGAAGTTCATTCAGGCTTATGAGGCAGAGGGCATTCCGATTGATGCCATTACGCTTCAGAATGAGCCGCATCATGAGGCTTCCAACTATCCCGGCATGCGGATGGAGCCTGAGGATCAGGCGGAGCTTGTGAAGCATCTCGGACCGGCATTTGAAGCAGCGGGCATCACGACGAAGATTCTGGTCTGGGACCATAACTGGGACGAACCCGATTACCCCATCGAAATCTTAAATGACCCGGAGGCGAAAAAGTACATCGCCGGCTCGGCGTTCCATGGCTACGCAGGCAAGGTGGAAAATCAGGCGCAGGTGCATGATCTTCATCCCGATAAAGACATCTATTTCACGGAAAGCTCGGGCGGTGAGTTTGCGCCGGATTTCGGCTCCAATGTGGCATGGGATGTACAAAATTTAATTATTGGAGCTACCCGAAACTGGGCTAAAACGTCGTTGAAATGGAACATCGCCCTTAATAAAGAGCACGGTCCAAGAGTAGGCGGCTGCGCGGACTGCCGCGGTATCGTCACGATTGACGAGGGGACAGACTCTGTAAAATACAATGAAGAGTATTATGCATACGGACAGGCAAGCCGGTTCGTGCTGCCAGGTGCAGTTCGGATCAAATCGAATACGTATGGCGCCGGAAGCATTGAGAATGTGGCGTATCGTAACCCGGACGGCTCTAAGGCACTGCTGGTACTCAACTCAGCCAAGCAGTCCAAAATCTTTAAGGCAAGATGGGGGACTCAAAGCTTTACCTACACGCTCCCTGCAGGAGCGGTAGCGACCTTCGTTTGGAATGGCGAGCAATCTGGTGACGGGGCAATAAGCCCGTATTCCAGAACGGAAGCCGAAGAGTTCAACCAATGGAGCCAAATCGTCAAAGGGATTGCTGCGGATGATGGCGGAGGCCAATATGCAGCTCCGACTAGCGATGGCGGTTATATCGTTTTTGACCAAATGGAGTTTGTTAACGGTACGGCAAGCTTGCGTGTAAGGGCGGCAGCTCAAGGTGACGGAAGAATTGAATTCAGACTGGATAGCCCGTCAGGCGCTTATGCAGGCGGAGTCGATCTCTCGGACACAGGAGGTCTTCAATCGTGGAAGACCAAAACCGTTCAAGTAGACGGCATCGCCGGAACGCATAAGCTGTATGCCGTATTCACTGGCAATGTGCGTTTGAACTGGTTCCAGTTCTCTTCTGATTTTGCACAGGACGGTAACAACTACTTGAGCATCGGCGGAGGCTTTGAGGAAGCAGGTCTGGCAGGCTGGAGCAGCTGGAGCCCGGAAGGACAGCCATCGGCACAAAAGGCTGACGGTGAAAAGCCGCGTACAGGCAACTACAAGCTGACGCATTACTCCAATGAGGCTTATCAGCAAACGACTTATCGCACGGTTAAAGTGCCAAACGGTATGTACAAGGCTTCCGTATGGTATCAAAAGGGCGGCAGTACGAATGTCAGCCTAGAAGCTAAAAACTACGGCGGACCTGATCTCAGCGTATCGGCGGGAACGACGGGTTATGTAGGGGAATGGACGCAGATCATCATCCCGGCTATCCCAGTGACCAACGGGCAATTGGAGATCGGCATTCATTCCAACAATGCAGCCAATGAATGGGCGGCTTTCGACGATGTGGAGCTGATGCGCATTACGACAAAGGCACCTGCAACAGCGCAGGGGGCTGGAGCGCCGGAAACACCGCAGAACGTTGCTGCAACGCTGCAGGACGGTCACAATATCAAGCTGGACTGGAGTGCCGTTGAAGGAGCTGTCGGCTATAAAATATTCCGCTCCGGCATCGATTCAGATTCGGTAGCGGATTCGGTCTACGCAGACTATCGTCTCGTTAGCGTAGTATCGGGCTCAGCAGGTACGTATACCGATCAAGGCTTACGGGGCAGCACTTCCTACTCCTACCGGATAACGGCCTATAATGCAGATGGCGAGTCGGCCGCTTCCGCTTCGGCGACGGCAACGACAGAGCCGGGCTCTGATACGACAGCTCCAGCAGCGCCGGTTGGCCTGACTGCTGAGCCTGGCGTGGAACGGGTTATGCTGGTCTGGGAAGCGAATACGGAAAGCGACTTCCTGAAATACAATGTTTACGTCAATGGCGTGAAGCGAGCTTCGGTAGATCCTGCGACGGAGTCACGTTATGCGGTTACCGGCCTCAAAGCTGGTCAGCGCTATGAATTTTCGGTAACGGCAGTTGACCAAGCCGGCAACGAATCGGCAAGAAGCGAGGCGGTATCGGCAACACCTACGGCGGCAGGTGTGCTTGTGCCGTTCCCGAACCTTGACTTTGAAGCGGGAACGCTTGAACCATGGCAGGAATGGCATCCCGAAGATCAAGCTTTGGCTGCTTTCGTAGACAGCGATTCTCCGCGCGGTCAATACAAATTGACGCACTGGGGCGGATCGGCCTATAAGCAATCTACGTTCCGGACGCTTGAAGTACCAAACGGCAATTATAAAGTTCAGGTATGGGTGCGGACCGGAGGCGGTCAGAACACATTCCAGCTGGAAGTGAAAAATTACGGCGGCGACCTACGGACGAGAGATTTGCGCAGTGCTAGCGGCGGTACTTGGACGTTATTCGCCATTGACCAGATTGCGGTAACGGAAGGCAAGATGGAGATCGGGGTATTCTCCGATGCAAAAGCGGGCAACTGGGCAGCTATCGATGATTTTGAAATTTACAGTTACCCATCAAACGGAACGACTCCTACTGAGCCGGGCGGCTCTGATGGTTCCGGCGGTTCCAGCGGTGGCGGGACAGTCGTGACTGGACCGACCGTAACGAGGGAAGGAAGCACGTCGGTAATCTCCGGCTTGCAGCCTAAGCAGGAACAAGGCGCGGACAATCGCCAAGCGTCTGTCTTTGGTATCGAAGCTTCGCTGATTGAAAAGGCAGTACAAGGAGACGGCGTACAAGTCATTCAGATTGACGTCAGGGAAGCAGCGAAGGGTCAGCGCAACGTTCAGGTGTCATTGCCAGCATCAGTGCTGCATACCCTGGCGGAGAAGAACGATAAGCTTAGTATCAACGTTGTGAGCCAATTTGGCTCCTATGAGCTGCCTTTGTTAGCAGTAGCCTCTCAGCTGAGCAAAAGCGGTGCCGAAGATCAGCTTCGTATCGCTATCCGCAGCCTGGAGGGTGAAGAAAAGCTCGCGAAGGAAGCGGCGATTCAGAAGCAAGGCGGGCAATTACTCGGCCAGCCGGTTGCGTTTACCGTATGGATCGGCGCAGGGAATGCTTGGCAGGAAGTGACGAGCTTCGGTTCCTATTTCCCTGTACGTACGCTGCCGCTTGGAGCAATCGGGAAGCTGGCATCGGCAACAGGAGTTATGGTTGATGAAGATGGCGGGCTGCATCCGGTTCTAACCGTGTTTAATACAGGAGGAGACGGGCAACTGCAAGCCGTTATTCGTACGAACCATAACAGTGTATATGCAGTTGCGGCAGCTAATAAAAGCTTTGCAGATACGAAAGGACATTGGGCGGAGAAAGAAATCCAGTCCTTGTCGTCCCGCTTCATATTGAACGGGGTGCTGGAAGGCCGATTTGCACCTGAACGTCAGGTTACTCGGGCGGAATGGGCGGCGATGCTGACACGAGCGCTTGGTCTTGTGCCAAACCAAACTGAACAATCGGCTGGTTTCAGTGACGTATCGGCGGAGAACTGGTATGGAGGGCCAATCACGGCTGCAGCAGCGGCTGGTCTTATGCAAGGCCTGCCGGGCGGTAAATTTGAACCTGAAGCGAATGTAACGAGACAGGAAATGGCGGCTTCGCTGGCGCGTGCCCTCTCCTTTATGGGGCACACTCCGGCAGCCGGTCAAGGCGCGCAGAAGCTTGAGGCGTTCAAAGACCGTGCCGATATTGCGGCATGGGCTGTGACAGGGATGACGCAGGCGCTTGATGCCGGTCTCGTAACGGGGCAAGCAAGCGGATTCTTTTACCCGAATAAAGCGGCTACCCGTGCAGAGGCTTCTGCTGTTCTGTACCGGCTGATTGAATCCGTCCAATCGAAGTAAAAGGCTAGCCCGGGCGGTCACAGTCGACTGTCCGGGCTTTTCTTGAAATCGATTTAATCATATAATGAAAGGAAAATATAGCTTTTTTGATAAAGGTTGATCCTAGTCATGGACAAGAAGATCGTAGATGTCGCAAAACGGGCCGGCGTTTCGCCGGCAACCGTATCGCGTGTATTAAATGACAGCTCCCTCGTAAAGGAGCGCACGAAAGCAAAGGTGCTTGCCGCAATTAAGGAGATGGATTATCATCCGAATTCGGCCGCCAAGCATCTGCGCTCTCAGCGAACGATGATGCTTGGCGTTATCGTGCCGGATATCAACGTCTCCTATTTTGCGGAGATTATTAAAGGCATCGAGAATATGGCGTACGCCCGGAAATACAAAGTTATCATTTGCGATTCCGACAACAAGGCGGAGAAGGAGCAGGAGTATTTGGGACTGCTTCCGAATCGTGCAGTCGATGCGATGATTCTCGTAACGCCGCTGATAGACAATACGATATTGTACGAATATGCGGATAAAGGGCATACGATCGGCATTATAGGCAAGACGGTTACGCATGAACGGATTCCGACCTGCAAGACGGATAACGTGAAGTTCTCCTGCCAAGTGGTGGAGCATCTTATTGAACAAGGGCATGAGCAGATTGCGTATATCGGCGGTTATCCCGATTCTATCGAAACCTATGAGCGGCTGGAAGGCTATATGAAGGCGCTCAAAGAGCATCATATTCCGTTTCGTCCAGGCTTGATCGATAACGGTGATTTTGAGGAGGAAGGCGGCTATGCCGCGCTGCTGCGCCTTTTGGATGCCAAAATGCCGATTACAGCCGTCTATGTAGCCAATGACGAGATGGCGCTCGGTGTCTATAAAGCCTGCCGGGAGAAGGAGATTCGTATTCCGGAGGATCTGGCCGTCGTAGGCGTAGACAACAACCGGATTACGAAATATCTGCTTCCGCCGCTTAGCACGGTCGAACAGCCGAAGTATACGATGGGCGCCATTATGGCGGAAAAGTTAATCGATCGCTTAGCCGATAATGAATTCGAGGACAAGCATCATTTTGTGATCGACTCGGAGGTCATTATCCGGGAGTCTTCTGTCCGGAAAGATTAGTGAAGCCGGAAGATAGAAGCTTGGTAATAAAGCAGCAGATAGGGCAGCTTGGGCAAAATCGAGAAAAGAGCCTGCGGCACATGGGATGAGACTGACCCATAGCTGCGGGCTCTTTTTCGCAAGCTTCCGTAAGTGGTAGAAGGTGTGAAACCGTGTATAGACAGATGACGCATTTCCTAGAGGTACGTTGGATTTAAGAGCTGCTCGGAGCTTTTCTGGCAAACAAAATGTAAAAGTGCAGCTTGATTAGCTGAAAAAGGCTGTTTTTACGCCTCATAATGCAAAAGTACAGTTTGTTTGCCCCATTTTGCTCCAAATGGGTGATTATCGCCGGTTCAAAATGCACTTTTGCATTTTGAATGGTATTTCGGTGCTCAGCGACCGAAACAAAATGTATGTTTACATTTTGATGCGGGAATAAGTTGCCTTAGGTACAGGAGCAGCCAGCAACATTAGAAAATGTGCGCCTTAAGCACCAGCGGTAGAGACAATTTGCATACTTGGGAGCGTGAAGCTGAGGAGGAATAAACGCTATATTCCAATTCTAAGCGTGCCTTAAATTCATCTCATGTAATCGTTTTTATTGTAAAACGTACTAAATCGCTACTTTTCTCCTATAATTTATTGTAATCGATTTCACTTCTGTTCTATAATGATGTATCGACCTATGGAAAGTGTGATCGCGGATGAAAGAAAGCAAGATGACCGATGTTGCCCAGTTAGCCAAAGTGTCAGTAGCGACGGTGTCCCGGGTGTTGAACGGCGGCAGTCTCGTCGGTGCTGAGACGCGGGAGAAGGTGCTGAGCGCCGTCCGGCAGTTGAACTATACGCCCAATGCGATGGGCAAGCAGCTCCGTTCGCGGAAGGCGATGACACTTGCTGTTGTGATCTCCGATATTCGCGTGTTCTATTATGCGGAAATTATTCAAGGCATCGAGAACATGGCAAACTCGCTAGGCTATAAAATATTAATTTGTGACGCTCAAAATCAGCTGAAGAAGGAGCAAGAATTTCTGTCGCTGCTAGTCAATCATACGGTAGATGGACTCATTCTTATAACGCCAAAGATGTCCGACAAGGAGATTGCGGCAGTCGCCGACAACGGCTATTCCATCGGACTTATCGGCAGAAACATCGATCATCCGAAGCTTCCTTGCTCGTACACCGACAATGCGAAGTTCGGCCAGCAGGTTATTCAGCATCTGGTGGAGCGGGGGCATCGCAGAATTGCCTTTATTAGCGGATATGCCGATGCGACGGACAGCTTCGGAAGGCTGGAGGGCTATATGAAAGGGCTGCGCGACGCCCGGCTGCCGTTCGTCCCCGAATTAATCGAGAACGGAGATTTTAACGAGGACCAAGGGTATGAGGCTTTTATGCGTCTGCGGGCGAGAAACGAGGATTTCACCGCCGTATTTGCCGCCAATGACGAAATGGCGCTAGGTGTCTACAAAGCCTGCGCAGAGCTTGAGCTGGCGATTCCGGAGCAGATGGCTGTTGTAGGCGTGGATAACGTGAGATTGACGAACTACGTCAAGCCGCCGATTACGTCTGTGCAGCAGCCTCTGTATACGATGGGTGCTTTGCTGACGGAGAAGCTTATTGATCAAATGAACGACAACGTATGGGCCGACAAACGGCAGTTGAAGGTCGATTCCAGTCTGGTCATTAAAGGTTCATCTTAATGGGAGGGGAAGCAGATGGGCAAGGATAATCGGTATTACGGGAAAATATTAGTGTTCACGACGGTGTCCATTTTTTTAACGATAACGATTCTTTCCAGCATCCTGTATTTCAGCTTCGAGCGGATTGCCCTCGACCAGTCATACGATCAGACGATGAACAGCCTGGAGCAGACGACGCAGGAAGCGTCGGTCATGGCGGTGACAGCAGCTACGTTCGCCAAGCAGATCTACAGCGATCAGCATATCGCCAATCTGCTTAACTTTCCCGACATCGGGGCGGTGGACATTGATACGGCCGTCAAGCAGATGACGAATTATCGTGAATCCTCGCCGTTTATTGACTCCATCTACGTGTATAACGCGATCTCGCGCACTTTTTTCGTCAGCTCGGATATGAGCGTGCCGACGGTGTTCGCGGAAAATGAGTTCTATGACAATGAGATGAGAGAGATGCTGAGCCATCTCAATGATTACGAGACGCTAATGCCGATTCCGCGCCGGCTGCTGATCGACGGACTGGTCGGCAACATTGCGGAAAAGGAACGGGATACCTATACGTTTCTGCTATACGATACGCTGACGCAAAACGCCCGCAAAAACGTCGTGGTCGTCAACATCAAGGAAACGCAGCTTCATAAGCATATCGACGGATCGCTGGCGAATGATGCCAGCAATACGTTTCTGATTGATAAGGAAGGCCGGCTGGTATCGAACAGCTGGACTCATCCTATGCTGATGGACATGAAGGGCACTTCTTATATCGATCGGGTAGTGAACGACCGGGACGAATCGGGCTATTTCTCGGAGCAAGTAGACGGCGTGAAGTCGCTCGTTACGTATACGGCTCCCGATTACTTGGGCTGGCGCTATATCCGCATCATTCCATACTCCACAATTACTGAAAGCATCGACAGTATGCGCTTGAAGACGATACTGACAGGGGGCTCCATTCTGCTGGCAGGTCTGGCGCTCTCCTATGTCGCTTCCCGAAGACTGTTCCATGGCCTCAACAAGAAGCTTCTGCGGCTTGGCAATTTGGAGGAGGAATGGCGCGACAGCTTTCAGAAGATGCGCACCGCCTACTTGCGGGGGCTGCTGTCCGGTGACAATCATAGCGACGCGGAGCAGGCTCGCAAAATTTTTGACCGCTACAATATCGGCCTGAACCCGTCCGATCCAATGCGCGTTATTTTGTTCACGATTGACGATTATCGTCATTTTATATCTGAATATTCGGTGGAAGACCGGAAGCTTCTCCGTTACGGCATTCTGAATATCGGACAGGAGCTGCTGCATGCGGGCGGTTATGTCACGGCTGCTGTTGACCTAGGAGACGACCGGGTGGCGATACTGGCTCAGTGCGGTCTCAGCGAGGAGGAAGGGGATTGCTCGACGATTCGCAAGGATGCAGCAGAAATTCAGACCGCTGTGTCTCTGTACTTGAAGCTGTCGGTGACAATCTCGGCAAGCATGACGGGCAGCGGCGTAGAGTCGGTGCACCGGCTGTGCCAGCAGGCGATTGAAGCGTCGTTCAACCGTCTGTTCAATGGCCCGGGCAGCTTTGTGGATGCGGAGACGGTCGAGCGGATGAAAGAGCGGCCTTACGAGTACCCGCTTCATAAGGAAAAGCAGCTCATCGACGAGCTGATGCTGGGACGCATCCCAGAGGTTAAGCGGCTGTTCCATGAGATTGTCGGGGAGACCGCTGAATATTCCTATATGTCTTTTCAATTGGCGATCACGCATGTATCCCATGCGCTGCAAAACGCGATTCGGGTAATCGGCCAGCATTCCTCCAAAGCAGGTGAGCCGGATGTACCGCTGCTGAATTTATATATGCACGAACGGATGGAGTCGATGGCGGAGCTGAATGAGCGGTTTATGGCGCTGTTCGATCGGCTGGAGAAGCATATGGAGGAGAAGAAAAAGACGAGGCAGGACGATATGCCAGGTCGGATCAAGCGGATGGTGGACGAACGGTATGCCGATCCCAACCTGTCTCTCGATATGATTGCAGAGGAGCTAGGCATGTCGGCGACTTATATCGGACGGATTTTCAAGCAGCATACGTTTCAGACGATTCTGGGCTATATTCACGAGGTAAGGATGAATCGGGTGCGGGAATTGCTCATTGCAAGCGATGATTCTATTGGCGATATTGCCGAACAGGCCGGGTTTGCCAACAATCCTTACTTCTATAAAGCGTTCAAAAAACATAACGGCGTGACGCCTGCGGAATTCCGCAAGGCTGGCAGGCTTCAACAAGACGGAGAGCAGCTCGCACAGGACGGCAATGATGCCGATGAGTTTTGGAAACTGCAAAAGGAAGGCTGATTCCCAGCCTTCTTTTTTTCACCCCTGAGGGCTGAAAACCGTTGATACGACTGGGCTGTGACGGAAAAAGAGAGCGTGTTCGAAAAAGGTTAGTCGCCGTTTGAAGCAAAAAGTGAGTCATGTCGGGGATGGTTAGTTGCCGGTTTTTCCCTCCTCCTCTACCATAGGTTTTGCAGCCGGCGTGATCGTCCGGAAGCAGCACATCAGCAACTGCACATAAAGAGGAGAGCAAGAGGGAGGCCGAAAAATGATCAAGGAAATAATGCGGAACAAAACGTTGTTCCTCATGATTGCTCCGACACTGCTGTTTTTTGTCTTATTCAGCTACATTCCAATGGTTGGCGTATACTACGCATTCACCAAATTCGATTTTGACGGCGGATTATTCGGAAGTGAGTTTATCGGGATGCAAAACTTTGCCTTTCTGTACAAGTCGGGCATTTTATGGAATCTAACTAAAAATACAGTGCTGTACAATATCGCTTTTATCATTGTGGGCAATGTGATGCAGATCGTTTGCGCGGTGTTTCTGGCGCAGCTGTCGAGCAAGTTTTTCAAAAAGACGGCACAGTCCATTATGTTCCTTCCGTATTTCCTGTCCTGGGTATTGGTCGGAGCGTTCGTCTTCAACCTATTCTCGGATCTTGGCGTCGTCAATACGGTGCTGAAGCAAATCGGCTTGCAGCCGTATGACTTTTATATCGAGACTGCGCCTTGGAAATATATTATCGTCTTCTTTCATATTTGGAAGGGCATCGGCTACGGTACCGTTATTTATTTGGCGGCGATCATGAGCATCAGCGACGAATATTACGAGGCGGCGAAAATCGACGGGGCGAATATTTTCCAGCAGATCCGCAGCATTACGCTGCCGCTGCTAATGCCAACCTTCATTTTGCTCATTCTGTTCAGTCTTGGCGGCATTTTGAAAGGTCAATTCGACCTGTTCTACCAAATCATTGGCAACAACGGCATGCTGTACGAGGCTACGGATATTATCGATACGTACGTATTCCGGTCACTAACCATTAATTTCGATATCGGCATGGGTACTGCAGCGGGCCTTTACCAGTCCTTCTTCGGCTTCGTTCTAATCATGACCGTCAACTACATCATCCGAAAAACGCGCGAAGAATACGCGTTGTTCTAAGGGGGGAATTCAATGAGCTCCAATCGCCAAACCATGCCGCAGCAGTCTACTCCTTCCTATAAAGTGACGAGGATAAAAGCGGATAGTGCCACCATTACCTTCAACGTCATCGGCTATTCGATGCTGACTGTTCTATCGCTCATCTGTCTCATTCCATTCTGGCTAATCGTATCCGGTTCGTTCACAGACGAACTCGAAATAATCGCTGAAGGCTTCAAGCTGTTCCCGAACGCTTTATCGTTCGAGGCTTATAAATCGGTATTTTCGAATCCGGAGCAAATTTACCGCGCTTATGGTGTGACGATCGGCGTTACGGTTGCCGGCTCGCTGCTGGGGCTGCTCGTAACCTCAATGGCCGGCTATGTGCTGTCGCGCAAAGACTTCGTTTACCGCAACAAGCTTTCGTTCTTTATCTATTTCACGACGCTATTCAGCGGCGGACTGATCCCTTGGTACATCATGATGACGAAGCATCTGGGGCTGAAGGACAGCTATTGGGCGCTGATCCTGCCGCCGCTCGTCAGCGCATGGAACATTATACTGATGCGCAGCTTCATGAAGTCCATTCCGGATTCCATCGTGGAATCAGCCAAGATCGACGGGGCAGGCGATTTCCGGATCTACTGGAAGCTGATCATGCCGCTGTCAACGCCGGGTCTCGCAACTATTGGGCTATTTCTGGCGCTGGGTTACTGGAATGACTGGTTCAACGCCAATGTGTTCATTACTTCCGGCGACAAATATCCGCTGCAGTTCCTGCTGTACAAGATACTATCCAGCGCGGCTGTGCTGCAGACGAATAATGGCGCCTACCTGGCAGCCAATATCGTCCCGCCAACCGAGACGCTAAAGATGGCGGTGGCCGTCGTGGCGACAGGTCCTGTCATTCTGTTCTATCCATTCGTTCAGCGGTATTTTGTGAAAGGGCTTACGATTGGCGCGGTTAAGGGTTAATGAGTAACGGTTAGAACCGGGCAACCGGCTAACATAGATGATGGCCATTATAAATAAGGAGGAGTCGAATTTGAAAAAGAGAGTGAAATGGGTATCGCTTGTTCTTCTTCTGTCGCTTGTTCTCTCGCTGCTTGCAGCATGCGGAAGCAATAACAACAATAGCAGCAAGCCTAGTACAAACGGTGAGAAAAATGGAGATCCGGTAGCAACGAACAGCGGCAAAGAGGCCGAGGGTGAGAAATTGAAGAAGGTCAAGCTGACCTGGTATCTGGTTGGCGACGCACATAAAAACCAAGATAAAATTGTTGCGGAATGGAACAAAATGCTGGAAAAGGATCTGAACACGACGATTGACCTGAAGTTTACGACGTGGAATGACTGGCAGACGAAATACAATCTGCTTCTGACATCCGGCGAGAAGATCGACATGATCTTTGCATCGAACTGGGCGGAGTTCTACAAGCTGTCCAAGCAAGGCGCATTTCTTGATCTGAAAGAGATGCTGCCGAAATACGCGCCTACGACTTGGGGCAATGTGCCGGAGCAGGACTGGGAGTCTGTGACGGTTGGCGGCGGTATCTATGCAGTGCCGAACACGAATGCGGAATATACACCAATTGGCTATGTGTACCGTGAAGACTGGCGCAAAGAGCTGAACCTGCCGGAGTTCACAGACGTGAATTCGATTGAAGCCTACATGGATGCAGTGAAGACGCAGAAAAAGGTAACGCCGATCAATGGTGCTGCTTACGAGAACATCGCAACGCTGTTCCGTGCTTCGGTGGACTTCCAGCAAATTACGGGTGAGGTTATCGGCTCAATGTCCTATGCGACGCCTCGCGACATTCAAGTTCTTCCGTTCACGGACGAGTATGAGGCTTGGGTGAAGAAGATGAAAGTATGGGAAAGCAAAGGCTACTGGAACAAAAACTCGCTGTCTTCCAAACAGGAAGCGGGCGATTTCATTAAGACGGGCCAAGGCGCGCTGTACTGGCGTAACCCGTCGAGCGCAGGCGGCTTCATCAATGAAGTGAAAGCGAAAGCATTGAATATGGAAATCGGTTACTTCCCGTTCAGCCGCTTCCACAACTACGTTATTCCGACGATTCCAATCGCAAACGGCATGGCGATTCCGAAAGCTTCGACGAATCCGGAGCGTTCCCTGATGGTATTGGACAAATTGCGTAATGATCCAGCTTACTTCAATCTGATGACTTACGGTATCGAGGGCACGCACTGGGCAAAAGGCGAGGACGACAAAACGATCGTCATCCCGGCTCCTGGTGTGGACTTGAACGAAACACCGCGTTACGACATCGCAAGCTGGGGCTGGCGTTATGAGCCGAACATGAAGAAGGAGAAAGGCGGCTGGGAAGGTCTGGACGTGCTGAAGGAAGAGTTCAAGCCGATCAGCAAACCGGATATTTTCGGACCAATCTCCTTGGACTACGAGCCGGTTAAAGCCGAGCTTGCAGCTGTAAACCAAGTGTTCGAGCAATACGGCAAGCCGCTGATGCTTGGCTTGACCAATGATGTAGATGCTTCCTTGAAAACGTACCGCGATAAGTTGAAAGCGGCCGGCGTTGAGAAAGTTCTGGCGTATGTACAGGGCGAAGCTAACAAATATTTCGACGAAAAAGGCATTCAATAATATAGCGGGATAGCATGATGCGGCTAAGCTGAATTTTGGCTTAGCCGCGATGCTGTCTTCGCTTTATTGCATTTATAGTGAAGCAGCAATAGACAGAGAAAGAAAAGGAGAGAGCAATATGAACAAGATGAACCATGCAGCTATAAATTCGAATACAAGCCGAAATTCTGAGGTAGAGGTATGGTACAGCACTTCGCTGGCGCCCGGCGGCAGCCAATGGTTTTCTGGGCCCCATGAAACGAAGCACCGGCTGAGCCAGCAGTCCGCGCTTTCGTGGACATCGCCTGAAGCCGCGCAGTCAACTGCGCTGCTGGTGACGCCGGAGCATCGTTATCAGGAAATGCTGGGCATCGGCACTTCCATTGAAGAGACGACCATTCACAACTTGGCGAAAATGTCTCCGGAGAACCGTAAGCAGGTGCTGCGCCAGCTGGTTGATCCGGAGGCGGGAATCGGGCTGAACGTGATTCGCATAGCGATTGGCACGTCGGATTTTACGGCTGAGCCGTTTTATACGTATAACGATTTGCCGGAGGGCGAGACGGATTTTGAACTGGAACGCTTCACGATTGAGAAGGACATTGAGCTGTCAATTATTGAGACGATTCAGCAGCTGATCGCAATGGCCCCGGATGTGCGGATCTTAGCATCGCCATGGAGTCCGCCTGCATGGATGAAGACGAACGGTGATTTGAAGCGGGGTATGCTGAAGGACGGGCAGGCCTATACCGACGTGCTGGCTAAGTACTACCGGAAGTCGATTCAGGCCTATGCGGAGCATGGTATTCCGGTGTTTGCGATGACGATGCAGAATGAGCCGCTGCTGGAGACCGATTATCCGAGCTGCTACATGCCGCCGGAGCGGCAGAAGGAGCTGGCTGTTGCACTCAAGCGTGAGTTTGCGGAGCATGGGCTGGAGACGAAACTATGGATTTTTGATCATAACTTCATAGATGCAATGGCGTATGTGACACCGATTCTGAATGATCCGGATGGGTTTGCAGCGGCTGACGGCATTGCACTCCATGATTATGAAGGGTCACCGGAGGCGATGAGTGAGCTTCATGCTGCATATCCGGATAAACCGATCTACTTAACGGAGCGTTCGGTATGGGGCACGGCGGGAGCGGACCGGATTGCGCAATATTTCCGCCATTATGCTTGCAGCTATAATGCTTGGGTGACGATGCTGGACAGCCGGATCGGCACGCATCAATGGCTGGGCACTCCGGGTCCAACCCTATTTATCCAGGATGCGGATCAAGCGGATGTCAGCTGGGTGACGCCGGAGTACTACCTGCTCGGCCAATTCTCGAAGTTCATTCGGCGGGGAGCGGTAAGGGTCGGCAGTACATATGGTTCTGCAGAGGCCGTAACGAATGTGGTGTTCCGTAATCCGGATGGCGAATACGTTGCAATTGTCATCAATCAGAGTGAGACGGTGCAGCCGTTCCGCGTTTTATGCGAAGGCCGTCAATTCGCGGATAGCCTGCCTGCGAGCACGGTAGGCACTTACCGCTGGAGCTAACGAGGATCACGATGAAGAAAACTTCCCGATAAACGCGAAAGTCGCGTCATAGGGGAGTTTTCTTTTTGCATTCGTAAAGAAAAATAAGTAAATAAAGCAGGGAAAGGCGATAAAAAAATAGAATTATAGAGTATACATCATTATATTAAGACATATTAGAGGTATTATATGGAAAATATGAACTTTCAAGTAAACCTGCAGGGCATTATTGACTTGCTCTCCAACCACCTTTACTCCGATCCCGGTGTATTTATCCGAGAGCTGCTGCAAAACGGCGTGGATGCGATAACGGCCAGAAGAAGGCTCGGCCATCTGTATGAGGAGAAAGTGACAGTTGAGCTGTTCCCGTCCTCTCATACGTTATCCTTTCAAGACAATGGAGCGGGTCTTACGCTGCACGAGATTGAACAATTTCTCGCACGTATCGGAAGTACGACGAAGAAGGATGATCTGGACGCAGCCGATGATTATATCGGTCATTTTGGCGTAGGGCTGCTCGCTTGTTTCGTTGTGAGCGATGAAATCATACTGATTACGCGTTCCGCAGCTGATGGCGATTCGCTGGAATGGCGAGGCAAGCCGGACGGTACATATGCGGTCAAGAAGCTGAAGCAGCAAGTCCCGGTCGGCACTACGATCTATTTGAAAGCGAAGGCGGAGTATGAGGAGTATTTCCAATATGATACGCTCCGTGATCTGCTGACGCGATATGGTCAATTTTTGCAGACGCCAATTTATTTGACTGAAGGCAGGCATGAAGAGCGGATTAATGAAGCTATGTCGCCCTGGACACTCGATCGGGAGGGTGCGCTGGACTATATCGAGCATTCGGCCTATTACAAAGCCATGGATGTCATTCCGCTTCGCTCGGCGATTGGCGGTGTAGAGGGTGTGGCTTACATCCTGCCCTATGCCGTTAGTCTTCAGGACGAGAAGCGGCATCAGGTATATTTGAAGAACATGCTGCTTTCCGATAAAATGCCGACGATTTTGCCGCCTTGGGCTTTTTTCGTCAACGGCATATTGAATGCGGATAGTTTGCGACCGACTGCTTCCCGTGAATCGGTTCAGGAGAATGATTTGTTTTTCCTGGTCAGGGACGAGCTTGGCAATTGCATCAAGCAGCATCTGATCGGGTTGTCAGAGACGGACCCGGAGCTGCTGAAGCGGATTATATTAATTCACTATGCTTCGCTGAAGGCGATGGCGGTCGAGGATGAGGAGCTTTACGAGCTGGTTATTCGTTATCTCAATTTCGAGACCTCCTATGGAGAAATGACGATGTCTGATATACTCTCCGGCCATTCGGATATTCTGGTAACGACAACGCTGGATGAGTTCCGGCAAATCGCCCGCGTAGCAAGATCGCAGGGGATGATGGTCATCAACGGAGGATATGTGCATGATTTCGAACTGGTGCGCAAGCTTCCGGACGTGTCGGAGGAGACAAGCGTCTCTGTTCTTGATATTTTGACCATTGCGAACCGCTTTGAGCGTCTGGAGCGCGAGGAACACAAGGCGTTAGAGCCGTTTCTTGATTTGGCCGATGCATTGCTGGAGCGGTTTCAATGCCGCTGTTCGGTCAGGTGGTTCGAACCGGCCGATATTCCGGCGTTATATACGATTAATGAGGAGGTCAATCTCTTCAAGCTGGCGGATGACAGTGAACGGGAGGCTAATGCGCTGTTTGCCAGCATTGTACAGGTCATCAGGCAGGAGCTGTATGAGGAGCCCTATGCGCGGCTTTGTTTTAACTATAATAATCCGATCGTCCGCAAAGCTGCCGCTTCTGGAGATGCGGAGCTGCAAAAGGTTTGTATTGAGCTGTTCTATACGCAGTCGCTTCTGATGGGCAATCACTCCATGAATGCGGAGGAGCTTCGGCTAATGAATGAATCGCTTCTGCATTTTATGAACAGGGGCTTGGATGAGGCAAGCGGAGGGGAACGATGAAGCAGCGTTATTACGGATTACGCCGGGAAGTCTGGTCGATGCCCGACGACAAGCGGAAGCTGGCTGTTCTGGAGGAAGCGATCCGAATTGCCGATCAATACATGACAGAGAGCGATGCTTATGATGTAAGAATGGATTATTCCGCAGCGGCGCTTGAATGCGGCTGTCCGGAACGTTTATTCATATCGTTCTCCTGGTGTCTGGCTAAGTTCGAGCAGAATCCCGGGCAGTATTCCAGCTACAGCATTATGTGGCATTACAAGTGGGTGCTGAATCAGATCTGGCGGCTGCCGCAGTTTAGCTTGGAGCAGATCGAGGCGGTGTTCGCCGATTTTGAACGAAAGTGCAAGCAGTACGGGTATACGCTGCGTGCTTATTATCAGCAAAAGGTTAACTTTCTGCTGTCACAAGGCCATTTGGAGGAAGCAGCCTCTTATCATAAGCGATGGAAGGAGACGCCGCGTGATTCGCTGTCCGATTGTCTCGCCTGCGAGCAAAACCTGTTCGGCGAATACTACTTCCGGATTAACCATTTGAAGCGGGGCATGCAGACGATCAAGCCGATTCTGGATGGCAGACTTAGCTGCCGTTCTGTGCCCCATACGACGTACAGCAATATGATCGTACCGCTGTTGAAGCTTGGCGAGTTCGACCGGGCGATTGATATTGCGAAACGGGCGTTTCGCTCTATCGAGGGGCCTTCCTACTTGCCGGAATATGGCGTGTTCATGGAGTTTTTCACCGTAACGGACATGCCTAAGGCGGTTAAGCTGTACGAGCGAACGATTCAGCTTGGGCTGGAGAGCAAGATGCCGTGGGATCGATTTCAATATTTGCTGTCCGTCCGCTTGTTCCTCCAGCAATGGTCGAAGGCGAAGCGCCGCAAGAAGCTTGCCGAGTCTGAAAAGGTTACGCTCGCATGGCTGGATGAGGAAATCGGCGCGCTCGCGAAAGCCTTTAATGATCGAAACGGTAATGACTATATGCATCGTTTCATTGCCGAGAAGGAGCAGAACATCAGCCGTCTGTTGAAGAAGATTAGCGGCGGCTGATTATGGCTGCTTGGTGATGGTGCACCGCACGCCCCGGGGCGGGGCGTGATGTGAGTGTGCACTATGGGGCGAGCGCGCGGCCGTAGTTTGCGCGCAGCTTGTCGCTAGTGCTCGCAGTTCGCGAAGCACCTTCGCAAAAAAGCGAAGCGCCTTCGCAAAATAGCGAAGGCAGGTGCATGAGCGAGAGATTAGCGAAGGCAGGTGCGCTAGTGAGAGATTAGCGAAGCACTTTCGCAAAATAGCGAAAACAGGTGCGCGAACGAGAGATTAGCGAAGCATCTTCGCAAAATAGCGAAAACAGGTGCGTGAATGAGAGATTAGCGAAGCATCTTCGCAAAA
>NZ_CBVJ010000116.1 GCF_000513275.1 Paenibacillus gorillae | reverse complement strand
ATGAACGGAGGAGCTCGAAGTTACTTATCAGCATAGATGAACAGTAAATTTCGAAATTACTTGCCAAGTAGAGCGGGACTGTCGTGTTCTAACTTAGATCCCAGCAAAAAGGAACCTTCCGTGCGTAAAGTAACCTTTAATAATGCGTAGTGGACGGACACATCGGAAGTAGCTAAGTGCCGTGCGCAAGAATTAGCGAAGCGCCTTCGCAATATAACGAAGGCAGATTCGCTGTAGAGATGTAACGAGAGCATCGGACTAGCTACAGCGAACTAAATTTCGCTATCCGTGAACCTAGGTTCATGAGTAGCGAAGCTAGGCTCGCTATCATGCTGGTCGATGTTGGACTGGCCCTCGAGAGCGAGGTTTGATTCGTTAAATAGCGAAGCTGGTTCGCTAACGGGAGACGGATGAGGTTCGAAGTTACTTATGAGCAGGGATGCACGAGTTAGCCCGAAGTAAGTTGCCAGCAGGGGCGAATTCCAAGTCTGATGTAACTCCCCAGCAGGGCTAAACTAGTAAACCCAATGTTACTTTTCGTCAGAGATACATAGTCGGACCCGAAGTTACATGCCAGCACGACACGACACATAAGCTCCAAACATCCCAAACATCCCAAACATCCCAAACATCCCAAACATCCCAAACAGCCTAAACAGCCTAAATAGCCCAAACATCCCAAACATCCCAAACATCCCAAACAGCCCAAACAGCCTAAACAAAGGAATCCCCCAGCCAGAGCAGCTGAGGGATTCCTTTGTTTGCACTTTATCTATTTCCTTCTATTTATTTCAGCAGCTTTTTGATCAGCTTTAGTCTGTCGTTGTAAGGCGGGAACAGGATGGTGATGTCCAGCAGCGTGCTTTTTTTCAGGATGCTTTTCTGATGGGAAAACTGGTCGAAGCCATGCTTGCCGTGGTAGGCTCCGACACCCGAGTTCCCAATGCCGCCAAAAGGCAGGTAGGGATTGATAATATGGGAAATGGTATCGTTGACGCAGCCTCCCCCGAACGAAATGCGACTCAGCACCTCTCGCTCCACGCTTCGGTTCTCCGTGAACACGTACAGGGCAAGCGGCTTAGGCCGCGCATTAATGCCATTAATCGCCTCGTCCAGATCCTGATATTCCATAATCGGCAAAATCGGACCGAAAATCTCTTCTGCCATGGCAGCGTCTTTCCAGCATGCGGAATCTAGCAGCGTAGGCTCAATATAAAGATCATCCCTATCGACAGTACCTCCATAGCGAATGCCAGCCCGATCCTGTTCCAGTATAGCCGCCAGCTGATCAAATCTTCTCGTATTGACGATCCGGCCGTAATCGCGGCTAGCAGCAGCATTCGCTCCGTAAAAGCCGGAAATCGTTTCTTTCAGCTTGACGACTAGCTGCTCCTTAATATCAGCATGCGCGAGAATATAATCCGGGGCGATACAGGTCTGACCCGTATTCATAAATTTGCCCCAAGCGATCCGCTTGGCTGCCAGATCCAGATTGGCGGAGGCGTCCACGATAACGGGGCTTTTGCCTCCCAGCTCCAGAATGACCGGTACGAGGTTCTTCGCTGCAGCAGCCATGACGATCTTGCCGACAGCGGTACTTCCGGTAAAAAAGATCAGATCAAAGGGAGCATGGATGAGGAGGGAGGTTACCTCCTTCTCACCTTCCACGACACGAATATAAGCGGGATCGAACGTTTCCCCGATCAAGCGGGCGATGACTGCAGAGACATTCGGCGTCAATTCCGAAGGCTTCAGCAGTGCACAATTGCCTGCGGCGATCGCACCGATCAACGGTTCCATGCAAAGCTGGAAGGGATAATTAAAAGGGCTAATAATTAAGACCGTGCCATAAGGCTCCGAGCGGATAGAGCTGGTTGAGGGCATAAGTACAAGCGGCGTTTTAACTTTGCGGGGCCTCGCCCAGCGCTTCAGCTGTTTAGCGGTGTGCCGGATGCTGTCCAGCGCAAAACCAATTTCAGTGGCATAGGCTTCGAAATCACCTTTACGCAAGTCTTGGTAAAGCGCTTCCGTAAGCTGCGGCTCAAACTTTCGAATAGCGTCGCGAAGCTTAAGAAGCTGTGCGATCCGAAATTTCACATCTTGTGTGGTTCCGGCGGAAAAATACCGCTTATGCTCCTCTATCGCTTGCCCAACACTATCCGCGTCTATCGTTGCGGTGGCGGTCATCAGCAGCCCTCCTTGTCATTATTTTCTAATTTTATTGTGAGCGAAATGGAGTGCTTTGACAAGTAGGAACCATTATTTGTCGCTGTAATTGTATAGACGAAGGGTGATAAAAGAAAAAAGCACTCCGCTTGTTAGTTTTGTCTAACTGGCAGAGTGCTGTTCTTCAGGGAGCCAGAAGGCTCTCACACTATGGCTAACTTACAGCCACAATACACAAGCTAGGGCGATTAATGCAGGCAGGCCTTGGACGAGCAGTATGGATTTTTTGGCGGTTAATCCGCCGAATAGAGCGGCAACCAGCACGCAGCCCAGGAAAAAAATCTCGATATGTCTGCCGATATCCGCATTCGGATACAGCAAGCCCCAGATGAGACCGGCAGCAAGAAAGCCGTTGTACAGGCCTTGATTCGCGGCTAGCGACTTGGACATTTCCGCTTGTTCGGCGGTGAGTCCAAAGGTGCGAAGCGTGCGTGGAGCCGTCCAGCGGAACATTTCGAGATATAAAATGTAAAGATGCTCAATAGCGACAATAGCGACTAAAATCATTGGCAGCAATGAAATCCCTCTTTTCGAATGGTAGTGGATGGAACAATTAACGTCGTTGCTATTTAATGGGCCTTGCATTATGCTTAATCTTCTTAAGGGTCAATAAGGAGGCGATTCAGCCATGGAAATAACGGAACAGCAGATTGCCGAATGGATGGTAGAAGAAATCAGGTCGAAGGGAAATCTCCATCAGAGTGACGCCATCGACTACGTCAAAGCTCACTTCGGAGAATCCTTCGTCTTCGTTAATGAGAAGGGTAACCCTTCACTGTCAAAGGAAGTGAAGAAGGCGTTCCGCAAGCTGCATAAAGGAAGAATAGCTTGGGACCGGGACGGCTTTTTCTGGGCATGGACGTAAGGTAAGGATGAAGGGATCGGTACTAGGGCTCGCAGCCTTGGAACCGGTCCTTTTCACTATCATCATAGCGAACGAGCGATCACTCTGGCAACGGATGAATCCGCATCGATATGGAGCGGCAGCGCGATAACTTCGAACGGGCCGGCGTCCAGCAGTTGTTCCGCATTGGCTAAATTTTCGATTAGAAAAATCTGTTCCCGGAACAAAATTTGATGCACCTCAAACGGATACTGATCGGGAGAAGGCGTATCCAAGCCGACCATCTTCACTTGCTTGCGTACCATAAGTTTGGCGAAGCTCTCCGTCAGAACCGGGTAATGGTCAAAATAACCCGGACTCCCGTATTGCTTGCCATGTCCGGTGAGTACAATAACGATATCATTCGGCTCAATCATCGCCTCGTATTCCGGCCTTGCATCAATGACGCTCTGGCCCCGTACATCTAGCAGACAACCCCGGCCTATAAATCTGTCCACCGGAAACTCGTTGATACGTTTATCGATGTCGAGCAGATGCATCGGGCCGTCAATGTGGGTGCCGGCATGCATATTGATCGTCAGCAGATGGTTGTTGTAGCCATCCTTCTTGAATTGCTTGGCATGCTCCAGCTTCGTTTCCGTATCGCCGGGATAGATGGGCATACCGTTACGAATGGGATGAGACAGATCAATCAGCATCTCTAAATGTCCACCTATCCTTCCTTCAGCTCATGATTAAGCCGCTTAATAAATAACTGTGACGCTGCTGACAGCGTCGACTCTCCTGAGCTGATCCAGCCCAGCTGAAAGGGCCTGTTGTCCGGCATATCGAGCTGAAGCAGGACGATATCCGAGCCTATCGAGTGCGTATTGAAGGAGAAGTCCAAGCCTACTGTGACCGCTAAGTTTTCGACGACGGATTTTTGAATAGCAACAAGGTTGTTCGTATGGAAAACAACTTGAAACGGCCCGTACTCCTGTTCCAGCTGCCCGATGAAAAACTTCAAATAATCGTCCTTGTACAATACGATCGGATGCTGCATTAATTGTTGAGGCGTAATCGATTTGCGCAGCGCAAGCGGCGATTGCTTGCTCACACCAACGACCATCCGTCCCTCCAGCAACTTGCCGAAGGACAGATTGCTGTGCTTGCTGAGCATATCCTCGTACAAAATAATGAGGCCGATATCTGCCCGATGCTGCAGCACATCATCCATAATCTCACGGGTGCTCTTTTCCGTCATTTCCATCTCGATATGTGGATAATCCCTTTTGAAGCCGATAATCGTATGAATAAGCAATGACAATGGACCCGGAATAGCGGCCATACGCAGCTCACCCTGTTGAATACCAGTGAACAACTGGGCCTCCTGCTTCAATTCCTGCAGCTTTTGCAGCACTTCGACCGCTTTATCTACAATGGCTTGTCCTTCTACCGTAGCTGTCGCTCCATTGCGGGACCGGGTAAACAGGGTTATGCCGAGCTCTGCCTCCAGGTTGGAGAGCGACTGGCTGACAGCGGACAGCGTGACATGGCTGTTCTTCGCGGCTTGGGTAAGCGAGCCCGTCTTCGCAACTTCGACGATGAACTCCAGCTGCTCCAAATGAATAATATTCACGTCCCTTAGTTCAGTTCTGCTTAAGTTACACCTAACTAAGTATAAATATACTTAATGTTAGGGCGGGATTACAATAGGGTTGTAAATATTTTTTTCTTCATAACAGAGGAGGTTCTTATAGATGAATACAAAACGGGTTGCGGTTATTACAGGAGGAGCTAGCGGTATTGGCAGAGAGGCGAGCTTGCTGTTCGCAAGCAAGGGAGATCGTGTCGTCGTTGCCGATTTTAACGAAGCGGGCGGTCAAGAAACGGTTGAACGGATTACCGAGGCTGGCGGCGAAGCAACGTTTATCCAGGTCGACGTCTCGGATCAGGCGGCAGTTGAGGCGCTGGTTGAGCGTACGGTAGAGGTCTACGGACGAATCGATGTCATGTTCAACAATGCAGGCATTGGCGGAGCAGGCCCCGTACTGAATCAGAGCATGGACTTGTATCATAAAACAATCGCCATTAACCAGCATGGCGTTGCTTACGGCATTATTGCAGCGGGACGTAAAATGAAGGAGCTCGGCATTAACGGCGTTATTATTAATACGGCATCCGTTTTCGGTGTCTTGGCATCGCCAGGTACGTTTGCTTATCACGCTACGAAAGGCGCGGTAATCATGATGAGCAAATCGGCCGCTTTGGAGCTTGCGCCGCATGGCATTCGCGTCGTAGCGGTTGCACCGGGCGCAGTGGATACGCCGATTATTCAAGGCTACAAAGATAACGGCATGCTCGATAGCATGCGGGCAAAAGTAATGGGCGGAGAGCTGACGAAGCCGGAAGCGGTGGCTAAATCGGTCTATCTCGTTTCTCTTCCGGAAGCGGAAGCTATTACAGGCAGCGTCGTAATGGTCGATCAGGGTTATGCTTCTTTTAAATAATAGGGTATAGTTCAGGACATTTCGGGTGGATATCCTCCCGGGATGTCCTTTTGCTTTTGACCGCCGAGTTATTCCTATGGTATACTGAGTGCACGGAAAACAATTAAAACAAAATGTTTTCCATGGTTTTATCATGGCTGAGGAGTGCATAGGGATGAAAGAGCGAATTATGGAAGCTGTTCAGCATGAGGTATTGCAGCGCGGCTTGAAATTTTCCATACGAGAGGTCGCCGCTAGGGCCGGCATTAGCACAAAGACACTGTACCAGAACTTTTCCTCCAAGGAACAAATTGTCGCCCGGCTCGTTGAAGCGTCAATCGAGGATATGAGAGCTCTTGAAGCCTCGATAATGCAGGATCAAACGCTGTCGACTTGGGAGAAGCTTTACCATACGCTAGTTAATATGCCGACCGGTTATGCGTTCTATGACATGCGCTCGATGCAGGATTTGCGAAATCTTTACCCGGAGCAATGGACCGCGATGGATCGTTTTCTCAAGGAAGGCTGGGATCAGATTCGGCAGCTTATTGCGCAGGGCGTGGAAGAAGGCAGCTTGCGAACATTCGATATCGATTTGTTTATCGATATGTACGACAGTACTTTTTATTACTTTATGGAAACGAAAGGCGGCCTGGCGCTGGATCTTGCAGTGAAGCAGATCGTCGATATTTTAATGCATGGAATTGGGATGCAAGAAGGGGAAGGCGCATGAAGGCATACTTATTTCTGGCACTCGCCATTGCCAGTGAAATTGCAGCAACATCGATGCTGAAGGCGTCGAACGGTTTTACGAAGCTTTATCCGAGTATTGGAACGGCAATCGGATTTGCTATCGCCTTTTATTCGCTGTCGCTATCGCTGCAGCAAATTCCGCTTGGTGTTGCCTATGCGATATGGTCTGGTGTTGGTACGGCCATTACAGCGGTAATCGGCATTGTTATCTGGAAAGAGACGGCGAGCTTGTCGACGGCAATCGGGATTGTATTGATTATTGCAGGCGTAGTCGTGTTGAATATGAAGGGCACAGCCCATTAATGGGATGAAAGAGCAGCGAAGCCAGAGGGCTGAGACTGCTCTTTTTTTATGCCGCCCGCACGATTTTAGCACAGCCGGAATAGTTTGGAGGGGGCACCATATGATATTTGTAAGCGCTATCAATTGGAGGTGTTATCATGGGAACTCGTTTGTGGATGGAGCATGTCATCAAGCAGCGTTTTCCGCATGTTCGGTATATAAGGATTCATAGCACAGGCAGTCATAAAGCTGTTATTTATGCGTGGGATGAGCATTTAGGTTTATCGGAAAAAGATACAGCCGACCTGCTACGGTTCGCTTCGGATCATTTGCCGCAGGACGTTTGCTTTACGGTGAAGCCGTATTCCTCTGCAGTAGAGGATGGCGTCGCTCCAATTGAAGTGCCGGATCGGCTCAGGAAGGCAGCTATGAACGGCAGCTTGGATCAGGCTGGTGTGTTTGCCGAACTGAACGGCTTGTTTTCAGGGGTGGTGGTCTCCTATAAACGTTATGATCTTCGTACAGGCACCGTTCATTTGGACGCTTACAGCTGCGCTTCTATTGAGGAGCAAGCCAGAAGAGTCATTCAGTCGTATGTAAATGAATTGATGCCGGTAGGCTCCACCGCGAGAGTCGTATTCTATGGGACATAATGTGCGGTTGTTCGTGAGCATCTGTCATACGAGACGTTGCCGCCCTCACCGTCAACGGCCGGCTGACCGGTTGGCGAAACCGAAAGTCCTGCTCGATGATAGTGCTCTGTCCGATTCCGGCCTCCTGATCGGCAGCATACAACTGCCGCAGGAATTGGAAGAACCGGAAAGCGGGCGTGAATAGAGCTTGGTTAAGGTTGAAACGGCCGCATGCGCTGCAGCAGAAGCCCGTCTGTGCGGTCGTTACTGCCGTTAATGAATGGTTTCATATAGCGGGAGACATACTCGCCGTAACGAGTGAACTGCAAAATATCGTCCACATAATGAGCACCATTCGGAACCTGGTCGAGAAGCAGGGAGCATACAGCGCCGTAGACGCCGCAGGCTACTTGAAAATAAGTGGCGTTCGTGCCGTATTTCGCAAACACGGCAGCGTTGTCCATCACGTTGTACATGAATCGCTCCCTATCCGGGTAGACAAGCAGTACGCCGACAAGGTCTTGTCCGACAAGCTCGGCTTCATTGGGATCGAAGACGACATGATTCCAGTCCCAGAGCTCGCCCGAGCAGTGCAGATTATCACGGATCACACTTGTCGTATGGTCGTTCACCCGGTAAATAAACCCGAACTCCATATCGTACAGCCGTCCCATCGTTAGCACTTCTTCATGCGGCATTAAACAGCCGTGAAACTCGATGTCGCCTAAGGTCACTTTGAATTCGAGCTCGTACACATCGTTATAAAGGACAAGCGGGGTGCGTTGCTGAACGAACATGGGATAATTGTAGATCGCCTCGTCCAAGAAGCATTCAGTTGACCAGGACGAATAGATCGTGCGGGGAGAAACGAGTGAAGTGTCTTTGAAAAACGTGGAATCTGTCTCGACGATATAGCAAGCGAGAGGCAGCTCGCCTGGACTTTTCCTTCAACAGTTCATGCGCCATCCACTGTACGACGCCGGGATTCATGCCAGAGCATATGATCGCTTTCGTATTCGTAAAGCTGAGTCGTTTTTCTTCAAAAATATGATACCGCTCCAACAGCGTAAAGCCCTCTAGCTGCTCTTTGGCATCAACGGATGCGATTTCGAGCGCGGTATTGACGTAAGCGATGCCCAGTTCATTGCAAAGATTCAGCATATCGACAGAATCCGCCCAGGATACATCGATAACCAGGGACGTTTCAGTCACTGAGAGATGCTGCCTAACGGCATCCGAGTCTGTCAGATCGAGCTGGACCAGCTTCAGCTTGTCCGTCAGCATCGGGCAGAAGGCCTTGAAGTAGCTGATATCCTTCTGCTTCCAATCGACGAGATACAGCTTACCTTGCTTCAAGAACCGGTACAACGGATCGTCTACTGCTTGTACGGCTTGGTTGAGAAGGGCAAGGACGGATTTGGCTACGCCGCCGCTGCTGCCGAATAGAGAGAGGGAGATTGGTTGTTGTTTCATAGCGGATCACCTCCTTTCTCTATTAATTTATGCGGGAAAATAGAATAGGGCTTGTATGAATTACGGCTGTAATACGTCCAATCCTCACCGATTTTTTATTATCTTGACTTGTATACAAGAATACAAGTAAATTAGAGATAGAGAAAATTCGAAGGAGGCGTAAGGTGATGTCGACGATCAAACTATCCATGCCATCCATGCCGTCCTTGCCGCCGCAGGAGCAGCGTAAGTCGCTTGGCGATCAGATATTCGAATCGATTCGCGATCAGATCGTTACGATGAAGCTGGTGCCGGGCAGCATGATCTATGAGAATGAGCTTGCCGAAGCGCTTGGCGTCAGCCGAACGCCGGTGCGGGAGGCTATCCGCCTGCTCGTCAGTGAGCAGCTGCTGGATGTACTGCCGCAACGGGGGACGCGTATAGCGCTCATATCGGAACGTAAAGTAAGCGAGGCGCGATTTATTCGCGAGCAATTGGAGCTCGGCGCCTTTCGATTGGCTGCCGTTCAATGGCGGGATTATGAAGCGATTAAGTCTGCGGATGCCGCGTTGTCGAAGCTGCTGGAAGAGCAGAGAGCGGCTGGGGAAGCAGGCGATGCCGCTTTGTTTCTCCAACTCGATGAGGCGTTTCATCGCATCGTGCTGGAGGCGGCGGGCAATGCTACGCTGCTTCAGGTCGTATACCAGATGCGCGCACACTTGAACCGTGCCCGTTACTTGGCAATTGAGCAGCTAGGGCATATGGACAAAGTGGTGGAAGAACATGCGCAGCTGCTGGATGCGCTTCGCCAGGGGAATTCCGAATTGGCTGCGTCACGGCTGCAGCCGCATATCGGCAAGATCGACAATGAGCTGCCGGAGCTGAGAGACAGGTATCCGCATTATTTTATAACCTAGCTACTAACGCAGAGGAGGATATAGAAGATGAAAATGGTGTTTCGTTGGTACGGGGAAGGCAACGATTCGGTGACGTTAAAGCAGATTAAACAAATTCCTGGCGTCGAGGGGCTTGTATGGTCGCTGCATGACGTTCCTGCCGGGGAAGAATGGCCGATGGACAAGATTCTGGACTATAAGCGTCTGGCTGATAAGCATGGCTTTCATTTGAAGGTCGTTGAAAGCGTTAACGTGCATGAAGATATTAAGCTGGGATTGCCATCGCGTGATTTGTATATTGAGAACTATAAGCGGACGATCGAGAAGCTGGCTAAGGTAGGCGTGAAAGTCATTTGCTACAATTTCATGCCGATCTTCGACTGGATTCGAACGGATTTGTTCAAGGAAATGGAAGATGGCTCGACGGCGTTGTTTTTCGATAAAGCCAAGATCGAAAGTATGGCCGCTGAGGATCTCGTACGCAATATCAATGAGAACTCCGCCTTCACAATGCCGGGCTGGGAGCCTGAGCGTTTGCAGCGTATTGCGCCATTGTTCGAGGCGTATAAGAATGTGAGCGAGGAAGATCTGTTCAACCATTTGCAATACTTTCTGGAGCAAATCATTCCGGTAGCCGAAGCCCATGATATCAAGATGGCTATTCATCCGGACGATCCTCCCTACTCCGTATTCGGACTTCCCCGCATTGTTACCAGCCGGGATAATATTCATCGTCTGCTTGGTCTGGTGGACAGTCCTTACAACGGTGTCACGCTGTGCAGCGGTTCACTGGGTGCTAATCCGGGCAATGACGTGGCTGCGATGGTTCGCGAGTTTGCTGGCCGAATTCCATTTGCCCACATCCGCAACGTGAAGGTATACGAGAATGGCGATTTTATTGAAACCTCACATCGTTCTGGCGATGGGACGGTCGATATTGCCGATGTGGTCCGGGCTTATCATGAGAACGGCTATACCGGCTTCGCACGCCCGGATCATGGCCGGCATATTTGGGACGAGCAGTGCCGTCCGGGCTACGGGCTGTATGACCGGGCGCTTGGCATTATGTATTTGTGGGGCGTATGGGATGCGCTTGAACGTGTGAAAAAAAGATAAGATTAGTTATCCGGCCCTGTGAGCCGCCAGCCGTTGCCTGATCTGTTTTCCGCATAAAAGCGGCTGGCGCGCCGGCTTTACTTGCCCCCAGCTGCTTCGAGTGCGGCAATCATCGCTTGATAGCCGCGTTTCTTCGCGTGCTGGAGCGGTGTCGTGCCGTCGTGGTCGGCGATATTTACGTCTGCGCCATTGTCGATGAGCAGCTGTACAATTTCGGTGTGCCGTTGGCCGCCGTCACCTAGAATGACCGCCTCAAGCAATGCCGTCCAGCCTAAATTATTGACATGATTAATGGAGACCCCGGAGTCTGCAAGCAGCATCCGGACGATATCTACATGTCCGCGATCCGCCGCCGGAATGAGAGCCGTACCGCCGAACCGGTTCGTCATCGCAGGATCTGCCCCGGCTTCGATCAGAATCTGCAATATTTCCGAAAGACCTTCGGCGCCTGCATATAGAAAAGGGTTGTCCTTGCGATTATCCTGCAGATTGATATCCGCTCCGGCTTCGATTAACGCCCGGACTGTCTCCGGTTTGTTGCCGTGCACAGCCGCCATAATCGGCGTCCGTCCCCTGGAATCCCGTCCGTTGAGGTCGGCACCCCGTTCCAATTCACGAAGCACCTCGTCCGTCCGTCCCGCTTCGGCCGCTCTAATCAGATTTGTCATCTGAGCATCCTCCATTTCTTCTTATTCGTGCCTGTAATAACGCCATAATAGCATGAAGTGCTCATAGGCAAAAATACGGATTTCATTGCTTATCCATATGCTGCGCATATAGCTTGTCTGATAATGCTGGCCTGCTAGACTATCTATTTTACTGGTAATGTCCGTTTTCGGGGATATTTGACCGTTCTCGCCACTATATATGAGAAGAGGATCATCGGGAGCGGGAGGCTGATACATGTATGAATTTTGGCGCAGCCAATGCATTTAATGTTTTTTTGTTCGGAGATCATATGCAGGTGAATGCCGCCTCCCAAGGGAGAGTAGCGGCTGGTGGAAGGGTTAGCTATCGGGACTATTCCGTAGGAACAGCCTTGCCTGTCTCGACAACGGATGCGCAATTAATAATAGATGGCGATATCAGCATTATTAGGGGAACCAATAACGGCAATACGATTGCCGCTCCAGCCTCGGAAGTGATGCAATATACGATGAACAACCGGAATGGAGTGACCGGTCAGCCTCTTGTTGACGAAAGAATTGATTTTGCAGAAGTGCAATCTTTTCTGGAATGCTCTTCTGCCGCATGGGCGGCGCTGCCGGTCAATGGTACAGCAGTGAATCAATTTGGTGGCCTGGTTCTAACAGGACAGGATCCGGCGCTGAATGTGTTTACGTTCGATGCCGGCAATATCGATGGAAGCGGACTATCGCTTGCAGGAGCGAACAACGTCACGATTAACATTCCAAGCGGCTCATTCGCATTGATCAACTTACTCGGTAATGATATCGGTTTTGGCAGCTACAGCATTACGCTGCCAGGCGATAGCGATTCTATTGCGCCTGGCAGCCGTATTCTTTGGAATGCACCGGAGGCTGCTGTTTTTTTACACCGCAGCTTAATTATCACGGGGTCGGTGCTGGCACCGTTAGCAGCTATAACGGCTATGGGCTCAGGCCAGTTGAACGGCCAGTTGATTGCATTGTCCTACGATGGCAATACGAATAGTCTGATGGAAGCTTCTTATCCTTTCATGGGCAGTTTGCCGGATCATTGCGACCTGCCTTCGCTATCGGTGACAAAAACCGCGCAAGGCGTAGCGCAGTTTGCAGGGGTACCGGGTACTCCTTTCGTATATCAGGTCGTTCTGCGCAATACCGGGATTGTTCCAATAACCAATATTACGATTAATGATAGTCTGCTTGGCGTTCAGCAAATTGTGGCGACATTAGCCCCAGCACAAATATACGTTAGTAAATTCAATGCGGTCATTAGAGAGGGGAGAGCGGGGGAGCAATATGACAACACCGTCACTGTAAAAAGCGATCAAACGGCGGAGCAATCGGCCTCATCACGGATTGTTATTGAGGCGTTGCCCATAGACGTATCCTTCATTGAAACGGTGAATAAGAAGACAGCTCTTCCCGGAGAGGAAGTCGTATTCCGTTATTTGTTAGTCAATAATGGGAATGCACCGTTAACGGATGCGACAGTTACCGACAATTCGCTGCGCGTATCCAAAGTGCTAGGCACAGTTTTCTCTGGAGAACTATTGTCACAGACGTATATTATCCCGCAGAATGCGAAGCCGGGTATGATCATTACCAGTACAGGAAGGCTGATGGCTGCCAACCTTCTGTTTCCGGGGTATCTCCAAGCTTCTGCGACAGTACTTGTGACTGAGAATCCTGCAGTCAGCTTGAGTAAAAGGAGCAATATGGATGAGGCATTGCCTGGGGATGTCATTACGTATGCGATTCGGATTTCTAACGACTCTATTAGTACGACGGCTAACAATCTGCAAATTATCGACGGAATGCTGGGTTTGAATAAATCGATCGATACGCTGCCTCCAGACTCTGTCGTCACCTACACGCAATTATTTAAAGTTTCTGCTGGGGCGCCGGCAGGGAGCACGATCGACAACACGGCAACGTTGCGATCGGCATATGGCGTCGAGCAAGCATCTAATACGGTAAGGATAGGGAGTAGTCCTGGACTGCTCATTGCCAAAGATGTTGACAGGGAATTTGCGAGTCCCGGCGAAATAATCAAATACACCATAACACTAATTAATACAGGTAATACGGTTTTGACGGATATTACGCTGACAGACTCGCTCGTTGGACTCAACCAAACCGTTCCGCCAATTCAAATTGGTGAAACAGCAGTTGTCACAGCAAGCTATTTTATTCCAAAGGAGACGCCGCCAGACACGATTATCAGCAATACCGTCGTCGCGCAGAGCGCTACACTCGGTACGATCATGGATGATGCATCAGTGATCATTACGACAGTGTCATTGCCACAGCCGCAGCCAGGACCAGAACCAGGGCCGGAGCCAGAACCAGAACCACAGCCAGAGCCAGGACGTGTTCCGGCACAAGCTATGCTAAGTTTGACCGGATTTGCTAATCGTTCATTGGCTGCTCCTAACGAATTGGTTGTTTTTACCGCTATTTTAACGAATATATCGGGTGTCACCGTAAGAAATATTCAATTGAAATCTCCTCTTTTTCAATACAATGGACTGCTGCAGCAGCTGCTGCCGGGTCAGAGTTATCGCTTGGAGGGGATATTTGCCGTACTTCCGGATACAGCGCCGGGTACGATCATTAAAGGTTCGCTATCGGTAAACAGTGCACAGACGGAAGCGATGAGCTTATCCGCCGATGTGGTGGTGCTGGCGTCGCCGAATGCAAGCTTGGAGTTATCAGTGGCACCTGCCGAAGTCATTCAAGGAGAAGCCGTAAATTATGTCGTCTTGATACGCAATACGGGGAATATTGATTTGACCAACGTCTTCATCCGGGACTCGTTGCTGCTTCGATCCGTTCGGCTGAATCGTTTTGTAGAGGGATCTGATTTGCGAGGAAATGTAAGGGTTGTTGTGCAGGCAGCGCCGGGCAGCGTTGTGACCGACCGTGTTAAGCTGACCTCGGATCAGCTCAGCCTGGACAGCAGTGTTGCAGCTTATACGGTATTTGGTCTGGCCGTACAATTAAGCGCTAATCGTTCGGCAGCGATGGCAGGAGATACAATCGTGTTTTCCGTGACGGTCAAGAATCCTTCCTTAACGGAAGCGACAGGCATAACTTTACTTGAACTGCTGCCTCCGTTGACCTCCGCATTGCCGGGAAGCTTGACAAGGAACGGCGTACCGCTCCCCGCTAATGAATTTTCCGCAGGCGTACCGCTTGGAGAGCTGGCTCCAGGAAACTCAATCGTAATTACGTACGGAGTCATACTGAAGGCAGAACCAGGCAACGGTCTGCTGCCAGCTCAGGTGTCTGCGACATTTTTCTTTCCGTCGACCTCCAGACAATTGCGGGGTGTCTCCGATTCGAACCAGCTGATTCTAACGATTGAGGAAGAGGAGGAGTAGGTGACGGCTCCGTTTCTTCCAGATACCAATCATAGGAATGGGAAAATCGTCCGAAGCATGCGTTTTTTCTTAGCACGACTGCCGGTTGCTGCAATGGGAAGATCCGGAAGATACTCGGAAGGAGGTCTGGAGACAGCTGCATTTTGAAGTGCGGCATACAGTGTCTCGACGCTTGCCGAGAGCTGGGCGAGGGTCTGGCGTATTTCTTCCATCTCTTGCCGGTGGTGCAGCAGCTGGAAAGTGACAACCTCATCTGCTTTATGGGAAAGGGATGCTTCCAGCTGTCCAAGCCGGATGAGCAGCGGTTCGGGTTCTTCTGTAACTGGCGGAGCCGACGAAGCAGCTGCAAAATAGGCTGGTTGCAATTGGGGAGACAGCAGGAGGGGCTCTCCGCTGATCGGCAGCTTGATATCCAGCAGGCCAGTGCCTTCCTCCAGTTCGGATTTAATGCGTTTCAACTTATCCAGAGCTGCATCATCAAAAATATAATGGCCAAACATATCTTTCGGAAAAGCGGACGGGAACAGGGAGACCCAACGTCTGACGGTCGTTTCGCTGACAGCAAGCTGCTGAGCAGCTTCTTTCGTTTTCAGCAACGTCATGAATGATCACCTCACGGTTCGGAATATATCAGGTATTCGCTCTGACTGCGGAAGTCCCTTCCGGTCTGACAAAGGTAGTGTTCAATCGCTAAAAGAAGTGGTTATTTGCTAATAGCGGCGGAGTCATGAATGAGCAGACGTTCGTAAGAAGGGGTGAGTTTTATCGGGGAATTATGCGCCCACACCGATAGGCGGTTGTGTACGTACAATAACCTAATGAACCTTAGAGCATGAGGAGGGGAAGCTTTGATTGTCATTTCAGGCGTCAACACGGAGCAGGCGATCCAACAAATGCCTTTATCGGCGCTGGAGAAGGAGATTGTTCGCGACAAGCAGATGAGCCCGGTCGTCTATCGTTTTGATTCGCCGGAGGCGTTGCGATTCGAGCTGGCTATGCGGCAAAGCATCGTTAATGCGGCCAAAGCGCTTCACGACAGTGATGCTTCGTTTGCGATTTTTGAGAAGTCACGCAGCAACAGCCAATATTGGACGCGGACTAGCAGCGGCGGCTTCCAATTGAATAACGGAGTTCGGCCGTCGGATGCCATTCGCGATATTTTCACCAATGGAAAGCAATACGCATTCGAATGCGCCACTGCCATCGTAATTACCTGGTATAAAGCCATTCTTGACGTCATTGGCGACGACGCGTTCAACTTGTATTTCACCAACCTTTATTTGCGCGATTGGAATCACGACAGCGATCTATGGCTCATCTCGACACATGACAGCAAAGAATCATTCCCCGGCGATGTCCTTTATTTCAAAAATCCGGATCATAATGTGAATACGCCGGAATGGCAAGGGGAGAACGTCGTTAAGCTGAACGGCAATCTATTCTTCGGACATGGCGTCGGTATCGAGACAGGGGAAGATATGATCACAGCGCTGAACAAGGCCCGGGAACCAGGGAGCACTACACCGGCATATTTGTCGGATCTCGTCGTGTTTCCGAACTTTGAATATTTGCGCAGGCTTTCTGTACGTTTGCATGCCGAGCTGAACAGGAGAGCCAGAGAGAAAAAAGCTTCCCGGCAAGAGGTGCCAATCATTGCAGTTATCGGTTCGCAGAAAGGTGCGCGGTAGCCGTAATGGGTGTGAGGGTGAGCTAGTCAGCTCTACAGACTGACTGGGGAGCAGTATGAGGGTGCATGCAGAGCCCGATTTTGCTAACGCTTTGTGAAACGGGCATGGGGGTGAAGCCTGTACTCAAGCCGAAATTGAAAAGTATTCGTCAGAACGAAGCAGTTTCGCTAAATAGAGAAGGTAACTTCGCTGCCCAGACTGCAGCGCGGGAGGCAGCTTGTAATAGAGAAGCAAATTTCGCAACTCGTGAACCAAAGTTCATGAAAAGCGAAACTTGCTTCGCTTTTCGTATTTTAGCCGGATTGAACGCCCGTATAGCGAAATCTGCTTCGCAAAATAGCGAACCAGCTTCGTTAAGCACCGTGTGCTCGTTAACATGGTTCGCGCCTCCTGGCGCGTGGTGCCGTCGCGGCACGTGGTACTCGGTCATACATCGGTCGCCGGCGCGCAGACCTTAGCGGCAGAACATAAAAATCGGCGAGCTGGATGCTCGCCGATTTTTTGTTAGAAAATAACGCCCTTTGTTTGATTATTATAAGGCCTTTTATTCGTTCTCCCGCCCTTGCCCAGAATGTACCGGGCGAGCAGCAGATTAGGCACCCATGCGAGCCAGGCAATTACTACAAAGCTCTCGTTCGTATCGCTAATTCCGAAAATGATTGCTGCCAACGTTGTATAGAGGCGAAGGGAAATTGCAGCGCAGGAAAGCGCATAGTTATAAGTCATCCAGCGGCCATGCTTGGCGGCATCGCGATTGACGATGATGCTCTCCAGGCTCCGGTACAACGTGTAGAGCCAGAGGATGGACAGGACACTGAAGCCGATGCGGGCGCTCCAGCCTCCATTTGAATAAAAGGCGAGATAAAGGCCCGTAAGACCGCCGATTGCTATCGCCGCCGAGTATAAATAGCCAATGGCCCGATGAAGCGAAGGCATCCTATGGCGAAGCCGCTTCACGAATTGAAGCCAGCCTATCGCCAAGGCGATTCCGGCGGACACGGCATGCGCCCACAGGATTCCGTACCAAATGGCGGGCATTGCCCCCTTTTCCGTAACAAATAACTGCTCTCGCAGACCTTCCGGCGAACTATAAAACATAAGTGCGTAAGCACCGATCGCCAGGGAGAAAAAAACGAGTGCCCCAAACGCCCATAATCGAAATATTTTGCCGCTCAATTTCATGGAGGCATCTCCTTTGAATATTTGGAATAAGTTTACTTTATTATTTCCATTGTATCATTGGAGCAGCAGCACTTGAAATAGACTTGCGGCGGATGAAAATACCCGTCTTAAGTTGGGGCCATGTTCGCACAACAAACTTGCTAGAAAGCCAAAAATAGCGGTACTGGGGATCAGATCCCCAGTACCGCCATTCTCTAATTCCCTAAAATATTGATTACCAGTTGGAGCCGCCGGAAGAATTCCCGCCGCCGTTGTTCTTATTGCTTCCTCCGCTGAATGAAGATCCGCCTGACGAGGAGCCTTTGCTGCTGCCGCCGCCGAATGAAGATCCGCCGGAAGAGTTGCTATTGCTGCTGCCCCAGCTAGAGCCGCCGCTGCTATTTTTTGTTTCTGGCTTCTTGTCTGGTTGCCGTGAGCTGCTGCTGTTGCTACTGCTGCTAAACCAGGAAGAGCCGGATTTTGGTTTCGGAGGTTTAGGACGAGGTCGTTCTTCCCGTTCCTCATTTGTTGTTTGGTGGTATACAACGGTTCGAGTCGCTTGGATTCGCTGCTGCTGCTGCATTTGCGCATTCGCATGCAGCTGGCTTTGGATACGATTGGCGCTGCCAAGGGAGAGGACGAACTCCTCCAATTGTTTGAGCCACTCTAGCGCTTCTTCATACATGCCGGTCTGAATGCAGCGTTCTGCGGCGGTTTTCAATTCATTATAAGATTGCTTAATCTTCCGTTTGTACAGCATTCCTTTGGCCAACACCAATTGCTGCTTAAAGGAGGTGTCCAGCATGGTAAGCTTTTGAACGGCTGTATATTTGTTTTGTTCGATCCGCTGAATCATCGTACAGATTGATGCAACCGCTTCGTGGAAGCTGTCACCGTATTGTTCGAGCAGCATCAAGTTGCATGGGCTGCTGGTTGCTGCATTCTGGAATGTCTCCGATTGCGTGCGAATGACGCTCTCTGCCTCCTGCAAGAACTCTGGCGTCAGAAAAATACGGTTTGCCCTACAATGCTCGATGGCTTGGTTGTAGAGGGAAAGATCGGCATCGAATTGGTTGCGCAGCCCATAATTGGCCTTATCCCATTGCTCGATCGTCTCCAGCATAGAGGCTGCAGCAGCTTCGAATGTCTCGAAATCTTCGGATAAGTCATCGAAAATATTTTTGGCAGACTCGAAGTTTTGCTCCCGATCTCCGGTTTGGGCTTTCGCAATATCCAGATCTTTGGTTGCCGCAGTAAGATCAGTTAACCATTGGTCGTATTCATCCTTCATATCTGCCCACAGTGATTTTACATAGCGGTGAGATAATTGCAGCAGCTCGTCGTTTAATTTATCGCGTGTAACGATGAGTTGTTTAAGCTTGTGATCCAAAGCGTCGGCCTTGTCCATATTGCTTCTTCTCAGCTCACTCAGCTTAGTAACGCTGGTCACGGCTTCACGAAGGAGCTTCTGACACTGTTCCCACAAGGAGCGTGCGGATGAGACTTGGCCTTGCTTCAATTCAGTCAGCATCTGCTCTGATAGCGTATTGCTGCGATCGATCAGAGAGAGCGTCTCCTCTTCGAATGCATGCAAATTATGAAATTGAATGATTTCCTTGACACTTTCCCGGCAGTTACGTTCGAGCTCAGGGAATCCGATCAATTGGCCGTGCAGCTCTACCAGTTCATCGTATTCTGATTGCAGGGCATTGCAGGTACGCTCGGCTTTCAAGGCCCATTCCGTCCCTGAGAGAACATCGAAAGCGGATTGCTCTGTTGCTTTGGCAAGTACGTTCTTGGCATCCTCTAGCGACTGGCGAAGCGGCAGCAGCTGGCTGCCCAGCTTTTGAGCCATATCATTTATGCCGATTTCGATCCGATTCAAGTTGCCGGCGATCCGGCTGGCGAACGGTCCGAGCTTCTTCTCGGCATCGGCTAGCTCATTGGCCTTGCGTGTAACGACTGCCATTTTCTTTTCGTTTTCTACCATGTATTCCGTATAGAGCAGAAGGTTGTAAAAGAGCATCTTCGTATTCAAAACCATAATGGAGTTGGCGTCCATTTCTTTGCCGATGTTTTCTGTTTCCAGCAGAAGCGTTGTTAGCTGCTTTTCTTGGTCCTTGACCACAGCTCCAGTTCGGCCCTGGCTCATCTCCGCAAGCGGCGTAAGCGCATCTAGCGCCTGCGCCAGCTCAACGGACTGCATCGCAATCTGCTCACGAACTTCCGCAAGTTTCTTCTTCAGCTTCAAGCCGCTGAACAAACGCTTCAGTACTATAATTGCTGCTATTATGAATGCTATGAAAAGGAAGAATATCAACACGCCTATGAAAAATGGTGCTACGTTAACAGGCTCACCAGACGATTCTGTTTTCTCCGGTTTCTCGGTCTTTTCCGGTTTTTTTGTACCATCGGTTTTTACCGGGCTTTGCGCTCCGGCAGCAGCAGGTTTCTCGGTAGGTTTAGCCGCCGCCGCCGGCATCAGCTTATTCATAGAGGTCATTAATTGACGTACAGCACCTACAAAGTCGCCTTCCTTGGCGGAGGGAATGAAATGCTTATCGACGAATTCTACCAGCTTCTTTTCGTTTTTATTTCCGTCGCCGTCATAGTCGGCGGGCAGCTTATCGAGCTTTTTCTGAAGCTCGCTATTGTTGAAGTTAACCTCTACGCGCCGCTCTTTGTCAGCGATTACGATTAACACGTCGTTTTTTGTCAATTTCCAGCTTTTATAGACGGAGGTGGCGTACTTTGCAGAATCCTCGCCGCCTAGCGTCGGAATGGTAAGAATATAGTAGTGTAAGCTGCCGCTAACGGCTTCTGCCCGCAGCACCTTTTTATCCTTCTCCTGAAAATATTGGGCACGGTCCTGTACATGGCCTAGATTTTTAGGCAGTTCAGCCGCAAAGATCGTGCTTGTCCCAAGCAGCATACAAAGAACGAGGAACACGGCTATTCGCATTAGTCTCAATGAAAGTCCTCCTTAACGCACGGAAATCATTCTATTCCAGCATTTTCTATTCGTCTCTCTAGTATAGCGGAATTGCGACATTAGCACTATATACTCAAAAAACACCCTTCGACAGCGGCTGTCGAAGGGTGCGCTTGGGAGAGGAAGTGTCTCTACTAATTGACGCTTTAAGGAAGGGGTGTTTTAATATTGAGATAATATGTAAAAAGAGGGTGCGATTTTTGAGTCATGATGATGTTAATAATGGAATGCAGCCATGGAACGGGGCACAATCAAGTAACGGTGCGCCGCTAAGCCCGCCGCCACATTATTTCAACCAAGCGCCGGAGCCTCCGATGCAGGCATTGTCTGCCACGTATTCCAGCTCTATTTTTTTTCGCCGATGGGGCGCTACCATAATCGATTCTATTCTATTGCTCTTGATTTTGCTTTCATTCTACGGAATGCTGGGCTCTTACATCAGAAGTGATAATTTAGGCGCAATTCTGCTGATCGTTGTTGCTTATCCCCTCTTGGTGTTTGCCTATTATATTTTACTAGAGGGACTCACCGGTTATACGCTTGGTAAAATGCTGGTTAGAATTCGGGTTGTGAATGGAGAAGGGGGTACTCCCGGCTTTGTTAAAGGCCTAATTCGATCTTCTGTACGAATCATTGACACCAACCCGTTTCTGGCGGGAGGTTTGCCGGCGGGTATTACGGTGCTTGCTACACGAAATAAGCAGCGGCTTGGCGATATGGCGGCCAAAACCTATGTCGTCAAAGTTCGGGATTTAGAACCGGACAAACGAGGAAATAACGTGGTGCTGGCACCGGTATTTACGGTCATTGCTCTGATTGGCCTCATTGGCGGGATATTAGGCATTGTCAGTCTGGTCAAGGCAAGCAACGACAGCGACAGAAACTTGCTAAGTGATTTTCAATCGGAGTTCAGCGAAGGTATTGAATCAGAGGAGCAATCTACAGGGGATATCGAGTGGACCAGCCAGGACGCTACATTTAAAGTGACGACTCCTTCTTATTGGGAAGAGAGTGCGGCGTCTGAAGAGGGTAATGAGGTTAATCTATCATTGGTTGACTTCGAGAACAATTCGCTTATGGTCATCTCCCAGAATATAGAGCCGGGCGAAGCGGATTCGGATCTGCTAAGTGATTATGCACAAACCTTTATGGAAAACTTGATGATGTACGACGATACGACAATCGTTGAGGAGCCAGAGGCAGTCACAGTAAACGGATATGACGCGCAGAAATTCATTATCCAGACTCAAATTGAGACCTACGAGTACGTATATTTGGTGGTTGTTATTCAGACAGAGACAGCTGTTCATCAGTTCATCGCATTATCCGATGTTGATAAATTTGATGCTGTTCAGTTTGAACTTGAGAACATAATAGGAAGCTTCACAGAAACGGCCTACTCTCTGTAGTGCGTCAACTGTTCAAGCAGGCAGCGGCTCAATAACCGCTGCCTGCTTTTTTTATAGAGTTATTTCGGGATTTGTCCATTGGCTTTGGCGATTACCGCATTAATCTGCTGCTCATAGCTGTAAATATTCTGTTTTTGCTCGATGATTTGCTGCTGCCAGGACAGCATGCGTGTGAACGAAGTGGAGGAGGCTGCCGCATCTCCTTTGCGAACAGCTTGATTCAGTAAAGTCCCCTCCGTCGAAAATGACTTTTTCAAGCTGCTGATCGTTCCTTTCGCTGCCTTAATTTTAATTTTCAGCGTATCGGCGCTGGATAAGGTGGCGTTAATTTGTTTCTTGGTCGCTACCGTTTCTGCTTTCGCTTTTTTCAACGCTGATTCCTTCTGTTTAATATCCTCCTTTGCTATAGTGACTGCGGTTTTGGCCGTATCCACTTGAGGCTGCAGAATAGACACCATCATCTTGTTTTTGGCGGATTTCGCCATTGCGAGCTGTTTCTTCAACGTTTCGTGCATATTGAAGAGCGGCTCGTATTTTTTGCGGGCTTGAACAATCGCTTCAGAAAGTTTGGCGTGCTTGGCGACATCGATTTCTTTCACTTTGGCGCGGGCAGCCAGCATATTCTCCTCATTTCGATAATGGAGATCGTTAATTTTTTTATCCCATTCGATGTCGGATTTTTGCGATGTCTGCAAGTCGCTGTACTGTTTGGCCAGCTTTGTTGCTGTTGCGGCAGGAGCTGCCGCAATCATTTTGTCGTAGGCAGTTTTGGCGGTAACGGTGAACTCGAATGGGGCGGCGTTGGCGGCAGGCATGGGCAGCGAGACGGCGGCGGCAAAAGACAGCGCCAGCATGATGATGACAAGCTTCGTTTTTCTCAACAACATGGTCTTAACCTCCTTGGTTTACGGCTGAACATGCAAAAAATGCACCTGCAAAAGGAAGGCGCATTGCGCCTCTCTCTTACGGGTGCTTCCCAGTGTTAGCCGATTAAATTGGTTGAATCGCTATCAATATACAAGATTATCCAAATAATAGTCAAGCTTTTTCTCAATGGAATGGCAGGGGAGCTTAGTGTTTATGCCGGCACACAACGGATGCATAACGGAAGAAGCAGCGTGCAATGATAGCCAAGGAAGTTGAATTTTTCATGAAGGAGGTGTGTTCTAATGTCAGGCAGAAACAACAAGCCCGATAACGATGGGCCGGCAAGCAGCCCGGACCGGTTAGACCAATTCGGAGATAAGCTGGCGCAAAGCAATGAAGAGGAGTTCCAGTCGGCTGCCGAAGAGGCATGCGAAACGGAAGCTTCTCCTCAGTCTAAGTCCTAAACGGTTAGAGCAGTAAGCTAGGCCCTTCAACCCGCCATCGAGCCATCCCCCGTGGGAGACTGACGATGAGGCTTGAAGGGCTTTTTTTTTGCGGATACAGTCTGTTCTCGTTAGCGCTGCGACTGCCGCTGCTCGCGGAACAGCTTGGGCGCTTCACCGGACAGCTTCTTGAACAGCCGCGAGAAATAGAACACATCGCTATAGCCGAGTGAAGCGGCAATTTCCTTCACAGGCTGATCGGTATTAAGCAGCCGGTTTTTCGCTTCGGCGATTTTGAGCCTATGCACATATTCATGCAGCGCGAAGCCTGTATATTCACTGACGGTGCGTCGAAGTGTCGAGAGCGACCAATGATGGCGCTCGGCAAAAGCTTTGGCATCGAAGGGCTCATGCAGCGACTGCGATAAGTCTTCTAGAAGCTGGGCGAGACGCGCGTTTTTGACATTGGCTGGTGAAGGCTGCTGGCGTTGTATCCATTCGAAAACGGTCGCCTCGAGCAGTAACGCCGCCCGGTCGGCATTAGCCGGCTGCCCGCTCTCCATCAAGGCGAAAATCCGGTCAATCCGGTTTTGCTGCGATGCGTCTACTCCCGGGTAGACAACCGATCGGACGGGGATAGTCCAGTCCCGAATCCATTCTTCAATGCGGCTCCCCTTAACTGTAAAATAAAACTCGTCCCAGTACCCGCCCTCATCAGGGCCATAGTTATAGACGACACCGGGCTGGAAGAAAAATAGACTTCCGGCTTTGACCCGCTGGGGAGAACCTCCGCTCATTTGAAAGCTCCCGGAGCCTCCTGCTATATATACGATGGCCCAATGATGGAATACCGCTTCATGGCGAAACATGGTTCTTCCCGGTAAATGGCCGACATTGCGGATGACGAGTGAACGAACAGAAAGCTTAGCCGGATCGAGGGTCAGATCGATTACCCGTATCGGTTCCGTGCTGATCATATAATCCATGAACTTAACCATGTTGTTCATTCCTTTCCTTTATATAATCATGTTAAGTTTGAATGGCTAAGGATGCAATGATTAGTTATATGAAGCATGGAGGCGAAGAAAACGATGACTACATTAAAGGTTGGCGTTATAGGCGCAGGTTCCATTTCCAGTACACATTTACAGGCATATTCCATTCATCCCGAAGTAGAATTGGCAGCGATTGCCGATCTTAACGAAGGGCGCGCGCAAGAGAAGGCGGAACGCTTCGGCATTCCTCACATTTATACCGATTACAAACAATTGCTTGCCGATCCGGCGATAGATGCCGTAAGCATCTGCACATGGAATAACACGCATGCGGAAATTGCCGTAGCGGCTCTGGAAGCAGGCAAGCATGTACTATGCGAAAAGCCGTTGTCGCAGACAGTTGAACAGGCTCAGCAGGTAGAGGCTGCCGTCAAACGGACGGGTAAGCTGCTGCTTGTAGGATTCGTTCGCCGTTACAGCGATCAGGTGAAGCTATTGAATAAATATAGAGAAGCCGGCGCATTTGGCGATATTTATTACGCGAAGGCGTCGATTATACGTAGGCTCGGCAATCCGGGCGGCTGGTTCTCAGACAAGGAGCGTTCCGGCGGCGGCCCGCTCATCGACCTTGGCGTACATATGATTGATGTATGCTGGTATTTGATGGGCAAGCCGAAGGTGAAGTCGGTCAGCGGCAATACGTATCGTCAACTCGGCAACCGTTCTCATGTGGAGGGTCTTTCCTTCTATCAAGCGGCCGATTATGATGCGGATAAAAAACGATGTTGAGGATTTGGCCAATGCTCTTATCCGATTCGAGAACGGGGCAAGCTTGTATGTCGACGTCAGCTTTACGCTTCATGCTTCCAAAGATGAATCATCGGCGAAAATTTTCGGCACAAAAGGCGGCGCGGAGCTGGAGCCGGAGCTTGTCATCGTGAGCGAACAGTTCAATACGATTGTGAATATAGAGCCGCAAATCGATCATCTCACTTTCCAATTTCAGTCGGCTTTCAATAACGAGATTGCTCATTTTGTCGCTTGCTGCAAAGGCGAAGCGGTGCCGGTCAGTCCGGTTGAAGACGGTCTGGAAGTGATGCGGATTTTGAATGCGGTGTATCAATCGGCAGCAGAAGGCCGCGAGATCGTACTGAGCGCTGGGGAGGAAGGATAACGATGACTGAGGTGAAAATAAGCAATCCGGTTGGCGTAATCGTAGAAAGCTTTGGTGCAGGTCTGCGAGGCGGTCTGCAGAAAGCGAAAGAGGTTGGCGCAGATGGCGTTCAGATCTATGCGGTAAGCGGCGAGATGGACCCGGATAATCTTACGGCGGAAGCACGCAAGGAATTGAAGGACTACATTGGATCGCTTGGCTTAACGATATCGGCCCTCTGCGGTGATCTTGGCGGTCATGGCTTTCAAGACCGGAAGGCCAACGTGGAGAAGGTTGAAAAGTCCAAACGTATTCTTGATCTGGCGCTCGATCTCGGTACAACGATTGTAACGACGCATATCGGTATCATTCCGGAGGACAGCAGCTCGGAGATTTATGCGGCGATGCAGGAAGCTTGCGAGGAGTTGAGCAATTATGCGAGCGATAAAGGCGCCTATTTTGCGATAGAGACGGGACCAGAGCCAGCGGCAAGATTGAAGCAATTCCTCGATTCCCTGTCTACGAACGGGGTGTCAGTGAACTTCGATCCGGCGAATATGGTTATGGTTACAGGAGATGATCCGGTACAGGGCGTCTACTTGCTGAAGGACTATATCGTTCATACGCATGCCAAGGATGGCATTAAGCTTGCCGATGTCGATCCGCGAGCGGTCTACGGCTACTTGGGTTATGGCGAGATGGATCACGACACGATATCGGAAATGGTAACGCGAGGCGAATTTTTCCGGGAGGTTCCGCTCGGCGAGGGCGGCGTAGATTTTCCGGCTTATCTGACGGCACTGAAAGAGATCGGTTATACAGGCTACTTGACGATCGAACGTGAAGTGGGAGAGCAGCCGGAGACGGATATTCGCAAAGCGGTACAGTTTCTTCATTCTTTTAAATAGGGGCATGCGGGAGGATCACCATGGGAGCAAAAATCGCGCTAAGCGCATGGAGCTGCCATTCCTACTATAACGAGGGATGGACAAATGCGCAGTTTATCGAATTTGCGGCAACGACGGATGCACAGGGTGTGGAGCTGCTCAGCTTCTACTGGAATCCGGAACGGGACCCGGAGGAAGTGAAGGATGCTTTGGCCCGTACTGGCCTTAAGCTGGCTTGTTTTGGCGCTTCTAACAATTTTGCCGACGCTGATCCAGAGAAACGGCAGGCTCAATTGGCTGACATCAAGTTAAGCATTGATAACGCCGTATTGCTGGGAGCGGGTGTCGTGCGCGTATTTGCAGGCGACTTGCGGGACGGGCTTGTTTTCGACGAGGTACGGTCCTGGATTATTGATGGTCTAAAGGAAGCTTCGGCGTATGCGGAAGAGCAAGGTATCGTGCTATGCCTAGAAAATCACGGCTTGCTCGCTGGCAAAGCTGAGCAGGTTGCTGCAATTATACAGGATGTAAATTCGCCTAATTTGCGCTCTACTTTTGATGCTGGCAATTTTCTGCTCGTTGATGAGGACCCCAGCAATGCGGTTCAAGAGTTGAAATCACTGGTTAGGCATGTGCATGTGAAGGATTTTGTACAAGTGGAACAGGACTATAATGGTTCGTTCTACCGCTCTTTGAGTGGACAGCCTTATGCCGGACGCGTTACGGGCGAAGGTGTTGTTGATTTGCCCTTTATTATCGGACAGTTGAAGGAAATCGGCTATGATGGCTGGTATACCGTGGAGTACGAAGGTGATGAGGAGCAACAAGCGGCCTCAAAGCGCGCGTTGGCGACATTAGAGCAACTGCTGTAGATTGTATGCCAAGCTAGTTAATGAAGCATACTACAATTAAGTCATTGGCTGAGCGTGTTTTTGTGAGCTATGTGCCGCTGGGAACCATTAGGGTTATGCCAGAAAAGTTGCAAAATGTTAATAATTAAAGCGAGTACGCACCTCTAATGTCCGGTATGATAATGAAAAAGGCAAAGGAGGGTCATGCATGGGCAGTGTACCAGCTGGTGTATGGATTTTTGCTATTATTATTGTTGCTGTGCTCACTTGGATGACGTTGTGGGTAACGAAAAAAGCCTATTCGAAGAAATGGGACGACTCCGACGTATAAGCCGGAGCACTGTATCACTAATAGATCAACAAGCCGTCATCTTGAATCGATTGATTCGGGATGACGGCTTTTTCGCGTGGTTGCATTCCTCTGGGGACTGGGCGATTACGGATGATGGATGAGGCGGCGGGCCTCAGATGAAATGGCGTGATGATTAGTTAGTTAAGTAACATTGTTGTTCAGCGAAGCTGATTCGCTAATTAACGAAGCTAAATTCGCTAATGGGTGGCTGGAGCGGCGGGGTTTGAGCTATAGCGAACTGAATTTCGCAGTTGGTGAATCTAGGTTCACGAGTAGCGAAGCTAGCTTCGCTGTAGTTGAAAGGCATGCTTGCAACAGGTAGCGCAGCGAACTTGTCTTCGCTAAATAGCGAAGCTGGTTCGTTCCAGAGTATGGGGTGCGCACAAAGTTTGATTTTAATAGTAGGAAGGGACAGGGATGGTTAAGTTAGTTAAGTAACATTGTTGTTTCGGATGCGCACATGAGGGGCGTTGGTGCAAACGCAACTGTAGGCCATGGGCATGGAAAAGGCTGTGCCACTAAGATGGCACAGCCCTTCAAGCTAAGGAAGCAGCAATTTAGCCGGATCGATGGCGGGAACGAGCCCTTCCTCGGCTGCGCGTGTCAGCAGGGAGGTGACGGCGGCATAGCCGCTGCCGCCTAGACTTCCAGTGAAGTCATTCACGTATAGGTCGATATGCGCTTGCGCGACCTGCGGGTCCATCTCCTGCGCATGCTGCATGACATACGCTTGCGACAGCTGCGGATGCTTCCAGGCATGCTCGACCGAAGCTTGCGTCCAGCGGCTAATAGCCGCTAGGTCAAGCGAGCGGCGCGCGATAATCGCGCCGAGCGGAATCGGGAGTCCGGTATCCGACTCCCACCAGCTGCCGAGATCGGCGAGCATCGTTAAGCCATAGTTCGGGTAAGTGAAGCGGGCCTCGTGGATGACGAGTCCGGCATCGATGCGGCCGTCACGAACAGCGGGCATGATTTCGTGGAACGGCATGACGACGATCTCGCCAACCCCGCCGGGAACAAGCTGGGCTGCCCATAGTCTGAACAGCAAGTAAGCGGTGGAGCGGTCGCTTGGCACAGCGACGCGGCGTCCCTTCAATGAAGCCGGATCGGAGGAACCGCCGTTCGTCAGAACCAGTGGACCGCAGCCCCGGCCAAGCGCGCCGCCGCAAGGGATCAGTGCATAGTCGTCGAGCACCCAGGGCAAGGCGGCATATGAAATTTTCAGCACATCGAGCTTATTGCTTCCGTCGGATGCAAGCCGATTCGTAATATCGATATCTGCGTACGTAACCTCCAGCTTTGGCGCATCAGGCAGAAGGCCGTGCACCCAGGCATGGAAGACGAAAGTGTCGTTGGGACAAGGGGAAAAAGCGATTTTCAAGCTGTCGCTTGCAGTCGTCATGATTCGATTACCTCCATTAATACGGCGCTTGCTGCTTCCAGCGATTGCAGCGCCTCTTTGATACGCCATGCGTCCCGGTCACGTGGACCAATAGCATTGGAGATCGCGCGGATTTCCAGTACCGGAAGCCCATGGCTTTGTGCAGCGGCGGCGATACCGAAACCTTCCATCGCTTCCGCCGCTGCATTTGGAACACGCGCAGCCAGCTCCTCCGCTGTTGCTGCCGTTCCGGTCACGGTGGAAAGCGTGAGGACGGGAGCTTGTACAGCGGTAAGTCCGGCTAAGCGCAGCGCTTCGATCAGGCGAGCCCCAAGCTTAGCGTCAGCGGCAATATGTGCACTGCCGAAGCCAAGCTCGTCGACGCGCCGGAACCCCTCCGGCGTCTCGGCGCCGAGGTCGGCGGCAATGAGCTCGTCCGCCACGACGACTGAGCCAATGGCAGCACGGCCAACGAATCCGCCGGCGATGCCCGCGCAAATGACGAGGCGGTACGCGCCTTCACCAGCCAGCGCGAGTGTTGTTGCAGCACTGACAGCTGCTGCAACAGGTCCAACGCCGGCTTCTCGTACCTCGAAGCGGGTGTCGCCTTGCAATCCGCGCAGAACAGCATCGCGTTCAGCCGCAACGGCTGTCATAATCAATATTTTAGGCTGAGTGGTATTCATATTTACATGTGAGGCGTTCAGAGACATGATTGTCTATAGCTCCTTGCACTCCTATTTTTTACGTACTTCAAAAAACTCGCAAGTCCGTCGGTCGTGGTATGCAATCTCGCTTACACTGGACTGTACGACGGCGGTCTCTTCATCGAACCGGATAATGATGCCGCTGCTGGTCACGATATAATCATCTTGGAACACGCGAACGCGAATTTCGCGCTGCACGGCCTCCTCGAAATCCCGGTCGGTAGTCAATCTTCGGTTTAATGCCACGAGAGGCCTCCTTCATTAATAAAGAATGCAATTCTATCTATTTATTGTGTCGTATTATGACACATTTTTCAATGCTGCTGACAGTTCCTTAACTTTCCGGCAACGAGGCCATAAGCGGAGGACCTTCAAACTCACAGGAGTAACGCAGTTTTGACCGTCTCCAAGCACCAGCAGCCCAGTTGTAACACAGACTTGGTTTATAGACGGGCAGCGGGTACAATAGGACATAGATGAGCCAACGAGATATGGAGGGAATCAGACATGTCATTACATACGAAGCAGATGTTTGTCTTTATAGGTTCTTATGCGGAGGCTTCCGCAAGCGGCGTGTATATGTACGCATTTGATGAAGAGAATGGGACATTGTCGTTGAAGGACGAAGCCGCAGGGCTTCGCAATCCGACGTTCTTGAATGTCGATACGGAAAACCGGAGGCTATATGCAATCGCAGAGGGCGTTACGGCTGAAGGCGGAAAAGGCGGCGATGCCGTATCGTTTGAGATCGGGATCGACGGCAACGGCGGAGGCTCACTGCGTCAATTAAACCGCAAGCTGGCGATTACAGCGCCTTCTTGTCATATTCAAAGGGATGCTAACAGCGAATATGTGCTGCTTGCCAGCTACCACGGCGGCAGAGTCAGCCTTGTCTCGCTTGAGGAAAATGGAGAGATCGGCGAGCTGCTCGACATTCAGCAGCATGAAGGCGAAGCGCCGCATCCGCACAGCTTGTTCTTTAGTCCGGACGGCCGGTTCGTATTCGTTCCGGACCTCGGCATCGACCGTATTCGTGTTTATACAATTAATAAGGAAAGCCGCAAGCTGGAGTTCCATGGCGAGACTGCGGTTGAAGCAGGCGCAGGTCCGCGTCATTTCGTGTTCCATCCGAACGGTCAATTCGGCTATGTCATTAACGAGCTGGATTCAACGATCGTCGCTTTCCGCTATGATGCCGAGGGAGGTCGCCTCGAAGCAGTGGAGACGGTATCGACGCTGCCGGCCCATTACGAGGGTCCGAACGGCTGCGCTGAAATTACGATGTCGGCAGACGGCAAGTTTTTATACGGTTCCAATCGCGGTCATGACAGTATCGTGGTGTTCGCGGCAGACGGGGAGACAGGCACACTGAAGCTGGTTGGCCATGTATCGACAGAAGGCAAGCATCCGCGCCACTTTGCGATTTTGCCGGGCGGCCGTTATTTGCTGGCTGCTAATAAAGACACCGATAATGTGGTAGTGTTCCGCATGGAGTCATCCGGTTTGCCGGTCTATACCGGCTATTCCATTGAGCTGCCGGGACCGGTGTGTGTGCAGGCTGCGTACCTCTGAGTCAGACTGGGTCTAGAATAGTCCAGATGAATGAATCGAATCGTTCTGCAGGAGGAGGCATTCTTCCTTCCGCAGGGCGATTTTTTTATGCCGTCCTTTTGACAAAATGAAAGCTAAAGGATGGTGGATGATGATAGGTAAGAAAGCCGGATCGGTTAGACGCATCAGTCCCTATTTGCAAAGTGCTGGAGGTCTTTTGGCAGCGTATACCTATATGCTGGAAGACATATACAGAAGATTTTGGGTGAAATGGCTGGCGCTGTTTCATGTGAATGAAGCGGGGTTTAGAGCTGTCCCCAGAGACCGGAAAATGCTTGAAATATCAATGGAAAGAAGTAAATTACAGACGCATCCGGAGGGCACGGCAGTTTCACTCCTTAAAACCGGGACCGGCCTATAAAAAGGGTGGAGGACAATGCCTCTGTCCTTTTTTCGTTTCATATCGGGTATTCGTCCTACCCTCGGACTATCCCCCTTTACAAACCTCATTCATGAAAACGCTTATGAAAATGGAATATTCAGGGGTTTCACCTTGTGCATATCCATAATGAGAGAAAGATTAAATAATATTAACCTCTAATGCGGTCATTTGGATGTCTCGAAAAAGCTTTTTCACGGAAAAAATGGTAATTTTAGGCCATAAAAAGGCAGCAATACCTAGTCCGCCGGTCAGAAATCCCGTATTGAAAAACGGACATCGAATTTCTCCCATATGAATAAAGTCAGGGACAAATCCCAAAGGCTGGGTATCGCCATGGCGAAAGTCCCTTTAACCTCCTCTTACAACTGCACGAGCCGGGCAGCCCACTCCTATACCTTAGCACTCAGAAAGCGGGTAGCTATGCGGAAAACAGACCGATCCCGATTCTAAAATATACTAATCCAATAGGAGTATAGAAGACCCCTTCCGTTTGGTGAATTAAAACATTGAATTCCATATAAATACATGAATTTATACTGAAAATCGAAATCATTTTACTAAATGTTTACGATTAGTTCCCGTATTTTTAGGAAAATAAGCATGTTATACGAGTTTGAAAATGATAGCAGCAACCTATTTGAAAATATTACCTTAATCCCTCCTTGTAAATAATCGGATTGTGACATAATCAAAGCGAATAAAACGAATTGTTGGAGAAGGATGGAGGTTCGTGTCGTTTTGAGCAGCCAATTAGACTTGAAGCAACTTTTATCGCTCATTCGGAAAAAGCTTTGGATCGTCGTCCTTGTAGTCGTCATCGGCACAGCGACGGCGGGAGCCTATAGCGTATGGATCAAGAAACCGGTCTATCAAGCCTACACGAAGCTGATCGTCAACTCGACAGTTGGGCAAGCAGGCGCGTTCAAACTCGATTTGAACATGATCAACACCAATCTGAGTCTGATTAACACGTATAAGGAGATCATCCGCACGCCTTCTATTATGGATATTGTGCTGGAGAAGCATCCAGAGCTTGATCTGACGTCGGAGCAGCTGATGCGGAATATCCAGTTCAGCTCCGTAAATGGTACGCAGGTTGTGACGGTGTCCTATTTGGACACGGACTACAAGCGGGCGGCGAACATCGTCAACAGCGTATCGTACGTGTTCCAGCAGCAAATTCCGCTGATCATGCAGGTTGACAACGTTTATATTTTGCACACGGCCGACCCGGGCAAGCAGCCGACACCGGTCAAGCCGGAGAAGAAGCTGAATATTGCGATCGGGTTCGTCGTATCTCTTATGCTAGGCATCATGCTCGTATTGCTTATCGAATATTTCGATGACAACTTGCGGAATGAAGCTTCTGTAGAGAGGCATCTTGGATTGCCGACGCTTTCTACAATACCGAATATCAGGCAAAGCGATTTAAAGCCGAAACAGCCGGCCGCGGCAGTCTCGGCCGATACCGCTTCAAACCCAAAGGCGGTTACGGAATCAAAAGGAGGATGAGTTGGACGCATGTCACGTAATCAAGAGCTTCGCCCCATCGTTACAGACGCTAATCCGATGTCGCCGATCTCCGAGGCTTACCGGACGCTTCGCACCAATCTGCAATATGCGGAAGCCGACCGTCAGCTTCAACTGCTTATGGTGACATCGGCGAGTCCCAAGGAAGGAAAGTCCACGACCATTATGAACCTTGCAGTGGCGTACGCACATTCCGGCCGTAAAGTCGTGCTCGTTGATGCCGATCTGCGAAAGCCTACTGCGCATTATACGCTGCAGCTTAGCAACCGGAGCGGCTTGTCTCAGGTGCTCTCGGGACAAGATTTGCTTGGCAATGCGATTCAGCAGAGCCGGATTGCAGGATTGGATGTGCTGACGGCAGGCCCGGTGCCGCCGAATCCGTCTGAACTGCTTGGATCGGCGAGAATGGATAGCGTCTTGGACAAGCTCAAGGAGCAATACGATATTGTGCTGATCGATACGCCGCCTGTACTCGCAGTGAGCGATGCTCAAATCGTATCGACGCGCTGCGACGGTGTACTGCTCGTTATTAATGCGCGCAGCGGCAAGAGACAGCATGCTATAAAGGCCCGCAACGCGCTGCAGTTTGTACAGGCACGAATTGTCGGTGTCGCCCTGAATCAAACGACGCAAAGTGAAGCGGGTCCTTATTACGAATACGTAGAACGGTAAATCCAGAAGGAGGAAATTCGATCATGCGGGTTGCTTATCGGACGAAAGTCATTATTGGCTGGGATTTGGCAGCAATATTACTAAGCTTGGCTATCGCCTATGCTATGGAGCCAGCGGCTTCTGAGGCACTGGGAGGAGCGTCGGGCTGGCTCCTCTATGGGGCTGCTTCGGCGGCAATCGGTTTTTGGAGCGTGACCCGGCACCGGCTGCACCGCCGCATCTGGCAGTATACCGGCATTGCTGAATTGAAGTGCATTATGCAAACGGCATTGGTTGCCGCGCTTATCCCGTTCGCGGCGGCATGGGTGCTCCAAGGTCATGCACAAACGCTGCTGATGCTGCATCATTTTATCGGCATTGCGGCGCTTATGGCGGGACCGCGTATCGCTTGGCGGGCTTTTTGCGACAAATACAGTGTGAAAAAACATCCAATCTCCCGCAGGGCACTCATTATCGGAGCCGGAAGCTGCGGCACGCTCATCGCGAAGGAGATGCAGCAAAATGACGGCGTTAATGTTACGCCAGTCGGTTTTATCGACGACGATCCTTACAAGCACCGGATGCAAGTGCTGGGCTTGCCGGTATTCGGCGGACGCGGTGAGATCGGCTGTATCGTAGAGAACCACCGGATCGACGAGATCATTATTGCGATGCCTTCCGTATCGAAGACGCAAATCTCGGCGCTGGTCAACATTTGCAAGACAACGAAGGTGAAGCTGCGGATCGTACCGGATCTGCAGGACATGATCGACGGACGCGGCGCTTCCGGCCGTGTGCGGGATGTCAGTGTCGAAGATTTGCTCGGACGTGATCCGATTCGTACAGATCTGGAGCACATTGCCGGTTATGTGGAGCAGAAAGTGGTGCTCGTCACAGGGGCAGGAGGTTCGATTGGCTCAGAGCTTTGCCGTCAGATCGCGCCGTTCTCCCCAAGAAAGCTGCTGCTCCTGGGTCATGGAGAGAACAGTATCTACAACATTGAGATGGAGATGCGCAGCGTCTATCCTGACCTTCAGATCGAGACGGTCATCGCCGATGTGCAGGACCGCACCCGGATCGATGCCGTGTTTGCTAAATTTCGTCCGCAGGTTATCTTCCACGCAGCGGCGCATAAGCATGTTCCGCTCATGGAGCGAAATCCGGCTGAAGCTATTAAGAACAATGTGTTTGGCACGAAAAATGTATCGGAATGTGCGGATATCTACGGGGCCGAACGGTTTGTACTCATCTCCACCGATAAGGCGGTTAACCCGACGAGCGTTATGGGTACGACGAAGCGGATTGCCGAGATGTTCATTCAAAGCTTGGACAAGCATAGCGCTACAAAGTTCGTCGCCGTGCGATTCGGCAATGTTCTCGGAAGCCGGGGCAGTGTTATCCCTCGCTTTAAGGATCAGATCTTGAAGGGCGGGCCGGTAACGGTTACGCATCCGGAAATGGTTCGTTACTTTATGACGATTCCCGAGGCGGTTCAGCTCGTCATTCAAGCCGGTTCCTTCGCCAAGGGCGGAGAGGTGTTCATCCTCGATATGGGCAAGCCGGTCAAAATTTACGACCTGGCTGTCGACCTGATCCGTCTTTCGGGCTTTGAGCCAAACCTCGATATCGACATTGCCTTCACTGGCATGCGTGAGGGAGAGAAGCTGTATGAAGAGCTTCTTACGAATGAAGAAGGGCTTTCCTCAACGAAGCATAATCGGATTTTTATCGGTCGTCCGGCGCAGCTTAACCGGACCGAGCTTGATTTCGAAATAAGAAAAATGGAAAAGGTGCTGGGGCAGCATCCGGATGAAATCCGCGCCGTTCTGCAGCATTTGGTACCGTCCTACCGCAATACGGGAACGACGGCAGTTGGCTGATGGAGGAGGGTATTAACGATGATTACGGGCGATACGGCGGGGCAAGCGGCCAAATCGGCGCAGCCGGCGTTCGCCAAACGGCTTAGCAGAGGAGGAAGCGCAAGCTTCCTGATCAACTCAGCCGGCATGGCATTGGCGATGCTGATGCAGGTTGCGCTGGCGCGGCTGCTCGGCGTTGACGGATACGGAATTTACGCGTTCGTAACGACTGTTGTTACATTTATGGTTTTTCCTGCAAAGCTTGGCTTTGATACGACGATCGTGAAGCTGGTCGCCGCTTACCGGGTCAAGGAAGAGTGGGGTTTGATCAAGGGATTGCTCAAGCGCAGCAATCAGATCGGGCTTGTGCTGTCCATTGTACTGGCTGTTGGCGGATTGATTTTCGTCACCGTAAAAGGGGATGCAGCTGGCGATACAGCCAAAGCGATTACTTACGCGGCGGGTTTTGCATCGATTCCGCTGCTGACGCTCGCTACGCTGCGGCAAAGTGCGCTGCAAGGGCTTAAGGACGTCGTATACGCGCAAATGCCGGAAAAAATATTGCGTCCGGTGCTGACGATCGCCTTTGTATTCGCTGCTGCGGCGCTTGGCGTTACAGCGGATGCGGGGCTCGCGATGATCTGCTTTGTTCTGGCGGTCATTGTCTCCTATATCGTGGGGGCTGTTGTTCTAAAGAAACGAATCGGCTCCCAGATCGAGGGAGTTGCTCCCGCATACGAGACGCGGGGCTGGATGAAGCTCTCCGGCTCCATGATGGCGAATGCCGGCGTTTATCTCATTCTTGGACAGCTGAACGTATTGATGCTCGGTCTGATGGAGGGCGAGACGCAGTCCGGCATTTTCTCCGTTGCTGTACGTCTGGCAACGCTTGTCGCATTTATGCTCACCGCCGTTAACATGACGGCTTCGCCGCTCATATCCGAAACCTATGCAAAGGGCGACATGGACACGCTGCAAAAGGTGTGTACGTCGACCGGCAGAGTCGGCTTCGTGTTCGCGGCTGTAGTTGGCTTGTTTTTCTGCTTGTTCGGTCACTGGACGCTGGGGCTGTTCGGTTCTGAATTTACGCAGGCCTATCCTGCGATGCTCATTCTTGTTTTCGGTCAAGTATTCAACGCGTACTGCGGCCAGAACGGTATCGTCGCTACGATGACAGGCGGGCAAAACGCGTTGACGAAGGTGCTCATTGTAGCGGCTATCGTCAATGCAGTGCTCAACGGCCTGCTGATTCCTTCCATGGGCATGACAGGCGGGGCTATTGCAGCCACTGCTTCCATGATGACATGGAACATCGGAGCAGTTCTGCTCGTTCGACGTAAACCGGGCGTTCAGACGCTGGCTTGGGCGCCGGGACTTGGCCTTCGGAAGAAGGGCGCGTCCGGCGATGCCAGAGAAGATCATGAATCGGGAGTGTAATGCAAATGACTCAAAAAATAAAAGTGCTGCATATCGTCGGAAAAATGCATCCGGGCGGGATCGAAACGCTGCTGATGAATGTCTACCGGAGCATCGACCGGGAACGGTTCGAATTTCATTTTGCCGTCCAATCTCCCGAGCCGGCTTTCTACGACGATGAAATTCGGGCGCTGGGCGGGACGATATTCGTACAGCCGCCGCCGAAAAACGGGATCGGCCCGTTTCGCAAGCAGCTGCTCGCGAACATGAAGGAGCATGGACCTTATGCTGCCGTTCACAGCCATGTATTCGGCTTCAGCGGTTATGTGCTGAAGCTGGCGGCGCAGCTAGGCGTACCGGTTCGGATCAGTCACAGCCACAACACGAATGACAGCAAATCTTCTTCCCCAATCCGTACGCTATACCGCGCTTATATGCGTGGCCTCATCCGCAAGAATGCGACGATGATGCTGGGCTGCTCCAGGGCTGCTTGCGAATCGCTGTTCGGAAGCAGCTGCTGGAAGGATCAGCGGGTAGCAGTGTTCCCTAATGCGATATCGCTGGCGCCGTACGAGGCGCTGCCAGAAGACCGCTCGGAGCTGCGCCGCCGTTTTGGAGCGAATGAGGAAGGGCCGCTGCTCGGCCATATCGGCCGGTTCAGCCGGCAGAAGAATCATGCGCTGCTGCTCGATTCCTTCGCTGCTTACTTGAAGAAGGAGCCGCAAGCACAGCTGTTGCTTGTCGGTGACGGTCCGCTGCGGGGTGAAATGGAGCATAAGGCTGAAGAGCTTGGCATCGACCGTCAGGTTCGATTTCTCGGCTTGCGCAAGGACATCCCGGAATTGCTCGGCGCGCTTGATGGCTTCGTGCTGCCGTCGCTATACGAAGGTCTTGGCATCGTGCTGATCGAAGCGCAAGCGGCTGGCGTACCTTGTCTTGTATCCGAAGAGGTGCCGCGTGAGGCCGATCTCGGTCTCGGCATGATTAGCCGGCTGCCTGCAGGAGATACGCCTCAGAGCTGGGCAAATGGCATCGCGGAGCTCGCGGCGGGAGGATTAGCCGCCACGGCAAGCCAAGGATTAAGCGCCGGTGCAGGCGATTGGAACGAGCGAGCCCATGCGCTTAGCGAGCGCGGCTACAACATTCAAGCCAGCGCCGCAAGACTGGAGCGGATGTATGCGGGTTGAACGAATTGACCTGCGTACGGTTACCGTCCTCGCCTATGCTTTAATGCTCGCCTTGACGGCGAGATGGGTATTTGCAATGGACGAGACGATTGCGATCGTTATCTATAGCGGCTTGCTGCTGCCTCTGTTCGCACTGCTTCGCTGGCCGAACGCGCCAGTGCTGCTGATGACCGGGTTTACGGTGATGCTGCTCGGTAAGCTCATCTACGGGGCGACTGTTGATCCGCTAGCCGGGCCGGATGAAATTCATTATTTCGAGCAGGTAACGACATTCCAGACATTAAGCGATTATATGCCCTATGCGATGGAGCATATCGAGACGCAGTGGATGAATATATCGGCGGTACCGATATTTGGTCTCCTGTACATGCCGTTTTTCAAATGGCTGCAGCTGGAGGACCCGATGGCAATCATCCTGCTCAATACAGTATTGCTGCTGCTGATTGTCAATGCCGCCTATCGGATGAATCATAAGTGGTTCAAGTATGTGCTGCCGCCTTCGACGAAGCCGGAGCTTGATCCGGAGCAATCACAGCGCTCTTTTGCAATTATCATCGTTTTTGGCTTAATGGTCAGTCCGTCGCTGATGTACATGTCCTCACTATTTGCCAAGGATATCACCTGCGTGCTGCTCGGTTTATACGGCACGATTCTAATGCTTCGCAAGCAGTGGATCGTATTCGTACTAGTTATGCTTTATGCGACTGGACTTCGGGATTACGCCATTATTTATACAATTAGCTTTTACTTGCTGTATACACAGCGGCTGCGGGGATCGCTCATTATCATGATTGGCGCGATCGGGCTGATCGTTTTGCAGGTTGGCCCGCTGGCGATCATTAATGCCGGAATGCTGTCCGTCTTCTTGTTCATTAGTCCGAATCCTTCGAATCTCGGCAACTGGGAGCCGAAGCTGTTCCTTCGGACGCTGGAGGCGCTGTTCATGGCCGTCATGCTGGCGATGTCCGTATTCCATTGCATTAAGTTCAAGGAGACGCGGCGCTTTTACCTGATGGCGGCTATCGTTATTTTCACCTATGCCTGCGTGCTTGTCCTGGTCGGCTATGCGACGGTAACGGGAAGATCGCTGGATTACGGTCTCGGTACGATCGGAGACAACATGGTGCGTAAAAAGCTGCCTGTCGTTCCTGTGATCTATACGATTAGCGCTTATACGCTCGTATGGTGCCGCCATTCGTTCAGCATGAAACATCTGAAAATTCCGACAATGTCAGGTCGGAAACAAGCTATTCCACCGAATTCTACAGGAGGGGATTACCATGCGGGGACGCGATAAATTCGGCAGGTTCCGACCGGTGCTGCGCGTAGTAGAGCTTCTGCTTCGGCCGCTTCCGCGCCCGCTACTGCAATGGCTGTGGGTGCTGAGTGACTGGCTCCCGGAGCTGGTCGGTGTCGCCTTCCGCTACTGCCTGCTGCGCAGGCTTGCCAAGCATTGCGGCGACAACGTGCTGATCGGACGGTCCGTGGAGCTCCGCTATCCGGAGCGGCTGTCGATCGGCTCCAATGTGAGCATTCACAAGCAATGCTACATTGATGCATACGGCGGAATGACAATCGAGGATGAAGTATCCATTGCACATCAGTCGTCGCTCGTTTCCTTTCAGCATACATGGAGCGATCCTTCGCTCCCGATACGCGACAATCCGGTGACGGGTTCGGCGATCATCATCAGACGAGATGTCTGGATCGGCTGCGGCGTACGTATTCTGGCTGGAGTTGAGATCGGGCCCCGCTCGGTCGTTGCGGCAGGGGCGGTTGTTAACAAGCCGGTCGGACCAGGCATCGTAGCTGCTGGTGTTCCGGCGCGAGCCGTGAAGCGGATCGAACTCGTTCCGCTCGATAATCCACAAGCTAATGCGAATTCAAATCATAAAAGGAGGGAAAGTCATGAAGCTGCTTTGGGCACATGATCATACGTTTTATTTCAATGAATCCGGCAAGTTTTTCTCTGGCGGCAAGCTTCCTTATGCGGTATGGGAGCGGTATCTCGGCGTATTTGACCAGCTAACCATTGCCTGCCGCGGCAAAAAAACGCCGCTGGATGCCGATATGGCCGGCAAAACGCTGTCGAGCGGCGCGAATGTCGATTTTCTCGTCCTGCCATCTCTAAGCAATCCCGTTAATAAATTGACGAAGCGCGGCTATGTTGACCAACTGCTGCGTGAAGCAATTAGCAAAGCGGATGCCGTCATCGCCCGGGTTCCGAGCGAAATCGGTGCAGAGGCGATCCGTGTCGCTCAAAGCATGGGCAAGCCGTATGCAGTAGAAGTAGTGGCCTGTGCTTGGGACGGATTGTGGAACTACGGCAACGTGCAGGGCAAGCTGTATGCGCCAATGGCGCTTGCTCAGACACGAGCGCTGGTCAAGAGCGCACCTTATTCTCTCTATGTAACGGAGCAATTTTTGCAAAACCGCTATCCTTGCGCAAGCGGTATGACTGAATCCTGCTCAAACGTTGAAATTCCCGAGCCGGGTGATGAAGTGCTGACCCGCAGGCTGGAGCGGATTGCATCCTACAATAACACGACGACGCTGACCATTGGCTTAATCGGCTCATTGAACGGCCGGACGAAAGGAATCGACATCGCGCTGAAGGCGATTGCCAAAGCGAAGCCGCAGCTTCCGCGGGTCTGGTTCCGGGTGCTGGGTGACGGTGATGCCTCGCGCTGGCAAGCAATGGCTGACAAGCTCGGTATCGGCAGCGCTGTTACCTTCGAAGGCATTCTGCCAAGCGGCGGAGCCGTATTCGAATGGCTGGACAATATCGATATCTACTTGCAGCCGAGCTATCAGGAAGGGCTGCCGCGGGCAACGATCGAAGCGATGAGCCGCGGATGTCCGGTGCTTGGCTCAACAGCCGGAGGCATCCCTGAGCTGATTCATGAGAGCTGCTTGCACCGGCCGGGGCAAGTCGGCCAGCTGGCGGAACAGCTGAAGCGGGCTGCAACAGACCGCGCTTGGGTGAAGGAGCAGGCGGAGCGCAATTTTGGCAAATCACGCGGTTATACGAAGGTTCGTCTGGATGCGAAACGTCAGGCATTCTGGCGTTCGTTTGGCGAATATGTCCGCTCCGGCGGAGCGGTAAGAACAACCTATACCAATGAGAGGGTGGAGGCACTATGACGATTTTAGTAACCGGAGCTGCCGGATTTATCGGCTATCATCTATCCTCCCGCCTTTTGCGGGAAGGACAGCGCGTAATCGGCATCGACAACTTCAACGACTATTATGAGGTGCAGCTGAAGCGCGATCGTTTCGAGCAGCTGCTGCCAGACCCGAATTTCACGGGCGTGGAGCTCGATATCGCGGATTACGACAAGCTGTTTGAGCTTGTCCGCACGGAAAAGGTAGAGGTTATCGTTCATTTGGCGGCGCAAGCCGGAGTGCGGTACAGCTTGACCAATCCATTCGCTTATCTGGAGACGAATCTGAAAGGATTCGGCCATGTGCTTGAAGCATCCCGCCATGCGGGCATTAAGCACTTGATCTATGCTTCGTCCAGCTCGGTGTACGGTGCGAATGAGAAGATGCCGTTCTCCGTCAGCGACAGCGTCGACCACCCGGTCAGCCTGTATGCGGCAACGAAAAAAGCAAATGAGCTGATGGCTCATACGTACAGCCATCTCTATGGCTTGCCGACGACAGGGCTGCGGTTTTTCACCGTATACGGGCCTTGGGGCCGGCCGGATATGGCCTACTTCAGCTTTACGAAAAAAATTATGGCGGGCGAGCCGATCGACGTATTCAACGAAGGCCGGATGCTGCGCGATTTCACCTATATCGACGACATTGTAGAAGGTATTTACCGGCTGATCGGCCATGTGCCGCAGCCAGACCCGTCCTGGGACCGCAGCCGTCCGGATCCATCCGGAAGCTATGCGCCCTACAAGGTTTACAACATCGGCAACAACCAGCCGGTTGAGCTTATGCATTTTATCCGTACGATCGAGAAATCATTGGGCCGCGAAGCGGTCATTCAATATAAACCGATGCAGCCGGGCGATGTGCCTGCGACGTATGCGAACATCGACGGGCTGATGAAGGATGTCGGCTTCAAGCCGGACACGACGATTGAAGAAGGAATCGCCCGGTTCGCCGAGTGGTATCGCGCTTATTATGGCGAGGCAAAGCAGCTGGAAAAGGCGGCGAGCAAATGACGAAAGTAGCCCATATATGCACCTCTGGCATCAGCCACAAAATTATGGGCGACAAGCTTCGTCTGCTTCAGCAGCAGGCAGGCTATCAGGTGACCTTCATCTCGTCGCCGGAAGGGGCAGACGAGCAGGCGATGCAGGCCTACCCTTTCGAGTGGAAGATGATTTCAATGGAGCGTTCGATCAAGCCCGTTGAAGATTTGCGTTCGATCTGGGCGATGTACCGGCTGTTCCGCAAGGAGCGTTACGACATCGTACATACGCATACGGCTAAAGCGGGCATTATCGGCCGTGTAGCAGCAATGCTGGCCCGTGTGCCAACGGTCATTCATACGAGCCATGGTCTGCCTTTCTATGAAGGACAGCCTAAGCGGGCTTATCAGCTATACCGTACGCTGGAGAAGGTTGGAGCCCTCTGCTGCCACGCGCTCGCTTCGCAAAATGCGGAGGATGCAGAGGTGCTTAAGCGTCTTGCACCGTGGCGGCCGGTATACATCGAAGGCAACGGCGTTGATAAAGAGCGGCTGGAGAGACGGGCTTTATCCGTAACGCCGGAGATGTTGGAGCAGCTGCGCAGCAAGCATGGTATTGCCGAAGGTAAGCCGCTGCTGTTGATGGCTGCACGATTCGAATCGGTGAAGGATCATTTTCTGCTGATGGAATCGCTGCTTGGACTGAAGCGGGAGGGCAAGCTTAACTGGGTGACAGTGCTTGCCGGCCAAGGGCCGCTGGAAGCAGCTGTACAGAGGTATGTGGAGAGCAATGGGATGAAGGAGGATGTGGTCTTCATCGGCCAGCAGCCTTCGATTATTCCTTGGGTTGTGATGGCCAACGCCGTAACGCTTACTTCGGAGAAGGAAGGCATACCAAGATCGCTCATGGAAGCGATGGCGCTTGGCAAGCCCATTGTGGCAACCGATGTGCTCGGCACCAGGGAGCTAGTGGCGCATGAGGAGACGGGACTGCTCGTTCCTTATCGGAATGCGGCTGTTTTGAGCGAGGCTTTGGCTTCAGTAATGGGCGACGCTGCGGTGCGCGAGCGTTACGGAGAAGCCGGCCAACGCCGGATCGATGCTGAGTTTACAGAAGCCCGCGTAGTCGAGCGGCTTCAGAGGCTGTATCGGGAGACGGCGCGCAGAGCCGTGACGTCGCGCAAGGCTGGCGTGAAGCTGAACGCTTTCGTGAAGCGGTTGTTTGATCTAGTGCTTAGCGTGCCGGCGGCGCTGCTGCTGCTGCCTGTCATGGCAGCCGTAGGCTTGGTGGTGCGCTTGAAGCTAGGCTCGCCTGTACTGTTCAAGCAGCAGCGGCCGGGCAAATACGGCAATCCGTTCTATGTGCTGAAGTTCCGCACGATGCGGGATGCGGTCGACCGGAACGGCCAGCCGCTTCCCGATGAGGCGCGCATGACGAAGGTCGGACACTTGCTGCGCAAGCTGAGCTTGGACGAGTTGCCGCAGCTGTTCAATGTCATTCGCGGCGACATGAGCCTCGTTGGGCCAAGACCGCTGCTCATGGAATATTTAACGCTGTACACCGAGGAGCAGGCTCGCCGTCATGACGTCCGGCCAGGCATTACCGGCTGGGCGCAGGTGAATGGCCGCAATACGGTGTCGTGGGAAGATAAATTTAAGCTGGATATTGAGTATGTGGAGAAGCAATCACTAGGTTTTGACCTGCGAATTCTGGTCAAGACGGTCGTGAAGGTGTTAAAGAGAGACGGTATTTCCCAACAGGGGCAAGCAACCGTCCATAAATTTACCGGCAGCCGGGAAATGGGGAATGCGTCATGAATTACCGGGACAGCCTTTACGGCGGGATGGAGCTGGAGCCGCCGGTCCGGCGTCCGCTCATCGTCGTCGGCATTGGCGGTCATGGCCGCGTGCTGATGGATATCGCGCGGGTATCGCCTTCCTACAGGCTGGCGGCTGTGCTTGATGATCGCTTTGCGGCCGTGGAGCTGCGCGGCGGGCTGCCTTACGGCCCGATCGCTGAACTTCATAATTTTCTGGCCGATGAGCCGGATATACATGTCGTTATCGGCATCGGCGATAATCGTACACGCCGTGCTATTGCGGAACGGCTGGCGCTGCCGGAAGCAGCATATGCCGTGCTCATCCATCCGGCGGCATGCGTCTCTGAGGATGCCCGGCTTGGCCTCGGCACCGTCGTTATGCCGGGAGCCGTTATCGGCCCCGGTGCAGCAATCGGTGCACATGCCATCGTGAACTCCGGCGCAGTTGTCGACCATGATGCGATCGTAGGCGCATTCGCCCATGTATCGCCCAATGCGACGATGGCCGGAGCGGCTGTCGCGGAAGAGGGCGCACATGTCGGCAGCGGCGCAGTGTTAATCCCGAGCGTAAGAGTCGGGAGCTGGTCGGTGCTCGGCGCAGGCGGCATCGCCGTCCGGGATGTGCCGGACGGTGTAACCGCGGTCGGCGTGCCGGCGAAAGCGATTCGATGAGCGGGAGCGCCGGATACAGTACAGACTTGTTAAGTTATTACAGGGTGGAATAGAGACATAGAGGAATCGGCATGTAATTCTTGCCCCTATATATACACATGAAATGCGAAACGCGCACTATAGCTGCAATTGCGGCAGAGGGCCGTTTACACCTGCAACCGAAAAGGAGCTGCTTCGACGTGGATCAACGGATATTATTATCCCCCCCTCACATGGGGTCGCTGGAACGCGAATATGTGGAGGAAGCGTTCCGCACCAACTGGATTGCGCCGCTTGGTCCCAATGTGGATCAATTCGAGCGTGAGCTGGCCGAGCATGTTGGTTCGCGAGGTGCTGTGGCGCTGTCATCGGGTACAGCCGCCATTCATATGGCGCTTCGGCTGCTCGGAGTGGAAAGAGGCGATCGCGTTTTTGTATCGACGCTGACCTTCATTGCCAGCGTCAACCCGATTCTATATGAGGGCGGCGAGCCGGTATTCATCGACTCCGAGCGCGACAGCTGGAATATGTCGCCGGTCGCGTTGCAGCGTGCGTTCGAGGATGCGCAGCGCATCGGCCGCATGCCGAAAGCGGTCATCGTTGTCAACTTATACGGCCAAAGCGCCGACATGGATGCGATTAATGAAATTTGCAGCCGCTATGACGTTCCGGTCATCGAGGATGCTGCCGAGTCTCTTGGCGCTACTTACAAGGGACGGGCAAGCGGTACGCTCAGCAAGTTCGGCATTTACTCGTTCAACGGCAACAAGATCATTACGACTTCCGGAGGCGGCATGCTCGTATCCGACGACCTGGAGGCGCTGGGCAAAGCCCGCTTTTATGCAACACAGGCACGCGAGCAGGCGCTGCATTACGAGCATACCGAGGTCGGCTTCAACTATCGGATGAGCAATATTTTAGCCGGTGTTGGCCGTGGTCAGCTCAAGGTGCTGGAGGAGCGGGTGAACGCCCGCCGCGCTGTATTTGAACGGTATGCGCATGCACTGACGAAGCTGGACGGCGTGGAAATGATGCCTGAAGCGGAGTTTGGCCGGACGAACCGGTGGCTGACAACTTTGACGCTGAACGCTGATGAGACAAGTTTGACACCTGTAGAGCTCATCGATCGCCTGTCGAAGGCCAATATCGAGGCGCGTCCGGTATGGAAGCCGATGCATATGCAGCCGTTGCTGCAGCAGTACGCTTACTATCCGCACGCGGACGGGGACAGTGTCTCCGAGAGTTTGTTCCAGCAGGGCGTGTGCCTGCCTTCCGGCTCCAGTCTTACGATTGCAGAGCAGGATCGGGTTATCGAAGTAATTCAAGACAGCTTATACCAAACGACTAGGAGGATGTCTCATGAAAGTGCGTAAAGCGATTATTCCAGCCGCAGGTCTCGGCACCCGGTTTTTGCCGGCAACGAAAGCTCAACCGAAGGAAATGCTTCCGATTGTAGACAAGCCGACCATCCAATACATTATCGAGGAAGCGATCGCTTCCGGCATCGAGGACATTCTCATCGTCAGCGGCCGCGGCAAGCGGGCAATCGAGGACCATTTTGACAAAACGTTCGAACTCGAAGATATGCTGGCCAAAAAAGGGAAAACGAAGGAGCTTGACCAGATCCGCCACATTTCCGAAATGGCCAATATCCATTATATCCGGCAAAAAGAGCCAAAGGGCCTCGGCCACGCGATCTGGTGCGCACGAAGCTTTGTAGGCGATGAGCCTTTTGCTGTGCTGCTTGGCGACGATATCGTGCAGTCGGAGGAGCCGTGCCTCAGTCAACTGATTCGCGTCTATAACCGCTATTCCTCCTCGGTCGTTGGCGTTCAACGCGTGAGCGACGACGATGTGTCCAAATACGGGATCATCGCGCCGCGCGGCTCCTCGATTGAGCCCTCGGTATTTTTCCTGGATGGCCTTGTGGAGAAACCTTCGCGTAAAGCGGCACCGTCGAATTATGCGATTATGGGCCGTTACGTGCTGACGCCGGAAATCTTCGATATTTTGGAGCATCAGGCGCCGGGAGCGGGCAATGAAATTCAATTGACCGACGCGATCAAGAAGCTGAATGATCTGCGTAACGTCTTAGCCTACAACTTCGACGGCGTACGTTATGATGTGGGTGACAAGTTCGGCTTTATTAAAGCGACGCTCGATTTCGCCCTGCAGCGCGAAGATTTGCAAGCGGATGTGCTCAATTATGTGCAGAACGTCTATGAGAAACATTTTCCCATTCTAAATAAGGTGGCGAAATAGATGAAGAAAATAACGGTAATCGGAACAGGGTATGTCGGTCTAGTGTCGGGTGCTTGTTTTTCAGAAATCGGCAATCGGGTTATCTGCTGCGATGTCGATCAGCGTAAAATCGACCTGCTCAACCGGAACGAGATTCCAATCTATGAGCCGGGGCTGCAGGAAATGGTAACCCGCAACAAGGAGCAAGGGCGGCTGCTGTTTACGACGGAGGTCGGCGAGGCGATCGAAGCTTCGGATATCGTATATATTGCGGTAGGCACACCGATGTCGGAGACGGGTGAAGCGGATATGCGTTACGTCATGTCGGCGGCGCGCAAAATCGGCGAGCATCTGAATGGGCATAAAATCATCGTGAACAAAAGCACTGTGCCTGTTGGTACAGGCGAGCTTGTCCGAGAGGTTGTGCAGGCGAATAAGAAATATCCGTGGATTGGCTTCGATATCGTCTCCAATCCGGAGTTTTTGCGTGAAGGCTCCGCACTTTCTGACTGCATGAACATGGACCGCGCCATTATCGGTTCGGATAATCCGGAGGCGGCGTCTGTTATCGAGGAACTGCATGCTCCGTTCAAGACTAAAGTGTTCAAGACGGATCTAGAGAGCGCCGAGATGATCAAATACGCGGCGAACACATTCCTCGCTACCAAAATATCGTTCATCAACGCTATCGCCAACATTTGCGAAAAGGTAGGCGCTGACGTAGAGGATGTAGCGGCGGGTATGGGTCTCGACAGCCGGATTGGCGGCAAGTTCTTGCAAGCCGGCATCGGCTATGGCGGCTCTTGCTTCCCTAAGGATACGTACGCCCTGGCTCATATCGCGGATAAAGCGGGCTATGAATTTGATTTGCTGAAATCGGTCATTCGTACGAACCAGAAGCAGCGTTTCG
>NZ_CBVJ010000115.1 GCF_000513275.1 Paenibacillus gorillae | reverse complement strand
TCATTATGGACAAGCTGCGGGAAGCGCTTGGCGGCTTGGCAGGCAAGCAGATTGCTGTGCTTGGCCTTGCATTCAAGCCGAATACGGATGATATGCGGGAAGCCCCTTCGTTGTCCATCATACCGGAGCTGCTGAAGCTGGGCGCTTCGGTGCGGGCTTATGATCCGATTGCGGCGGAAGCGGCTTCGAAGCTGCTGCCTGGTGATGTACAGTACGCGGCGTCTGCGGAGCAGGCGGTTGCGGGCAGCGATGCTTGCGTGATTTTGACCGAGTGGGCGGATGTTGTATCGATGGATCTGGCACAAATCCGTGAAAGCATGAAGGTTCCAGTCGTTATCGACGGGCGCAACTGCTTTGATACGGTGGAAATGGAGCGTCGCGGCTTTATCTATTACTCTATCGGACGCAGACCGGTCAACCGGCTTCAAGAGGGGCGGAAATCGGTCAATTTGTAGCGGGAAACGATCCGGGAGAGGGGGTGAATCATTCGTTGACGGCGCGCGTCGCCGTTTTTGGCCGTTAGGCTGGCGACTGGTGAAGTCGTGCTGACGGATTCTAACCGGCAGTGCGCGTGCCGCTGAAATCGGATTGATGAACCGTTATAAGTTTTGAGAGGAGAGAAGTCAATGAAAAGGAATTTTCGCGTATTGGCCATGACGCTGATCGTAGCTTTGATGGTACCGGCGATTGCTGCTAACGCATCCGCTGCATCCAAGGTATCGTTCGGCGGCCAATCCGTACCTGGATTTTCTCAGGGCTCTAATTCGAATTCCTCGAATTCGAATAGCTCGTTCAAAGGGTTCGACAACCAGTTGTTGAACAAAATTTTGGACAAGCTCAAAACGGAGCTGGAGAAAAACACAGGAAACGGCAAAGGCAACGGAAACGGGAACGGAAATGGCAACGGAAATGGCCATGGAAACGGCAATGGCAACAACGGTAATAACGGCAACGGCAACGGCAACGGCAACGGCAACAACGGTAATAACGGCAACAACGGCAACAACGGCAATAACGGTAACAACGGCAACAACGGAAACAACGGAAACAACGGAAACAACGGTAACGGTGGCGCTGCGGAGATCGAGAAGAAGGTTCAGAAGATCTACAATGACACGTCTGCAAAGATGTTTCAATTGCGCAACACTTGCCAAGCTGAGCTGACAGGTTATGCCGTACAGTTTACGACGCTGACCTCGACTCATGACAAGACAGAATTGTACAAAGTTGCTACTTCCGCATTTAGCGGCTGCACAGGACAATATGCAACTGCCTTTTCGGCAGCGGGCAATGCGATTGCAGAAGTCGGCGGCAACCCAGTTATTCTAGAGCCAATTCAAACACGTTACGAGCAAGAGATTGTTGCGGGCCGCGCACAGCTTAACGCAATTGTCGGCAAATAATTTATACTTATATGGCTGCAAAAGGGCTCCGGTGTTCACCGGGGCTCTTTTGGCGTTGGCGGTATGTGTAGTGTATACCCAAGGGGTGTATAGTCTAACACAGTACTCCACACATGTGGTGTGTAGAGTGTTACTAAATATGGAAGGGTCAGGATTAGTCTTACGCCCTTTGTTATCTAAAAAACTCACCCAAAACTTTGATGAAAAAGCTATAATAATCTTACTAACTACTGGATAGGGTCATACCAAAGAATGATTCCCTATGTACATGAGAGAGGGATATTACCAAGTATTATCGAAATTTCATATTGCTTGTAGAATCCTAGAACTTTTGAATTGAATTGGACTTAGAACCTGACTGAAGAAGTTTCTATATTGATGAGAAGGGGCATGCTTTATGAATCGAAGTGAATATTTCAATTACATAGAAGAGAAATTGCAAGTCTTGGCATATCGCATTGAAAAAAGAGGACGATTAAATATTTTAGATTTAAACATTTATTCCGAATCCTTTTTTGCTGATTTACTTAATTTTCTTTTTAATTTTAAATTAGTAAATCTAAATGTACTTAAGCAAAATGTCGAAGGTATTGATTTAGTAGATATTAATGGGAAGATTATTGCACAAGTTTCTTCCACGTGCACGAAGCAGAAAATTGAAGGTTCATTAAAAAAGAAAATATTTCTGAAATATCAGGGCTTCACATTTAAGTTTGTTTCTATTGCAAAAGACGCGGGAAAGCTACGAGAAGGAAGTTTTAATAATCCACATAAAGCCCTTTTCTCGCCGGCTGACGATATCATTGATATTGGAATTATATTAAATGTTGTTTTAAATATGCGAATTGAGAAGCAAAGAGAAGTTTACGAATTTATAAAAAAAGAGCTTGGAAAGGAAGTTGATGTAGTAAAGGTTGATACTAATCTTGCAACTATTATCAACATATTAGCTAGTGAAAATTTATCTAGTAATATAGAGTCACCTGAAATCAATTTTTTTGAGATAGATAAGAAAATTGAGTTTAATGATCTCTTAGATATAAAAGAAACAATTGATGATTATAAAATCTACTATCAGAAGTTGGATGAGAAGTATGCGGAGTTCGATAGAGAGGGTGCGAATAAAAGTCTATCGGTTTTTCAGATTATCAAGAAGCAATATATTCTATTGCAAAATGGAAAAACTAATCCCTGCGACCTGTTCTTTGGTATTATAGATAACGTTATAAAAATTATATTAGAAAGCAAAAATTATAATGAAATTCCGTATGAAGAGCTTGAAATGTGCGTATACATTTTAGTTGTAGATGCATTTATTAGATGTAAAATTTTTAAGAATCCGGAGGGATATAGTTATGTTGCTGCCGGATAATATACATCCTACCCTTAGTATTTATTACAATGGTTCAGTAGTTTTAAAGGAATTAAAGCTAACGGCAAAACAGCAAGTATTTGAGCTTTATCAAGAAGTAAAAGATAAAAATGACATGTCATTTTCGACCTTTTTGCTTAGTTTAGATTGGCTATACTTAATAGATGTGGCTACAGTGAATGAAGATGGATGGGTGGAATTATGTTCATCAAAAAAATTAATAATATTAAATCAAGAGGATATTATCAGAGAACTCAATTTCCACTCTGGAATGAATCTAATCATAGATGAAACCCCTACCTCTGATGGTAAGCAAACTGGTAATAATGTTGGTAAGACGACAGTATTGAAACTAATTGACTTTTGTCTGGGAGCTAGTCCAGCAATTATCTATACAGATACTGAGAATAAAAAATGAAGTATATGGACTGGTTAAAGATTATCTAGTAGAACAAGAGGTTCTTATCAAATTGGTTCTAGTGGAAGATTTAAATGATGAAACTTCAAAAGAAGTAGTGATCGAAAGAAATTTTCTCTCTCGAAAGCGGAATATTCGAAAAATAAATGGTATTCCTGTACTTGATAAAGAATTCGAGGATAAGTTACAGGAACTCCATTTTTCCGAATCATACAGCAGAGAAACCAACTCTTAGACAAATAATATCTCACAATATAAGATACAAAGACGAAAGCATCAACAATACAATAAAGACTCTAGATAAATTTACATCTGATGTAGAATATGAGACTTTATATTTGTTTTTATTAGGCTGCACCTTTGATGAAGGTGCAAAGAAACAAGTACTGGTAGCAAAGATAAAACAAGAAGAACTGTTTCGTGAAAGATTAGAAAAGAAACAGACCAAGTCAGCATATGAAATTGCATTGTCTATGATTAATGATGAAATTGATGAACTAAATAAAAGGAAATCCAATTTCAATTTAAATGAAGATTTTGAGCAGGACATGGAAGAGCTCAATTTAATCAGATATAACATTAACAAAACAAGTTCAACGATTAGCAAAATGAGAATCCGTAAGAATCTCATTGAGGAAGCTAAGAAGGAAATGGAGAATAGTGTTGCTTCGATTGACTTAAAGCAACTTGAATTACTGTATGCGGAAGCAAAAGTTAATGTCGCAGGAATCCAAAAGACATTTCAGGATTTAGTGTCTTATCATAACAGAATGCTTGTAGAGAAGGTTAAATTTATTACAGCAGAGTTACCCACATTAACTGAAAAGATTCATGCAGAGGAACTTCAAATTAACTCACATTTGAAAAAAAGAAAAGGATTTGTCTTTAAAGATTTCCAAAGGCGATTCATTTGAAGAACTTGAAAAGATTATTATTGCATTAAATGAGAAGTATCGTACTAAAGGAGAGTACGAAAGTATTATTTCGCAGCTAAATGAAGTCGATACTAATATTGATGCATTAAAGAGTGAAATAAAAACTATTGATGATTTTTTGTTTTCAGATGACTTTGAGAATGTACTCAAACATCAGCTTAAAAAATTCAACAAACACTTTTCAGCTATTTCATTCGAACTCTATGGAGAAAAGTATGCTCTTAAATATGATAAATCCATAAATAAAAATAAACAACAATTCTATAAATTTAGTGCTTTCAATGCTAATATGAGTTCTGGAAAAAAACAAGGTGAAATATTATGTTTTGATTTAGCATATATACTTTTTGCTGATGAAGAAGGACTACCTTGTTTGCACTTTTTGCTTAACGATAAAAAGGAACTGATGCACGATAACCAATTAATTAATGTGGCAGACTTTGTTAAAGATAAAAACATTCAATTAGTTGTTTCAATATTAAAAGATAAATTACCTGATAGCCTTCTTGAAAAAGCACATGTAATAGTTAAGTTATCACAGGATAGTAAATTATTTATGATTGAACAGAATTAGTTAGTCAATAATTAGATTAGGAGAACGCTTCTCTTTAAGTGCTTTCCTTCTTCAACGATTGAAACGATGCAATATATCTCTCTAGTAAGAATTACATGAGCAAATGCTGTTTATTTGAAACAAACTTTTGTTTTCACTTGCTACAACACATATAGAAAAAATTATACTGCTTATAACAAGTAGTTTTTAATGTAATTTTATTCATAAACAAAACCTAAGCGTGTTAGTTCCGCTTAGGTTTTTGTTTATGTCTGGATAAATTAAAAAAGACATCACAAAAAATACTCGGAAATTGAAAAGATTAGGACTTACACACGTCTTAAGTATTGAGATACAATATATTCGGTAGGATGTTCAAACTATGAACCAATATTAGTCTCTTAAGCTTGTAGAAAATGTGTTTTAATAAACTAATTAAATTTCATTTTTTTAATGTGATTCATTGAGAAAGATTTA
>NZ_CBVJ010000114.1 GCF_000513275.1 Paenibacillus gorillae | reverse complement strand
TTTCATTTTTTTATGTGATTCATTGAGAAAGATTTATACTCAAAAAGGAGATCATTCATGTCATATTTAATATTTTTAGACACAAATATAATTTTCAATGATTTCTTTTTCAAATCCTCGGATATGAAGAAGTTACTTAAATATACTCGACACGAACCAGTAGATCTTTGTATTACAAAGTTCAATTATAATGAAATAATAAAAAAATACAGAGATGAAATTAGACCGCTTGTTAAAAAGGTGAAGAGTACAAAAAGTGATCTATTAAAACTTGAGGCGTCAGAGATTATTGATTTTGAGAGTTTAAAAGCTGATAAAATAACTTTAAAATACAAAGAATTCTTAGATAGAACAATTAAAGAAAATTCAATAAAGGTAATTGATTACCCTATTTCTGAAAATGTTACAGAAACTATTTCTAATAAATACTTTAATAATATAAAACCTTTTGATGAGAATAAAATTTCTTTTCAAGACGCTATTATATGGGAAAGTATTGTTGAATATTGCAATATTAATGAACCAGATAATGTAGCGTTTATATCAAGCAATCATAAAGATTTTGCTAATAAAGATCTAATAAGTATTCATGAGGATTTAGCTGATGATATACAAGATTTAAATTACTATAATTCATTATCAGTATTCTTAGAAAGTGAAGAAGACAATTTAAAAGATTATTTTACTGACAATTTTGAGTACGACAAAGAATTGTTAGAAGATGACTAAAACTATATTTTGAGAGAAATGATTACCTTCAAAATACTATTGATGATGTGCTACTGAATTCAGAATTTGAGGGGGATTATTTTACTGGCTGGGGTACTGATGCTTTCATTGATGACTACATAATGACTTTGAATGAAACCACTCTAGATATTGAAGAGAATACAATTTTAATATCTTTTGATATTGAAATAGAGGTGAGTTTTAGTATTGAGACAGTTGATCCTTCATATGACAGAGGAGATCCTGGTGATGGTATGATTTCAGAGGGGAGCAGTATAAGTATATTGATACAGGGTAATATTACGTATTTGTTAGATAATAAAGAGTTTATAGATTATGTTGAATTGGACATTGAATTTAATTAAAATGCGTGAAATAGTAAGTAAAGTATTAATAATGCCGTTTAAGCTTTTTTAACCCAAAACTATGGAGAAAATTCATTTTGATTTACAACTAAGCATCATGAAAAGGAAATTCGTTCATTCCATATCGTGTAGAGCAACGGTAACTTCTCGAATAGAAATATCGGGAAACTTTGGCGGATTTTCATTTTTGCATTAGATAGTCAAATGCTTTGACATTTTCAAATAAGTACACCGTAGCCGTCTTATACTCAACTTTGTATTCGAGTTCTTTATTCTTCACACACCCAACACAACACTGTTCTTTATTATAATACATTGATGACTTTATCATATAACCCCTATGGCTTGGTTTCTGAGCATTCATAAAGTTTGTCTCTGTTGATATTTTTTCGATTTTCTCAAGTGCTTGGCTGTTAGTAGGGAAGTTTCTAGTTTATTTATCTCATAATCGAATAAAACGTTGAGCAATTATTTCGATACCTTGCGCCACGCCGAGAGGTTGGGGCTTTCTGTGTGCGTATAGAAGTTATTCGCCAAAATTTCTGGCGGGTATGATAAGACTTAACGTCAACTCAGGTGTTATCAATAGTTTATAAGGCACTGGGGGTAAAAAAAGAGCGACTGTTGTCAGCCGCCCCTTCATTGAGTAAATGCTATCACTGTAATTTGTTTTCAGCGTCAACTCAACACATGTGGAGTGTACAGTGTTACTTAAATGGTAAGGGTGCTTCCGATTAAGCCCCTTGCAATAATTCATCCATTCCTTGAGTTTGAGTGACATTGTAATGTATATTGAAAAAGCCTTCTTAATGAACTTCTAACTTTTAAATGACCTGATGAAGCAAATATTTCAGAACTTGCTCATCGTCATTATTTAGTTGTGTAAACAACGCGATATGCTTCTGAAAGGCACGGAATTGTTCTTCCGTGTCATTTTTGCGTTTCAGGGTCTAGCTCTGAACTCCAGTGGAAATCGATTTCTGCATAGAGCAATAGCTGCACTTATTGGTGGGGAGTAGACCCCGAATTCAATCGAACAAGCAGAAGAATAAAAAAGATGGTCAGTTAACAGCGAAAAGAGTTACATTGGTGACAGGTGACAGGTGAGCAGAGTTTGCAGCAGGAAAGCTGACAATTCCGCGGGGCGAATAGTTAACCTGACGGATTAAACCGGTTTTTATGATTCTTACTAGGGAGCAAACTTCACGTTTACGTTCAGACTTTAGCTCATTCTCTTAGCTGAGTGAAGTGATCAAAAGTGTGATTTTATCGCTCAAAACAAGCAATAAACCAGTAATAACTCCAGCATCAGTCGCATATCAACACATCTTATAACAACTATATTTAACGTTATATTATCTAACATTATTAATTGACTAACTAAAGTAAAGCGTATACATACGACAAAGACACCGCTTACAATTTATTATTTTGTGTATTGACAAGTTTTTAAAAGCGGATATATGATTGGTTTCAGTCGAATACGTAAGAAAACATGACGTGTTACCGCAAGGGCATGAGTTATGTAAGCAGCATTATGCTTATATCGCTCGTGCCCTTTTTTGCGTGCTCCATTCGACACGACATGACATCGTTACGGGAATCGATCACATTTTTTGAAAACAGGATAAAGGGGAGACTTGCGCATGTTGAAAAAATGGACTCATGGTTTGTGCCGTCTTGCTGCTCGCTTTGACAACCGCCTGTGGAGGCGGGAACAACGGGACTAACGGCAGCAAGCCGACGAATGCTCCGGAAGCGACGGCCGACAACAGCACGAAGGAGCCTGCTGCTCCAGCCGGATTGAAGGGCAATTTCGAGATTCAATACTTTGTCGGCGGCTATGGCGACGCATGGTGGAAGGAAGTCATCGAAGAATTCCAGAAAGCAAATCCCGATCTAAAAATCAAGCAATCCGCTGGACCTGAAATTAATGATCAAATGAAACCGCGCTGGATTCAAGGCAATCCGCCGGATGTCGTATACATCGATGGCAAAGGCTCCAATGAACGTCAAATGATCGACGATGGACAGCTTCTGGATCTGACGGACTTCCTTGCATCGGCAACGAACCCGGATGGCGACAAAGTGAGCGACATTCTCATCTCTCAACCGACTGCGTATGAAGGCGGCAAAAACTTCACGCTTCCGCTCGTGTTCGGATCATGGGGCATTTTCTACGACAAAGCGCTCTTCAAGGAAAAAGGCTGGGCGGTTCCTACCGACTGGGCTAGCTTCGTGGCTGTAAGCGAGCAAATTAAAGGCGCTGGCCTCAGCCCGCTCATTCACACAGGCGTATACCCTTACTACATCAACGGCGGTCTGGTCGATTCCGCTATGGTGGCGGCAAATGGCGGCGACGGTTCGATTCTGACGAAGCAAGCGGCGCTTGAAGCAGGCAGCTTCTCCTCGGACGCTGTGAAGACAGCGCTGAACCAAATTGTCGAGCTGCGCGACAAAGGCTTCATCGACAAAGGCTCGGTATCGCTCAACCATACAGACTCGCAATCGCAATGGCTGCAGCATAAAGGCGCATTCATCCCTAACGGACTCTGGCTGGAAAATGAAATGAAGAAAGACATTCCTGCCGGCTTTGACTTCGGCTTCATTCCTTCGGTCGCTCAAGCGGCAGGCGCGAACAGCATCGTTATTCCGTACACGAATACGATCGCAATCGCGAAAGATGCGAAAAACCCGGATGCGGCAAAAGCCTTCCTGCAATTTGTCTTTACGAAGCAGCATGCTGTCCGCTGGGCAGAGCTGACAGGTGCAATCATGAACGTCAAAGCAGATCTCGATTCCTCTTCGGCGGGCAACGTGGTGAAGGATGCAATGAAGTTCTTCAACTCGGATAAAACGACAGTTGCTCCTGTAGCTGTGTTGAACGCTGACGTTGAGAAAGCAAAGCAAGACGCAACGCTGGCTCTGACGGTAGGCAAAATCCAGCCGGAAGAATGGATGAAACGTCTAGAGGACGCAGCAGCAAAAGCAAGAAAATAGCACGTTAGCTAATCATATTAACGCAATAACAACCGCCAACCAGACCGCCAACGAGGAGAAGCCGGGCTGCCCGGTCCCATCCTTGCTGGTGGTTCTGGTTTTTAAAAAGTACAAGAGCAGTTGGCCGACTGGCCGGCTTGAAGGAAGGTGACGGTCTTGTCGCAACGGGCAAAACGCAAGTTTTTCATCGCCGCATTTATTATTCCGACGTTGGTTTTCTTCTGCGTCTTTACGCTGTATCCGATATTTCGCGGCATTTATATTTCATTCTTTGACTGGTCCGGCAGTGCCAAAAATATGGACTTCATCGGACTCGATAATTTCCACGAGCTGTTGAAGGACCCCATCATATGGACGGCTATTAAAAATGACTATTTTCTTGTGGTTGGCAAAGTGATCGGCATTCTGCTTCTGGCGACGCTTTTTGCGATTGCCATTACGAGATTGAATATAAGAGGCTCGTCATTTTATCGCGTTATTTTCTTTATTCCGAACATTATTTCCGTGGTCGTCATTGGGGTTCTGTGGCGCTACGTCTATAATCCGAACATGGGCTTTATTAACTCATTCCTCTCTCTATTTAAGAGCGAACAAGTGCAGACAGCCTGGCTGGGACAGGAGAATACAGCAATGTGGTCGCTCTTATGGCCATCGATCTGGGCGGGCATCGGCTTCTATATGATTTTGCTGATTGCAGCTATTCTCAGCATCCCATCAGAGCTGTACGAGGCGGCTGATCTCGACGGTGCTTCGCAAGGCAGGCAGTTCTGGAGTGTGACGCTTCCGCTCATCTGGGAGCAAATGAAGGTCAGCATCCTGCATATTGTCATGACGACACTGAATGGTTCCTTCATTATCGTCTGGATTATGACAGAGGGCGGACCGGATAATGCAACGCAGGTTATGGGCTCCTATCTCTATCAGATGGGCTTCCGTCAATATCATATGGGCTATGCCGCAGCAATCGGCGTCCTCATTCTGATTCTGTCGTTCATTACGACGATTGTGCTGCAGCGTCTGCTCCGCAGGGAAACGATTGAATTGGCTTAGTTTTACATTGTGAAGCAGGTTTTGCTGAGCAAAACGTTTAGGGGTGATCAAGTGTCTGCAACGAAACAACATCCATTTTATAAAATGCTCACCGTTCTCGTACTCGTTCTCTGGACGGTGGCTGTCCTTTACCCGCTTATCTGGACGCTGCTCGGGGCGCTTAAGGATAATCAGCAATTTATGCTGGGCAAGCCGTGGGCGCTGCCGAAGTTTCCGCTTCTTTGGTCGAACTTTACTTATGTCTGGGAAACATACGGATTCGGCAGCTACTTCTTGAATTCGACGATCGTGACGGGAGCCAGCACATTAATATCATTGCTTCTGGCGTCGACATCGGCCTACATTTTGGCCAGGTTCGCCTTTAAGGGGAGCGGTGCGCTGTACAATCTCTACTTATCGGCAATGATGATTCCAATGATCCTCGGACTTATCCCGCTTTTCTTCCTATTAAATGATCTTCATCTCATTAATAAGCTGTTTGGTCTTATCGTCGTGTATACGGCAAGTGCATTGCCTTTTGGTATTTTTGTTCTCGTTGGCTTCTTCAAGACGCTGCCGAAGGAGCTGGAGGAAGCGGCATCCATTGATGGCGCGGGCTACAGCCGAACGTACTTCACCGTCATGCTTCCGCTGGCCAAGTCTGGCCTAGTCTCGGTTGGTATTATGAATGCACTCAATATTTGGAACGAGTACATTATGGGTACCGTCTTCATCAACGATCCAAGCCAATATACGCTGCCGGTGGGAATCGCGATTATGCAGTCGGAGATGCAATATCGGACGGAGTGGGGGCCGCTGTTCGCAGGGCTGCTGCTGTCGATGATTCCGGTCATCATCATCTATGTGGTGTTCCAGCGCCAGATTGCTGAGGGTGTTACGGCAGGTGCGGTGAAATAGGTGGAATTGGTTAAAAAAAGCGTCGTCATTACCTTCTTTTTGGGGGATGATGGTGCTTTTTTGTCTCATGAATACGAGAGGAATTATGGAGTGTGGATGTGCAAAAAGGAATCAATTTTTCACTTCATCTATGGTATTGTTGAGGTGATGGCACTAATAGATTAGGGGTGAAATGATTTGAAGGAATACTACGGTGTGGAAAATCCGCTAGGATTAGCTTATTCACAGGCAGTTAGAGTGAACGATACCGTCTATGTTGCTGGACAGGGTCCTGACACTTTGGAATGTCCCGTTGCAGAACAAGTCAGGCAGACGCTTGAGAATGTACGAAACATGCTTGGAGAAGCAGGATTAGACTTAAGTCATGTGGTTAAAGTTACAGTCATTCTTAACTTCGCGTATATAACCCCTCAAATTTTTGAAAAGATTTATGTACAATATTTTCAATCCCCGTATCCGGCAAGGACGATAATTAGAAGTGATATTGGCTTCAATGTTCAAGTTGATGTAATTGCTGTCGCATAATATTTCTCTGGAGATTGAAGGTTGCTCTCGTGCAAAATCATCGGAGTAACGAAAGGCATGCACCGTTGTCGTTCAGTGAATGAAAAAGGGCCTCATCACAGGATGGGCCCATACCACGCATTTATCACCAAATGCGGTGAACTTTACAGGATAATAAGAAACTGATGAGATTAACCTCCAGCTGGAGCTTGCTGTTGAGCAACCGGCTTGTCTTTGCGACGGCCAAAGCCGCTTGGCTCCAGGAAGAGCTTGGTTAACAGCGCTGACTGAGACATGAGCCAACCGATGCCTAGCGGGATGATGACGCCGACGGCGGTAAAGACAAGCGTACCGTATTTTAAGCCCAAGCCGTATTCCAATACGATATTGATCGGTACATGCAGATACATGATCGCAATGGTGACGGTACCGAGGAAAGCGAGCACATTGGCCGCTTTGTATCGCGAGAGCCAGTAACAGAGCTGCAGAACGACAAGGACGCAGGCGACAGGCACGATGAAATCAAGCACCGGCTGGTTATACAGCTTGGCTTTCATATCAATGCGGAGCTGCCACAGCCCTCCAATATTCAGTCCGGCCGCTATGAACCAGACCATCAGTGACGGAATAAAGGCGGTGCCGCGTTCCAGCAGGCCCGGCAGCATCGTTTTGCCGGCATAACCGAGGAAAAAGAAGACGATAGCCATTAACGCCACGTCCGCATTCCAAGGGATGTCCCATTTCGCCATTGGTGACATGCTGACTACATGGGCAGCCGCGTAGCAAACTGCAACGGCGATCGCCGCCGTCTTGAGGCTGAAGCGGGATAAATAGCCCATGAGCAAATGGACGACGAGCAGGCAGGTTATAAACCAAAAGACGCCGTACCATCCTCCCAAAACCGTTCCGCCATATGCCAATAGAAGCAAGTCGTGAGGAATCGACATCGGGTCCCTGAGCCTTACGGCGACAAGGAGCGCGATACAGATGCCGTAAGCGCAATACGGAATCATGAAAAACCGGACTCTTCGCCAAGCCCAATGCCAATAGGTTCCGGCAGGCACCTCCTTGAACAGCAGTCCGCTCACCAAAAAGAACAGCGGCATGCGGAACCAGCCCAGATAGTGATTGATGACATCGTTGCCGGCATGTCCCATCACGACGAGAATGATGCTGAGGCCGCGCGCGACATCAATCCATTTTTTGCGTTCCTTCACAAATTCCCTCCATCCTAATTGTAAAATTTCCCTTCCCCTTAACGATAATCAATTCGAAAAAGCTCGAACATAGGCGAATACGTTCAAATCTATAGGACTTGTGATTGAAAGCGATCTGTATGGCTATTTATTCCAAAAATCAATAAAATAATGAGTAGTAGTAAAGGAGGGGAGCATCTATGGGTCTAGGGGAACTGCTTGGGAAAGGAATGACTGCTGAGGTCTATGCATGGGAGAATGGTCTTGTTGTGAAGCTCTATCTCGCGGGAATTCCATCTGATTGGGCGGGGTACGAATGGAAAATAGCTAGAAGCATCGTTGACGCGGGGGTTCCTGCTCCGGTTGCGTATGAGCTAGTGGAGCTTGAAGCGCGTACTGGAATTGTTTACGAGCGGCTAATCGGTCATTCCTTATTAAACGAGCTTCTTTCCGATCTGACTGGTGCAGAGCAAGTTGTGAGGGAAATGGCTGAGCTGCACGCCGCTATTCACCGCTGCAAGGCATCTTCAGATTCAGACCTGCCGCGCCAAGCAGAGAGGCTGGAACGGGAGATTAGGGAATCTCGTGACGTACTGCAGGGTAGAGAGGAAGAACTCGTCGAAGTGTTGGGAGAGCTTGAGGCAGCGTCTCTGAACGGTTATGTGTGCCACGGCGATTTGCATCCGGACAATATCATTCGGACGGCTGAAGGCCTAAGAGCGATTGATTGGATGAATGCTTCTTCCGGAGCCCCGCATTGTGACATCGCTAGAACGTCCCTGATGTTTCTTAGTCCCTATCTTCCAGATGGATCTCCTTTCGGATCGCAAGAGCATATTATGGCTTTCAAAAAACAAATGAACGGCGTCTATCTGGAGCACTACGGCTCCATTATGGAGGTCGATCAGGTGATGATTGAAAAATGGTTCATTCCGGTCGCAGCCGCGCGATTGAGAGAAAACGTTCCGGGTGAGCAGCAATGGCTCTTATCTATTATTGATAAGTTTTTAGCTGAGCGAAATACGGGGCAGCATTTGTAAAAAATAGACTATCGCCAGCAATCATATTACTAGTATGGCCAAAACGTCTGCGAAGGCTGCTTTGGCCTTTTTGCAATGGGCGCTACTTTCATAAATGAATGCAAGGTGTTAAAGGAAGCCATACTGATGCAATGGGTAAAAAGCGGTATCGAATTTGGCTCTGTTAAAAATAGTTGAAGTCTATCATCAAAAGGGAGGCTTGCTGAAATGCGATTGGATTGTGCGATTATCGGAGGAGGTCCAGCTGGACTGAATGCAGCTCTGGTATTGGGAAGAGCCCGGAGAACAGTTCTGTTATTTGATGAAAACAAAGCCAGAAATGCCGTTACTCGCGAATCACATGGGTTTATTACACGAGATGGCGTGAAGCCCGCAGAGTTTCGGGCATTGGCGCATCAAGAGCTGAGCAGGTACCCGTCCATTACGGTTGCATCTGTCAGGGTGACGGACATTGAAAAACAGGGCGAGGCTTGTTTTGTGGTGACGACCGAAACTGGTGAGCGTTATGAAGCTCGCACCGTCATTCTGGCAACGGGACTCAAGGAACAGCTTCCGGAGATCCATGGAATTACTGACTATTATGGCCATTCGCTGTTCAGTTGTCCGTATTGCGACGGCTGGGAGCTGAGGGATCAGCCGCTCGTTATTATTACGGATACAGCGGAGCACGCCTTTCATATGGGAATGACGGTGTATCAATGGAGCCGGGACATCGTCATCTGTATGAATGGCGGCGAGCGCTTGGCTGCTGATCAGGCGGAAAAGCTGCAGTCGAAAGGGATACAAGTATATGAACAGCGGATCAAAGGGCTGGCAGGCAATGAGGGGAAACTGGCTGGCGTTATTCTAGAGGACGGCGTTGAGCTGAAGCGGAGCGGAGGCTTCGTAACGTCGGAATGGGCGCATACGCTTCCTTTTGCCGAAATGCTGGGCTGTGAGCTGAACGAGCATGGCGGCATTGCAGCCGATGACTTTGGCCGGACGAATATCGATGGCTTGTATGCCGCAGGCGATGCGTCCGTCATTATACCGGCGCAGCTTATTGCAGCGGCTGCGGGGGGCAGCAGAGCAGCGATGGGCGTGAATACGGAATTGATGCACGCTGATTTTTAATTCTTCCCGTCTTGGACAGCTTTCGGTATAATGGCAACATTCGCGAAATGAAGCAAGTTTTGCTTCGCAAAACTGAGCTTATGCTTACGAGGCAAGTTTTGCTTCGCAAAACTAAGCTTATGCTTACGAAGTAAGTTTTGCTTCGCAAAACTTTTTAGGAGGATTCAATTGTCGCCGAGAAATGTGGAGAAGGACCAGCTATTGCGGGAAACAAGGCGGGAGCACATTCTGGATTGCGCCCTGCAAGTCATTGCCAAACAGGGGATCGATTCCGCTAGTGTGAAGGATATTGCCAAGGAAGCGGGATTGAGCGTCGGCAATGTGTACAATTATTTCGAATCGAAGGACGCTATTTTTAGCGCAGTGCTGCAGCGGGGGCAGATTAATTACGGCCGCAAAATCTCAGAGCATGCGCTGCTGAAGCTGGACGCTAGGGACAAGCTGTATGAGATTTGCGAGAATTGGATTGCCACGCCAGAGAACTGGGCGTTTACGATCATGCTGCAAAGCATCCGAACGAATGAGACGGTTAATCCCGAGTTAAGAGAAGCTGCGACAAGAAGATTTACAGCTAATTTGGAGCCGATGGCGGACATTATGCGGCAAGGGCAGGAAGCGGGCGTTCTGATAGAAGGTGATCCGAAGCAGCTTGCGTTTTATTTTGTCAGTTTGATTCAAGGCTTAACGCTGCAATTAGCTCCCGGCTATGAAATTCCGGTAGGCATTCATACCGCAAGTATTGTGCGGTTATTCAGCTTGCCTGACAGCAGCGGAAAAAAATAGTTTGACAATTGATTCGGGCTGTTGCTATTATTACGATTAACAAAACGAACCGAGGTTCAGTTTGTGACCGGATCGGATGGGAAATTGAATATCGTCAAATCGACCAGACAACTGGAGATTGACTCGGCAATAAAGCTTGTAGCGATACAGGCATCTATTTTCCGTGGCATCTCTTTTTTTATACCTAAAACCAAGTAATCAGGTAAGTTTTGTGAAAATAGAGAGGAGGAGGTTCGATGGCAGCCGACACGCTCGTAATTGAACGGTTGAACCGGACTTTTTCATCCCCTGCCGGGGATGTTGCTGCACTGAGCAATATTGGACTGAAGGTGAAGAAAGGCGAGTTTATAACGCTGATTGGCCCTAGCGGCTGCGGGAAGAGCACGCTGCTGAAGATCGTGGCCGGACTCGATTCCGACTACAGCGGAACAGTGCTGCTGAATGATAAGCCGATTGAAGGGCCGAGCATCGAGAAAGGTTTTATTTTTCAAGAGCCGCGGTTGTTTCCATGGCTGACCGTGGAGAAGAACATTGCCGGCAATTTATCGCTCAAAGATCCGAAGGTTCGAGCCAAGGTCGATGAGCTTGTCGCCCTCGTTCGGCTGAAGGGATTCGAGAAGTCATACCCGCGTGAGCTGTCGGGAGGGATGGCGCAGCGGGTATCCATTGCAAGGGCGCTGCTTCGCAATCCGGAGGTGCTGCTGCTTGATGAGCCCTTCGGGGCGCTGGATGCCTTTACCCGGGCGCATCTGCAGGAGGTGCTGCTCGACATCTGGCAGAAGAACCGGACGACGATGCTGTTCGTGACGCATGATCTGGACGAAGCGGTGTTTCTCGCTGAGCGGGTGGTCATTATGAATCCGCGGCCCGGACATATTCGTACGGTGCTGCCAATCGATCTTCCTTTTCCGCGTAAAAGAGCAAGCCAGTCGTTTCAGGAGCTGCGGCGCAAAGTGCTGAGCGAGTTTGAGAAAGTAGAAGAGCCTGCCGTTGATCATGATCATGGTGCAGGTATTTAAACCAAATGCGGGGGAGAGATGGACGATGAAATCTTTTAAAATATGGGCAGCGATTCTACTAGTAGCGGTGTTTGTCGCAGGCTGCGCCAACACGGAAAAAAGCGGCGGCGATAACAAAGGCGGCAATAAATATGAAGGACTTACTGTGAAGCTGGGTGTGCAGGGCAGCGGCGGCCTTAACGGCAAAGCGCGTGAGGCGAAGTGGTATGAGGACGAGTTCGGGAAGCTGGGCGTTAAGGTGGAATGGGCGGAGTTTCAGAGCGGGCCTCCGATGACGGAAGCGATAGCGTCGAACCATCTTGATTTTGCCGGCCTTGGCAATATGCCGATTGTGGCGGCACAGGCAGCGGATATTCCGTTCAAAGTCATCTCCCAGCTGCTGGAAGGCAAGAACAACGTCGCAATCATTATTCCGAGTAACAGCACGCTTAAGACGGTTGAAGATTTGAAAGGCAAGAAGATCGCTGTGGCGAAAGGAAGCAACGCCTACAACTTCCTGTACCGGGGATTGGCCGAAGCGGGGATTAAAGATTCCGAGGTTCAGATCATTCAGCTTCAGCCGGATGAAGCGCAGCCGGCATTCGAGACAGGCGCCGTTGATGCATTGGGCAACATGGGATCCGTACATCACGCTTAATACGTTAACGGGCAAAGCGAAGGTTCTGACAGATGGCGAGCAGTTGGGCGTATTGTCGCCATCGTTCCAGATCGTGCGCAAGGATTTTGCCGACAAATATCCGGAGCTCGTGACGCTTTACTTGAAAGTGTTCGAGAAAGCCCGTCTATGGGAAGAACAGAATTTGGATGAGGCCTTGAACCGTTATGCGACGGAACGTAAAGTGCCGGTTGAGGTAATCAAAGGAACACAAGACCGCTCCAAAATAATCAACATACCAGTGAGCGATGCGATCATTGCTGAGCAGCAAAAAACGGCAGACTTCCAATTTGAGATCGGAAATATCCGCAAAAAAATTAACGTATCTGACGTGTTCGACAATCAGTACGTGGAAGAAGCTTTGAAATAGGCCAGCAAGCCCGCGCCGAAGATTGATTTAATAACGAAATGAACGGAAACGAGGCGGTACTTATGGAGAAGACGGCAGCAACGCCGCTCGTGAAGGGAAAGGCGGGCAGCAAGCGGCGCAGACGGAATCAGATACAGCTAAACAATATTTTGCTGGCGGCTGCGCTGCCCATTGCGATCCTAATCATCTGGGAGGCCGCAGGCGCGATGGGGAAGCTCAATCCGATTTTATTGCCGACTCCCAGTAAAATTTTAGAGGAATTCGTCAGCTTAACGGCTTCCGGGGAGCTCGCGCGTCATCTGGGTATCTCGGCATGGCGGGCTCTGCTTGGCTTCTTGCTTGGCGGAGGACTGGGACTGGCGGCCGGCGTTTGGGTCGGCTTCTCCTATAAGACGGAGCGTCTGCTCGATCCGACGTTGCAAATGCTGCGGACGCTGCCGCATCTCGCTATCGCGCCGCTGTTCATTTTATGGTTTGGTTTTGGGGAGACGTCGAAAATATTGCTGATCGCAAAAAGGCACATTTTTTACCCCCCGTTTTACGTGAATACGTTTCTTGGCATTCGCTCGGTAGACGGCAAGCTGTTCGATGTGGGACGGGTGCTCCAGTTCAGCAAATGGCATATGATCACGAAGCTGATCATTCCCGCCGCCATGCCTAACATTTTGCTTGGCATGCGGTTGTCGGTTGGCGTTGCGTGGCTCGTTCTCGTCGTTGCGGAAATGATGGGCTCCAGCTCCGGTATCGGATTTCTGATTAATGATGCCAGATCATTCTCTCTTACCGCCGTTGTCTTTGTCGGTATTATCGTATTTGCCGTAGTAGGCAAGCTAACCGACTCGCTGGTGAAGCTGCTGGAGCGCCGCTTGTTGCGGTGGCAGGACAGCTACAAAGGAGACGAGACGTTATGAGCGGGCAAGTGTTGGATGAGAAGAGGACGCAACACTCCCAAGAAGGCTGGCTGCGGAGTATCCCAAAGCCGCTTCACGCTTGGCTGCTTCCGATAGCGATCTTAATGATTTGGGAGGCGGTTAGCAGGCTGGAGCTTATACCGGCAACGATGCTGCCGGCGCCGACGGCGATTGTGAAGCAATTTGCAGATTTGATTGCAAGCGGGGAGCTTTATAAGCACTTGAGCATTAGCGTTTATCGGGCGATGATGGGCTTCTTGATAGGAGCGGGAACAGGGCTGCTGCTTGGCCTGGTGACGGGACTTAACAAGCTGGCTGAAAAAACGCTCGATCCTTCGCTGCAAATGCTGTGGACGATTCCGCTGCTGTCGCTTATTCCGCTATTTATATTGTGGTTTGGCGTTGGCGAGTTTTCGAAAATATTAATGATTTCGCTGGGTGCTTTTTTTCCTGTATATATGAATACGTTTCTCGGCATCCGCAACGTGGATGTGAAGCTGTTCCAGGTCGCACGGATGTTTCAATATTCGCGGCTGCAGCTCATTGGGAAGCTGATCATTCCGTCCGCGCTGCCGAATATTCTGCTCGGCATCCGGCTGTCGCTCGGTATTTCCTGGCTGGTGCTTGTCGTAGCCGAGATGATGGGTGCGAGCGCTGGAGTCGGCTATATGATCCAGGATGCAAGAGCTTATATGCGAACCGATGTCGTATTTGTCGGCATCATTATTTTTGCCCTGATTGGCAAGCTGTCTGATTCGGGTGTCCGGCTGCTGGAGAAGCGATGGCTTCGCTGGCGCGATACGTTCAAAGGGTGACGAACACCAAAGCGGGAGGGACTTACGATGGGGAAAAGAAACGAGCAGCTTCATTTGGGTGCGTTTATCTATTATAGCGGTCATCATCATTTCGGCTGGCGTCATCCGGAATCGGGTGCTGAAGGGCTGTTTGACTTCAAGTTTTATAAAAGGCTGGCGCAAACAGCTGAACGCGGCAAGTTCGATATGATGTTTCTGGCGGATTTGCTCTATGTTCGCGGCGTTGAGGATTCGGCTTCGGGCATGCTCGAGCCTGTGCAATTGCTGGCGGCGCTGTCGACGGTGACCGAAAAGCTAGGGCTTACGGCGACTGTATCGACCACTTATAATGAGCCCTACAATGTGGCGAGAAAATTTGCATCGCTGGATCATATTAGTGAAGGACGCGCAGGCTGGAACATCGTCACTTCGCAGCTGGATACTGAAGCGTTCAACTACGGCAGGGATAAGCATCCGGAGCACGGCTTGCGCTATGAGATGGCGCGTGAATTCGTCGAGGTTGTTACCCGGCTCTGGGATACATGGGAGGATCAAGCGCTCGTTATCGATCGGGACGCAGGGATCTTCGCCGATGGCTCGAAGGTGAAGGAGACCGAATATAAGGGGCAGTGGTATTCGACGAAAGGTGCGCTGAACGTACCGCGTCCGCCGCAAGGCTATCCGGTGCTGATTCAGGCCGGCTCCTCCGGGCCGGGACAGGATTTTGCCGCGGCGTTCGGGGAGGTTATCTTCACTGCGCAGCAGTCGCTGGAGGCGGCGCAAGTATTCTACGGCAGTGTGAAAAGCAAGCTTGCCACATACGGAAGGCCGCAAGGCAGCATGAAAATTATGCCGGGCCTATCGCCGATTATCGGAGCGACGGAGGAGGAAGCGCAGCGGAAGTATAAGGAGCTTCAAGCGCTCATTCCGCCCAGCATGATCGTCGGAATGCTCTCGGCTTTGCTGAACTTCGATCTGTCCGGTTACCCGGTTGACGGGCAGCTCCCGGACATTCCCGATCCGGTGGAAGCGACCAACGGCATGAAGAGCCGTGTGCAGCTCATCATGGATATGGCGCGCAATGAGCGCCTGTCGCTTCAGGAGCTGGGCGGGCGCTTGCTTGGCGCTAGGGGCCATATGCAGTTCGTCGGCACCTATGAGCAGCTGGCCGACTTCATGCAGCTCTGGTTCGAGGAGTACGGCTGCGACGGCTTCAATATTATGCCGCCGGTGCTGCCGGGCAACCTCGACGAATTCGTCGATCATGTCGTGCCGATTTTGCAGCAGCGGGGGCTGTTCCGCACAGAATACGCGGGAAGCACGCTTCGCGAGCATCTCGGGCTGGAGCGCCCGGGCATCCGCCACTTTCAGGCGAGCCATGAGCGCTCGGCAGCAGCAGCTGGAGCAGAAACAGTTGGATCAGGAACGGTCGGAGACAGTGTAATTGGCTCAGAAGTAACAGCTGTTGGCGCGAGTGAAACGGGCGGCGCAGGTTAGGTTGAGAAAAAAGCAGGTTTTCGATTGCTATAGCTGATGAGACTGCGCAATATGCAGGCTAAAGGCGAGCGCTAAAGTTTACTGTGTGAAATGCCAAGAGACCATTGTGGGAGGGGATTGCTCTTCCGCAATGGTCTTTTCGCGTTCCGGCAGCTACAGAGCGTTGCCGATGATGCGGCTGGCTGCGCTCACTCTATAGTTAGCGAATGGCTCATATGGTGCAGAAACTCAAAGTAACCTTAGATTTTCTTGATCAAAATGCAAAAATACATTTTGAATGCGCCGTTTTAGTCGATTTCCGCCCTCAAAATGCAAAAGTGCAGGTGGATTGAGCGATTTTAGCGATAATCGGCCATTTTTGCCCTTTTGAAATGCACTTTTACATTTTGAAGGCATAAAGTGGGGGTTTTCAGCTCATCAAAATGCACTTTTGCATTTTGATGGCGATTAGGCTTAGTAAAGAGTCGGCATAAGGTGCTATTTTGGCTAACAAGTAGCTGCAGATACTGATGGGACACAGCAAACTGTGGTGTAGACGACGAATAAGTTTGGAGCGGGCGGAAAACCTACTTATGGTAAAGGAGGGAGTGTCCGCATGAGCGATTCAACAAATGAATTTGTATCCAAGATACAGGAAACGCAGCAAAAGCAGCAGAAAAACAAGGAGCATTTCGGCAAAGGCAAACCGACGGGAAAGCTCGCAAACAAAAAGCATACCAATAATCCATAGCTATCTTCGTTAAAGCTTGTCTAACAGCTGATACCTTCGGCGGTTCAGGCAAGCTTTAGCTTGCGGTGCATGTGATAGTTGACAATAGATGAAATGTAAGGCATTATTAACATATGAATAGTTGCTCATATGTTAATTTGAATGAATTCATAAAATAGCTTCTATAATACAATGCATGGTTAGGCAGGGGGGAATGAACGATGGCTGAGGATCAACACAAATCAGGAATAGGCGGCATAGAAGGACAGAACGATGAAAAAGGAGGACAACGTTCTTCTGGAGAGGGAAACGGGGTCATCTATAAAGGGGAGGAACATACAGACTTCAATCACAACCACGAAGATGATCATAGTGACCACGACCATAATAATCATAGCAACCATGATTATAACAACCACGATCATAGCGACTCTAATCACAGTCACCAAGGTCACGATCATCACGGCCATAGCCATGGCGGACATAGCCACCATCACTATGATGCCAGCGGCAATAAAACGGGATTAATTATTGCGCTTGTTATTACGGGCGGCATCATGTTTTTGGAGTTTTTCGGCGGTCTCATAACGAATAGCTTGGCGCTGCTTGCCGATTCGGGGCATATGCTGAGCGATGTTGGTGCGCTAATTCTAAGTCTGGTGGCCGTCTGGTTCGCTTCTCGTCCGGCTTCTCCGGATAAAACCTACGGCTTTTACCGGTTCGAAATATTAGCGGCATTATTTAATGGCATTACTTTGTTCGTCATCGCGGGATTTATCGTCTACGAGGCAATCGGCAGGTTTGCTGATCCGCCTGAGGTATCCAGCTTGTCCATGATGTTGATTGCCATTGTTGGATTACTGGCTAACCTCGCAAGCGCATGGGCGCTGACCCGCAAAGGTGATGTTCACAACAATCTGAACGTAAAAAGCGCTTATCTGCACGTGCTTGGTGATGCACTGGGTTCGGTTGGCGCGATAGTTGCAGGATTGTTAATGCTGTTATTCGGTTGGAATATTGCCGATCCAATCATATCTGTCGTCGTTGCGCTGCTGATCTTGAAAAGCGCCTGGAGTGTCATTAAGCACACACTTCATATTTTAATGGAAGGAACGCCTGCAGCGGTCAATCATAAGGAGGTAAAAGCGGCGCTTGGCGGTATTGAAGGTGTTGTTGATGTGCATGATCTGCATATTTGGACGATTACTTCCGGACTGGATTCTCTGAGCTGTCATGTGCTCGTTGAAGATGGCGTCGACTGCCAAGCTGTACTGCAAGCAGCGATCCGACTCGTTGAGGAGAAGTTCAGCATCCAGCATTCAACGATTCAGGTGGAGAGCTCCGTCATCCGGCACATGGAATTGAAGGTATAATTGACGTCAACCAACGTTCCAGGCCATTGCGCTTCCGAATTGTTCAAGGGGACGATAGGTCCATGTAAAATCAAACAAGCCATATAAACGAGAACATCGTCAGCGATGTCGTTTATATGGCTTGTTTTCAACTATGTTTATTTTCCCGCACGCGCCTCAGGTGCCGCTAGGGGCATGAAGTTTTTCCTCCATATGCTGCTTCCGGAGAAGAAAGGCGGCCGTTAAGAGGATAATGCCATTGAGGACGAACACCCAGCGGATCGGGATAACGCCGCCCAGCACGCCGCCGATAACGGGGCCGAGCATCGTGGCAAATTGGGTTGCCGATTGGTTCAGGCTGAAGGCCCGGCCGCGGAACGAGGGTTCCGTTACCTTCACGATCATGGCATTGACCGCAGGGTAGACCCCGGCGAAAAACAAGCCATAGATGAAGCGAAGGGCGCCGAATTCGGCGAAATGGCCGACGAAAAACTGCAGGCAGTTGCCGATACCGCCGCCAATTAATCCGATGAACAGCACCTTGGAAAAGCCGATGCGCGAGCCGATCTTGCCCCACTGCGGGGCGGCGATCAAGGTTGCGATGCCGACAGCAGAGAATACGATACCCGATTGCAGCGACGCTTCGCTGCGGCTGGCTCCAAGCTGCAAGACATATACAGTCAGCAACGGCTCCAGAATCATGACCGAGAAGGTGGCAAGTCCAGCGAGGATAAGGAGTGTCAGAAACGTCCGATTTTCCATCGCATGCTTGAGATCTTCCCGGACCGATGAGCGCGGAGCCGAGCGGTTGAAGTTTTTCTCATGGGCGAAGAAGGTTGCAATTAAGGCGGCAACGAGCACTACAAAACCGGAGAAAATAAACGATTCCCGGTAGCCGATGGAGTGGCTGACAAGGCCGCCGATAAGCGGCCCCATAATGCCCCCGGTGGCACCTGACGTTGCCATGATGCCAAGCGCATAGCCGGTTTTCTCCTCGGGCGTGTTGGTCGCAACCATTGCGATCGCCGCGGGCACATAACCTGCTAGCAGTCCTTGGAAAATCCGCAGAATAAGAAACAAGTACGGATCATGAATGAAGTAGGTAAGAAAGTAAAGCGCCGCCAGACTGAAGCCAGAACGCATTAGCATAGGCTTGCGGCCGTATTTGTCAGCAAGTGATCCCCAATAAGGAGAAATCAGAGCGCTGGCGAGAAATGTAATGCCGAATGCGATGCCCGACCACGTCTCCAGATGCCGCTCCACACCAAGCTCGGTGTTCAGAAAAAGCGGGATGAACGGTATCGATATTGAATAGGCGGTGCTGCAGAAAAAGACCCCGATCCACAGCACGATTAAATTGCGTTTCCACGAAAACTCCATTGTCGTCACTTCCCAGGGGGCGGTTGAATTTGGTCACTAGTGCCCCTCCATTGTAAACCTATCGACACAGAATCTCTATGTTTTTGAGAAAATTGGGCAAGGAGGCCCTGCCGCACATCAATGAATCAGATCGCTTTCCTTTACTTTGCCGAGGAAGCCGGCAGAAGCGCGGTTGATGATTTTTTTGAGCGCCAATCCGACAACAAGCGCGATGCCGGCGATAATGCCAAGCCAGAACAAATCACGCCAGACGATGTCCCACAAAATGCCGCCGACCGCTTCGCGCATGATGCTGATTGCGTAAGTGAACGGCAGATAGGGATGAATGGCTTGAAAGAAAGGAGGCGTCACCTGAATCGGGAACGTCCCTCCGGAGCCAGCCAGTTGGAGGACGAGCAGTACGATGGCAAGCGCCTTGCCCACATTGCCGAATACTGATACAAGCGTGTAGACGATCAGCATAAAGACGATGCTGATTAGCAATCCGAATAGAACGAACGCCAGCTTGTCGACCACATAAGTGCCAAGCACCCAAATATCGCCCGTCGTAATCAGAACGGATTGCAGCAGCGATATCGTCAGAAAGGTGAGGTAGCGGCCGAAGTAAACTTGATAGCTTTTTAAATTTTCCCCTTCAGCGGGATGAGGATCAGCCGATAGCAGGGAAACGAGAAGCAACGCTCCGACCCAGATCGACAGCGTCGAGAAGAAAGGGGACATCGCCGAGCCATAGTTCGGGATGGGATACAGCCGGTTTTCATTCAAGACGACGGGCTCGGCGAAAAAGGCGCTCTCCCGCTGCGCATTGTTGCGAAGCAGATCGATGACCTCGTCCAGACTGCCCTCTTTCTCTAGCTGACGGATACGATCGGCCAGCCCTTTGACTTTCTGCTCCGCGTTGGGCATTCGCTTTTTTATTTCCACGAGCGCTTCCTTGCCAAAGGTTAGTCCAATGGCCGCGTCCTTCAATATTTTCTCCACATCCGGCATATCGGCTGCGGTCTGCTTCAGCACGCTGTTCGCTTTCTGGGCGGCGGCTTGCGCCTTGGCAAGTCCTTGCTCGATGCCCGGCACGATCTCGCTATCATATTTGGCAAGGATGCCATCCAGCAGTGAAGAAGCTTCTGCTGCTGCATCATGCAGATTCGCGATAAGCTGGGCAGCGGGTTCTTCGCCGCGGTCAATAGCCTGCGCAATTTGCGTCGCTGTTGTCTTCGCCTGTGCGAAGCGGCTTTGCGCCTGCTTCAGCTTGCTTCCGACCGATGCCAGCCTGCTGCTGCCGGTCGTATCAGCAAGCTGGCCGAATAAGGAGGCGGCGCTGCCTGCGACTCGTTCCGCTGTAGCGAGCTTGCCTGCTATGGCAGTCAGTGCTGTTTTCGCCGCTTCGGGGTCCAGCTCCCCATTTTTCAGTGCATCCGTCAAATCCACCGCAGCTTTGGCAGTCTGGTTTAATAATTGAAGGTCTTGCTTGATCGAAGGGGCGGCTTGTGTCAGCGCTTTGGAGCTGTCCGTCAGCAGGCTGCCCAGCTTTTCCGACAATTGCTGTCCGTCTTTCACGAGCTTAACGGCATCCGGCAGCGCTGCTTGCGCCTTGGCAACGATCGTCTCCGCTTTGCCGGCGTCCGTGGAAGCCGTATTGACGGCTGCGTTGATTTCCGGAAACAGCTTCTCAAGCTTTAGCACAAGATCACGGGTATTCTCGATCGTTGGCCGTTCCTGCTCCAGCTCCAAGCCAACCTCGTTTAACAGAGTGAAGATTGCTCCGTTAGCCGTTTTAATGAACGTATTGCGTATTTCTTGGATAATGCCGTTGGCGCCGGAAGCAGCAATTTTCGGAGAGACGGCATTGATTTTCTCATTCACATAATATTCAATTGCCGATTGTTCGGGCTTGTCGTTAAGGACGGTCGCGATTTTCGCGGAGAAATCCGCCGGAATGACAATGCTCGCATAGTAGTCGCCGTGCTTGACGCCCTTAAGCGCCTTTTTCTCGTCAACGAACACCCAGCCTATCTTATGGTTTGACTTCAATGAGTCGATGACCCCTGCCCCGGCATTGAGTGGTGTACCGCGCAGCGCAGCGCCTTCATCGTTGTTAGCGACGGCAACAGCCAGACCGCTCGTATTGCCATAGGGGTCCCAAGAGGCTTCGATATTGAACCAGGCGTAAAGGGAAGGGAGGCAGATGAGTCCAAGCAGCGTAATGATGGCCGCCCAATTGCGGACGATGCCTGATAGATCACGGGCGTATAAGCGGAAGATTGATTTCATGCCGGCCTCCTGGCGTTATTTTCCGGTTAGTATGGCTGATAGGCGACTGGAAAATACGAACGCTGGCAAGCAGGGTCAAATAAAAAAGGCTGCCCGGAGGCGGATACCTCGCGAACAGCCTTGAAAGTAATTATTTCATTAAAACTTTGCTCATCTTGCTGTAGATGACCGTACGGTTACGGCCCTCATGCTTCGCCTGATAGAGCGCCTTATCAGCGTAGTTGAACATTGCAGTCAATTCCTCTGCATCAACAGGATAAGTCGCCACGCCCAGTGAGAGCGTCACCCGTTGAGAAATAGGTGTTATCGCATTTTCCATTCTGCTGCGGATACGCTCCGCCACCTGATAGGCTTCGTAGTCCGTTGTGTGCGGCAGAAGCATCGTAAATTCCTCGCCGCCGTAACGGCAGCAATAGTCAGACTCACGCTTCTCGCTTTTCAGAATTTCCGCGAGCGTCCGCAGCACTTCATCTCCCATATGGTGGCCATGAACGTCGTTGACGCTTTTGAAGTGATCGAGGTCCATCATAATAATTGAAAAAGGAACCTGCTGCTGCTTCCATAAAGCGGTGATGGCATTCAGCGTTCTGCGATTCGTCAGTCCGGTTAGCGGATCGGTCTGCGCTTCTACCGACAGCTCGGCTGTTTTTTGCCTCAGCTTGCTGAAGGCCAGCGCGACCGTACTGTTTAATTGGTTCGCTTCGTAATTCCAGAACACGACGGGCGGCAGCGGCATCAGCGTATCGTCTCCGTGGGACAGATGTGATGCGTAGTTCGCCAGACGATTCAATGGCTTAGCGAGCATACCAGACAGCCACAGCGACGCGATGAGCAGCACGATCAGAAATGGAGCTGAGAAGAGCAGCATCTGCTCAATGACGTTTCTCGCTGTCAATGCGACATGATCGACAGGCGTTTGCGAGACGATGCCCCAGCCAACCGATTCGACTGGCGCATAGCCGGCAAGGAAGGTAATTCCTTTGGAATTGATTACCTTTTGCTGACCGGACTCGCCGGCCATCAGCTTCTTCACGACGGGATTATCACTGACAACCTCTGCGATCCGCTCTTTATTGGGATGAAAAATAAGCTTGCCCGAAGCATCGACAACATAATAATAGGAGCCGCTGCTGTTCTGCTCCTGTATGCCTAATATGTTTTGGAAAATGTTCGGCTGCTGCAAATAGATCGAGCCGCCGACAAATCCTCTATAGTTGCCCTTTGAATCGAAGATCGGATGGCTGACAAGCACGATCATCCTTTTAGTCATGGCTATGTACGGCTCGGATATGAGCGGCTTTTTCTGCTCCAGCGCCTGCCGGGCGGCAGCTGAAGTGAGCTTGCTGCCGATCAGCCCCAGCGTGTTGGGTGAGGTCGAGATAATGACGCCATTGCTGTCAGCGATGGAGAGCGAGTTGAAGTAGGGGCTCGTTCCCATGAAGAAATCCAGCTGCGACAGTACGGACTCATCCGTTAATGGCATGTCGGAGAAATAATTGGCCGTTACGCTCAAGCTTTCTCTCATTTCATTTATTAACGATTGTGTCGTATTGCTCAGGTTGGTAGCCGCAATTTGATTCAATTCAATCGTGTTGTTGAATAATGAAGTTTTCTCGGCGTGATAGCCGACTCTGGTGCTTATGACCAAGGTAACGATGACAGACATAATGACGACAAATGAAATAATAGTCGATAGTTTAAAGCCTTTTCGCGGCCGGATCGTAGGGATCATCACAGACTCCTTAGGTTATCATTGGATACCATATCTCTCGTAAACTTCCAATAGTGTATCACTTTTTGTCGGAAGTTTCGATCTATCGTCCTAATTTGTTCGCAGGCAAAAAAAAGCCGCGAAGGCCATTGGCCTTCGCGGCTTTCGTCTATATTAATCCAAAACAGCTGTAATATGCTCTTTCGTGATCGCCCAGTGGGAAGTCGTCCACACTTTTTCTTTGTTCTGAACGAGCATGATTTGCGGAGATGCGTGTGTTACTGCTGTATCTTCAGCAATTTGATTCGAAACCGGACGGGATTCAATGACTTTAACGAGAACATAATCGGCATCCTCGCGCGCATTGCTGTCCAAATACTCTTGAAACTCGCGGTGCGCATTGGCGCTGACCGGACAAGTAGTGCTGTGTTTGAATACAACGAGCGGACGCTCGGTTGAACCCTTCAAAGCCTCGTTCCATTGTTCAATGGAATCTATTTCACGATATTGTGCCATCGTTAACACTCCTTTGCCGTCTGTGATGTGATGTGAAAAGCAACTTAATGCTTGTATGTATTATAGCGCTACGCCAAGCAAAAGTCACTTCTATGCGATCGGATTAATAAGCTAACTATGAGCATTTGGAGCCAAATTGATGCAAAATCTTTGCGATAAAATAATATTTGAACAGCAGGATGAAAATTCCTCGTTTTTTCTATAAAATTGTCGTTTGCAGATGGTATTCTTCATGTATAATCAAATGCTGAAAGTAAACGTTAGTGATAGCAGAAGCGCTACATAGGTTTAATATCCTATTATTCCATAGAAGTGAGGTGCGGGAGGATGCAGGAGCAATCCATCATTCGATTTGAAGGGGTAACCAAGCGATATGACGATGAAACGGTCGTATTAAAGAATGTCAGCTTCGAGATTGAGCGAGGCAAATTCTACACGCTTCTGGGACCGTCAGGCTGCGGCAAAACGACCATACTGCGGCTCATTGCCGGTTTCATCGAACCATCGGCAGGCCAAATTTATTTTAACGGGAAAGTGATTAATCGTGTTCCCGCCAATGAAAGGCAAGTGAATACTGTATTTCAGGATTATGCGTTGTTCCCGCACTTGAATGTGTTCGAGAACGTGGCCTTTGGCCTGCGTATCAAGAAGCTGAAAAACGATGTTGTTACCACGAAAGTGAAAGAAGCGCTCCGGTTCGTCAATCTGGAGGGCTACGAGACGCGGGAGATTACGGAAATGTCCGGCGGCCAAAAGCAGCGGGTCGCGATTGCACGGGCGATTGTGAATGAACCGGAAATTATTTTGCTGGATGAGCCACTGTCGGCACTTGATCTGAAGCTGCGGACAGAGATGCAGTATGAGCTGCGGGAGCTGCAGCGCCGCCTTGGCATTACATTCATTTTTGTTACACATGACCAGGAGGAAGCGCTGGCGATGTCGGATGAAATATTCGTCTTAAACAACGGCATTATTGAGCAAAGCGGCACTCCGAACGATATTTATGACGAGCCGATTAACCGCTTTGTCGCCGATTTTATCGGAGAATCGAATATTGTAGCGGGCCGTATGAAGCAGGACTTTGAGGTCGAGTTTGCGGGCAAGTCGTTTGAATGCGTCGACCAAGGGCTGAACCCGAACGAGCCGGTCGAAATTGTGATCCGTCCGGAAGACTTGGAGATTACGACTCTCGATCAAGGCAAGCTGAAGGTGCGGGTTGATTCGCAGCTGTTCAGGGGCGTCCACTACGAAATCAGCTGCTATGATGAAGCGGACAATGAGTGGCTGGTTCATTCAACGAAAAAAGCATCTGTCGGCGAGCAGATCGGCTTAGTATTTGACCCGGAAGCGATTCACGTTATGCGGTTCAACGAGACGGAAGAAGAATTCGACAAGCGGCTGGATGCTTACAGCGATAGCGAGCATGAAGATGGCTTAAGCGGTGAGGCTCGCGATGAACGCTAGAACGCGCAATATTTACCTCGTACCGTATTTGCTGTGGATCGCCTTGTTCGTTATCGCGCCGATCGTGCTGATCGTGTACTACTCGCTCTTTAATGTGGAAGGCCAATTTACCTTCAGCAATTATGCGAAGTTTTTCACGCCGGTCTATATGCAGATGACGCTGAGCTCCTTCTGGTATGCGTTTCTCATTACCGCGTTTTCCTTGCTCGTGGCTTATCCAGCGGCTTACTTGCTGACGAAGACAAAGCATAAGCAGTTATGGCTGCTGCTTATCATTTTGCCGAGCTGGATCAATCTGCTGTTGAAAGCTTACGCTTTCCTCGGGCTGTTCGGGACATACGGCTTTGTGAACAGCGTACTGGAACTGGTCGGCATCGGCACACAACAAATTTTGTTTACCGATTTCAGCTTTGTGTTCGTATCGGTATATATCTTTATCCCGTTTATGATTCTTCCGATCTTCAATTCGCTTGAAGAGCTGAATCCATCGTTAATCTATGCGGCACGTGATCTGGGCGCTTCCCCATGGACGACGTTTCGCCGTGTCGTATTCCCGCTTACGCTGAGCGGGGTGAAGTCAGGGTGCCAAGCCGTATTCATTCCGGCGCTGTCGCTCTTTATGATTACGCGGCTTATCGCCGGCAACCGGGTTATTACACTCGGAACGGCGATCGAACAGCATTTTCTCGTGACGCAGGATTGGGGGATGGGGGCGACGATCGCCGTCTTCCTCATTATCGCGATGGCGGTCATTATGCTGCTGACGGGAAGCAGAAAGCGAGGGCTGCAGGATGATGGCAAGAAGAAAGCTGTCTAATCTATATTTGGTCGCTGTATTCGTCGTGTTGTACGCGCCCATTTTCTATTTATTGTTCTACTCGTTTAATTCCGGTGGCTCGATGCGCAATTTCGAAAGCTTTACGCTGGACTGGTATAAGGAAGTGTTTGCGGATACGCGGCTTCTGATCATCGTGCTCAACACATTCGTTATTGCGCTGTTATCGTCTGTTATCTCGACGATACTCGGCATCGCAGGCGCACTTGCGATTCATTACATTCGCAAGCATCAGCCGAAAAACACGCTGCTGGCGCTTAACAACGTCTTGATCGTCAGCCCGGACGTTATTATCGGCGCTTCGTTTTTAATCCTGTTTACGATTATCGGCATTAAGCTGGGTTTCACGTCGGTATTGCTGTCGCATATTGCATTCAGCGTCCCGATCGTCGTCATCATGGTGCTGCCGAAGCTGCAGGAAATGAGTCCGACGCTGATTGACGCCGCGCGCGATCTCGGGGCAAGCAGCTGGAATGTGCTGACGAAGGTCATTATGCCTTACATCAAGCCAGGCGTGTTCGCCGGATTTTTCATGGCGTTAACTTACTCGCTGGATGATTTCGCGGTAACGTTTTTCGTGACGGGCAACGGGTTCTCCACGCTGTCGGTCGAAATTTATTCACGGGCCCGTCAGGGGATCTCCTTGTCCATTAACGCCCTGTCGACGCTGATCTTCCTGTTCACGATCGTACTCGTAATCGGCTATTATTTCTTGAATCAGCGGAATAACCGCTCTACGGCCGTAGGGGAGGGAAGAAGATGAAGCAGCTGGTACGGCTTTTCGCCGCTGTTCTTATCGTGTCTGCGGGGATGATGTATCTGACCGCTTATTTGAATTCCAGCCAAGGCTATACGAGCGGCAACACGCTCACAATCTACAACTGGGGCGATTATATCGACCCCGAGCTGCTCAAGGAATTCGAGAAGGAGAACGGAATGAAAGTCATCTATCAGACATTCGATTCCAACGAAGCGATGATGACGAAAATCGCACAAGGCGGCACGACGTTCGACGTCAGCATTCCTTCTGAATATGCGATTAGCAAAATGAAAGAAGAAGGGCTGCTGCTGCCGCTGGACCATTCCAAGCTTCCGAATTTGCAGTATATCGATCCGAGCTTCCTGGATTTGTCCTTTGATGAGGACAATAAATATTCGATTCCTTATTTCTGGGGGACAGTCGGTATCGTGTTCAATCCCGATCTGACGGATTTGAAGTTCGAGAGCTGGAATGACCTGTGGGACGAGAGCCTGCGCAATCAGATCCTGCTGCTCGACGGCGCTCGTGAAGTAATTGGCATGGGCTTGAACAGCCTGCATTATTCGCTGAACGATACCGAAGAAGCCCACTTGCAGGAAGCCAAAACGAAGCTGGGGACGCTGACCCCGAACGTGAAGGCTATTGTTGGCGACGAGATCAAGATGCTGCTTGCGAATGAGGAAGCGGCAGTGGGCCTCGTCTGGTCGGGCGATGCTTCGGAAATTATGAGCGAGAATGAGAAGCTGGATTACGTGGTGCCGAAGGAAGGCTCGAATCTGTGGTTCGACAACATGGTCATTCCGAAGACGGCTAAAAATATCGAAGGCGCGCATGCCTTCATCAACTTTATGCTTGATCCCGAGCATGCCGCGCAAAATGCCGAATATGTAGGCTACTCTACGCCTAACGCCAAGGCGCTGGAATATTTGCCGGCGGACGTTGCGGGCGACGAGCGATTCTACCCGAACAAGGAGTTGACCTCCAAGCTGGAGGTTTACGAGAACCTCGGCAAACGAATGCTGTCGCATTATAATGAGCTGTTTCTGGAGTTTAAAATGCATCGCAAATAGACGATGGCTAAGCCGTCGTACGCGGAAAGGAAGGCCCATTCGGCTTCACTGCGTACGGCGGTTTTTTCAGTTAAGAGAAGCTGATAGCTGGCACCTTGACTAAAACTTTTGAACAATGCTACCGTTTGGTTAGGATAATTCTCATTCCTAAGCTTATTGCCGAGGGACTCTCGCACAAAAACTTAAGGGGCTGATGGTATGATTAAAGCGATTATTTTTGATTTCGACGGCACGATTCTTGATACGGAAACGCCATGGTATTACGCTTTCCGTGACGCATATAAGCAGCATGGCGTTGAGCTGTCGCTGGAGCTGTACTCCAGCTGTATAGGCACGAACAACGATGGTTTCAATCCCTATGAATATTTATCAACCGAGCATGGTATTCAGATCGATAAGCAATCATTCAAGCAGGCCATCCATCTGGAACACACAGCGAGGATGGAACGCGAGGAAATACGTCCCGGTATCCGCGAATTGCTGGAGCATGCTAGAGCAGAAGGGCTGCGGATCGGTCTGGCGTCCAGCTCCTCTTATAAATGGGTGGACAAATATTTGACCTCGCTTGGTATTCGCAACTATTTCGAATGTATTCGCACTTCCGACGATGTCGCCGAGGTCAAGCCGAATCCTGAACTTTATCTGCAGGCGCTGGAAGCTCTCGGCGTAGAAGCCGCTGAAGCGGTCGCTATCGAGGATTCCCCAAATGGTGCCAGAGCCGCAATTGCCGCCGGCATGCACTGTGTAGTCGTGCCTAACGAGCTGACGAAGGTTCTTGCCTTCGATGCCTCCCCTCTGTACTATCACGCCGATAGTCTAGCCGAGGTGGATTGGAGCCGGTTTTAAATTCCGGGATGAATAGGCAACAGCCTTCATTCCTCGCGCAAGATCGCCCTTTTGGAACGCAGAGCGACGCCATGCGCTGCCGGTTCATTGTTTATGGGACCTTAGTTTAGGGGTATGATAGGGTCATGTATCCTTTTCATTCCCGATTCTACGACTATATACAATTGATTGGAGCCACCCAACATGGATAGTGAGCTGATTACCGGATTATTGAAGCTAATTCTCATTAACGTCTTGCTTAGCGGCGACAATGCGGTCGTTATCGCACTTGCCTGCCGGAATTTACCGCCTCAGCAGCAGAAAAAAGCGACGTTATGGGGCGGGGCAGGCGCCGTCCTGCTGCGCATCGCTTTGACATTTGTCGCGGTATGGATACTGAAGGTGCCTTTCGTACAGGTTATTGGCGGGATCCTTTTGCTTTACATAGCGGTGAAGCTGCTGCTGGATGACGGCAGCGAGGATAAGCTGAAGCCGGGCGTCGGTCTGGCAGGTGCTGTGAAGACAATCATTATTGCGGATCTCGTCATGAGTCTCGACAATGTGCTGGCCGTTGCGGGCGCCGCGCAGGGCAATATTGTACTCATCATTATCGGGCTTGCAATCAGCATTCCTCTTATCGTATGGGGCAGCCAGCTGTTGATGAAAATTATGGAGCGGTTCCCAATCATCGTATGGGGTGGTGCGGCGCTTCTGGGTTATACTGCAGGCGAGATGCTGGAGAATGATAAGGGGATCGGACCTTTTTTCGAGCTTCCTGTTGCCGGAGGGCATTATGTTGTCCCGATATTGCTTGCCGTACTGGTTGTTGTACTAGGGCGGGTACTAGGGAAAAGACGCGAGATGCATCACGCGCCGGAAGGCCTCTAACAGAATTGGTGTATATAAAAGCTGTGCTCATGCGCGATAGGCGTTGGAGCGCAGCTTTTTTACGTCACAGCAAATTAATGGAAACCTTTGCTATATAAGCAGCGTTTAACAGATAAAGAGAGGGGGATTTGCAGTGATGAAATGTCCTTGGTGCCATGAGATGGTAGAGCTTCGTAAAGACGGGAGCTGTCCGGAATGCAAGAATGAGGTGAATGAGGAGGAAGAAGGCGGAGAAGAACAAGGCTTGCCGCGCTCGACCGAGCTTATCGATATGATTCAACATAAGTTTCATTGTGCCAAGTGCGGAGATGATGAATGCGAGGTGAAGGAGGTTGCGATGACGGGAACGGGGCTGAGCAAGCTTTTCGACATCCAATACAATCATTATTTATTCGTCTCCTGCTGTAATTGCGGCTTTGTGGAGGTCTATAACCCGGACATTATTAGGGGAAGCAAGACGGGTTCTGTGAGTACGGTGCTTGATATTATTTTCGGCCGATAAATGCAATTATAAATTGCTGGTATAATGCCTATAGAAGTCTATCTTCCGGAATAGCGAGGAGAACAACGATGACAAATGACACGCAACAGCGGATGCATTTGCAGCCGGACATTATCGCTTATTTGCAAAGGATTGGATATACGGGAGATGTTGGGGTAAATGCTGAGACATTGTCCCGGCTGCAAGAATGCCATATTCATTCTGTGCCCTATGAAAACTTGGATATTTTGCACGGCGTACCGCTTTCGTTGGAAATTCCTCATTTGTTCGATAAAATTGTTACGAGGCGGCGAGGCGGCTACTGCTTCGAATTAAATGCGTTATTCGGCTGGCTGTTGGCTGAGCTTGGCTTTGAGGTCGTCCATTATTTCAGCCGCTTCTGGCGGGATGAGACAGATACGCCGCCGAAGCGGCGGCATCATATTTTGCAGGTAACGCTTGGTGAGGATAGGTATCTATGTGACGTTGGTGTAGGCGGCATCGTACCCCGCAAACCGCTGCGGATGATTGAGCTCGAAGTGCAGCAGCAAGGCTCCGAGGTGTACCGCATGGAGCGGGATGCCGATTTCGGCTGGCTGCTGTGTGAGCTGAAAGGCGGGGAGTGGCACCGAATTTACTCGTTCACGGAGGAACCTCAGCTGCCGAAGGATTATGTGATGGCTTCGTTCTGGTGCGAGCATGCGCCGGAATCGATTTTCAAGCAGCTGGCGATAGCGGCTCTGCGAACGGAAAAGGGTCGAGTTACGATCGCGGGCGAGGAGTTCCGGATTTTCACGGCGGACGGGGTACAGGTGTTCAAGCCGGAGACCGATGAAGCCTACCGGGATGCTTTGCGAACCTATTTCGGAATCGAGCTTAACTGATCACGGGCCGTTTACGGCGCTTTAAGCTGGATATGCTGTTAAGATGGAATTGAACAAGAGAGGTGCTGCAACATGACGGATTCCGGCCTAACGCTGCATACCGATAAATATCAGATTAATATGATGTATGCCCATTGGAAAAACGGCACGGCCGATACTGGCGCTGTGTTCGAGGCCTACTTCCGCAAGCTGCCGTTTGGCAACGGCTATGCTGTATTCGCTGGACTAGAGCGGATCGTCAATTATATCCGGGAGCTTCATTTTAACGAGCAGGAGCTTCATTATCTGTCACAGCAGGAGGAACAATATGAGCCTGCTTTTCTGGAGCTGCTCCGGCAGTTTCAGTTCAAAGGGACACTCCACTCGGCGGAGGAAGGAGCAATTGTGTTCCCCAACGAGCCGCTTATTCGGGTAGAGGGAACGGTATTTGAGACACAGCTTGTAGAGACGGCGTTGCTTAACTTCATGAACTACCAGACGCTGATCGCAACGAAGGCATCCCGCATTGTACAGGTCGCAGCGGGCGATACGCTGCTGGAATTTGGCACGCGAAGGGCGCAAGAGGCCGATGCCGCTGTATGGGGAGCAAGAGCAACCTACATCGCTGGCTTCCATGCCACCTCCAATCTGCATGCGGGCATGTTGTTCGGCATCCCGACGAAGGGCACGCATGCCCACTCCTGGGTGCAGGGACATGACAGCGAGGAGGAAGCATTCCTTAATTATGCGAAGGCGCTGCCGGATCGGGTTACGCTGCTCATTGATACCTACGATACGCTCAAAAGCGGACTGGAAAATGCCATTCATACCGCCCGCTGGCTGGAGAGCATCGGCAAGCGGATGGCGGCAGTCCGCCTCGACAGCGGCGATCTTGCCTACTTGTCCAAGGAAGCCCGCAAGCGTCTTGACGCGGCGGGGCTGCCTTATGTGTCTATCGTCGCATCGAATGACCTCGACGAGACGCTGATCTTCAACCTGAAGGCGCAAGGGGCGAGAATCGACACTTGGGGAGTCGGCACACAGCTCATTACAGCCGCCGATCAGCCTTCACTTGGCGGCGTGTACAAACTGACCGCCCGCGAGCGTGAGGGGCAATGGATACCGGTGATTAAGCTGTCGAACAATCCGGAGAAAGTATCTACGCCTGGCCGCAAAGATGTCTACCGGATTGTTGACCGGAGCACTGGCCTCGCGGAAGCCGATTATATCTCCCTTAGCGGTGAGGATGAGATGGTGCGGGGCGAGCCATTAAGGCTGTTCGACCCCGTACACCCCTATATCTCCCGCGTCGTTACGGATTACGAGGCTGTGCCGCTGCTCGTCCGGGTCATCGATAAAGGGGAGCTGGTGTATGAGCTTCCTAGTCTGGAGCAAATCCGTGCGTTCCACCAGCGGGAGCTGGCCAGGTTCAAGCCGGAGGTGCAGCGGAAGCTGAATCCAGAGCTGTATGCCATTCATTTGAGCGAAAAGGCGTGGCAGCTGAAAATGGATCTGATTCAGAACAGCAAGCGCTAATCGAATATTCTTAATTACCGCCAGATGCGACAGAGCGGTGCGGCTTAATTCAGCCGTGCGCGAAGCGCTGGCGGTATTTGCGCGGCGAAATTCCTTCATGCTTTGTGAAGCTGGACGCGAAGTAGGCGGGATGGCTGAACCCGACCTCTTCGGCGATCCGGGCGACAGGCTGATCGGTTTGCAGCAGAAGCAGCTTAGCGCGTTCAATTCGAAAGCGCGTCAAATAGTCGATCGGCGAACAGCTGAACACCTTTTGCATGCAGCGGGCGATGTACACGGGATGGAAATTAATGCTTTCGCCAAGCTCTTTAGCCGTTATTGCTTCCCGGTAGTGCTGCCGCAAATAAGTGGCGGCTTGCTCGGCGCATAGGGCAGCGGGCGATGAGTTATGCATTTCATAGGAAGCTGAGAGCTGCTCCACGAGCTCTTGAAATAGAAGCTGCTGCTTCCAACTGACGCTGCTGCGGTGATTGCTGCGGTCTAATTCGGTTAGCTGCCGAATCGTTTCCGTCACCTTTGCCGGCTGAAGCAGCTTCGTAAATTGCGGCACTTGCTTAATGAACGTCTGCGTTGTGAAGATCCGGGCTGCTGCTGCCGAAGAATCTGTCTCGGCAGGCTCGTGGATGGAATAACTGCGATCATGAATACTCCAGCCGCCCGTCGTCTGGAAATGGAGCCAATGATAGCAGGTCTGCTCCTTACAAGGCTGCCATCCATGATGATAGGCGTCGGGACGGAGTATGAGGCTGTGGCCGGCTTCGATCTCGAAGCGCTGCTCCTCCTCCTCGATATACAGGCAGCCTTCTGTCACGACCAGCAGATCGAATACTTCGATCCTCCGTCGTCCGGGATGCCTGAAGCCGGGGGCATTGATCGTGAAGCCGCTGGCCATATAATGCGGCAATGGCGGTATGATAAATTGAAAGAGCGTCATCGGTATGGAAACCTCCTGTTGTTTCATTGGAATGAAGGTTGGAATCGTGAAAGTTTCGGTTTTGAATCTGATACACTGCTTGCAGTATAGCATCTATAATTTGAAATGACGATTTTGATGCTCAGACAGCAAGCAGGCCGTATAGCGCCGATGTTCCAAAGTCTGGGCAGCAGACTGCAGTCGTATACAACAGGAGGTTTCAAATGATGAATTCGCAACCGCGCAGCAAGTTTTCGCTCTGGATGCTGGCTTGGCCTATTTTTATCGAATTATTTCTGCAATTTCTGCTGGGGGCGGCCGATACGCTCATGGTCAGCCGCATATCGGATGATGCGGTTGCTGTCGTAGGCTTTTCCAATCAGCTGTTCATGGCATTGACCACATTGTTCGTAACCGTATCTAGTGGAGCCGGTATTCTGATCGCGCAGCGTATCGGGTCCCGCAAGCATGAGGATGCGCGTACGATTGCGATTATTGCTGTTAAGGTGACCGCACTGATCGGTCTCGTTCTCAGCTTGATTCTATATTTCATGCCGACGCAGATTGCAGCCGTGCTTCAGCTTCCAGATAAGCTGCTGCCGCTCGCCAAGGTGTATATTTCTATCGTAGGCGGAAGTATGATTCTGACGGCTATAATGGCAACGCTCAGCACATCCATCCGCAGCACAGGCAATACGAAGGGTCCGATGTATATTGCGATTGCGATGAACGTCGTTCATGTTATATTGAATTATGGCTTTATTTTTGGCGAGCTCGGCCTTCCGCAATGGGGGCTTGCCGGTGTCGCAATCTCTACTGTAATTAGCCGTCTGCTCGCAACGATCGTGCTGCTGTTCATGTTCTTGAACGCTTTTGAGCGTAAAATCAATCTGGCCGATTTCCGTATCTTCGACAATAAGCTATTGAAAGAGGTGCTGAGAATCGGCTGGCCGCTGGCCGTCGGGCTGTCGGCTTGGGTGTTCTCGCAGCTCGTTATTTTCAGCTATATTGCGATGCTGGGCGCAAGCGAGCTGGCTGCGCGGACCTATATGAACACGCTGGAATCGTTCTGTTTCATGCTGGGACAGTCGATTGCGATGGCCTTGCAAATCCAGATTGCCCATATGTATGGCGCAGGTGAATTCCGGAAGGCGTATAAGAGTGTGTTCCGCGCTTTGTGGATTGCAGAGCTTATCGTCCTGATGAATGCATTTGTCATCTATTTGTTTGGCGGTAAAGTGCTAGGCATTTTTACGAAGGAGCCGGAAATTATTGCGATGGGTGTTTCCTTGCTGGGGATGAATCTGGTGCTGCAGCCGGGTAAAATGCTAAACATGGCTTTTGGCAACTCATTGAACGCCGTAGGGGATACCCGGTTTATTATGATCGTATCGCTTACGGTGACGACCACTGTCGGCGGTCTGATGCCGTATGTGGTGGGGATTCACTGGGGCTGGGGGCTTCTCGGCATCTATGGCTGCATGATCGCTGACGAATATATCCGGGGCGTTCTGGTCTGGCTGAGATGGAAGCAGCAGAAGATGATCCGCCGCGCAGAGCAAGGGACTGCCGGGCAAAGAGGAAGCTTGCCTGCGGCAGGGGGCAATACTTCCGTTGCCAAAGCCTAGCCTTTCACAATTTAATTGTATGAATGTTTAATGGAGGTAACGAATGATGATTATGAATGAAAAGATAAAAGCGTCCGAGCTGCTGCTTACGGGCTTGGACGGCGAGAATCTCGGCATCGTATCGAGGGCTGAAGCGCTGGCAATGGCCAAAGAGCTGAAGGCCGATCTCGTCTGCGAATCGCTGATGAGCAGCCCGCCGCCTTGCAGGCTGATGCGAAGAGGCTCGGCGAAGAACGAGGCCAGCCGGCAGAAGCGGGAAGAGAAGGTCAAGGAACAGCCGGCGAAAGTGAAGGAGCTGCGCCTGTCCGTCGATATCGAGCAGCATGACTACGAGACGAAGCAGCGGCAAGCGGTTGAGCTGCTGGAATCAGGGAATGCCGTGCTGCTTGTCATACGGATTACAGGCAAGGAAGGGCCCAAAGCGAAGGCGCTGCTGGAGCAGCTGGTTGGCGATTTGAAGTCGCACGGGCAAAAGCAGACAGGTATTCAAGTAAGCGGCAAACAGGCTGCTGTACAGCTTAATCCGAACTAAATCTTTACTAAATCTGAGCTGAATTTAGCTTTGAAAGCTGCTTCAATTCAGCTCAATCCTGGCTGGAGCAGCTCCTAATGAAGTGCTGAAGATCTCCTAAACAGCAATTGACACTGGCTGGAAGTTTGGGTATGCTTTTAATTGAAAATCATTATCAATGGCTTTGACAGCCACTACCCGAAAAAAGGAGATTGCAAATGCTTCGCAGATTTTTCAGCTATTATAAGCCTTATCGCAAGCTGTTCTATCTTGACTTCTGCAGCGCAGTTGTACTAGCTATTCTAGAGCTATGCTTCCCGCTTGCAGTCAGTTACGTTGTTGATACCTTGCTCCCTGACGGGAACTGGATGTATATCATTACAGCTTGTTCCATTCTTTTTATTATTTACGTAATTAATACGCTGTTGTCGTATGTAGTTACCTACTGGGGGCACATGCTGGGGATTAACATTGAGACAGACATGCGGCGCAAGCTGTTCCAGCATGTGCAGAAGCTGTCCTTCCGGTATTTCGACAATACGAAGACCGGCCATCTGATCTCCCGGCTTACGAATGACCTGTTCGAGATCGGCGAGGTGGCGCATCACGGACCAGAGGATATGTTTATCGCGGTGATGACGCTGATAGGCGCCTTTGGCATTATGGCTTACATTAATTTGGAGCTTGCAATTCTGACTTACGTCATCGTTCCGATCATCATCTGGCTCGTTATTTTCTTTAACAAAAAGATGACGAAGGCTTCGGATCGTCTATTTAGCGAAATGGCAGACTTCAACGCTCGAGTTGAGGATACGGTTGGCGGCATTCGCGTCGTACAAGCATTCGCTAATGAAAAGCATGAAAGCAAGCAATTCGCGGAGAACAACAGCCGTTTCCGTGTTGCCAAACTTATTTCGTATAAAATCATTGGTATGAACGCGTCGGTCACCTACATGCTCATGCGTTTTGTTCAGCTGTTTGTTATGTTGTTTGGTGCCTGGTTCGTTATTCAAGGCCAGCTGCACTACGGTGAGTTCATCGCTTTCGTTCTGATGACGAATATTTTCTTTAAGCCAATTGAGAAAATTAATGCTGTTATCGAGAGCTATCCGAAAGGGATCGCGGGCTTCAAGCGCTACATTCAATTGATTGATACCGAACCGGATATAGCGGACGCGCCAAACGCGCATGATATCGGCCATGTGAAGGGCGATATCCGTTACAATAATGTTTCTTTCGGCTACGAAGGTCAGGCTAAGGTGCTTAATGGCATCAGCCTATCCATTAAGGCAGGCGAAACGGTTGCTTTCGTGGGTCCCTCAGGTGCAGGGAAGACGACGCTGTGCAGTCTGCTGCCTCGCTTCTATGAGGTGGGCGGCGGCAGTATTTCCGTCGACGGGCATGATATTCGCGAGGTGACGATGGAGTCGCTGCGCAAGCAGATCGGCATCGTACAGCAGGATGTATTCCTGTTCCATGGCACGATTCGTGAGAATATCGCATACGGCAAGCTGGACGCTTCCGAGGCAGAGATTAGGGAAGCGGCCCGCCGGGCGCGGCTGGAGGAATTCATTGCTGCGCAGCCGAACGGTCTGGATACGGTAGTCGGCGAGCGGGGCGTGAAGCTGTCCGGCGGCCAGAAGCAGCGGATGGCGATTGCCCGGATGTTCCTGAAGAACCCGCCGATTCTTATACTGGACGAAGCGACTTCAGCGCTGGATACCGAGACTGAGGCGGCGATTCAGCAGTCGCTGGCGGAACTCTCCGTTGGCAGAACGACGCTCGTTATCGCTCACCGCTTGGCAACAATCAAGAATGCCGACCGCATTGTTGTTGTAACGGAAGAAGGCATTTCCGAGCAAGGGCGGCATGACGAGCTGGTGGCAACCGGAGGCGTATACAGCCGTCTCCATCAGGCACAGTTCGGTACAGCATAACGGATTCAATTGCCCAAAAGCCTGTTTCTATCGCTTCCATCTCAGGGGGCGGTGAGGAACAGGTTTTTTTATTAAGCCAGTTTGTCAGATGAAAATCCGCTCGTTTGACGATTTCTCGGCATTCGGTATAAAATTTGAAGCAGTAACGAAGCTTTAGAAAGAGATTGGGAGGAGAGTTCATATGAGCAATACAGTTAAACAGCTGTCCCCTTTGGTTGAGGCTCTAGGGTTGAAGCCGCATGTAGAAGGCGGCTGGTACAAAGAGCTATGGAAAGCATCTTTCGAAATTCCGCATCAGGTGCTGGGTGCGCCTTATTCGGGCCCTCGTTTCGCAGCTTCTTCGATTTATTTTCTGCTGCATCCTGAGGAATCCTCTGATTGGCATAAAGTGCATTCGGACGAGCTTTGGCTGTGGCATTCCGGCGGCCCGATGAGGCTTACGCTTGGAGGCACAGAAGCTGATCCGCATACCCGCCAGGAAATTATACTGGGCGGCGATGTTCTGAATGGCCAGCAGCCGCAAGCGCTGGTACCGGCAGGAGAATGGCAAATGTCGCATCCGCTGGGGGACGAGCCTGTATTTGTATCCTGCGTGGTAGCTCCGGGCTTTCATTATGATGATTTCAAGCTGATCGAACGCTAAATTTATAGGCTTTGGCTGGAATTTGCCGGATCGTTTGACAAATGGTTTGGGCATCTTTTAAAATTAGATTACGCTTAATTTCCGGCATTGCTGGAAAGCGGGGGAACCAAATGCAAGTGGGGCGAATAGGTTTTGATGTCAAGCATCAGCCTTAGGGTACCATCTACCCGAGTCCGTCAGCTAACCTCGTCAGCAGTGGATGGGTCATCTAATGTATGAATACGAATGTTTATGACCCTTGCAAACCTTAGGATTGTAAGGGTCTTTTTGTGTTTTTATCGACCCCCGCTGGTGAAGCGTGCACCACAAATTCTTTTTTAAGGAGGAGTTTGTATGCCGCAACCCCAATATTCGGTTACTTTGAACAACGGCAATCCGGTCTTGCTGGATGGAGATTCGCAGCTTGCAGAGCTGGTTGAAGCCATCGGCAGGGGGGAGTTTCCGGACAATACCCGCATTCAAGTGACCACGCAATTCCATCGTCCTAGCGATCTGACACCGGAGGCACGCGTCAGCCTGGAAGCACTTCATCAGGCCGGCGTCATTCTAGTCAATCACACCCCTATTCTGAAAGGCATCAATGACGACCCGTTTCTATTGGCGCATATGCTCAATCAACTGGCCTGGATCGGCGTATCGCCGGCTCTGGTGTTTATTCAGCATCCCGAAAGCGGCGACAGAGAGGCTTCCGTTCGTTTGAAACGCGCCTTTCAAGTCGTGGAAGGAGCGAAAGCGCTCATCTCCGCTGGCGGAAGCCCGCTAAAGCTCGTTATGTATCATAGCTCCGGCAAGATCGAGATTGTGTCGATTGACAATGGCAAAGCTTATTTGAAGTATCATCATTCGAAGTACGGCCGCGAGGGGCATTTCATGATGCTGGATTGTCCGGATGACGCCATATGGTTCGATGAACTGCCGGGCAGCGAGCCTTATGGCAGGGTAGGGGATGGAGCCGCTTTCATGTAAAACGTCGATTTACAGCGGGATTAGGCTGCGTTATGATGGTCTTTAGCTGGTAAGCGGGGTACGCTTTCCAAATTCATAACGAAAGTCGAAGGGATTTTACAGCATGCGTGAGTCCTTATGGACGAAAAACTTCATTTTATTGTCTCTATCCAATTTATTTCTATTTATGGCGATCGAAATGCTGCTGCCTACTTTGCCTATATTTGCGGCGGACCAAGGCAGCACTGAGTCGCAAATCGGCTTGATACTGGGCTTCTTTACGTTTGCCGCCGTTCTATCCCGTCCATTGACAGGGGCGGGGATGAAGCGGCTGGGTAAAAAAGGGCTGCTGCTCGTTGGCGTCATTATTTGCTTGATCGGAATGGCCAGCTATTATGTCGCAGGCACGTTATCCGTCCTGCTTCTGCTCCGTGTTGTGCACGGCATTGGCTTTGGGCTTGCGACCACGATGTTTGGCACCGTCGTATCTGATGTCATCCCGGCTTCCCGCCGAGGGGAAGGGATGGGCTTTTTTGCGACAGGTAATGCGATTTCCTTCTCATTAGGTCCGTTTCTTGGCATTTGGCTGCTGGACCATTACAGCTACGGCGGATTGTTTGGCTTCGGCGTTGTCATCTTGCTGCTGTCGCTATTCTTTACCTTATTCGTCCGGCTGTCACCCGAGGGACAGGCACAAATCAAGGCTGCCGCTAAGGAGCGCGAGGCTGAAGCGGCGATACGAGAGACGGCGGCTGCCCGCGAAGTGTCGTGGGTGCATGGCGTTGTCGAGCGGAAAGCTTTGTTCCCGTCTGTGCTTGGCATGATGGTAGGCTTCGCATTTGGCGGGTTGCTCAGCTTTATTACGCTGTTTGGTATTGAGAAGGGACTAGCCAATATCGGTTATTTCTTCCTTGTCGTGGCAATCAGCGAGGTACTGATCCGGTTCGTCAGCGGTCCGTTGTTTGACCGGAAAGGCCGATTCTGGGTGTTATTCCCTTCAGCCATACTGTGTGTGATTGGTTGTGTATTGCTGTATAAGACGGAGACGACTGCGATGCTGCTTCTGGCAGCCGTGTTCTATGGATTAGGATTTGGAGCTTTATTCCCGGCCTTGCAGGCATGGGTCATTAACAGAGTGGAGCCGGAACGGCGTGGCGTCGCTACGGCTACCTACTATAATCTGTTTGATATCGGTATCGGCTCCGGCGCCATCCTCTTAGGCTTTGCGGCGATGTGGACCAATTACGCAACGATGTTTCTTTTCTCAGGACTGTTTTTCGTTGTGTATCTGGTTTTGTATCTGGTGTACGAGCGGAAGCACGGCATCCGGGGAAGAGAGCAGAGCAAACAAGCAGCGTAATGCTAATAAGAAATGGCGGTACAAGGGTGATCTTATCCTTGTACCGCCATTTCTGGCTTTTGTCCCTAGCTGCCATTTAATGTTCCTGATGAGGTCAAAATGCAAATGTGCATTTTGATAAGCCTCAAAACCCTTAGAATCGCTATCAAAATGTAAAAGTACATTTGAAATCGGACAATTTCCCCTAATTCCAGCTTATTAGAGCAAACAACCTGCACATTTGCAGTTTGATGACTTAAATTGGCGAAACCCGGCAGACAGCCTGCACTTTTACATTTTGATCCGGAAAGTTTCAAATTCCCGCATCCAATCCATCAGGGAAAAAAGGCGTCCCGCCGTCAATTCTGACTTTGGGGACGCCTTTTTGATTTATGCTCAGCCCCGATAAGTTAAGCTGACAGCTTAATTTTTTGCCCCGGGTAGATGAGATTCGGGTTAGCAATGCCGTTGAGGTCGCGAAGCTGCTGCCAAGTCGTTCCGTGTACTTTGGCAATCGACCAGAGCGTGTCGCCCTTCTTAACGGTATATGAAGCGGGCTCCGGTTTAGCCGCAGGTTTCGTTTCTGGCTTAGGCTCAGGTTTCACCTCCGGCTCTGCACTCGTTGCAGGTTCCGGCTCGGTCGCAACAGGCGGAACTTCTGATGCGACGGTGGCAGCGGCAGTAATACGCCCCTCAACCTTCGGAAGCGTGCCCTCCAGCTTCTCAATGTAGGCAATGAGTGCCTCATCAAGCGAGCCATACATCCCAGCTTGCGGAGAGCTGCTGAACATGGCATATTCGTCTCCGCCCGCAGCTATGAAATCATTCGTTGCCAACACATATTGCTTCTTAGCGTCAAGCGGCTTGCCGCCTATGTTTACGGAATGAATGCGTTCGCCCGCCGGTTTAGCTGCATCAATCTTAAATGCAATGCCGGACACTTGCGGGAATGCGCCTTTCGGATTGGGGTAATCGGAAACGCCATTTTCAAGCGCGGCCTTTAAGTTGGCTCCAGAGACCTTCAACGTTACGATTTGGTTGCCGAATGGCAGTACCGTGATGACGTCTCCTTTCGTAATGACGCCTTCATCTATGGAAGCTCGAATGCCGCCGCCGTTCATCAGACTGGCGTCAGCTCCGGCTGCATCACGAATCGCATCAGCGATCAGGTTGCCCAGATTCGTCTCACTCGCCCGCACAAGCTCACGGGTACCCTCCAGCTTGACGGCCGCCTTGCCGACCTCCTGTGACAGAATGGCTTCCTGGCTTTTCTGAATATCTGCAACGAGCGCCGCCACTTCGGCATTAGGCTTAATAGCCGCAGCTTGTTTCTGATCGATGAGTGCAGCTTGCTTCTTGACCAATTTGCCGTTATCGAACCATAGATCGACTACACCTAAATATTTCGTATATTCTCCTGCGCTGGCTAGGAGAGTTCCGTTGCCTGCCACAAGGCCGTCCTTCAGCACCGTATGGCTGTGACCATCTATAAATACGTCAATGCCGGGCACCTCTTTCAACAGCTTCAGGCTGGTGTCTTCACTTGCTGCATCTTGTCCAAGATGACCTACGGCAACGATGATGTCCGTCTTATCCTTCAGCTCATCCACCATCGCTTGCGCTTCCTTCGCGGGGTTCGTGAAGGATAGCCCTTTCACATTATTGGGATGTGTTTTATATGCTGTCTCCGGCGTCGTCAAACCGAATATGCCGATTTTTACTCCGTCAACTTCTTTAATGACGTAAGGCTTGTACAAGAGTGTCTGGTCTTTGGTTACGCGGGTATTCGCGCTAAGCAGCGGATAAGTCATTACGTTCTCAAGCTCCAGCAGCCGTTCATAACCGTAATTATATTCATGGTTGCCGGGTACTGCAGCATCATAGCCCATTTTGTTCATAATCTGCACGACGCTCTCTCCGGTCACCAAAGTAGCGAAGGTTGTCCCGTGCACGGCATCTCCGCCGTCAAGCAGAAGCGTATTGGGATTAGCTGCCCGGTAACTGTCGATGATGCCGCTGAGCTTGGCGAAGCCCATTTCACCGCTTGTGCTTTCAACCGCTCGGGCGTGCATATCATTCGTGTGCAGCAGAGTAATGTGCTTGCCCGCTGCGGTCGTTGCTGATTCGGCTGCAGTGACGGTGCCTGTCGAGGCTGCAATCATTGATACAGCCAACAAGGCGGAGCCTAACCATTTGAACCTCTTGAACATAGACCTCTCATCCCTCCATATCCTATATTTGACAACGAGTTCCCTATTCTACGTTTGCAGATGAATTCCTGTTTAGCATTCTTTAATTTTCTGAAAATTAAAACTTAAGACATACTATAAGAGGACATCCCGCTTAGTCCGTCTTATTGCTCTAGGCGTATACGGTTGATTATAATGGGGGAAATAACAAGGAGGGCGATCCATCATGAGTGAAGGACATCACTTGACGGCCGCAGATATTGCGGCGGCAATCGATCATACCGTGCTAAAGGCAGATGCGGCAAAGGCCGAGATCGTACAGCTTTGCGAAGAAGCAAAGCATCATGGTTTTGCGACGGTGTGCATCAATCCGGGCTGGGTGAAGCTGGTATCGGAGCTGCTGGCTGATTCGAAGGTGGGTGTAACGACAGTTATCGGTTTCCCGCTGGGGGCGACAACTACGTTCGCGAAAGCAGCGGAGACGCGGGATGCGATCGCAAATGGCGCAACCGAGGTCGATATGGTGCTGAACATCGGACTGCTCAAATCCGGCGATGACGAGGGAGTCCAAGGAGATGTAGCAGGTGTCGTTGCTGCTGCTAACGGACAAGCAGTCGTCAAAGTGATCTTGGAGACAGGGTTGCTGACAGACGAGGAGAAAGTACGGGCATGCTTGATCTGTAAGGAAGCTGGGGCGGATTATGTGAAGACATCAACAGGCTTTGGCAAAGGCGGAGCTACTGCTGCGGATATTTCGCTAATGCGCCGTACCGTTGGCCCTGAGATGGGTGTGAAAGCATCCGGGGGAGTTCGAGATCAGGCGACAGCTCGGCTGATGCTGGCTTCGGGCGCGACGCGGATCGGTGCCAGTGCCAGCGTAGCAATCGTATCCGGAGGAGTAGGAGAGGGCTACTAGCAGCTGCCCGAAGGTGCAGATGTTGGGGGATTGACCCTGTTTTTGAATGGCGTTATGATGAATGAAGGAACCGTCCGGCTCTGTGGAGCCGGTTTTTTTATTGCCTTGAGGCTATTTTTACGATAGAGGACGAACTGTCTGCGTGGCCGAATTTCAGGTTCAGCGCTTTGCACAGATTCATATAGATCGGTAATTTATAGGATAAGAAGAGGTGAAGTATGCTTCAAAAAGCTTCCTGGCGCGAGCAGTGGATGACTGATGTCCGCGTGAATGTGCTGGCGGGCATGACGGCGACACTGGCGCTAGTGCCGGATTCGCTCGCATTTTCTTTTATGGCGGGTGTTCCGCCTGTTGTCGGCATTTATGCGACGATTTGCATTTTGCTCGTCGTAACGTTTATGGGGGGCCGTCCCGGCATGGTATCCGCAGCAGCCGGCTCGATGGCGGTACTGATGCTCTCGCTCGTACATGAGCACGGCATCCAGTATTTGTTTGCAGCTACGGTATTGACGGGCGTTATCCAGTTTCTGATGGGCGTATTCAAGCTCGGCAAGCTTATGCGCTTCGTCCCGCAAGGGGTGTTGACCGGATTTATTAATGCGCTGGCTATTATGATTTTTATGTCCCAGCTCAGGTACTTTCAAGGTGAATCCTGGCTCATGTACGCCTTGGTCGGCCTCACTCTTGCCATTATTTATTGGCTGCCGCGTTATTTCAAGGCGGTTCCATCGCCGCTTGTTGCCGTCGCTCTGTTGAGCGTTGGAGTATGGGCGCTGGGACTTGGCGATGTAACCCGCATCGGCGAGATCGCAGCGATTGACGCTTCGCTGCCGTCCTTCTTCCTGCCGGATATTCCGTTCAGCTGGGATACGCTCGCGATAATTGCACCTTATTCCTTGTCGTTGGCCGTGGTGGGTTATACCGAAACGATGCTGACGCATAATCTGCTCGATGAGATGACTGGAGAGCGGACCGATAAAAATCCGGGAGATGCGCGGTCAAGGCATTGCGAATATCGTTGCCGGCTTTTTCGGAGGAATGGCGGGCTGCGCGCTCGTCGCAGAGTCGGTGCTTAATGTGAAAATGGGCGGGAAACGCAGGCTGTCAACGCTTGTCGCGGCGCTTTTTCTGCTGCTGCTGACCGTTCTGCTCGGCGATGTATTGGCGATGATTCCGATGGCAGCGCTCGTTGGCATTATGCTGATGGTTTGCGTATCGATTTTCGACTGGTCATCAGTGTTTAAGATGAAGAAGCTTCCTGCGGGAGAGACGTTCATCATGCTGTCGACGGTTGCCGCCGTACTGCTTACGCATGATTTGGCAATCGGGGTAGGTGTAGGGGTGTTGTTCAGCTTCATCGGTTTTGCGATCAAAGCATCGAGAGTGCAGATCGACAGCGAGTGGAACGGAACGCGAAGAACGTACCGTGTTCAAGGGCAGCTGTTCTTCGCATCCGCCTCCGAGCTGGAGGAACAGATTGAAACACAATGCGAGGCCGAGGAAATTCACCTCGACCTCACGGGAACCAAAGTATGGGATCATACGGCAAACCTTGCTGTCAAACGAACGGTGGAGAGACTTAGAGATAACGGAAAGCAAGTAACCGTGCTTCGCGCCTCCGCCGATCAGGCTGCGGTTTAACGCTGGCAGCTAATGGTAAGGTTAGCGTCCAGCGTGCCGTTAGGCTCGAGCATAACAAGCTCTTCCTGACGGTTCAGCTCGCTGTTCATTGCCATCCATGGCTCTACGCATACGAATGGCTTGCCGTTAACCGACCATAGCACCATATATTTGAAAATATCGCTATAGGACAGGCGTACCGTTGCGCCGCCAGCGACCGGGAAGGAGATTTCACTCTTTTTCGTATCCAGCAGCGTCACGGATTCTACAAGACCTTCCAAATCAAATACGCCTTCAAACGGCTTTTCTATCATATCGTTGTAATCCAGATAACGGGTTGCATCGGTATGGTAGGAAAGCTTTTTGCTGTCTACATTGAAGTAAGGGTGGAAGCCGGCGTAGAAAGGCATAGCCTGATCCGCAGTCAAGTTGCGGTACTGCTGGCGGGTATGCAGCTCGCCGTCCTTCAGAGCGTAGGTGAATATGAGCTCGAAGTCGAACGGGAAGGATTGCTTGGTCGTCTCGTCACTTCGGAGCAGCAGTGTGATGGAAGCCTCGCCCTCCGTATTCGTTCCGACTACTTCCCACGCTGCCGTTCTTGCTACGCCGTGATTCGCCATTTCGTAGGTTTGTCCGTTCCAGGTATAAGAGCGGTTCTCCAGCTGGCCGCTGATCGGGAATAGAATCGGGTTGCCTCCGCGAATATTCGCCGTCTTGTTCTCGAATGTTTCCCGGTCCAGATAGAATAGCTCCAGTCCATGCAGCTGGCAGCCGATCACGATGCCGCCTCTCTCCGGGCAGACTTGAACGCGGGAATCTGTACCCGGTTCCGTTAATTCGTAAATCGTATACGTTTCCTCGCGGCTGGTGACTTGATATTGACTCATAATCGCTTGTAACCTCCATTATGTAGATCGTTCCTAATATGCATCGTATTCAATCATAGCATAATAATCAAGCGTCCCGCTTATGGGGGATGAAAAGAAGGCGAACGAGCTGAGAGCCAGCCGTTCGCCTTCTTTTTAAAATTATTTCGCAGCCGGTGCCGGCGCCTTTTCTTTTTCAAGCGTATTTTCGATTTTAGCTTTGCTGTGCAGCTCTTCCATCCAAGTAGCGGAGAGCTCTTGAATTTTCTGATCAATCAGCTGTTTGCGAACGTCTTCCTTCTTCTCTTCGAAAGTCGGGTTCGTCGCTGCTTTAACTTCCGTCTTTTTGATGATATGGAAGCCAGCCGACGTCTGAATGACATCGCTTAATTCGTTGACGTCAAGCGCAAATGCCGCTTTGTCAAACGCTTCGTCCCCTGAACCGCTGCTCTTGCTGATAAAGCCTAGGTCGCCTCCGTTTGGACCGGATTGCGTATCCGTCGATTTTTCCGCTGCAAGCTTAGCGAAATCGCCGCCGTCCTTCAACTGCTTGAGGACATCGGCTGCTTCTTCTTTCGTTCCAAGCATAATATGAGAAACGCGGACTTGCTCTGGCGTAGCATAGGATGCTTTATTCTCGTCGTAGAACTTTTTCACGTCATCATCGGTTACTTTTGTTTGCGGCTCCAAAATTTTACGGATTTTGAGCTGCATTCCTGCATCCTCGCGAAGATCTTCCATCGTCATGCCGTTTTGCGTCAGCGCAGAATTCAAAGCTTCTGCCGAGCCGAATTGCTTAATCAGCGAATCGATTTCGCCAGTTACGTCCTCGTCCGTGATTTTAACGCTTGCTTTGTCGGCTGCTTGATCGATCAGCTCTTTCGTGATCAAGCCGTCCAGCGTAGAAGCGCCGCCTTGCGGAAGCAATGCATGATAAAGCTTGTCCTGCGTAATTTTAACGCCGTTAACCGTTGCGACCGCTTTGCCGCTTCCGGTGAACGGAGGCTTAATCAATACGATAACGAGCACAATTGCAAGCACGGCTGATATGGCAATCCATGCTTTGCTTCCGCCGCTGGACGGGGCAGGGGCTTGTTCAATAGCCGGTACAGCGAGTGCGGAAGCTGCTGCTTGCTCTCCTTCCACGGTATCGATTTCTTCGTTCACTTCGTCGTGAGCCGTTGCGTTTGGATCCGATTCTTCTTGTTGAATCGTCTGTTCCTCAGTCGCTTCTGGCTGCTCTTCCGTCGCAGCATTTTTTTGTTCTTCGTCTCTAGGCTGCTGCGGATCTTTGTTTTCCATTTTTTATGAGCTCCCTTCAATAATACGGTGCTAATTTGCAATCTTCACCTACTATAACAAAACAATTTACAAAAAACCTTAATCTAAAATAAAAAAATGTTGCATCCTAACCGATTTCGTATGATTGTATAGGTATAGAGCAGATGAAAAATTTAGTAAGCGCCCAGTTTGCCGCTGGAGCGGAGGGGAAATATGTTCGCATTAACTGGAGATTATAACGGCTGGATCGTTGCGTTGTCTTTTATTATTTCTATTTTGGCTTCCTACTCGTCTTTGAATTTGGTTTATAAAATATCTCACTCTCGCGGCAAAGCCCAGCAGGGCTGGATGGCGGCCAGCGCTTTTGTCATGGGCAGTGGCATATGGACGATGCATTTCATCGGCATGATCGCTTTCCATGTCGGTGTGCCGATGACCTATAATATTCCGATTACGCTAGTCTCTATCGTTGCAGCGATTTTGGCATCCTACTTTGCGTTTTTATTCTCGCTGACGAAGAACAACAGCCGATCGCGGCTGGCTTTAGGCGGGACCATTATGGGCGCCGGCATCGTAACGATGCATTACACGGGCATGGCTTCGATGCAATCATCAACCGTATCGATAACTTATAATTATTACCTATGGGGTCTTTCTGCCGTTATTGCTGTACTGGTATCCTGCGCGGCCCTTTATTTATTCCATAAATTCCGGAACTCATCCCGCGCCGGTCTGTCCAAATGGTCTGCGGCAGCTCTGATGGGCGTAGCGGTCTGCGGCATGCATTATACGGGGATGGCTGCTGCTTCGTTCTGGTGCGGCAATCCTGAGATTGTTGCGCAGTCGGCTCCCGTCAATTTATTTCTGCTGCTTGGCGTCACCTTTACAACTTTGGCGATAATGATTGTTACCTGGGGAGCTATTCATTTCGATCGTACCGTTCTGGAGCGGATGGCCTACAGCGATTCATTGACCGGTCTTTCGAACCGGCATGCCTTAAGCCGCTACTTCGAGGATGAATTAGAGAATGCCTCGTTTACGCTGTTTTTCCTCGATTTGGACCGTTTCAAAGTCATTAATGACACCTTGGGCCATGACATCGGTGATCTGCTGGTGCAAGAGGCTGCCTCACGACTTCAGATCTTCAGTGACCAACAATCGGAAATATTCCGTCTGGGCGGCGACGAGTTTCTGCTTATTATTAAGGGCATTGACGCCGTTGAAGCCACCAGTATTGCTTCCTCCATATTAGAGCATATCCGCAAGCCCTATTATCTGGAGGGCAATGAGCTCTACATTACCGGCAGCATCGGCATCAGCAGCTCGCCGGAGCACGGGACGGACCGGTCCAAGCTGCTGATCGCAGCCGATACTGCCATGTATCAAGCAAAGCGGCAGGGGAAAAATCAATATTTTGTCTATAACATGGAATTGGATAGAATGGCTTCCCGCAGAATGGAGCTGGAGAAGGACATGCAGCTTGCTCTGGCTAAAGGGCAGTTCGTAAACTACTATCAGCCCAAGTGGAATTCCGATACGAACTATCCGACCGGATTTGAAGCGCTGCTTCGCTGGAAGCATCCTGCTTATGGAATTATCTCGCCAGATGAATTTATTCCGATTGCAGAAGAGACGGGTATGATCGTATCTATGACACGATGGGTGCTGGAACAGGCATGCAAAGATTGCGTCCAGTGGAATCAGCATGAGCCTGAGCCGCTCACCGTGTCGGTGAATCTTTCAGTTAAAGTATTTGACAGTAAAAATCTGATGGATATGGTCCTGTTTGCACTGGAGCGCTCTACGCTGCCCGCACATCTGCTGGAGCTGGAAATTACGGAGACGATCGTCATGAACAATGTAATAGACGTCGTCAATCAGCTGAAGCCGCTGCAGGATATGGGGATTACGATATCGATGGATGATTTCGGTTCCGGCTATTCCTCGCTCGGAAGCCTTGATCTCATTCCTTTTCATACATTGAAGATCGATAAGCTGTTTATGCAGCATAGCCATTCTCCTGCCAAGCGGGCTGTCGTCAATACAATCATTACGCTTGCCAGCCAGCTTAATCTGCAAGTGGTGGCGGAAGGGGTGGAGACCGAGCAGCAGCTTGATTTCTTGAAGGCTTCCGGCTGCCAGGTAATGCAGGGCTTTTATTTCAGCAAGCCGATGCCAAGAGATCAACTGGATGAATGGATGGCGGCGCTGAATCGTGCTCAGATACAAGGGATCTCGTAATCATATTAAAGGGGGAGGTTTTGGTCTTGCGCGTCACACCTCGGGTTTATGGCTGGTTTGCATTGTCTATGGCATTGCCGCTGGCCATCTACATCGTTTTGCGGAGCACGTCTCCGCTGGATGCCGACATTCACTCTCCACATGGACATTTCTACATAGTCAGCATCGTTTCCCTATTTGCCCTAATTGTTGCGGTAGCGATCGGGTTTGCCGCTATTCGGATTCGCAATTTGAAAATCAGCTTCTTGTCGCTTGCTTATGTCTCGCTTGCCGCTTTGTTTACGGTACACGGCATGTCGACGCCTGGCTTGCTGAGCTATCATAGCAGCATATCCGGAACGGCTGCCCAGATCAGCATTCTGCTTGCTGTTCTCTGGCTGTGGCTATCCTCGATGTCCTCCGATCGCTTTGTCATCCGCTGGCTGTCCCGCTGGCAGCGCTGGCTCGTTCCGGTATGGTCGGCTGCGCTTGTGGCGCTCTGCCTGCTCTTATGGTACGTGCCTCAAGTAACCGAATGGCTGCATCTGAAAGAAAACCCGATGCGCTGGATTGCTACGGGCATCATTGTTGCCCTGAACTTATGGACGATGCTGCGCTATTGGCAAACTTACACGTCTTCCCGTTTTCCGCTTCAACTGGCTATCGTGTACAGCGCCGGCTGGATGATTCTGGCGCAAATGATTATCGTCACGGGGGAATCGTGGAAGCTGAGCTGGTGGCTGTATCATATCTTGCTGCTGGCATCAGTCATTGGCATGTCGGCGGGCATTTTGCTGCAGTACAGAAGCACCGGCTCATTGACCTCCTCGATGCTGCTCTTGCTTCGCAGCAATCCGAAGGAATGGATTCAAGCTTATATGTCTCCGGCTATTAAGGAGCTTATCCGCGCGACGGAGAGCAGGGACGCTTATACAGCGGGCCATAACTACCGGGTTGCGATTTACGCTCTTAAGCTGGGAGAAGTAATGGGCTTATCCTCGAATCAGCTGCGGGCTATCGCCCAAGGGGGGATTGTCCATGATATCGGCAAGCTAAGCATTCCCGGCCATATTCTGAACAAGCCGGGCAAGCTTAATCTGGAGGAACGGGCCATTATTCAGGAGCACCCTCTGACCGGATACCATTTATGCCGGAGGCTGGGCTTCATGCAGGAGGAGCTGGCTGTTATCCGCTCTCATCACGAGCGCTGGGATGGCAGCGGCTACCCAAGCGGTCTAAGCGGCAATGGCATTCCGCTGCTCGCTAGAGTAATTGCCATTGCGGATGTCTATGATGCGCTCACTTCATCGCGTTCCTATCGCCAAGCGTTGTCTCACGATGAAGCGATGGAACACATTCGCGGGGAAAGCGGCAAGCATTTCGATCCATCCTGCGTCGAGTCGTTCTTGACCCTTGCCGAGGAGCAGCGGAATTTCTTCGATGAGACGATTCGATCGAGTCGGGAATTTCAGTTGAATTGGATTGACGGGACAGCACCCGCATAGCCCTTTACAAAAGCTTTTTTGACGGGAATGGCATTGGCGTTTCCGCTCGGTTACAATAGAGGAGTAGTCCATACATAGGAGGATGAACATCGATGGCTTATTTACCGGAGCAAAACCGTTATGAACAAATGAAGTACAATCGTGCGGGACGCAGCGGCTTGAAGCTGCCAGCTGTATCGTTAGGCTTGTGGCATAATTTCGGAGGAAATGACCGGTTGGAGAATGGCAGAGCTATGGTTCGCCGGGCGTTTGATTTGGGCATCACTCATTTCGATCTGGCTAACAACTATGGACCGCCGCCAGGTTCAGCCGAAGAAATGTTCGGACAAATCTTGCATCAGGATCTCGCGGCTTACCGCGATGAGCTTATTATATCAACTAAAGCCGGCTACTATATGTGGGAGGGACCTTACGGCGAGTGGGGCTCCCGCAAATATTTGGTTTCCAGCCTGGATCAAAGTCTGAAACGGATGAATCTGGAGTACGTCGACATTTTCTATCATCACCGTCCGGACCCTGATACTCCGCTTGAAGAAACGATGGCTGCCCTGGATCATATCGTACGGCAGGGCAAAGCGCTTTATGTCGGCCTCTCCAACTACAGCGCGGAGCAGACGGCCAAAGCGTCGGCGATCTTGAAGCAGCTTGGCACGCCTTGCCTCATTCATCAGCCGTCGTATTCGATGTTTAACCGCTGGATCGAGGACGGCTTGCAGGATGTGCTGGAGACGGACGGAATCGGATCCATCGTATTCTCGCCACTGGCTGGCGGGATGCTGACCAACCGTTACTTGAACGGTGTGCCAGCTGATTCCCGCGCAGGCGGCCCTAGCGTCTTCCTGAAATCGGATCAGATTACGGAAGACAAGCTGGCGAAAATCCGCAGTCTGAACGAGCTGGCTTCCGAACGCGGACAATCGCTTGCTCAAATGGCGCTGGCATGGGTGCTTCGCGGCGGCAAAGTAACGTCCGCATTGATCGGTGCAAGCCGTGTGGAACAAATCGACGACAACGTTGCGGCATTGAGCAGGCTGGACTTCTCGGCTGAAGAGCTGCATGCGATCGAAGAAATTCTTGCAAAATAATAATTTGGCGCTAAACGCTTGGATGGGGTGATTCCTGTTCAGGCGTTTTTTTTCGTGATATCGCCATCTGCGAGTTTTGGACGGTATAATACAAGAAATGACATCGCTCGGAAGGGGCAAGCTTGTTTGAATAAAATGTCGCTCAGAACTAAAGGGCTGCTGTTGATCGTGCTGATCTCCATCATTCCGCTACTGCTTGCAGGTGTCAGCAATTACATGACCGTACGCGAGCAAATGATCGATTCGGCGAAGGAGAAAACGATGAGCAGGCTGCAAAGCGGAGCGAGTCAGCTGGCTTCTTGGCTTGCCATCCGGCGAGCTGAGGTACTGGTCATGAGTCGGACCGATGTGGTCCGCTTCGGAACGGATGAGGAGCGTCTCCGCTATTTCAACCGTGAGCTGGTGCGATCCGGATTTACCTATCATGCGATTGGATTTGTTCATCCGAACGGTTTTGCGATCCGGACCAACGGACCGACGATCCCAATGGGCGGCCAGTCCTTTTTTCTGGACGCGATTGAAGGCAAAGTAACGGTAACCGACCCGATGATTCCATTTTTTTGAGACGGACAAGCAGTCATTTATCGTTGTTCCGGTGTATGGCGATCAGAACAAGATCATCGGTGTCGTCTATGCATCTATGCAGTTGTCGGTGCTCGAGCCCTACCTCCGTCTAGAAAAGCAGGAGACGGGCGTATTCCGAATGTTTAACCGTGCAGGTGAAATGATCTATTCGGCTGCTCCCGATGAAGAGCTGAATGAAACGATTGGATTCAAGGAGGCTATGGAAGCCAAGGCTAAGGCGGGGACGGGAGCTGCTCAGGAGGAGCAGTCGGGAACCTTCAAGCAGAAAAGGGGTACGCATAAACACATCGTCTTCTATGAGAAGGTGGATGCGGTAACCGGCTGGCGATTCTCGTTAGAAATGCCAAGCTCCAGCCTGAATGAAGGGCTGAACCGGGTGTTCTTGCAGACCTTCGCGACCATTGCGTTGGCAGAAATTGTCGTCGTCATTTTGTTTTTTATCTTTTTTGCAACGATCGTCCGCCGTCTCGAGGGTATTCTTGCTGTAACTGAGCAAGCGGCAGACGGCAGGTTTGACGCCGAGCATTTGAACGAGCTGCCCAGCGATGAGGTGGGCAAGCTTGCAGCATCCGTTAATGGCATGATGGTGCACTTGAAGGATATGTTCGAGCAGCTTGGCGCGATTATTAACCAGAACCAGTATGCGTTTATCGTGCTGGATGAGCATTACCGCATTTCCTACATGAATACGGCTGCCGAGCATTTAATCGGCTATAAGCTGGAGGAGGTGCGCGGTCATGCGACGCCGCTGCTATTCATCGATCCGGAGGAGATTCGCGAGGAAGCAGAGCTATTGTCCGACCGTCTAGGGAGAACGGTAGTGCCGGGACTGGAGCTGTTCCATGAGCTGCGGATGGAAAACTTCTCCTACGAGCGGGAATGGACTTTCATACATAGAAGCGGCACTAGAATTCCGGTGCGCCACAGCAGCAACGGGCTGCGTGACCATAACGGCAAATTTACAGGGACTGTGGGTATGGCCTATGATATTTCGGAACATTTGCAGATGGAAAAAATGCAGAACCGGCTCCTCGACATCGTTGGTTCCGCGCAGGATTTGATCGCCTCTGTTGATCATAGAGGACGCATTATTTATATGAATACGGCTGGCAAGGAAATGCTGGCGCTGGATGCTTCGGCGAAATATACGACATTGAAGCGTCATATGGAACCGCCCGTATACAAAGAGCTGATTAACGGGGCTAGAGTAGCGGAGCGCCAAGGCTTCTGGGAGGGCAACGCGGAGTTAATCACCTGCGAGGGCAAAAAAATATTTGTCTCCATGGTCGTCGTCGCGCACGCCAACAGCCGGACGGGTGAATTATTCTATTCTTGTATTGCGCGTGATGTATCCGAGCAGCAGCGCATTCAGGAGGAATTGATCCGGGCTACACAAGAAGCGGAGGAAGCGAATACGGCGAAGAGCAGCTTCCTTGCGCTGATGAGCCATGAGATCCGTACGCCGCTCAACGGTATTATTGGCTTGGCGCAGCTCATGCGCCGAACGGGTCTTTCGGCTTCGCAGAAGGATTACATGGATAAGATCAATACGTCCTCCGACACCTTGCTGCGCATCATTAACGATATTCTCGATTTCTCCAAAATCGAAGCGGGCAAAGTCGAACCAGAACGGCTGGCGTTTAAGCCGGAGGAGCTGCTTCACCGGCTGGCCGATCAGCTCAGCATCTTTATGGGGGGCAAAGAGCAATTTGAATTTATACTGGATTCGCCTAAGGAGCTGCCGATTACGCTTGTTGGCGATCCGCTGCGCTTGGAGCAAATTCTGCTCAACCTCTGCATGAATGCGATTAAGTTTACGTCGCAAGGCAGAGTAATGCTGAGGCTGACAGTTCTGGATCAGCAGCAGGACAGTCTGAAGCTGCGCTTCATGGTAGAGGATACCGGCATCGGCATGTCGCAGGAGCAGGTGGACAAGCTGTTTGTGCCGTTTACGCAAGCTGACAGCTCCACGACACGTAAGTTTGGCGGCACTGGCCTGGGTCTCGTCATCTCCAATGCTTTCGTCGAGATGATGGGCGGCAAGCTACAGGTTGAGAGCGAATTTGGCTCTGGCAGCCGCTTTCAATTCGAGCTTCGATTCGCACTGCTTCAGAACTCTGCACCCGTGAATTATTCCATTGAAGGTACTGAGCAGCAGACGATCTGGATCGTTGAGGATAATGATGAAATGCGGCTGCACTGGTATAAAGTGGTCGATTCCTTCGGACTGACGCCTGTGCCGTTCTATTCCTGGAAATCGGCCAGGGCGCGGTTGAAGCGGGTGAAGGCGGCGGAGAGGCCGAAGCTGATTATGCTTGATATGGAGATGCCGGATATGTACGGCGCGGAGACGTGGCTGGCCTTCCACAAGGAAGCGGAGGCGGCTGGCGTTCAGACCGCCGTATTTACGACTTCCTTCGGAAGGGATGAACTCCTTCAGATGCCGGAATCGGAACGGCCGTCAGCGCTGCTGACGAAGCCCGTCACCCGGCAAGCAATGTACACGGCGCTTAGCCGGCTGATGATCGATTCCTCTAGTAGGGAGAAGCGGAAGTTTGCGGATCGGGAACTGAAAGAAGCCGCCATACAGGCCGCCTCTTCTATGGTAGCAGGGCCGGCAAGCGGCGTTCGTATTTTGCTGGCGGAGGATAATGCCATCAACCAGATGGTGGCTCAGGAAATGCTGAAGGCCTACGGGTTTGAGGTTGGCGTTGCCGAGAACGGCAAAGAAGCGCTTCAGATGCTGGAGCAGGAAGAATGGCAGCTTATCCTGATGGATATTCACATGCCGGAAATGGATGGTATGGAAGCAACGCGGCTCATTCGCGACAATATTCTTTACCGGCACATCCCGATTATTGCAGTGACTGCCAACACGCTGCGTTCCGATCATGAAACGTACATGCGGCTAGGCATGAACGGAGTTGTCACGAAGCCAATTCATGCAGAGCAGCTGTATTCCGCGATTGCCTTGTCGCTTCATCTGCCGCTTGCCGGCTCTTTGCCTGACAAGCTGTCGGGTGCCCCAGCCTTGACGGAGCATAACATACCGGCCGTCGAAGGGATTGATCTGGAGGCGGCGCTTGCGCGGGTGAATGGCAAGCAAATGATTTTGCTGCATATGCTGGATCAATTCGAGAGCGATTACTCTGATTTTATGGATAAGCTGGAGGCGAACCTGCAAAGCGGACAGCTTGGCACAGTTAAGCGGATGCTGCATACGTTGAAGGGCGCGTCGAGCCATTTGTCAGCTCATGCGATCGCTTGCGAGGCTGGGGCGCTCGAGGCGGTTGTGAAACGAGAACCGTTTGATGAGCCAAGCTGGAAGGAAGCTGCGGGGCGGCTTAGGAAGCGTCTTGACGAAACCATACTATCTTTGAAAAACAGAGTGTAGCAAATAATGTTTGCTAGTTCGACAAATATTCCTAACATTTTTCTAACAAACGATTGTCCCTCTGGGGTTGATATTGTATATTATGGATATAATATCGAATTCGACAGAAATCTCCAATCCCAATGAGGGGTGGCGCCAGTGTATAAAGTTTTAGTCATAGAAGATGACGTCATGATGAGTGATATGCTGTCTATGTATTTGTCGGAGGAAGGCTACTTGGTGAAGCAAGCGGGACTTGCGGAGGAAGGGCTGCGGACGGCGAATGAATTTGAGCCCGATATCGTGCTGCTGGATTTAATGCTGCCGGATCGGGACGGCATGGAAGTGTGCAGTACGCTCCGAGAACGGTCTCATGTACCAATTATGATCTTGTCTATGAAGAGTGAAGTGTCAGAACGCGTGCTGGCTTTGAAGGCCGGAGCGGATGACTATATGTGCAAGCCCTTTAGCATGCATGAGATGACGGCAAGGGTGGAAGCATTAATTCGCCGTTCCCATATCACCGCACCGGAACCGGAGGCGGAAGCAGAAGCGGAAGAGGCTCTTCCAGTGTTGAACGGCTTGCCGATTCAACTGGATTTGGAACGCCGTTTGCTGCTCGTAAGAGGCAAACTGGTGGAGACAACTTTTTCTGAGTACGAGATGATGAAGCTGTTTCTTGCCCATCCGGGCAAAGTATTCAGCCGTGAGGAGCTGATCAACGCGATAAGGGGATTCGACTCCTTTGTCACGGATCGGGCGATTGACGTTCATATCGTAAATTTGCGGAAAAAGATTGAGCATAATCCGAAGGAACCGCGTTTGATCCGTACCGTATGGGGATTCGGCTATAAGTATACGGCTGACTATTCGGAAGCTGGAAGAAACGCAGGAGTCGCTGATTAGACAGGTATTCACCGTGACGAAGGAAGGCCGCCTTGCTTGCGCAGGGCGGTCTTCTTTATTTATGTTAGGCAGAAGTTGCTCCTATTAGCATCTTGACAGATGAATCTAACATTCTTCTAAACAACCATCCTAAATTTTTCTAATACTTATATGGGATGATAGCACTAATTATTGAGGGTAAAGGATGGTGTCAAACAGGTGCAAGCAGTCATCGAAACTCCGGCCCGTGCGCAAGCGTTCGCCCAGTTGGAACTGGCGCTTTATCAGGCCCGCGCATCCGGAAAACGGCTCGTTGTTGCTGTCATTCATCTGGATTGGTTTTATCGCATAAATGAGACAAAGGGCATGGCATATGGAAGTGAAATGATTCGGGCGGTAGCCGAACGACTGGCTGCTGGAGGACAAAAGGCTGCCGGGACTGGTCCGGAGCAAGGGGCTCATGCTGCCGGTGTATCGGCAGATCGCAGGCAGAAGGAAGAGGCCTCCGCCCGTTTGGGCAGCGGCCGTACAGCAGTGCGCGAGGTTGACAGCGAAGTCGCAGCATCGCATCTTTCACGGGGAGCTGTACGAGGGGCCGAAATGCTGGCTTGCCAGATCGGTGAGAATGATTTTCTGCTCGTGCAAGAGCTGGACCGAAACCAGCCGGACGGCGGTCTGGCTGTCGAGGCCATGAAATATGCCGTGGAATCGGCATGCGAGCTTGAAGGTGTAGAGTCACGCCTTACAGCCAGTGTGGGAGCGAGCATATACCCGAATGACGGCCGAACGAGCGAGCAGCTGCTTAGCCGGGCAGAGACAGCTCTGTCTAGAGCAAAAGCGCAGGGCTGGGGGAAAATCTGCTTCTATTCGCTCGAAGATACGGAGCGGCTGAATCGCTGGGTCGCCATTGAAGCGTCGATGCGAACCGCGTTGTATGAGCGGCAATTTTCGTTAAGCTGCCAGCCGATCTACCGTATTTCGGACGGCAAGCTAAGAGGATTCGAAGCGCTGCTGCGATGGAATCATCCGGAGCTTGGCAGTGTACCGCCTTCCGAATTTTTACCAGTGGCTGAGCAGAACGGATGGATCGTACCAATTGGGGAGTGGGTGCTGCGGGAAGCATGCCAGATGCTCTCCAGCATGCAGATTTACGGTCTGGAGCAGCTGATCGTTACGGTTAACGTCAGCCCATTGCAGCTTAAGGACCCTGCATTCCCGAGCATGGTGGCGAATGTGCTCAATGACACGGGGCTTAGCCCCTCTTGTCTGGAGCTGGAGATCAAGGAAGACAAGCAAAACCCTAGCGATCAGCCGCTGGAAGTGCTGACGCAGCTTCGTGCTCAGGGCGTCCGCCTCGTCATCGATGAGTTCGGCACTGGCAGCTTCTCGCTGGCTAGCTTGAAGCAATTGCCTATTAACGGCTTGAAAATAAGCCCGGCTTTTACGCAGCATATCGACATGCCTTCAGCCGAGCGTCACATCGTAGAGATGGTCATTGCACTTGCTCACAAGCTAGGGCTGGAGATAACAGCCAGCGGTGTTGAATATATCGAGCAATACCGGCTGCTCCAGGAATGGGGCTGCGACTATGTTCAGGGCTTTATGCTCGGCAAGCCGATGAAGCCGGATGAATTGGACTTATCTTCGCTTAGACAATCATAAGGTGGATTGTAGGCGAAGGATGAACAGGCTAATGCTTGGGGGGGCTGCCGGGAAAGTTTCCGGCGGCCTCTTGTTGTTGGTGCATCAGCTTCGGGCTCGCTGCGTTTTGGTTCATGCTGCCGTTCTTGATTCCATTGTCTTTGTCGAAGACAATGGATAGAATCTGCAAAAGGTCATCCTAAACTCAAAACGCTCCGCTAACCCTAACCCTAACCCTAACCCTAACCCTAACCCTAACCCTAACCCTAACCCTAACCCTAACCCT
>NZ_CBVJ010000113.1 GCF_000513275.1 Paenibacillus gorillae | reverse complement strand
AGAGAATGCTCCCTACGTTGGAAATATCCAACGTAGATGCGGGAAAGCAGCAAAGAATGCACCTAACGTTGGAAATATCCAACGTAGAGGAGTTAAACTAGCAGAGAATAAGCCCTATGGGAGAAAGGGCAGGCTGATCCGCCTACAATGCTTCGAAAAGTCGAAATGGGCTGATATAAAATGCACATTTGCATTTTGATAGCAGGTTAGGGGCTTTTGAGGCTCAAAATAATATACTTTTTCATTTTGTTCCTCATAGAATGGTTAGGTTTGATATAGAGCTTAGTGGAATAGAGGCAGTTATGAGCGGAGGCGATCAGCCCGCGGGGATGCGGCAGGTGGAGACATCGTTCCGGCGTTCAATCAGAGGGTTGCTGCTTTCAACTAAGAGCCGGAACAGCAAAAAGCACCAGAACGAAAGCAAACGCGGCTGATAGGAGCCTTGCTTACTGTTGTTCTGACGCTTTTTAGGTTGCTTGTTGGAAACCGAATTAGCTGACTTCCAAATAAAGCTTAGTACCATCATTGTATTGGAAAATGGCTACGTCTCTGACGACATCCACTTTAGAAATACGTTTCCACTTTTTGCGAAAATCGAAATTATACTCCATCTCTTTTAATTTATGATGAAGTTGTTCAACAGATGTAGTGGGTTCATTAGGAAAAAATACAGGAACGGATCGATTTTTGAAGGTTATGATTTTCATCATGACCGGTTGCACCTCCGATCGTTTTTTTCCATTTTACCGTTAAATATTTAGTAGGTTATGAAACGCCCGTAAGAATAATGTTTTGTTTGCTAACGAATTTCTAACAAGTTCGAATAATCAATAGCAGCAATAAATACTAAGTGTAGCGGATAAAAGCTTCGCCATATTACCCGAGGCACCCGTATACGGTCGATCGTGCTTAAAAAGACGGGCATGTATACGAGAAGCAACGTAGCTAATATGCTGAAAAGCTGTACCGTCCACCCCTTGTAAAACATAAAAACTAAATTAAGCGCAAAATGCAGCGGAGCCATCCACCGATCAGGCAAATAGCGATAGATGATGATGAGTACAGGAAGATAAGCACCGTAGCTGACAGGTACTAACTCGACGAGAAAGACTGTGGCAGCGGCGATAGCGATTTGCAGAGCATGCTTGTCTTTCAGCTTGTCCAGCGCCCATAACATTAGCAAGCAGATGAACAAGGTGCCGACCGTATTGATCTCCAGTGTTCGAAAAGTCAAGGAGTACGGGATTTGTGAAATGGCTGCAATGGCAAGCATTCGCCAAATGTAAAGATTCACGTTTCGTGTGCGCAAATAGCCGATCACAAGCGCATAGGCGTATAGCGGCAATGCCAATCTTCCGATCACGCGCCATGTCGAGTCATCGGGGAACCAGACGACACCGATATGATCAAGCAGCATCGTAACCATAGCAATAAATTGCACGGCTTCACCTCATCCATATGGGGATGCGGCTATTATAGCATAAGGGACAGACTGCGCCGAGCGGGAATTGCATGGTTGAAACCCGGGGCAACTGCTTGATTTTGCATGAGTTCCATTCACCACGCTCGGTGCTTCGGCCGTCTTCACTTGCTTGGGGACCGCCCTTTCTGTACGTCTTGAACGGTTCTCTCATAAAATATGAGCGGGAGCTCGAACCTATGCCGCGTCGCGCAAATAAGGAGCAAGCCGGGCTGGCGACGGCCACATCAAACCGTCACAAAATTGGCGGACAAAAGCATCCAGCCAATGCTTGACTAATCGCTTCAAAATTCGTATTATATAAAAATCACGCTGATGTAGCTCAGGGGTAGAGCAACGCACTCGTAATGCGTAGGCCGGGGGTTCAATTCCCTTCATCAGCATATTTATTAAATAACCGCGCGGGTTCCGTTTGAAACGGAATTCGCGCTTTTTTTGTTTTTTATCTGTCTTTTAAAACAGCTTATTCGTACACGAAAGGACCCATAGGAATGGGCCCTCTCGATACAGGTTAATTGGTTCAGTTAAGCTGCATATTCAAGCTTATATGCGATAGCGCCATGGATATTAGTAGCCTTTAGGGCCAACTCCAAGGCCGCCGACGTTGCCATACCCAGGGCCGCAGCCACCGCCAAAGCCGCCTACAAAACCACAGCTACAAGCAATAATCACGAGCAGGATGAACAAAACAAGGATTACGCCAGTGCTGTTAAAAGCACCACCAACGAAACCGGACATTTAAATGCACCTCCTTTACGTGTTAAGCACTCTGTAAGTTATGTGTGAAGAGGGGCAAGTGATTGGGTGTTTGTACGCAAGACAAAAAATCCGTGGCAACTATACCGATGCCTAACTATCAGGAAGGGCAGCACAGCGTTTACGGATAGACGGTTTTCCGCCCAAAGTAACATTATCTCTCACACACACACATTCCCGGTACTGCCGAAAGGACTCACGTACAGTGAACCTGCTTCGCAAATAGTGAATTAAAGTTCGTTGCACACGATCCGAATGGCGTCTGCCCGTGCTCCTGCTCTAGCTAACCTGCTTCGCAAAACAGCGAATCCAAGTTCGCTGCAAGCGGCCGGAATGATGGCCACTTTGGCTACAGCGAACTAAACTTCGTTTTTGGAGAACCTGGGTTCTCCGTTAGCGAAGTTCTCTTCGCTAATACTGGACCGTGGAACAAATACTCGTTTTTTGGGTAGAGATAGCGAATCGGTCTTCGCAAAATAGCGAGTCTGGTTCGTTTCTGATAAGCAGTGCAATGTTTTTTAGAAGTAGACAGTGCTGGATATGCGGTAAGGGTGAGCGGAGTGGTCCGAGTTCATGATGATTTTTTGAAGATTCTATTCATTTTTATCATCAATCATAGCGATGGAGGAAATGGAATCAAGAATAGCAGCATGAACCGAAACACGCAGTGATCCCGGCGTATGCGTATGGAACAAAGTTAATCCAGCATGAACCGAAATACGCAGTGTCCCGGTGTATGCATATGGAACAAAGTTAATCCAGCGTGACCGAAACGCCAGAATTTTTATAAGAGCGGCCCCAAACGGAGCCGCTCTTATAAAATTCTACTTAATAACCCCACAGGCGATCCGGTTGCCGGAATTGCCGGAAGGGTCGGTTTTGTAATCGTCGGCTTTCTCATGAATCACGAGCGCGGTGCCGCCTTCCTTCAATAAGGAGTTGGCAGCGTTTTTTGCCAGTGAGGCGTTCTTCGTGATAATTTCGGTTCCAACCTTGCCGTTGGCATCGACTTTTATGTTCGGCAAGTCGCCGTCATGAAACCCTTTAGGGTTGTCAAAGCCATGCTCCTTATTCGCAGGATTAAAGTGAGGACCGGCGGATTCAAATGTTGGGCCTTCACATTTCCCAACGTTGTGGAAGTGAATGCCATGCTCACCCTCCGGCAATCCGCTTGCCTGCAACAGAATGTGCAGTCCGTCGTTTTTTTCTTGGAGCAGCGCTGCTCCGACTGCCTCGCCTTTGCTGTTGACAATCGATACCTTTACTTCAGCAGCTGCTGCTGGCGGACTAGGGTTAGCGGGGGGTGGTTTTGGTTTGGCGGCCGCCGCTGTTCCTGCCAATGCTCCGTTCCACAAAGCACCCGCCGCGAGCAGGCTGATCATTCCGTAAGCCAGTTGTTTTCTCATCGGTTAATAAAGCCTCCTATCTGTTGTCGCCTTAGCTTTTGCCAACTTTATGAAAAACATACGAACGAAGACAGATCCTATCGATTGCAATCAACACACTTGAGTGACCTGCTCTTTTTGTACGGCTATGGCTGGTGATTGCCGTGCCGCCTACACTTCCCAAACCTCGTTTGCATAAACTGTGGCATCTGCCATAGGCGAAAATGGAGTATGGAGGCGAGCACAAATGCCGGTAATTCCGAATTTTCCAAGAGATTGGCTGCAAGAGCATCAGGTTTGGCATCATCAGCATCACGTAACACCGGGAACGATTCCGCCCCGGGGCTTCGGGGAGCAATTTCTGCGATTTCACCGCTATTTTATAAACAAGGTATATGGCTGGTATCAGAATCAAGGCTATGACATGCGCTATATCACGGGATGGACGGAAGTTCCCTCTGCCATTCGGAACGCGCCTTGCTATAATCGGGCTGCTGAAGCTCGGATAATCAACAATCCCCGTTCATTTGCCACGTTGGATGAGTTTGGTCGCTTTATTGAATCGAGCGGCATCCACGGCTGCATTCACGCAACCGCATCGCGAATCTACAATCAGCCTGAAATCGATAACTTTGATCTCGCTCCACGACAGACGGTGTTCTACAACATCCATGGCATGATCGATCAGTGGTATCGCAATTGGGAGACGGCCGCAGGTACGCTGGGACGTGGCGGAAAAGCTGTAATCAAGTCAGAGGAACTTGAGCCGGCAAAAAAAGACGGCCCGAAGGCCGTCAATGTTACGTACAAGCGCGGAGCGCGCGCATTATTTCGGCGTATCCCTCGCGGGGTACGAATTCGCCGGAGCGGACGGTTCGCTGTGCCGTCTGTTGAAGCCCGTCCGATAAGGAGTCAGCAACCTCGACGCCTTCGGCGGTCAATTCCGTCAGTTCTCCGTCGAACAGCCGGATCAGTTCTTCAAGGTCGGCTTCATAGACGCCGGCCACCTCTTCAGCTTGGAGCGTTAGCGAGGTCAGCGGCAAGTCGCATACGCAGCCGAAAACATCACTGACTTCACGGTCGATAAAAGGTACGCCATTCACTTCGCCGTCACCCTCTTCCCGAAGCTGGCCTATCGGAATTAACTCCTCGAAGGCGACAGAAATGCCGATCTCCTCTTCGATCTCGCGTACCGCATCACGCATCGTTTCGCCGGCCGACAAATGGCCGGCGACGGTGATGTCGTAATGACCGGGATGGGTGTCCTTGCCGGCCTGCCGCAGCTGAAAGCGGACGAATCGCCGCTCGCCTTCCCTGCGAGTCAGCCAGCAATGGAAGGAGCGGTGCCAGTACCCGCGAGCATGAGTCTCCGAGCGGGTAGCCGTGCCAATAGGGTTCAATTGCTCGTCATAAATATCGAATAATTCCTCTGCCATCATCTGCCCCGCTATACGCTTGCGCCGGCTGCCGGCACTTCAAGCTGTGATGTGCAATGCTTGCAGCGTGTCGCCTTGATCGGCACTTGGGACAAGCAGTAAGGGCACTCTTTCTCAGTAGGTGCCGCTTCGCCTTCTTCCTGAGCAGGCTTAAGCCGGCGCAGTACGTTAATGAATTTTACAAGAAAGAAAATACATACGGATACGATAAAGAAGTCCAGCAGTACGTTAATGAACTGACCATAAGCGATAACCGGAATGCCGTTGTCGGTCATGTACTTAAGGGAATGAAGCTGATCTTTGGCAGCTCCAAGCCGTTCTGCTTTATCAGGGTCCAGATTAATAAACAGACCTTTAAAATCCGCGCCTCCAAGAATCCGTCCGATTGGCGGCATAATGATATCGTTGACGAGTGACGTTACGATTTTACCGAATGCGGCGCCGATAATGACACCGACAGCCAGATCGATTACGTTGCCTTTGACGGCAAACTCCTTAAATTCCTGAATGATCTTCATAGTACGATCGCTCTCCTTTAAATCTAGTATACCCTTATTATTCGTAAACTACTCTATCATTTTAGTCGATTTCCGCTAGATTCGGAAGTACAGACCATTTGACATGATGTACATTAATTTTGTTTTTTCTTCCAAAAAAGCCGACAGGATTTTTTTCAGCATTGTCGAATTTTCTAGTGACAGCCACAATAATGGAAAACAAGGGAGCCGTATGAATCACGATCCTATGATAGGTAAATTCTACTATATGCTATTATCGCTGCTCATCGTTGTATTTGCTTGTTATACAATGTTCAGCATGGTGGGGCAGCCGCGTACGAAGCAGAGATTTTCGCTTAAAAACTGGATTGTTGGCGGATCTCTAGTACTCGGTCTTGGACTCTGGACGATGCATGTCGTATCGATGCTGGGCTCCGATTACCTTATCGTATTGGATATGAAAATGCTGTATGCGCTGATAGGCTGCTCTGCGCTTACTTATTTCGGCATCATGAATCTATGGTCGAAATGTGCGCTTAACATCCGGCTCATAACGAGCAGTATTTATATATCGGTCGGGGCTGCTGCACTGCATTATGTGACGATGCTCTCCGGCGACATACGGAACTGTGAAGTGGACTATCCGCTGCTGATTTTCTCCTTTGTTATTATTTATTCCGGCACGATCTTTTCACTCTACTTATTCATGCTCAAACGGCAAACCTATAAAATGATCAGCAGCGCTGTGCTTGGCTCTTCCGCTATGGCGATGCACCAAGTCGGCTTGATTGCTTTGAAAATCGAGCATGCCGATGTAGTTACGACCGATCGCTTGAACAATTATTTGCTGCTGCTCGCTTTTTTGCTAGGTATCGCAACGCTTCTGATCTTTAGCTTCACCTTCACAACCTGGTATGCGGCACGCAAATACAACGTGATGAATGCGCAATACAAGATGCTGGTGGAGAACTCGCTTGATATGATTGCTATGATTAAAAACAATAAGTGGACGTTTATTAATAAAGCCGGCCTGCGCATGTTTGAAGTGAAGCAGGCAGATGAAATGATCGGCAAGCCGGTCCGGCAATTACTTCATGTGAAGCATCACGAGCAGCTTAGCCGCTGGCTTCATGAGGAAAGCGAGCCTAATGACGTTCAGCAAAAGCCGATGGAACTGGAGTGGCAGACCGTGAGGGGAACTCAGCTCTATACGGAGGTTGTGCGATCCAACATGAGCCTGTCGGGGGAGCCGATTGTTCAAGTTATCATTAGAGATATTTCCGAGCGGAAGAAAAATGAAGAGCTGTTGATCAACTCCGAGAAGCTCTATATCGCCGGCCAGCTTGCTGCTGGAATCGCGCATGAAGTCCGCAATCCGCTCACCTCGTTAAAAGGTTTCCTGCAGTTAATTACGACAGGGCGGGCCGATAACCGGAACTATTACGACATCATGAAATCGGAGCTCGTACGAATCGAAGCGATCGTGAGCGAGCTATTAATGCTGTCCAAGCCCCAAGTATATGATCTTGCGGAGCAGGATGTCCGTAAAATGCTTTCCGAGACCGTAGCGCTGCTAGAGACTGAAGCTATTCTGCACAATATTGAAATGGTACTGCAGATGGATCAACAGCCGCTATGGGTAATGGGTGTGGAAAATCAAATTAAGCAAGTTTTTATTAATGTCATAAAGAATGCGATAGAAGTAATGCCGCATGGCGGCCGGATTACGATCATGGCTGGTTTGGAGGAGGGGCACACCGTAAAGGTATCCATTCAGGATGAAGGACCGGGGATGGAGAAGGAGCAGCTGTCGAAGATCGGCCAGCCCTTTTACACGACCAAAGAGAAAGGGACGGGTCTTGGCATGATGGTTACTTACAAAATCGTGGATAACCACCGCGGCCAAATTAACGCCTATAGCCAGACTGGAGAAGGAACGACCTTTTATATTCGTTTTCCAAGCTCCCGGGCACAGCCGATTTTGCCTGCAATTTCATAGCGCAAGATTAAGCCTTAGGCACGGACAAGACTGCGGCGCTTAAATGTGGCATAATAAGAAGCACAATCAATGGCTGGTAGAGGAGAAGGACGTATGACGATTGGAGCGCGGGTGCTTAAGACAGGAATGGCTGTTGCACTGGCGATATATTTAAGCAGTTTCTTTGGTTTTCCGTCGCCGCTCATTACGGCGGTCGCTGCTATATTGACGATTCAGCCGTCGATATACCGTTCATGGCAGCAGGTGCTGGATCAGTTCCAGACCAACATTCTTGGGGCTGCGATGGCGCTCGGTGCGATGCAGCTATTCGGCCAAACGCCGATTGCTGTAGGACTTGTATGCATACTTGTTATATTAGTGAGCATACGGCTGAAGATGGAGACGACGATTGGCGTTACGCTCGTCACTGTAGTTGCCATTATGGAAGCGCATGGGCAAAATATTACCGTCGCGCTAGACCGTTTCCTGATGGTGCTGACCGGAATTGGGGCAGCATTCACGGTTAACGTTCTGGTGTTCCCGCCGAGACCGAGAAAGCAGTTCACGGAGCAGGTGCATCATGCGTATGGCCAGCTGTCGCTGCTGCTTCGCACAGCGATCTCCAATGAGATGAAGGAGCAAGTATACCGTAAGGAGAAGGAAGCGCTGCATGCTACGCTGCGCAAGCTTGAAGACCGGTATACTCTGTTCGAAGAGGAACGGAAGGTGCTGGCCCGCACGAAAAAAAGCCATGCCCGGCAGTTGCTCGTATCCAAGCAGATGATTAAGACGCTGCAAAAGGGCTCCGAGCTGCTTGATGTCGTGGAGGAACATTATTTTGCCTCGCCTGGTGCTGAGCAATGGGCGCAGCAATTTGACCGTCAGATCGAGGATCTGACCAAATATCATGAATCGATTTTGCTCAAATTCGAGAATAAAATGAAGCCTCATGCCGACATAGAGCCGGAAGAGGATCGTGAATTAAAGCTGGTCAAGGAGTTGACCGATTATTTGCAGGAAGATCCGGACGAGCACAAGCGTCTCGTCTTCGTGGCTTCGGGGCTGTTCGAATACGCCTACCATTTACGCCGGCTGGAGAAGCTAGTCGACCAGGTGCAGCAGCGGGGAGCGGCTGAGGGAAGCCGGCAAGAGAAGGAAGAACCGACTGAGAGCCTGGCAGACAAGTCAGCCAACGGATAGGTTGTAGGCGGCCGGTTGTTTCGGGGTACAGAGTGAGTACGTACGGAGTATAAAAGAGAAGGGAAACGGGCTGTCTCCGTTTGGTTGATGTTCAACCGAACAAGGGACAGCCCGTTTGCTGTTAGTTATCTGATTTATTGCTGCCTTTATGGCGGCGGGGATGCTGCATATGAGCCTCGGGATCGTTGTCGTCATCCTTCGGAATAAGCCGTGGATCGGTTCGTCCTTCGTGGTGATTGTCGAAGTCAAGCTCGACAAGCTCCCATTCCGTCGAACCGAGCTGAGGGTCCTTCGGAAATACGTCGCCGCGCTCGAGCTTCTCGACGCGGCCCCACTCGTTTTCGTAGACGCCGTCTACGTCGACATTTTCGCCAGAGATGGGGTCCATATCGTTTTGCCGATGGTTATTATCATGATCGTTCATCGTACTCGTCCTTCCGTTGGCTTATTTTATTGTCCGTGCTTCGGTACCGCAGCCGTGTCGGCCTCGGACTGCAGCTCGCGTGCCTTCTGCTTTCCTGTGCCGGTGCGATCGGCTTTCGACTGGGCTTTAGCTGCCGCAATTTGTTTATGGGATGGCTGTTCACCTGACAATTGCGTCTCCTCCTTTCGGCTGAGGATGCTCCAACAGTTTGCCACAAAAGGAAGAATTGTATGAGCGCGAAGGGAAGGATGGAATGGTTGGTTGGTGCATGGGTAAGCGAGATGGGGGATGGAACGGGACATGAAGGAGTATTATTGCACGGGCGGGTAAGGAAGGTTAAGTGGGTAAGGAAAGTTAAAGCACTCCGAGGGTCTTAAAGCGGCAAACGGCAGGCGCAGAAGTACGATTAAGACCCTGAAAAGCCCTTAACATCGGAAAACCAGCAAAAAGCAGTACGTTTCCGGCATGGCGGGAGGGTCTTAAGGTCTTTTGGGGGTGTTAACGCAGTATAGGGAGGATAAGAAAGCATCGATAAGGCCCTTTGAGGGTCTTAACTAGAGCTGCTTAGGCAGCGGGACGGGTGAGCGCCACGGTGGCGGCAGGTGAATGGGGTTAGTGCCAAGGCGTGGGAGATGAATAGCCAAAGTAGCGGGAAAGCGAAATGCAGGACAGAAGAAAAAGCCGACCCGACATACCCCGTTGTAGACAGTAGTTGCTGGCAGCAAACGCGCCGTCACTGTGGTTACTGCAAACGCACCCGTCACAGGGGCTACAGCAAGCGCAGCCCGCAGGACGGGCAGTCGGTGTTCTGCTCTGTGACGGTTTCGCCGCAAGCGGGGCATTGCTCTGTGAATGGCTGCGCTGAGGCGGCAGCCGCCGCTTCGGCATTACCCGGCTGCTCGCCCGCGCCTGGGCGAAGGAAGGCTGGCGTGCCGAACAGCGACTCCACCATTTCCTTCCACTCCTTGTATTTGTCCGAATCGTCCGTGGAGATACGGATGAAGAAGAACATAGCGCCGAGCAGCAGAGCTGCGAAGAGCAGGACGATTAACGTGGCTCCGATATTGAACATAGCGGCTAAAGCCCCTCTCCGATGTTATCAGCTAATTTGATAGCGGGCTTCAAGCCGTTTTCCGCCGAACCACATGACCAGAATAACGGCGATAGTCACGAAGATGCGCCAAGGCTCCTGGCGGAAGCTGCTAATATCGAAGCTAATCAGCGAGATGCTAAGAATCATAACCGCCTTGCCAAGCACGGTAGCGATGGCAAAGGTGCGGAATGGGACGGAGCTTAGGCCCGACACGATGTTGATAAGCGAGGATGGGGAGAAAGGAAAGCATGCAAGCAAGAAGAGAGGCGTAAACCCCCTGCTTTCGATCCATTTGAAAAACTTCTCTGAACGCGGAAACCGCCGTTCGATACGCGCTTTGACATTATGGCCCAGACGGCGGCTAATCCAGAATACGCAGAGCGCTCCAATCGATACGCCGATCCAGGAGAATAAGAAGCCGAACCATAACCCGAATATGTTGGCGTTGGCAGCCACGATAACGAGGAGCGGCAGAAACGGCAGGAATGCTTCCAGCAGCGGCAGCGTAATTCCGAGCAGCGGGCCAAATTCCGCATAGCTTTCCAGCGTGCGCTGAAGATGCTCCAGATCGATATTTTGGAGAAGGTGCAGCCAGTTTTGAATCATTGTCATGAACTCGTAATCCCCACTCTTTCCCTATCCTTACGGGAGCTCCTTGTGTTTATCCCGATGCTCGTCCGCTCAATGCTCTCGTCGGGAGAAATAAATAGAACAATCCGATTAATCCGAACAGAATCGCGCTAATCCACACTACTGAGGGCTCTCCATAAGCGGTAGCGATAAATCCTCCGGCCAGAGGGCCGACCATCACGCCAATGCCTTCAAAGGTGGATAAAATGCCCCAGCCCAGTCCTTCCTGCTTCGGAGGCACGTAAGCGGCCAGCAAAGCGTTCCAGGCAGGCAGGACGGCGGCATAGGATAAGCCCAGCGCCATTGCGATGATTAAACAATACCAGAATGGAAGCTTCCATGCCAATAAATATAAACTGACGGCGAAAAAAATAAAGCCGACGACAAGAAATCCCTTTTTGCCCCCCAGCTTGTCCGTTAAACGGCCCATCGGAATCAGGCCTGCGGCGGCACATATTCCTCCAAGCGTAAGGAGCAAGGAATATTGCGTGCCGGGGATGCCGAGATGCTTCTCTGCAAAGCTCGGCAGGATCGGAACGAGCATGCTGGCGCCTGCGGTTTGCAGAATCATGCCGGGAAGCAGCAGCCGCATTTGCTTAAGCTGCGAGCCGAGTACCGCAAACTGATCGCGAAACGGTACCGGCTTCAGGTCGTTAGCGCGCTTCCCGCTCATGAAGAAGGAGAGTACCCAGCTGACGAATGCTAGGGCAAGCAACAGATAGTAGGTGGCAATCGCGTTATAGTCGAGCAAAATATTGCAGACGATCGGCCCGGAGCCCAGTCCGACGAACCAGATCGTATAGAGGAAGCCCATTTGCGTCGCCCGCTGCTCCTTCGTCACTTTGGTCAAGCAGACGATCCAGATCGGTGACATCCCGATGCCATATAGGGCCGCAGCAGCAATGAACACCCATGGAAGCTGGGCGAATTGGAACAGGAACACGCCAACCAGCGAGAGGAGCAGGCCGATCTGGACGACGAACCGGATGGAGAAGCGGTCGAGTAAATAACCGATCGCCATTTTCAGAATCGTGTCGGTCAAGTAATGGGCCGTAATGGCAACGCCGATAATATCGAGCGAGAGGCCGAGCGTTTTTTGCCCGTAGATGGGCAGCAAGCTTATTAGTACGGCGCCGCGGACAAACTCGACAATGAACAAAATAATCGAGATGAGCCGCAGCTCCGCTCCAAACCAAGGATTATTCGTTAATTTCACAGGCTATAAAACCCCTTTATCATTGAATTACACCGTTGAAAATAGCGATCTCCCCGACTGGATGCGGCTTAAAATGTCTCGTGCGATGCTCTCTGCCGCTGACTCCGTAAATTGCAGGGAATTTAAGCAAGCCTTGCTGCTGGAAAGCCGCTCCGGGTCATTAATGACGCTCAGCAGGCTCGAAATCAGCTGCTCGGGCTTCCGGCAGATGACAGCAGCTCCCTTCGATTGCAAATAGACGGCGTTTTGCTTCTCTTGGCCGGGTACGGGCCGGTAGATAAAGATAGGCAAGCCTGCCGCGATGCCTTCCGAGAGCGTCACACCTCCTGGCTTCGTCACGAGGCAGGTGGAGATCGACATTAGCTCATGAATTTGCTCCACGTAGCCGAACAGATGCAGACGGGAGCCGTGCGGATGCTGGGCAAAACGCCGCTCGACCGTGAGCCGCAGCCTTTCGTTGCGGCCGCAGACGAGCGCGATCTGAACCGACGGATGCTCGTGGAGCAGGCCTGAACACAGTTTCCCGATATGAGGCATGACGCCTTGTGCGCCTGCCATGAGCAGAATCGTCGGCCGGGCAGAGTCCAGCCCAAACTTGCGGAACAGCTCCAGATCCGGGGCGACATTCCGAAAGCCCGGTTTGAGCGGGATGCCGCTGACATGAACGCTGGTACTGCGAATGCCCAGCATGCCCAGCTCCTGCTTCAGGTCATCGGTTGCGACATAATAGCGCTCGATATCGGGGTGAACCCATCTCCGGTGCAGGTCGAAATCGGTAATGACTGCGTAGGACGGCGGGTTGCCGAATAAGAGCGAGCGCCGATTGAGCGATGGCAATGCAAATAAAGGGAACGTATGAATAACAGCATCGGGTTTTTCTTGCGCCATTATGCGTTTGATTTTGTCCCGGCCCAAAGAATGCAGCAATCCCCCGAATAAGGAGTCATGCTTCATGGGCCGTGTTACACCGTATACCCAGCCGTAGAGGGCGGGCAGTCGTGTATAGCTTTGCTGATAAAACTTGCGGGTCATTTCGTTGAGCCAGGGGTGAGACTCTGCCATCAGATCGATGAGCACGGTCCGGTAATTGCCTTGCTCCTCCAGCGCGTCTCGAATGGCGCGGGCGGCTTGCACATGTCCTTCTCCATAAGATGCATACAAAATGAGCAGTTTGGGCTGACGGAAATAATCATGCTTAGCCATGGAATGGTGCACCTCCTGCCGCAAGTATAGCGGGCAATTGTCATGCCATTGTGAACATAGTTTGGTACGTATTTATTATTTTTGTATAATGGGTATTGTATCCATACAATTTGCGAGGCAGAGGAGAATGATTCATGGAATATACGTACTTGGGACAGTCCGGACTTAGAGTAAGCCGTTTATGCTTGGGCACGATGAACTTCGGTGTCGATACCGATGAGAAAGAATCGTTCCGCATTCTAGATGCGGCTCTTGATGCCGGCATTAATTTCATTGATACTGCCAATATCTACGGCTGGGGAGAAAATTCCGGCCGCACCGAAGAAATTATCGGGCGCTGGTTCAAGCAAGGCGGAGGCCGCCGAGAGCGCACAGTGCTCGCTACCAAAGTATACGGCGACATGCATGATACTTATGACGGTCCAAATCGTGAACAAGGCCTGTCGGCTTATAAAATCCGCCGCCATCTCGAAGGCTCATTGAAGCGTCTGCAAACCGACCACATTGAGCTGTATCAAATGCACCACGTTGACCGCAATGTCAATTGGCGCGAGCTTTGGTCAGCATTCGAGACGGCGGTTGCTCAGGGGAAGATCGGTTATGTAGGCTCCAGCAACTTTGCGGGCTGGGATATTGCGGTAGCGCAAGGGGAAGCAAAAGCGAGAGGGCATCTGGGTCTGATCTCCGAGCAGCATAAATACAACCTGCTATGCCGTTTGCCGGAGCTGGAAGTGCTGCCAGCTTCGAAAGCGCTGGGCTTGGGGGTTATTCCTTGGAGTCCGCTCGATGGCGGTCTGCTGGGCGGTAATCATCGCCGCGGCGATGCCGGGCGCAGAAGCGGGGACAACAAACGTCTGGAGAAGCACCGCGAGCAATTGGATGCTTACGGGAAGCTTTGTGATGAGCTTGGCGAACCGGAGGATCTGGTATCACTCGCATGGCTGCTTGCGAATCCGGCCGTTACGGCACCGATTATCGGAGTAAGAACGCTGGATCAATTCGAGCGCTCGCTGCGTGCAGTGGAAGTGAAGCTGGATGAGGCGACACTCGCCCGGATCGATGAGATTTTCCCGGGACCGGGCGGAGATGCGCCTAAAGCTTACGCTTGGTAAGAAATTAAACTTGGTAAGTAATTGACCAGGTTTAATGAATCAAATAAGCAGGTTGAACAGGACAGGGTCTTTGTTCAGCTCAACGAATTGAATACCTTTTTTCTGCATACGGCTGATTAGCGCGGCGTAGTCGTCGCGATGCTTCAGCTCGATGCCGACGAGGGAAGGGCCATTGTCCTTATTATGCTTTTTCGTATACTCGAAGCGGGTGATGTCATCATTCGGGCCAAGCACATCATCGAGAAATTCGCGCAGAGCGCCTGCGCGCTGCGGGAAGCTTAACATGAAGTAATGCTTGAGTCCTTCATAGATAAGCGAACGTTCCTTGATCTCCTGCATCCGGTCGACGTCATTGTTGCCGCCGCTGATGACACAGACGACGGTCTTGCCGGCAATCTGCTCGCGCAGCTGCTCTAATGCCGCAATAGGTACTGCGCCTGCGGGCTCAGCAACGATTGCATTCTCGTTGTACAGATCGAGCAGCGTCGTACAGATTTTGCCTTCGGGAACGGCGATGACATCGTCAAGCAGCTCGCGGCAGATCGCAAAGGTCATGTCGCCTACACGCTTGACCGCTGCTCCGTCGACGAACTTCTCGATCTGCTCCAGCGAGACGACTTCGCCTGCATCCAGCGACTCGCGCAGTGAAGGGGCGCCTTCCGGCTCTACTCCGATGACCTGTGTAGATGGAGATACGGCCTTCACATAGGAAGCGACGCCTGCTGCGAGACCGCCGCCTCCGACCGTCACGAGCACATAGTCGGGAACCGTCTCGGCAGCTTCCATCAGCTCTTGGCCGACAGTGCCGTTGCCGGCGATGATCTTGAGGTCGTCGAACGGATGGATAAAGGCCATTCCGCTGCGATTGCTTTCTGCGACTGCTTCGGCATAGGCGTCGTCAAAGGTGTCGCCAGTCAATATGACCTCGACGAAGCTGCCGCCGAAAAACGATACTTGATTCACCTTTTGCCGAGGTGTAGTGCTAGGCATATATATTTTGCCCGGAATGCCGAGCGTTTGGCAGGAGTAAGCGACGCCTTGGGCGTGGTTGCCGGCGCTGGCGCAAATGACGCCGAACGCTAGCTTTTCGGGAGCCAGAGAACGCATGGTATGATAGGCACCGCGAATTTTAAAAGAACGGACGATTTGCAGATCCTCCCGCTTGAGCAGTACGGTGCAGCCGTAGCGCTCTGAGAGCACACGGTTGTACTGGAGGGGAGTGCGGGTAATGACATCCTTCAAATGCATTTGCGCGTGAACGATTTCTTCTAATCCGATTTTTGGAGCATAGGAAGCTTCCATGTGCAATCACCTCTTCAATTATCAGTTGCTAACAACTACGAATGATTCATTATAGCATCCTCGTTCAGAACATGCAGTGTAAATCGATGGCTGCAGGGTCTGATGGTGGGAGAGTAAGGAGGCTTTATGGGGAAATTTTTCAAGCGGCTGCTGACGACGATTGTCATACTGGCCGTGCTGCTTGTGGGCGGCGGCCTGTGGCTGAAGTCTTACGTCGCTCCGCAGCAGGATTTGGATATGCGCTATGAGCCGATTGATCTTAAGGCAAAGGCGCTGGATATGGTAAAAAGGCTGTCGCCGGAGCTTGTCCTGACAGAAGCAGATGTCAACAATTTGCTGAAAATGCAAATGGGCAGCAATCAGGAGGATATCTATCCCGACATGAAGCTGAACGGTGCCGCTTTTGAGCTGAAGGACGAGCGTCTGCTGGCACATTTGAACGTGACCTACCGGGACAAGATTCCGGTTGGATTGCTTGTCACCTACAAGCTCGTATGGAAAGCGCCAAACGTTGTATTGGAGCCGATCGAGATGAGCGTGCGGGGTGTGAAACTGCCGCATGGCTCGATGGAGAAAATCGTCATTCCGCTTGGCTTGTCCGCGGATGATATTTTCGGCGTAGGTGACGTCCGTTTTGAATCGGACAAAGTCATGATCCGGCTGCAAGTGAAGTTATAACGGTATATGCAATAAGCAGGACGCTTCCGACGGCGAGTTGGGGCGTCCTTTTTGCGTGTATTACTGGTTTGCGGGTAGACTCTGAAAGTTACATCAGAAATCAACTTGCAGCGAACCCGATTCGCAAAACAACGAAGTAAAATTCGCTGTGTAAAGAGTAAAAGAGGCTGATTCGGCCTGCAGCGAACCTAATTTCGCTATCCGTGAACCTAGGTTCATGAGTAGCGAAGCTAGCTTCGCTCTGGCGAGGAGCATGCTCAAAAGCAGGCTCAAAATAAAGGATAAAGCGAAATGAAGTTCGCAAAATAGCGAACCAGGTTCGTTGCACGCAGTTTGGATGGAGAGGCCAAGGGTGCGAGCAAAAGAATTAAAGAAATAGTGAACTACTTTCGCTAATAGCGAAAATAAGTTCGCTGTGCGAGTGTGATTAGATCAAAAAAACCTGCAGCGAACCCGATTCGCAAAACAACGAAGTAAAGTTCGCTGTGTAAAGAGTAAAAGAGGCTGATTCGGCCTGCAGCGAACCTAATTTCGCTATCCGTGAACCTAGGTTCATGAGTAGCGAAGCTAGCTTCGCTTTGGCGAGGAGCGTGCTCAAAAGCAGGCTCAAAATAAAGGATAAAGCGAAATGAAGTTCGCAAAATAGCGAACCAGGTTCGTTGCACGCCGTTTGGAGGTAGCGAAGGGTGCAGGTAAAGGTAAAAAGCGAACCATTTTCTCTATTGGCGAAAGCAAGTTCGCTGCATTAGTGCGAATGGAGTAAATGAAAAGTATAGCGAACCTGGTTCGCAAAAAAACGAAGCCAAGTTCGCCATGGGCGAGTACAGAGGCTTAGCTACTAGCTGATTTGGTCCAATAAGAAACTATTTTTCTTTATTAAGAAATCAATTTCCGCGCTTATGAACTTTCTGACGTTAAACTCTAGAATCTTAAATTTATCGATCGAATAAGGAAAATAAGTGCCGAATAGCGTAATTGATTTCCCTGCGACGGAGTAAGGCTCGGATATTGATACTGTTCGGAGGAGGGGTATCAAGCAGACAGTAACAGTCCATTATTTAGTTCGACGGAGAGAAGCAGGGACCGTTGCAACTGAATGTCAAGAATGTAGTTGACACTTACAGTGAGAATGGTTATCATAAATACGAAAGTGATAATCATTATCAATTAAAATATTGGACTTACTTAATGCTGTACTAATTCATCTGCGGTTGTGACGACTCAATTGGTACGGTACGAATACAGTCGTAAAGTTGAACTCAATAATCTGGCACGAATGCAGTTGTAAAGTTGAGCTCTATAATCCGGTACGAGTACAGCCGTAAAATTTAACGCAATGATAATCTGGTTTGTTTCATTCAAATATAACGACGCTCGCGTTGTCACATAGATACAGGAGGAAGCGGAAATGGGATTATTGTACGAAATGGTTCTTAAAAAGAAACAATCGGCACTGCTCGCCGTGGCTTATAAACACATCAACAGTTCGGAGACGCAGTTCACAGCAGCGGAGAGAGGGTACTTGCAATCGTCTCAATCAGAGCCAGACCACAGGGATGGGGCAAGCTTGCAACGAGCGGAGCTGATTCAGTCATGAAGGAGCATTCCTACGATAAAAGTGAGCAGCTCGGCAGCACGGAGACCGGGCGGCCGTGGAACTGGATGCTGTTTCCGTTCTCATCAATTATGGCAGCAGGCGAATCGCTCTATGCGGCTTCCTCGGGCCATGGTATTTATGAAATTAGCGGTTCAGGCCAATGGGAGAAGCTGAGCGCAGGGATGCCGGAGCAGGCCAATACGAACCGGCTTCAGATGCATAGCGGACTTCTTCAAGCTTGTACAAACTATGGCTTGTTCCAGTTCGATAACGGCAAATGGTCAGATACCGGACTGGCAGTACCGTGCTATCAATACCGTCTGCTCGGCGGCACGGGATATGCCGCTACTGAGTATGGGCTATGGATACATACGAAGGACAGTTGGGAGCAATCCTCATGCACCGATAAGCGGGTCTATGATTTCCTTAACCTGCCTCAATATCTCATAGTCGGCCATGATCAGGGGATTTCACTTTATGACCGCTTTATGGACAGCTGGGCGCAGTTCGAGCTGAAGCGGGCGGTCACCAGTCTAAGTGTATTCCGGGGACATCTGCTAGGCGCAAGCGACAAGGGTGAGCTGCTAGTTGGCGATAAGAAAGGCCAATTTGACCGGATACGCTTCGGCAATCATTTTATTTTCGGCATTAAAAACTTCAATAAAGAAATATATGTATGCACGGATCACGGGCTGTTCCGGCTCGGTTACTTTAAAGAACGCCTTATGCTGATCTCAGTAAAGCTAGGCTTTCCGGTGACGGATGTCGATCTGCAGGGCGGCCAATTCTATATGGCGACGCTGTTCAACGGTATTCAGACAATGGACGCGCAGCCACAGCTATAAGTGTGAGGGGAGAGAGCCTGTTGCCGAAAATCATTGTGCTGTACACAAGCTTGACCGGGAATACGGAAGAAATGGCGGAGTCCGTCGCAGCAGGAGCGAAGGATGCCGGCGCGGAGGTCGTGGCGAAGGAAGCCTTCGACGCCTCGCCGGAGGAACTGCTGGCTTATGACGGCATCATCATTGGAGCGTATACTTGGGGCGATGGGGAGCTGCCGGATGAGTTTCTCGATTTTTACGAGGAGATGGACAGCTTGAATCTATCCGGGCGAAAAGCGGCAGCGTTTGGCTCCGGCGATTCGTCGTATCCGATCTTTTGCGCGTCGGTCGATATTATTGAAGAAAAGCTGAGGGAGCTTGGCGCTGAAATTGCTGCCGAAGGGCTCAAAGTAGAATACAGTCCGTCGGGGGAGGAAAAGGAAGCCTGCAAGGCGCTCGGACGGCAGGTAGCGGAAGCGATTAAAGGATAACTGAAATCGAAAATAAGGAAACCGCGTTTGGACGGACTAGCAACCGTTCCTAATGCGGTTTTTTCTATTTTAATAGAGGTTCCTAAGGTAATGGATGATAGAAATAAGAGGATTGTCGAGTCTTGTAGACAAATGGTGACGATTTATGTAACATGGCAGTAGATTTAAGATTGAAGCGTGAGATCGGGACTATTTTTCAGAGATGGAACAATCGCTAGAAACCCCGGAGTTTACAGCTATAGGGAGAGATCATCATTGCAAGAGGACTTGCTGTTAACCTTTCGTTCGCCGCCACTGCCATTTTTCATAGAATCGAATCGAAGAACCTACACCGCGGGGGAGGAGCATCCGAACCGGAGCAATATTGGCGTGTTCGACTTGCTCTTCGTACAGGAAGGCTCCCTGTATATCGCCGAGGAGAACAATAAATGGACGCTGAAGCCAGGCGACGTGCTCATTCTCCGTCCGGATCGCTGGCATTGCTCATTCAAGCCTTGTACGGAGGAGACGACGTTCGACTGGGTACATTTCCAGACGGTTGGCGCCTGGGAGGAAACCGAAGGAAGCCATACGGGCTCGCTAAGAGGCGATTATTACACCTATGCCATTCGTCTGCCGAAAAAAATGCATCTGTCCTTTCCGGACGAAGCGAAGCTGATCTTCTCTCAACTGCATGAGGCCGCGAGCAGCTCCTCGCACGGCGCTTTCTGGGAGCGTCAGCAGCGCTTTCTCCATCTGCTGCAAATGCTGGATGAAGGCTGGCGCTCAGATGCAGCCCGAGCAGGTGTATCGGTTGCGGAACGTGCCGCTGCTTATTTGAAAATGAATTACCGCAGCGTCATTACGAATACGATGCTCAGCGAGGCGCTTCAGCTGCATACGAATTATATAACCCGCTGCATGACCGAGGTATTCGGCTGCACACCGCAGCAATACCTGCTGTATTACCGTCTTGATCAGGCGAAGCTGCTGTTGATCAAGACAGATTGGACAATTGCGAAGATTGCGGAAGAGACGGGCTTCCGTCAGACACCGCATTTCTCACGGCTGTTCGCCGCACAGACGGGCATGCCGCCGCTGCGTTTCCGCAAACGTTTTACGAACTAACGAATAGCCCGGCCCATTTTATGCAAATACTTGAAACAGAGGAAAGCAGAAGGGGCTGGGCTAACATGATAGAACGGTATTCCATTACAGCGGATGTCGGCGATATGGTCGAGGCATTCCAAATTAAGAAGCTGCTTCATTGCTATACGAATCGGTTCAATATCGCGCCGACGCAAACGGTGTCCATCGTCATGAACGATAAGTGGGAGCAGCGTACGATGCATGACGCAAGATGGGGACTGTTCCCTTTCTGGGCCAAAGATTCAATCAACGCCGATACGGCGACGCTGTCGGATAAACGTTTCTTCGACCGGATGCTGCGCAGACAGCGCTGTGTCGTGCCGTGCAGCGGATTTTTTGGCTGGCAGCAGTTCGGCAGAGAGAAGGAGCCGCGGGCGATGCATATTGTTGTGCCGCAGCAGAGGCTGCTCGGCGTCGCAGGCTTCTATGACGAGTGGCGCAATTACAGCGGCGAGCTTGTGCGGGCTTTCACGATGCTGACCGCATCGTCTTCGGGTGCGATGTCGCAATGGCAGCCTCGCGTGCCGATCGTGCTCGACGAGGAAGGGCTGGAGGACTGGCTTAACCCGCGCGTACAGGATTACCGGTCACTGCGCAAGCATCTGGAGCCTTTGGAATCCTATCAGATGCGTGCTTATCCCGTTACGAATGCAATTGGAGACGAAGCGTATGAATCGCCGGATTGCATCCGGGAGATTCGTCCGGACTTCGCTTAACCACGGCAGTCTCATAGCGGGAATAGAAAAAGACAGTTTCGAGAAGAAGGCGTCAGTTCAGTGCCTTTATCGAAACTGTCTTTTTTGATTAGCTGCCGGAATTTGCGTTTTCGCTTGTGTAGAAGGCGTAAATTTTCCATGTGCCGCCGGTCATCTTTTTTAGCAAATAGACGCCTTCATTGGACTGTGTCTCTACGGACTGCTTATCTCCGTCGGTCATCGTAATTTTGTAGCTGCCGCCGGTCGATTCTACCGCCGCGAACCGGTCGGTTTTTTGCAATACGCGCAGCTTCTGAGCAGCGGCTTTTTCCATGCTGAGCCCGTAGCCCTGCTTGGTCCAGTTGACGACGTCTGAGGCGTAAGCATTGCTGATCGCCAAGTAATAGCCGGTGTAAAATTTCGCAAAAGCATCGTCAAGCTGATCGAATGCTTTGTCCTTGAAGATCTGCAATTCCTGTTCTTCCGAATTCAGAACGGGCTGCGTGAGGTCACTGTCCTGCGGCAAAGCGCCCTTTTGCAAATCCAATGCCCGCTGCAGCATGACGACGGCTTCGGCGCGTTTGGCATTGGTGAAGGGGCGGAACATAGAGGTGCTGCTGCCTTCAATAATGCCCGCTTGGCTCGCTTGCTGAATAAAGGGCCTTGCGAAATAGTTCGGTACATCCGAGAAGTCTATGACTTTGCCTTCGAAGGAAATCGTGGATTGAAAGGCTCGAACAACAAGTACAGTCATCTCACCCCGCGTAATGATCTGGTTAGGCCCAAATCGATTGTCGCCAACGCCATTGGCAATACCTAAAGCGGCTGCAATGCGTATCGGTTCTGCATACCAGCTGCCCGGCTGGACATCAGCAAAGGTGGTGCTGCTGTCCTCACTCTGCAAGTCCAGCACTCGTACTAGCATAGCCGAAAACTCGGCGCGCGTAATAGGAGCTTCTGGTTGAAGGGTTACGCTCCCTTTGAGATCGGTGTAGCCCTTCAATAGATCGGCGCTTACGAAGTTTTCTAATTGCGTGTTGGCCCAATGTCCTTCGATATCTGTGGGATTATACAAATCCAGGGGGTTGGCCTCAGCCGCATCGATGGACGTCAAATGGAGCGGAAAGAATAAAGCTAAAGCTAGAACAAAAGCTAGGAAAAGCGATTTCTTCATTGCGTGATACCTCTTTCTGTACAAGTAGTCCAATATTGACGTTACCAGAACAAAGTAGGCGGTTCTAGAGGGAATTGGTGGTATTGGACGGGGGAAGCAGGTGGAAAGGCGAAAAAGCAGCTCTGCAAGGCCGGGTTGAGCGGGCCTTACAGAGCTGCTTTTTCGTTGCGCGTTGAATCCCGTTTAGTATTAACGGGATGAAGGATTAGCGGCGTGAAGAATCGCACGTACGCTGTTCATTATAGTTAGGCACCGGGGCTGGCCAGCGTCCGCTGCAGCTCAGCGGTCAGCAGCGGGACGACCTCGAACAGATCTCCGACAACGCCGTAATCGGCAACGCCGAAAATGGGGGCGTCGGGGTCTTTGTTAATGGCGACGATGACGCGTGACTGGCTCATGCCAGCCAGATGCTGAATCGCGCCGCTGATGCCGCAGGCGATATAGAGCTGCGGCGT
>NZ_CBVJ010000112.1 GCF_000513275.1 Paenibacillus gorillae | reverse complement strand
ATAGCCGGCGTCGCAGGCGCCGCGCGAGGCGCCGATTGCGCCGCCGAGCACACCGGCGAGCGCTTGCAGCGGCTCGAAGCCCGCTGCGCTGCGCACGCCTCTGCCGCCGGACACGACAACGTCGGCCTCGGCGAGATCAAGCTGGCCGCCGGTGCGGCGCACAAGCGAGCGCACGGCGGTGTAGAGCGCCGGCACCGTGAACGGCAGCGGCTGCACAACGCCTTGGCGGCCGCCTTCGTTCACCTCTGCCGGCGGCAGATTGTTCGGGCGAATCGTGATGACTGATGGCCCGCCCGTGTTTGCGGCTGCGGCGGCGAAGCTTCGCCGCTCGAACGCCTTGCCGGCGTAGAGCGGGCGCGTGAAGACGGCGTCGTCGCCAGCGCCGTCAATCGCGGTCACGTCGGCGATATGGCCGGCGTTGTACTTGGCAGCGAGGCGCGGAGCCAGATCGCGCCCTGCAGCGGTATGGCCGAGCAGCAGCGCATCCGGCTGCACGGCATCGATGGCTGCGCCGATAGCGGCGAGGTACGCCTCGGGAGCATAGCTTTGCAGTGCGGGGTCGTCGGCGACATGCACGACGTCCGCCCCGCGGGAGGCAAGCGCGTCCGCTTCGCCGGACGCAGCGCCGGAGCCGGCAAGGACGGCATGCACCTCGCCGTCGCCGCCAGCAAGAAGCCGCGCTGCGCCTAGCGCTTCCAGCGCGACACGGCGTAATTTGCCATCGCGGCACTCGGCAAATATGAGGATCGTTTTAGCCATTGCGAATGTTCATCTCCTTCCATATGATCTTGAGACAACTACTCCAGCTTTACGGCTGTCTGCAGCAGCTGCGTCAGCGCTGCGGCCTGCTCGGCAGGCGAGCCTGCGAGCCGTTTCCCAGCCGCTCGCGGCTCCGGCGGGAACAAGACCGTCCGAACCGTCCTTGCCGCTGCCGCCGTCAGCCATTCGTCCCCGAAGTCGGCCGGATTGACGCGCACGAGCGGTTTTTTCTTCGCTTTCATAATGCCCGGCAGCGAAGGGTAACGAGGCTCATTCAAGCCCTGCTGTGCGGTGATGAGCGCGGGCAATGGAATGGCGACAGTCTCGGTATCTCCCTCCACGTCTCGCTCCACGATGGCGAACCGTTCTGCCGCCTGTGCGCCAGCCGGGATAGCCCCGGAGGCGGCAGCTCCAGCCGCGTCTGCAATGTCCAGCTTAACTGCCGAAGAAGCATGCGGCAGTCCAAGCCGCTCCGCAACCTGAAGCGCTACGCTGCCCGAACCGCTGTCGACGGCGAACAGCCCCGCCAGCACAAGATCTGGCGCAAGCGGGCGTAATATTTCGGCAAGCGCCTCCGCAATTGTATGGCTGTCTCCCTCTGCCAGCAGGCCGCTGCCTTCCGTTTCGAGGCGAACTGCTTCATCTGCGCCCATGGCAAGGGCTGTCCGCAGTGCTTCTTCAGCCCGTTCAGGACCGCATGTAATGACATGCACCTTTCCGCCATGCTGCTCGCGCTGGCGCAGCGCTTCCTCCAAAGCGTACTCGTCATAAGGATTAATGACGAGCTTCGCCTCTCCGCTCGAAATGCTGCCATCCGGCGCGACGACTATTTTTTCCTCCGTATCAAAGGTTTGTTTAAGTAAAACAGCAATATTGAGCATGCAGCTCCATTCCTCCCCCCGTTGATGTGAAAGTGGTGTAACAGCTCGGCTCATGGGACTTTCCTTTAGTGCTACAGTATGACCGGAAACAACGAAATAGACCCTTTCCAGCAGGACTTCCCGGCGGCATGTTCGCGTTCTTCGGCTCATATACATGGAGCACTGCGGCTTAATGAAAGCGCTATGAAAGCTTGTCCGAATCAGGCGGAGGGAAAGGGGGCGAAAATATGTCGGCAGCTTTGAATTGGCTCGCTGAGCATGGGGCGGCGCTGGCTAGATGGGTGGCTTTTGCTGTTGCGGTAGCGCTTGCGGGCTGGGCGTCTGCGGCTGTCGTGTGGAGGCGTGCCATGTACATAGGGCTTGGCGTGCCGGTGAAGCTTGACTGGCTGCCATGCAGCAAAGAAGGGGATATGTGGGAGAAGAAGAAGCGAAAGCCGACCTTTGCCGGGCAGGTGCTGGGCCATCGCAAGCTGCTTCATGATCTAAGAAGCGGTGTGATGCATTTGATTTATTTTTACGGCTTTATTGTGCTTCAATTCGGCGCGGCAGATCTGATCTGGAAAAAACTAAGCGGTCATCCGATCCCGTTTCCGTATTACGACGGATTCGCTTGGAGTCAGGAGCTGACGGTATCGCTAGTGCTGCTGGCTGTACTTTACGGCGGCTATCGCCGTTACGTGGAGCGTCTGCCCCGGCTGAAAAGAGGCTGGAAGCCTTCGCTCGTTCTATGGTTTATCGGCGGTCTGATGGTGACGGTGCTGTTCACGCTGGCGTTTGAACGGCTTGCGGCTTCTGGAGCAGGAACTGGCGGAGGTATAGCTAACGGGCCGGATACGGCAGTGCATCTTGTTGCGGAAAGCTACGCGCCGGTATCTGCTTTGCTGGCTCATGGACTTGGCGCGATAGGGGTCTCTGGCGGGAGCTTGGCCGCAGATATTGGATACGAGCTGTTCTGGTGGCTGCATCTGGTTGTGCTGCTGTCGTTTCTCGTCTATGTGCCGCAGTCCAAACATTTTCATTTGATGACGGGGCCGGTCAATCTGTGGCTTCACCGCAGGGCGCCGGTCGGCAAGCTGTCCCCGCTGGATTTGGAGAATGAAGAGGCAGAGGCCTTTGGCGCGGGGAAGGTGGAGCATTTTTCACAAAAGCAATTGATCGATCTGTACGCATGCGTCGAATGCGGCCGCTGCACGAATGTGTGTCCGGCATCCAATACGGGCAAGCTGCTGTCGCCCATGCATCTGATGGTGAAGCTTCGTGATCATTTGACGGAAAAGGGGGCTGCGATCACGTCCAAGTCACCTTGGATTCCCCGGGCGATGGGCGGGCGGGCAGAGGGCGCGCATGTGATGGGAGCGTCCCTCCCGGTGTGGGAGGACGGCTTCGAGGGCAGCGTCACCGCCATCGGGCCAACGATGGCGGCACAGGCGCAAGCATGGAGCGTGCGGGCAGGCTCTAAAGCAGAGGACGCCGAGCTAATTGGCGACGTGATGACTGAGGAGGAGCTGTGGGCATGCACAACCTGCCGTAACTGTGAAGAAGTGTGCCCCGTCGGCAACGAGCATGTCGACAAAATTATCGATATGCGCCGTTATCTCGTGCTGATGGACGGCAAGCTGCCGTCCGACGGCCAGCGGGCGCTCCAAAATATCGAGCGCCAGAGCAATCCGTGGGGGCTGCCCCGCGCGGAGCGGGCGGCGTGGATTGAGGAATGCGAGAGTCGTACCGGCGTGCGGGTGCCGACGATGCAGGAGTTCAAGAAGGCAGCTGCGCTTCGAGCCTCTCAGCTTATCGGCTATGAAGGCAAGGAGAAGGGAGCCACTTCTGTAGCTGCTGCTGCTGTTGTTACGGCTGTGCCGGAGGTGCCGGAGGTGCTGTTATGGGCAGGCTCCATGGGCGCATACGACACACGCAGCCGCAAGGTGCTCTATGATGTTGTTCGTTTGCTTGACCGCGCAGGCGTGTCTTTTGCCACATTGGGGCTGGAAGAGCGGAGCTCGGGCGATACGGCGAGGCGCATCGGCAACGAGCTGTTGTTTCAAGAGCTATGCCGCGAGAATATTGCGACGATTGCCAAATACGGCATTACCCGCATCGTCACCGTGTGTCCGCATACTTATAACGCTTTTAAAAAGGATTATCCCGATTTTGAACTTCCGGCTTCTGTGGTAGTAGAGCATCATACCGAGCTGCTGACGGAATTGCTTGCGGCCGGCCGCCTCAAGCCTCGGCATGCGCTGGAGGAGCGGGTCACTTATCATGACTCCTGCTACTTAGGGCGCTACAACGAGGTTTACGATGCGCCGCGCCAATTGTTGAAAGCGATACCCGGCGTTCAGTTAGAGGAAATGGCGCGTTCGCGGGCTAACGGCATGTGCTGCGGAGCGGGCGGCGGCTTGATGTGGATGGAGGAGCAGAGCGGCGTTCGGGTCAACATCGCGCGAACCTCGCAGGCGCTGGAGGTAAAGCCTACTGTTATCGGATCGGCCTGCCCGTATTGCTTGACGATGATGGAGGACGGATTGAAGTCACTGGAGGCGGATGAACGGGTGGCGGCGCGTGATGTGGCGGAGCTGCTGGCGGCCAGTGTGTTCGGCTCGGAGGGCAGCAAGTAGCAAGCAGCAGGTAGCAGGGCTGGCAGAGCTGGCAGAGCTGGCAGAGGGTAAAGCGGGCCGGCTAATCATTTTTTAAACCTATCGTGATCGAGAAAAGGGGTTGGTGCTTATGACGAATCATCGTGCGGAATCGGTGCGCCGCGCTGCGGTTATCGGCTCCGGCGTTATGGGGGCGGGAATTGCGGCCCACCTTGCGAATGCGGGCATGCGGGTGCTGCTGCTCGATATGATTCCCCGTTCGCTGACAGAGGAAGAAGAGCGGATTGGGCTGACGCTCCATCATACACAGGTGCGCAATCGTCTCGCGCAGACCGCGCTGCAGCGGCTGCGAAAGGCACAGCCGGCAGCTCTATATGATGCGGCCTTTGCCGAACGAATAACGGCAGGCAATCTAGAGGACGACCTTGCCGGACTAGCGGAGGTTGATTGGATTGTAGAAGCCGTGGTGGAACGGCTGGATGTGAAACGCAGCCTGTTTGAACGTATTGAAACGGTGCGCCGGCCGGGAACGCTTGTTACGACCAATACGTCGGGGCTATCTGTTGCGGCGATGGCGGAAGGGAGAAGCGAGGAGTTCCGTAAGCATTTTGCCGCGACACATTTTTTCAATCCGCCGCGCTATATGAAGCTGGTGGAGGTTGTGCCAACGCCGGATACCGATCCCGCTGTCGTTGCCAAGCTGACCGATCTGTGCGAGAAACGGCTTGGCAAAGGGGTCGTGCTGGCCAAAGACACGCCTAATTTTATAGCGAATCGGATTGGCACGTACGGCATGCTAGTGACGCTGGAAGAGGCGCTGCACTACGGGCTCACTGTCGAGGAAGCGGATGCCTTGACAGGGCCTGCGATGGGAAGGCCGAAGACGGCGACGTTCCGGATGCTGGATATCGTAGGACTCGACACCTTGCTGCATGTCGTGGATAACGTCCGGGAGCGGAGCAGCGATCCGGAGGAGCTCGCAGTATTCGCCCGGCCGCCGGTATTGGAGACGCTGGTCGCATCGGGGCGGCTTGGAGAGAAGTCGGGCGGCGGCTTCTATAGGAAGAAGAAGGCTGCGGGCGGGGCAGCGAGATCGAGTCGCTTCATTTGCAGACGATGGCTTATGGACCGCGCAAGCAAATCAGCTCAACTGTAATTGATGCAGCTAAGGCGGCGAAAGGCGCGGCGGGCAAAGCGAAGGCGCTGCTGGCTACCGAGCCGGGCAGCCGATATTCGTTATTTGCTTGGCAGACGATCAAACGGACGCTGCTCTATTCGGCGAAGCTGACTGGCGTCATTGCCGATTCCATTGTCGAAATCGACCGGGCGATGAAATGGGGTTTCAATTGGGAGCTGGGGCCTTTTGAGCTGTGGGATGCGATCGGACTTCGGAGGTCGGTGCAGCGTATGAGCGACGAAGGCGACGAGGTGCCGGACTGGGTGCTCCGATGGCTGGAGGCGGGCAATGAAAGCTTTTACCGGATTGCTGCACCTGAAGCTGAGTCTCCATCGGGTACTGTCGCCAAGAGATTCTATGTGGCTGCCGGTTCGGACGGCCGTTATGAATTCGCAGAAGAGGAGCCGGGTGCAGACGACATTTCATTAGCGGCGTTAAAAGAATCCGGGCGTACGGTGCTTAGCACCTCCGGTGCGAGTCTGATCGACTTAGGCGACGAGGTCGTCTGTCTCGAGTTTCACTCGCCGAACAACGCGATTGGCGGCGATATTCTGACGGCAATTCAGCGGAGCACCGAAGAAGTGAGCCGCAATTGGCGGGGGCTCGTCATTGCGAATGAGGGCCGCAACTTCTGCGTCGGCGCGAATCTGATGCTGCTGCTTATGGAGGCGCAAAGCGGCGACTGGGAGGAGGTCGAGGACATTATCCGGCTGTTCCAATCCAGCATGCTAGGGCTGAAAAGACTCGACCGGCCAGTCGTAGCGGCACCGCACCGGATGACGCTGGGCGGCGGGGTCGAGGCCTGCTTGCCGGCGGATCAAATCATTTACTCGCCGGAGACCTACTTCGGCCTGGTAGAGACCGGAGTCGGACTCATTCCGGCGGGAGGCGGCTCGAAGGAAGCGGCAGTGCTGGCCGCCCAGCGGGCGGAAGGCGGCGAGATTCAGCCGCATTTGAACGCGCTGTTCGAGACGTTAGCGCTCGCAAAAACCTCCACGAGCGGCTACGACGTTGGCCGCCTCGGCTTGAAACGCCCGCAGGACCGGGTCATCGCGCGGCAGGACGCGCGGATTGCCGAAGCGAAGCGGGCTGTGCTGGAGCTGGACCGGGCGGGCTATGCACCGCCGCAGGAGAAGCGCGTCCGCGTGGCCGGCCGCGAGGCAGAGCTGTGCTGCAGCTTGGCGTGCAGAGCTTGCAGCTCAGCGGGCAAGTGAGCGCGCATGACGCCTTGATCGGCGCCAAGCTGGCCCATGTGGTGGCCGGCGGCAACGCCGCGCCGGGCGCTGAGGTGAGCGAGCAGTATTTGCTCGATCTGGAATGCGAAGCATTCCTCAGCCTCTGCGGCGAGCGGAAAACGCAGGAGCGGATGAGCCATATGCTCGCGACCGGCAAGCCGCTGCGGAATTAGCGTCGATCGGCCGATCACTACGCTCAATGTTATGGGGAATTCACAAACTGTTGGATGAAATCTGCTAGCCAATCATTAAAAGTAATTTTTAGACGACTGATCGCTGCGCTCAACGGTATGGGGAACGTACAAACTGCAAAAGTACATTTTGATTTGCTGTTTTGAGGCCGTTTTGGCCTTCAAAATGCAAATCTGCAGTTTGTTTGATTAAATTGGGCTCAAAAACGCCGTATTAGCTCCATTCACCTGCACTTTTACATTTTGAGCCGCAAAAACGGTCGTTTTGAGGGAAACAACCTGCACTTTTGCATTTTGATTAGATATTGCGGGATGAGAGTATTGGCCTGCAATCAGATTTAGAGTGTGAGGTTGAGTTACGGCCTGCCAGTAGCAGGTGTGACCTCCACTAGCCAGGTTACTAGTTAGTTTTACTTCATGCGGAAACGCTGCGGTGAGCTTTCGAGCAACGCAGAAATAATAAGCTCGTGCAGTGGAACGAAGCAGACTTGAAAACAAAGGAGGGAAGGCCGATGGGGACGGCGGGCAAGCGATTTGCCGAGGATGACCGCGATGCGGTAATCGTATCGGCGGTGCGAACAGCGGTCGGTAAGGCGAAGAAGGGGAGCCTTGCCGATACGAGGGCGGAGGATTTGGGGAGGGCCGTACTGCAGGGAGCGCTGGAGCGTGCTCCAGGCTTGGCGGCGAAGGAAGTGGAGGACGTCATTATCGGCTGCGCAATGCCGGAAGGCGAGCAGGGGCTGAATATGGCGCGGGTCATCGCGCTGTATGCCGGTTTTCCCGTGACGACGCCGGCGGTCACGGTTAACCGGTTTTGCGCTTCCGGGCTGCAGGCGATTGCTTATGCAGCGGAGCGTATCCGGCTCGGCGAAGCGGAGGTAATTGCCGCCGGGGGCGTAGAGAGCATGAGCCATGTACCGATGACCGGCTTCAAGCTGGCTCCGCATCCCGGCATCGTCGATTCGATGCCGGAAGTATACATGGGCATGGGCCACACAGCCGAGGAAGTGGCCCGGCGTTATGGCGTAAGCCGCGCAGCGCAGGATGCTTTCGCGGCATCCAGCCACCGCAAGGCGGCGGCCGCGATTCAGGCTGGCCGCTTCAAAGAGGAGATCGTGCCGGTAACAGCCCGCCGCTCAGGCGTGAACGAGGCGGGGCGGCCATGGGAGAGCATGATCACGTTTGACACGGACGAGGGAGTCCGGCCGGATACGACGCCGGAGACACTGGCGTCGCTTAAGCCTTCTTTTGCCCGCGAAGGTACGGTGACGGCAGGCAATGCTTCGCAAATGAGCGACGGAGCTGCGGCGGTCATTGTGATGAGCCGCGCGCGTGCCCGGGAGCTTGGGCTGCAGCCGCTGGCAGCGCTCAGAGCTTTCGGCGTAGCGGGTGTTGCACCGGAGATAATGGGAATTGGCCCGATTGAGGCAGTGCCAAAAGCGTTGGCGAAAGCAGGCGTTGAGATCGGAGAGGTGGATCTGTTCGAGCTCAACGAAGCGTTCGCTGCCCAATGCGTGCCCATAATCGAACAGCTTGGCATCGATCCCGACAAGGTGAATGTGAACGGTGGAGCAATCGCGCTGGGACATCCGCTAGGCTGTACGGGTACGAAGCTGTCTGTGTCGCTTATCCACGAGCTGAGACGCAGGGGCGGGGGGCTTGGCGTCATAACGATGTGCATCGGCGGAGGCATGGGGGCGGCCGGGCTGTTCGAGGTTTATGCGTAAGCGATCCGTGGAACTAATATTCGGTAAGGGAAGGGAGATAGGCGGCATGACGGAAAAAAAGCGATTTGGCGGCCGGTTTGTCGTGGAAGACGCTTTACCATCGGCGACAGTGACGCCCGAGGATTTCAACGAGGAGCAGCGGATGATGGCTCGCGCGGCGGCAGAGTTTGCCGAAGGAGAGATCGCGCCGCATGACGAGCAGCTGGAAGGGCTGGACTATGGTTTGACGGTGAAGCTGATGCGGCAGGCGGGCGAACTGGGGCTTCTTGGAGCCGATGTACCGGAAGCCTATGGGGGACTCGGGCTGGATAAGGTGAGTACCACACTGTTGTCCGAGACGCTGGCACGGGCTTCCTCCTTCGCATTGTCGGTAGGTGCGCATACGGGCATAGGCACGCTGCCGATCGTCTTTTTTGGCACTCCGGCTCAAAAGCGCCGTTATCTGCCCAAGCTGGCTACAGGTGAGCTGATCGCCGCCTACTGTCTCACGGAACCGGCTTCCGGCTCCGATGCGCTAGGCGCAAAAACGACCGCAAAGCTGTCGGCGGACGGCCAGCATTATCTATTGAATGGCTCCAAGCTGTACATCACGAACGCAGGCTTTGCGGATGTGTTCATCGTGTATGCGAAGGTAGACGGAGAAGCCTTTTCCGCGTTTATCGTGGAGAGGAATACGCCGGGGTTCAGCATCGGCCCCGAGGAGCACAAGATGGGTATTAAAGCTTCGTCGACTTGTCCCCTTTACTTCGAGGATGTGGCAGTACCGGTCGAAAATGTGCTCGGCGAAATCGGTAAAGGGCATCATATTGCCTTCAATATTCTCAACATAGGGCGGTTTAAGCTGGGGGCGGGCTGTCTAGGCGCGGCCAAAGAGACGATTGAGCTCGCATCCCAATATGCGAACACGCGGCAGCAGTTTGGGCGTGCAATTTCATCCTACCCTTTGATTGGTGCGAAGCTGGCGGATATGAATATCCAGACCTTCGTGATGGAGAGCATGGTGTACCGCACGGCAGGCTGGATCGACGGTACGCTCCAGACGACGGAAGCGGAGGCTGATTCCCCTGATGCGGGAGTACTGGCGGCAAAAGCAATCAGCGAGTACGCCATCGAATGCTCCATGGTAAAGGTGTTTGCCTCCGAAGCACTGGATTTTGTCGCTGACGAAGGCGTACAAATTCACGGCGGCTATGGTTACATCCGCGATTATAAGGTGGAGCGGATTTACCGCGACTCGCGGATTAATCGGATTTTCGAAGGGACGAATGAAATCAACCGGATGCTCATACCAGGCACGCTGCTCAAAAAAGCATTAAAGGGCGAACTGCCGCTCTTGCAAAAAGCGAAAGCGCTGCAAGGCGAGCTGCTTCAGCCGATGCCGGTGCCTGCTTTTGACGAACCGCTGGCGAAGGAAACCTATCGAATCGCTCAAGCGAAAAAAGCATTCCTCACCGTAGGCGGGCTGGCTGTGCAAAAGCTGGGCACGAGTCTGGATCAAGAGCAAGAGGTGCTCTGTGCGATGGCGGACATTATGATTCAGATTTTTGCTGCTGAGAGTGCGCTGCTGCGTACGAAAAAACTGGTGCAGGAGGGCACGACGGGCGTCACGACGACAGCCGCCGCTGCAACTGCAGTTGCCATCACGCCGCGAACTGAAAATGCGATACAGATGACGGAAGTATTCGTCCAGGAGGCGATGGACCGCATCGAGTCTTACGCTAAGCTGGCGCTTGCTGCACTAGAGCGGGGCGACGGCTTGCAGATGCAGCTGTCCGTGTTGAAAAAGCTGATGCGGGCTCCGCTGGCCGACAATGTAGCGAAGAAAAGGGAAATTGCCGCCCGCGTCATTCGAGGGGAGCAATACATTGTGTAGGAGGGGGAACGCTTTATGGATCCGTCAAAACCGGAACGGCCGCTTGTACCCGAAGATCGGCAGGAGCCGAATCAATCCGCACCCGATGAACAGACATTGTCTTCCCAGGAGGAGAATATGGAAACGGAGCAGCCGGTAGTAGCCGGCTCCTCCACCGAGACGGCAGACGTCTCAACTGAAGCGACAATCGAACAGGAACACGAGCTCGAAGTCAGTCCGGCTTCCTCAATCGAGGGCGTTTCAGAATCCGATATCGAGCCTGCCGGGCAGGAACCCGGACCCGAGACTGGACCGGACACCAAGCCCATACTCGAAAATGAGGACGGATTGGAGTCTGAGCACGGGGGTGAGCTTCAGGCTGGAGACGATATAGTGCCAGCAGAATCTGAGCTTGCACCGGAGTCACAACCCGAGGTCTTAACAGAGCCCGAACAAGAGCAAGAAGCAGCACTCCTGTTTGCACATGAACCGGAGGGTGAGCCAGAAGAGGATTCTCAACTTGCTCAGGAGCCTGAGCATGAGACCCAAGAAGAATCTCAAGAAGAATCCGAACTTGCTAATGAACCGGAAGCTGAGCAAGAAACAGAACCTCAACTTGCCAATGAACCAGAACCAGAACCCGAGCAAGCAGAACCACAACTCAAAAATGAGCATGAACCAGAGAATCAGCCCAATCATGAACCTAAAGCCCCCTCATCCGAGGATCGGCCGCGGCCATGGTTGAACAGCTACCCCGAGGAAATTCCAGCTTCGCTGGAATACCCAAACCACAGCATTGCCTGTCTGCTGACGAAGGCGGCAGAGAGCTATCCGGACCATGAAGCAATCTACTTCATGGGGAAATCCATCAGCTACCGCAACCTGCTTCAAGATGCGAATCGCTTGGCGAATGGCCTTATTTCTCTAGGTGTTAGCCAAGGGGATCGCGTTGCGATTATGCTGCCGAACTGCCCGCAGGCGGTGGCTGCGTATTTTGGCGTGCTGCTGCTTGGAGCTGTAGTGGTACAGACGAATCCGCTGTATGTCGAACGTGAGCTGCAGCATCAGCTGTCTGACAGCGGCGCCAGCGCGATCATAACCGCTGATCTGTTCTACGCCAGGTTGGCGCGAGTGCGTGGCGAGCATCCGGAGTCAGGGCCGCTGCCGAAGCTGCGCCATGTCATCGTCACCTCGATCAAGGACGGACTGCCTTTTCCGAAAAATCTGCTCTATCCGCTCAAACAGCGCAAAGAGGGATTTCGTGCCGATATTCCCTACGGCAGTCTAGGCATTGTTGCGTATAAGCGGCTGCTTGGGGCAAGCTCAGCGCTGCCGGTCGTCACCGCTGCAACTGGAGATGATCTGGCGCTGCTGCAATATACCGGCGGTACGACGGGAACGCCGAAGGGTGTTATGCTGACGCATCGCAATCTCGTAGCGAACACATTGCAGACAGAGGCATGGTGCTATAAAGCACAGGATGGCAATGAGAAGTTCCTGGCGGCGCTGCCGCTTTTCCATGTGTTTGGATTAACGGTGTTAATGAATATGTCAGTTAAGAAGGCGGGATCGCTGCTGTTGCTTCCTCGTTTTGAGGTTCCGGCGGTGCTGCAAGCGATCGACAGGCTGAAGCCGACGAGTTTTTCCAGGGGCTCCTACGATGTATGTTGCCCTTATCAATCATAAAGATGCCGCCCACAGCGATCTGTCCTCTATCGAAGTGTGCATAAGCGGCTCTGCGGCATTGCCGCTTGAGGTGCAGGACCAGTTTGAGGCGATGACGGGCGGGCGGCTTATCGAAGGGTATGGCTTAACGGAGTCCTCGCCGGTAACGCATGCAAATCCGATCTGGGGCAAACGCAAAATCGGCACGATCGGCCTGCCTTTTCCCGATACAGAAGCGGCGATCGTCAATGCTGAGGGCGAGTTTTTGCCAGTGGGCGCTATTGGCGAACTTGTCATTCGGGGACCGCAAGTGATGAAGGGATATTGGAACCATCCGGAGGAATCGGCGTATGCGTTAAGAGGGGGCTGGCTTCATACGGGCGACCTGGGAGCGATGGACGAGGAAGGTTTTTTCACCATCGTAGACCGGATGAAGGACGTCATTATTGCCGGCGGCTTCAACATTTATCCTCGTGATGTCGAGGAGGTGCTCTTCGAGCATCCTGCCGTTATGGAGGCTGCGGCTGTCGGTGTGAAAGACGCCTATCGCGGGGAAACGGTCAAAGCTTTTATCGTATGCAAAGAAGGGGCGGAGGTGTCGCCGGAGGAATTGGATCAATGGTGCAGGGAGCGGCTTGCCGCGTTTAAAGTTCCGCATGTATATGAGTTCAGGAGCAGCCTGCCCAAGACGATGATCGGAAAAGTGCTGAAGCGCAAGCTATTGGAGGAGGAACATACGGATACAGACAAGCGGAGTTGACGAAGCTAAGGGGGAATGCGCGTGTCGGTGGAGGAAGGGTATGAACAGCAGCGCTATGCCGAGCCGTCCAACTTTCTGGCCATGCTTGCTGAACGGGCCGAGGACTCCTTCTGGGGAGAGTTAGGCTGCGAGGTGATCCATGCGGAAGCGGGCAAAGCCATTATTGGCATGGAAGCAGATCGGCGTCATCTCAATTTGCTCGGCATTGTGCATGGAGGCGTGCTTATGTCGCTGCTGGACAATGCGATGGGTCTGGCCATTATGCTCGCTTGCCGGGATGAGAAGACGGTGACCGCCACGATGAACACGCATTTTCTGGAGAATGCCAAGGCAGGGCGGCTTAGGTGCGAGGGTGAGATCATACACCGGATCGGGAGGACAATAACACTCCAAGCTTTTGTGAAAGATGAGGACGATCGGCTCATTGCATGGGGCAGCGGCACGTACCGCATTGTTACAAAAACGAAATAATTTGTCCAATAAATGATACGAACGTACGGTTGCCCATTTATATCCAATTAGGATATAATCTAACCTATATATGGAAGCGTGACAATTTTTCGAACGACTGAAATCTAATGCAGTAAAAGCCGATAAACATGGTAGGAAAGGAGGCGGAGATATGGTTAACAGCTGGGTAACGATCATTATGCTAGCATTTGGAATTCTGGTTGCTGTTATTGGTGTTTTTGCATATTTGCGGATGTTCTACAAGGAGAAGAGCTTGTCCTCATCCCCTACTGCGATTGATATCCCGCCTCCGATAACCGCACGCGTTGCACCGCAGGAGGACAAGGTTTCTGGCGACGAGCTAAAGCAATGATCTTGCTGCTCTGGACAGGACTTACAATTGAATGCTTTCGCATTCGGTTCTGAAATGTTATAATAGTAAGAAAAATGCAAACATTGTGACTCATTCACCATGGAGTTGCCTGCACCGATCGGGGGTTTTGCGGTGTGAGAGCCGCATCCGTTCTCGGATTTTGTTATTTAGGACGACCATCCAACGTATAGGGGAGGAGATTTCATGGCGAAGCATAGCCAGAATGAGGTCAAGGAAAGCCTGAAGGAACTCACGAGAATCTTTCAACCGAAGGATCCGCGTAAATTTGTACGCGATTATATTCGCAAGTACCGAATTACCGGCGGATATGAGGATGAACTGACGATGTTGGTTGAGGATGAGATGGACAAATTGAATTCCTCGGTCGGATAGCAGCAGGATAATAACGGTCTTACATCTGTGGCAATATAGATGTAGGACCTTTTTGTTTTTCTTATTTTCACAAAATAGATATCACTCCGTGTTATGTTCCGTCCCCTTCCCGAATAGGGTGATCATAGGGGGGATGCCTCACATGGCGATGGAATTGAAGTCCAAGGACGAGATCCGGTCCATTCGAAAAGCAGGGCAAATATTAGCCGCCTGCCACAAAGCGATTGCCAAACGAATCGCTCCCGGAGTTACGACGCTTGAGCTCGACCGTTTTGCTGAACGTTTCTTGCTGGAGCGGGGAGCTGTTCCTGCGCAAAAAGGGTATAAAGGCTATCCCTACGCGATTTGCGCCTCGGTTAACGAGGTGGTATGCCATGGCTTTCCCGACATGGTGCCGCTGTCACAGGGAGACATCGTCACCATCGATATGGTAGCGGAAGTGAATGGCTGGAAGGCGGATTCGGCGTGGACGTATGCAATCGGCACACCCTCACGGGATACGGCAAGGCTGCTGCGAGTGGCGAAGCTGGCGCTTAGCCGCGGCATATCGGAAGCGGTTCCGGGCAAAAGGCTCGGCGACATCGGTCATGCGATTCAACAATGCGCCGAACAATCCGGCTATAAAGTCATTACGAGCTTTGTCGGCCATGGCATCGGAAGGCTGCTGCATGAGCCGGAGCCGTCGCAGGCGAAGTCTGCCGGACGCGCCGGGCGGGGCGAACGGCTTCGGGAGGGTATGGTCATTACGATCGAGCCGATTGTGACAATCGGCGATGCAAGCGTATATATCGGAATGGACGGCTGGACGGCGAGAACGCTCGACGGCAGTCTGTCGGCGCAGTTTGAACATACTGTGGCGATTACTGAGGCGGGGCCTGTTGTTTTGACCCGGTAGAAGCGGTTAGGTGTTTTACTGGCGGCTTGATAAGGGTTAGTGCGGCTAGCGGTTAGGTTTATGTGCAGCAAGGATGGGGAGTTGGCTGTAAAAGTAAGGGCAGGCTTTGGATATGCGGTCTGCGGTCGGTAACCCTGCCTTGTGGCAGGGTTGTTCGCCGTTAAGCGGGATTGCTATAATAAGGCTAAGAACAGCAGGTCACCGCCAAGGAGGCGGAGAGGGGCGAACATACGATGAATTGGCTGGCTAAATTGCGTAAAGGGTATGGGAAAAAGCTCGTAAGACTGCACACATGGAACGGTTGGATTGTTGTGATTTTGGCGATATCTGGCTTGATACTGCTCGGAGGCTTCTGGCGAGGCATTCTCGGCGAAGGCCGCGTATGGCTGAAAGGACTGCATATCGTCGTCGGGATCGCATCGATTATGCCGGTCATCTACTATCTGCTGCTGGCGGGCAAGCATTGGAAGCAGCTGAGGGAGAAGCCTTGGCAGCGGTTCAATGTACTGGTGGTGCTAGGGCTGCTGCTTGGCTGGTTTATTTCCGGGATACTGCTCTGGCAGTTCCGTGCGGTTGGCCCCGCATGGGCTAATGCCGCTCTCGTCGTGCACGACCTGCTGACATGGATCGGACTGCCTTATATCATTTACCACTCTATCACCCGCGCAAAATGGCTCAAGGAGCCGCAGCGGAGGACGATCCGCGACGAATCGACGGCTTCTGGTGAAGAAGTTGTGGGTGTAGGCGGGCGTGGCATTCATCCTGCGGCTGGACCGCAAGCGGTGTATAGCCGGCGTACCGTTATTAAATGGTCGATTGGCGCAGGGCTTGCCGTCGTAGTGGGGCCATCGTTTCTTCAATGGCTGGGGAAATCGCTTGGACCGGGTCTAGGAGGGGGCGGTTCCATTGACGAGATCTTAGCGAGAGACGGCAATCATCTTGCGCCGCCGCCAGAGCCGCTGCCTGCATCGCTGCCGCCAAGCGGTGGAGGGGCACGGGGTAATTTTCGAATATACACGGTTACGCCAATCCCGACTTTCAATAATGATAATTGGTCTTTTACCATCGATGGTCTTGTAGACAAGCCCATGAAGTGGAACTGGGAGAAGTTCGTGGCGCTTAAGCGCAAGGTGCAGGTGAGCGATTTCCACTGCGTGACGGGCTGGTCGGTTTACAGCAATACGTGGGAAGGCATTTCTTTGAAGGATTTCCTGCGTGAAGCAGGTGTTCAGGCAACTGCCAAGACGGTGAAGTTCTATTCCGGAGACGGTGTTTATACAGATACGCTGACGCTGGAGCAGGCAGGGCTGGATGATGTGATGGTCGCCGTTATGCATGACGGAAAGCCGATCCCGAGCGATCTCGGCGGACCGGTGCGCCTGATCGTGCCGAAGATGTACGCGTACAAATCGGTCAAGTGGCTCAACCGGATTGAGCTGATCGAAGGCGAGCATGTCGGCTATTGGGAAGAACGCGGTTATGCGAATGACGCTTGGGTGTAAATGTACATAAATAATGGTGTAGAGGAGACGGATAACTATGGTGCAATATATTTCAGTGCAAGAATTAGCGGCGAAAACAAAAGAGGACAATGGAATCGTCATTGCAGATTGCCGCTTTCTATTGAATGATCCATCGGCAGGCGAAACGGCTTATGAAGCGGGTCATATTTCAGGAGCGTTCTATCTTCACTTGGAGCGGGATCTGTCGGGGCCAAAACAGCCCGGCGGACGTGGCGGACGCCATCCATTGCCTGAAGCAGGCCAGTTGGCGGACAAGCTAGGCGCTATTGGTGTCGGCAACAATACGACGGTCGTTGCCTATGACGATCAGGGCGGGGCAATGGCATCGCGCTTGCTGTGGCTGCTGAAATGGTTAGGTCATGATGGGGAAAAGGCTATTCTAGTTGGTGGTTTTGCCGCTTGGCAAGCGGCAGGAGAAGCAGTGTCGACAGAGCCTCCAGTGGGCGTTGCGGGTCAGCAGTTCAAGCCTCAGGTGCAAGAAGGAATTGTGGTGGATGCTGCATATGTTCGTGAACGGATTGGCCGTGATGATGTGACTATCATCGATTCCCGCGAGGCTCCACGCTATCGCGGCGAGGTCGAGCCGATCGACCCCGTTGCTGGACATATTCCAAGCGCGGTGAACCGCTTCTGGAAGGACGGCTTTGAGGAAGCCGGCGCTTTGAAGCCTGTTGAGGCGCAGCTTGAACGTTTTGCGGGATTGCAGCCGGACGATGAGATCATCGTCTACTGCGGGTCGGGTGTGACTGCGACGCCGAACGTGATCGCGCTGGAAAGCGCGGGGTTTAAGAACGTGAAGCTTTATGCGGGGAGTTGGAGTGATTGGAGCAGCAACCGGGAGAATCCGGTTGCGGTGGGGGACGAGTAAGACATAGCAGTATGAAGTTTGTAAATACATCGCCAAGTGGTCTACAGGGCCTGGCGATGTATTTTTTATGTTTCAAAGTCAACACGGAGTCAACAATTGGCTTCAGAATATGTATACATTGTGACCGCGCAGAATGTATTCTCATACTTCTATAATTAGTTCAATGTTCCTCGAACGAAGATATGCATTGAATCAACAAATGAAGATTATTTTGGGAAATCAACGAAGAATCAACATTTAAAGTTGAAGATTAATCTCGCTGAACCGTATCATAAGTAAAGCGAAATTTTTGTAACTGCAATAATTACTTAGGATACTCAATTTTTCAAGGTTTGCAGGTTATGTGAGCTTGGAAACCTAACTCTTTACACGTAGAAATAAAGGATGATAGTAGCCAAAATAGTTGTATAGTTTGTGCCGATGTGTTGCCTCCATGTCTTAGCTCATTGAGTTCAGATATAACTCTACTTTTTGAAATATAATTTACTACGATGTAGATATGACTTGTTGCATTAGGATGATTCAGCGTTTTTGTAAAGCTTGCAATTCCATTCTCAATGCTGTCTCCTTTTCGCATCATTGCAATACTAGATCCAGAGTAAAGAGAGTTCCAACGAGTTCTTTTTTGTTCAAGTTGAGCAGTGGATGGGGTCATGTTTCCTATATTTTTTAATGCTTGACCAATCACAACTTGGAAATCGCTAGCTGAAAATTGGGATGATGCATGCTTTGCATGATAAAAACAAACGCTATTTTGATTTTTTATAGAAATAAAATCAGCGAATTCATTTCCAAAATCGTCACAAAATAGATAGTCTGAGTTAAGTGCTAGGACGGAATCAACAAAATCAAAGAGAGTATTTCTTTCAAATCGAGTCATATGTGATTCAACGTTTCCTTTTTCTGAGAGAGTACTTTCTAGAGCGGGGTACTCTTCAAAAACATCTATAAAAGTTTCTAAATTAGCAAGTAGTTTATTGTCCTTGAACAACCTTTTGTTTGTATATACAACATCAAATTCTGAAAATGTTACTATAAAGCTTTGTGTGTTATTTATGTAATCAATAAGTCTTACCTCGGATGCAGCATAAACAATGTAGATGTTTTTTAGCTTGGACGACGAGTTGATTTTCATAGAAGTTTTAAGTTTTTTCAATTCCAGTCTTTTGTCAATAGGATTTTTCACCCAGTTTATAGCTCGTTCGGTTCCTTCAATGTTAGTAACATTAACTTCGCAAAAAGTATTAAAAGAGTTTATGAAATGTTGAAAATTAATGGTCCGTATTTTTTGTTCATCGGCTCGATACTCTATACGTTCAACATCTCCCCTATCCAATTGATCTAACAGTTCTCCAAAGTGGAATAGAACACTTGTGGGGACAAGTCGACCCAACGTCTCTTGAACCTTTATAGGGGTCGAAAAGTTATCTAAGTAACTTTCCTGCGGTTGGAAATTTTCGATTTTATCCACAACCTCAATGACCCACCGTAGGTAATCATCGAAGGAACCCTTCTTACCAAGCCTATTAATTTTTGATGTATTTAAAGCAAGTGTAATTCTATTACTATCTTGGTCTTTAATTCTAATTGAGTTTAAAATGTACTTGCTAGCATATATAGGAGAAAACGAACTTTTAAGATCCATAGCTTCAATATTTCTTCTTCGTACCGCAGTGTCACTAACGTCCATGTTTGACATTGAAAACTTCTCGAAGAAAGCTCTATCATTAAGAAACAGCCGGGAGATGGTGACATAATCAATTTCATTAATGTATTCCGAAAGGAACTTCTCAACACCACTAACATTTTTCTTGCTAACAATTAGCATATTTGAGTATTGTATCAGTAATACATATGAATATCTTTGCTCTTCCTCGGAACCTGCTGAATCGAGAAAACTAGGCTTTCCTTTCGTTCTAAATATACACAGTGAATAATTGATAACCTTATCATCATAATTTTTGGTTTCATTAACTAGTTTAGATACCAAGCGCCCAGTTTTGCTTCTGGAAACTAGTTGAAAAGTTGAATTGATGAGAGTTGAGGTGAGCCTGCCCGTACTACGATAAAAATAAGCGGCATCATTCAATATCAAGCGTTCTATCATAGTACATACCTCCTACAAACTTTTATTACTATAGTACCATGATATGGATGAAAATGTCGATTCACCCAATTAGTTTGACTTATGGTGGATTTTCAGTCGATGTTGAAAAGGAGGTGCCTTAATTACTACCAAGCTTCAAAAGCGTGGATTGTTGAAATTGCACCAAAATTTGCTCTATAGATGTTACGGTTGAACCGTATCACAAATAGTGGTAAAGCAAAGAATGGAACTAAAGGTAGATGCTGCGATGCTAAATCTAGAGAGGGAAGCAAGAACAATTGTCACATATTGATTGCTACCTACTAATTGAAAGCGAAACTAATTGTGGTGAGATATATTGGCGTAACTAAAGAGAGGTATTGCCTCTCTTTTTGCATTCTGTGAGGAATTAGCGACGAAATGCGACAACTTTTGAGATATATGACTAAAGAACCAACATATGGTATGATTGACCTAAATTATGAAAGGGGTGTATTAGGTGAGGCTATTGAGTTTTAGTGTGACAAATTACAAGGTGTTTAAGGATACTTTTACAATAGACTTTTCTAATGATTCTATTGTTATTTTAACAGGAAGAAATAATACGGGAAAGTCTACTATATTAGAGTCAATTAATTGTTTTTTTCAGAGAGAAGCTAAAGCAAAGACTATCCCGAACGATTGTTTTTCAGATAGAGATAAGGAAATAGTCCTGAAAGCCGTGTTTGGTTCCGATAATGAAAAGATTACTATCGTGAAAAAATACAAGGTTGAGTCCGCCCCTGCTTTTTATGATGAAACTGGTGTTGAAATTAAAGCTAGACATGAATTGAAGGAAAAACTAGACAAAATCCTGAGTAATCAGCCTTTCTACATAACTCCATCTATGTTACCTGATGACATCAATGCATTGATTCAAAATATATACTCCGAGATACTAAAAGGTGACTTACAAAAACTTGAAAGATTTGAGGGTGATACAGAAAAGGAGAGAGAACTTTACTTACTAGCTCAGGAATATTCTCGACTAAGAGAATCTTATCCACAATTTCTGAGAAAAATTAAAATAAATACAGACAAGATACTTCAAAATGTCAGTAGCGATGTTTCACAAAATTTACAAATGCTTTTCTCAAACGAACATTTATCATTAAATGTTACTGGTGGGGAAAGTGTAGGTTTTTCAGCATCAGATATACTAAAATCAACTAGCTCAAGCGTTCATATAGATAGTAGTAAGCAAACAGGGATGCCACTATCTAATCAAGGTACGGGATTACAAAGAATGAGTTTAATATATCTCATTCAGAATATGATTGAGAAAAAACTTATGGGTGAAGACGAAAACAAATTGTTATTGATAGATGAACCAGAGGCTTTTCTTCATCCCGAAGCTGTACGAGCATTAAGTCGCTCACTATACAAAATAGGTCGAAAAATGCCATTAATGATTTCGACTCATTCTCCAATACTAATAGACTTATCTGAAAAACATACGTCTATACAGGTGTTTCGGATTGGTGAAAAAGAAGCTATTCAATTATTCAAATCAGTCAGTGAGCAGTTTGATAAGAATGATATTAAAAACATGAAGGTATTAAATTATGTTGATTCATACGTGAATGAATTTTTCTTTGCCAATAAAGTCGTCATAGTTGAAGGAGATACTGAGTATATTGCCTTTAAACATTTTGCTAAGCAAAAAAATTATAACGTTCATATAATACGTGCCAGAGGGAAAGCAACAATTGCAACGTTAATGAAAGTTCTTAATCAGTTTAATTCTCATTATGATGTATTACACGATGTAGATAACCATGATAAGCACTCCTCAACTACATTAAAAGCACAACTAACAAACTGCAAAAACATATTTGCTCTTAAAGCAAATGAAAATATAAGGGTTTTTGGTTCCATATCGAATTTTGAAAATGCTATCGGTATTGGCGATATATCAAATGATAAAAAAACAAAAGTTATATACGAGCTATTACGTGAAAATGACGGTGAAGACTCTGGTTCGGATGAGTATACTGAAGCATATAGAAAAGTAGAAAATTTGTTTGAAAAAATAATTAATCGTGAAGAACAGGCTACACTCGATGTTGGGTTTCTTCAGTTAAGTAAAGTGGAAGAATATGACGAATTGTTTTCGGAACTAATTTCAAAGAAAAACGCTGCTGAGGAAGTGGAAAAACGTATGAAAGATGAAGGCGCTCTTATCAGCTAATTGATATTGAAGTATTGCATTTTGCAATCAACCGTATAAAAGAAAGGTGGAACCAGTGTGGATTGGGAGAAGTTAAAAAAGATGCAGATCGCAAAGCATCACTAATTGATCAAATTAACGAAATGAGAAAAGAATATGATACCCTTTCATTGGATTACTTTAAAAAGTGTGCAGAGTTTGAAAACGAAACCACTGAATTGGAACTAGTGTTAGAAACAAGAGCATTTGAAGACTTTAAAAGATTTTTTAGCGACAAGGGCTTTTCTGTCAATGATGAAAAGTCTTCTATAAAGGCTGTTTATAATGAGGTTAAATTTGAATTTAGTTATACAGATAATTTTTATTATTCAATTCATTACTATGTCAATGGTAGAATAAAGACGCCAAATTGTTCATAAGTTGCACAGGCAACGGTTTGTTACTCCTTTTTATGTGCACATAGAACTGAGGCTGGAAGCTCTCTCTAGGAGGAGCATCCAGCCTTTTCACATTCTCTACTCCTTCTTCGCAAACGCAAACGCCGAAGGCGTCTTCCTGACGAGGTCGTTCACATTCAGCTTCAGAAAGCACTTGAATGCCCCTAAGCTTTTGTAAACTGAATTAACTCATATAAATTCGAAATCCCAAGCATTTGAGATTCCAGTATTCTATCTAAATACCCCCTGATATTCTCAGCCACATTCACTATGCCTTCCAGGTCAGTATGTTTAGTCGCGGCGATAGATTGCCTGAAATTCACGGTATCTTCTGAATACACGGAGCTTTGCAGCATTTGAATCAGCCTGATTTTTAGCAAATGAGATCCGCTGTAGCGACGATAACGGTTGGTAGGGTCCCGATCCGCCATTACATATCCTGCTTGATCCCAGTAGCGAATCGCCGACTTGGGAATCTGCGTCAGTTCGGATGCTTCGTTAATGGTGAAAAGCTCCTCGGCACACGAAGCTTTATTTTCGATAGAGTAAGATCTAATATCCTCGATTAGCCGCTCTAATTTTTCTTTTTCCTCGTACAAAGCGATTTCTTTTTTCCTGATGATCCACATTGCATATTGAGGTTTGTCTTGATGGAGACAACGAAGAACCTCGGCAGTCACTTCCATTCCGAACGGCTGGGCCATAGCTTGGATGCACGAAAGATAGGCTGCGTGCAGTTCCGTATAAATACGAAAACCATTTGGTGACCGCTCAGCTGGAGGGATCAGGCCTTTGGCTTCGTAATTCCTTATCGTACTGGCGCTGATCCTAAACTTCTCCGCCAGTTTTTTGGGACGCATCGTCAACTTGTCATCTCTCCCCGCCACATCTTTAAAGATTAAACTTCCTTACAAGGTTTTCAATGAAAACAGCTGATATTCCTTCTCTTATTGTGCATAACCTTCTAATTTGCTTGCGAGTAGTACAATGGATTTGAAATGAAGAGAAGGAGGTTTTTGAATATGGTGAACGGATCCTCGATTTTCCGGGAAGACATGACGATCGAAGAAATAAGTGAGGTGGCGAACGGTTATATCGAGTCTAAGTGGAGGTCTATATACGAATCGATGCATGAGCAATTGACGGCTGCTTTTGCTGAAATTGAAGATGCGGCCTATGGCCTTTATTTGGATCAGCTTATGCCGTTCATATTCGAACAGCTGGAGGATTCCGGCTTCAGCACGATGGAGAAGCTCAATGAGAATGATTTCGTTATTGGCAAGTGCTTGGTTTTCCGCAACTCTCTTGAAAAATGGGGTACGGAGGACAACAGATCGAGAATATTTTGGAACGTAATTTATGATAAACAAGGCTGCTCAGTCGGCACCATACTGACAGAAATCCCCCATTCTCATCTGAAATTCGACATACCTTCGGCACCTGTCATTTACTCGCTGCGGGAGAGCGTCAAGGAGGAAGTCTTGCAAGGCATCTGGCGAATAAAGGAATCAGGCTGAAAGCCGTATTGTCAGCAGATTTGCCCAATGGATTGAAAAAGGGAGATAAGATTCGGCTTCAGGGGAAGTCTGTATTTGAAATCCAAGAAGGCAAAATATCGGTCATTGAAGATTATAGTTAAGTAGCTTCGATATTGGGCGGCCCTTTCGTTGTAATTAGTGCTTTTCTAACTTGTATATTAATTTTTTCCAAAGTATAGTATACATATATTTTCATCTATTTTCATATATTAGGGAGAGATGAAGTTTGAAGAAAAAAACGATGGCCGCAATTTTAGGAGTAACGATTTTGGCAAGTATGAGCACTGGAGCATATGCAGCGACAAAGCTGCAAGAAATTAAAGCATACTTGAATCCCGGTGTGAAAGTTAAAGTAAATGGGACACTCGTGCAGCTAAAGGATGCTAAAGGAAGTGCAATCGTACCTATCGAGTATAAAAATAGCAACTACGTTCCAGCCAGAGCAATAGCGGATGCACTAGGTGTAGCCGTCGATTATGACCAAGCCACACAAACGATTATTTTTGGAGAGAAAGTCGAAGGCACAGCTTTGTCTGTTGGCTTCGATGATATGTATTACACGAAAGACCCGGCCTTCACTTCCTATAAGGGCAAGGATTACAAAGAGGCCTATTTCAATAATGGTACTGGAGACCGCAGCGTCAACTTTATGCTGCATCCTAATAAACAGTATCAAACGCTTCAACTGCAAATTGCAGCTATCGGCTCCGACCTTAAGAATATTACCGTTAAAGATACTAAAAAAGATATTATCTTAAAAGAAGTAAAGCTTATTAAAGCAGAGGATGGCTTGACAACGATTGAGGTTAACATTGGCGGAGTTGAAGAATTGTTTGTTGAAGGCAGTATTTCTAGCGGGGGCACCGTGTTTGTTCCGCTAACAACTTCGCATTATAAATAACACAAAAAAGGCTGGAAGCTCCTTCTTAAGAGGAGCCTTCAGCCTTTTTACTTTCCCTATTCCTTCTCCGCCAGCGCAAACTCCCGATACGCCGAAGGCGTCATGCCGACAACCTTCTTGAAGGCGGAGTAAAAGTGGCTGCTGTTGACGTAGCCGCATATTTCCGCCACGTCGCTTACTTTATGCTCATCGTTCTTCAGCAGTTCCTTCGCTTTACCAATACGGACTTTACGGATGTATTCACCGGAATTGATGCCGGTCATCTCCTTGAACAGTTTGGAGAAGTAGTTAGGCGTATAACCGGCGACTTCGGCGAGCATCTCGACGCTTAGATTGCTGTCGGAGTAGTTGTTCTGGATGTATTGGATCGTTTCCTCGATTTTCCGGTAAAATTTATTTTCTTTGAGATGCTGAATGCTCTCCAGGCTTTTCCGGTACTCATCGAACTGAGTCAGCAGCCAATGCTTCGCTTGGCCAAGCGTCTCCATCTCCGTGAAGATCAGGTTCAGCTCTCCGAATCGCATCCCCAGCTTTTTATTCTCGTCATTCAGCATCTGATTCATCTGCGTAATGCAGACGAGCAGCACGTGAAATAGCGCCTGCGTGGCATCTGCATGGACGTATCCCCGCAGCAGAGCAGCCATATTTTCCAAGCCTTCTATAAAACGTTCCCGGTCGTTGCGCTTGATCGCGGCCGTCAGGCTTTGTTCAATCTCAGTAGGGAGGTCGAAGCTGTGCGCGAGCATCTCCTCCACGTATTGCGGATAGATGATTCGGTTTAACCCCAGAACGAATCGCTGCTTCACCATCTCCTGAGCTTGAAGGTAAGCTTGAGGACAATCTCCCCAGGCGTCAATCGGGCTGCTGATGCCTATCGTAACGGTTATATCTAACGTAACCGCAATGGAATCTTTGACACTCCCCAGCTTATCTAGTAAATGCTGAAAGCCGTCCTCGACGTTTTCCGACTCATTGATAAGCAGCACAATTTCGCCCTTAGGCATCTGCAGCGCCTCATAGCGGAATTCATCATTCAACAGCTCGGTCACGCTTTGGAGCAGGACAGATTCCATCACCATTGCACTTTGTCCATCGAGCTGCGAATACCCGTCAATCTTAATGACGCTCAGAAAAAGCCGATCCATGTCGATACGAAGCTTAAAGTCGTCTACATTCTGGTTTACTATGGACTCGGATTCATCTGCAACTAGCTTCTTGCGGAGAAAATTGTTTTTCATCAGTTGCTGGCTGTCGCGGTTTTTGTTCTCAAGTGATTGCATATGCTGCAGCGTTTCCGCGTAAACCTGGCTGATCAAAGAAATATCGCTTGAGGCAGTGCTGCCGACATTGAACTGAGAACCTTTGAACAACTCCGTAAGCCGTTGTACGGGATTGTATAGCTTTTTCGAAATAAGAAAGATCAGCGCCAGGCATAACAACAAAATAGACAGACATACGCCAAGCAATTCATTCCGTTTGTCTTGAATCGGCTGTATCAGGCTCTGATAGGGCGTAGACCCGAGAACGTACCAGCCGGTCGTCCGGTTAATGACGAACGTAGTCAACGTGCGGTCATTTCCCTGTTTATTAATGACATCGCCCGATTCCGCGATTGAATTCCTAGCCGCTTGGAATGAAGGGGTATCCTTAATGTTTTGGCCAATCTCATCAATATTGCTGTGCGCGATCATATTGCCGTCCACATCGACGAGCATCAGCAGATCGCCGCTCTTGGACAAGTAATCACGGACAAGCAAATCGTCGTTCAAGTTAATGATAACGGTCTGCTGCTCGCCGTTCACGCTGCGGTTCGTATATTCCATGCTAATGATGTATTTTGCTTTTTTATCAGTAAGGAAGGACGGAGTCACTTCCGATTCTTTCAAACGGGTTAAATAAATAGTACGCGAGCCGTTCACGCTTTTTTGGAATGAAGCGTCGCGTTTCAAGTAGCTGTCCACATCAAAGCCAGGCTCGCCTTCGACAATATACTCGTCAAGGACAGAGTTGTAGACGAAGATGGACTGGATATAGGGATTGATCTGACGTATGTTGGATATTTGAAGCCGGGCTTTATTAGTTCCCAAAGCATCATGGGATCGGGAAGACAAGAAAAGCTCGATGTCTATGTTGATCTCAAGATTCAAGTAGATCTGGTCCATCTCTTTAAACAGATTGTCGATATTTTCGCTTAACATCTCCAGACCCTTCACCTGCTCGCGGGAGATCTGGTTGTACAGCGTTGTGGAATATAGGTTGGAAAAGATTAATGTAATGGTCACGATGACGATCATGACCAGAATCGTGAAAGATAAGAGAGTGCGAACGAATAAGGAATTATTCTTGAGTCTGAGCCATTGAAACATCGATATGCCTCCCTCCCTAGCCATATAAGCGCTGCCAATTTACGTTTACTAGTATAGACAAAAACGATCGCGAATGGCTAGTAAAAAGCTGCCATTCGCGATCGCTGCAAGTTTTCGGGAACGCTTGGAGCGATTCAGTTGCGTTTACTTCGCCAAGTAAGCGTCCAGTTGTTTTTGGACTTCGGCTACGATTTTATCCGTACCCGCATCTTTCTCTTTCGTAATGAAATTAAGGACATCCTTGTCGACGTCTTTAATGTTGATACCTGTCATCAAGAGCAGGCCAAGCTCGCTCAGTATTTGCTCGCGCTTCGCGCTCTCCGTCTTGATGCTTGCTTGGTCCGGAACGAAGTAGTTAATCGTCGAGACGATGTTGTTCGGACGGTTGATGAATGCATCGTATTGCTTGAAGTAGTTCGCTGTACGCGAGGAATCTTCCTTCTGGAATTCTGTGCGCCAGAAGCCCCATTGGCCCGCCCAGTCGAGATAGTTCGTAGGCTGACCATTGCCTTGGCCATCCATGTAGGATACTTTGCGTCCGTCAGCTTTGTACGTTTTGTCAATAATACCATACATAACAGCATCATACAGTTTCTCGTTCGTTGTCAGCTGCTCGAGGAACATGATTGCTCTTTCTGGGTTCAATGCATTTTTATTGATTGCAACAGCGTTGCCGAGAGGCGATTCAAGCACCCATTTGCTGTCCGGGTAGAACTCGGACCATGTTTTGACCGCGCCTTGCTCAGCGATTTGCGGTTTGAACGTGTTCGGATTTTCGAGAATACCGCCATCGATTTGGTTGATCGCTGCGCCCATCGTACCTGCACTGAAGTCGCCTTCTGTTCCTTTTGTTGCCAGCAGGTTTTTAGGGATGATGCCGTTTTCGTTCCACTTTTTCATGTACGTAACGTATTCTTTGAATGCTTCTGTTTGCTCCCAAGGGATTACCGTATGTTTTGGATCATCGATTTTGACAACGAGTCCATGGAAGTTCAGATCTTCATAGCCGTATTTCTCTTGGAATACCCGGCTAATATCGCCGAACCAGTTGTCCGGACGGAAGGAGATCGGAAGAATCGCAGGATCTGCCTTTTTCATCGCATGAAGCATAGCGTCCAGATCTTCTACAGTTTCGACTTTATCTTTTGCATAGCCGCCTTTAGCTGCCAGATCACCACGGTACCATACGATCGGTTTGCTTGTTTTCTTGACTGTCCATGGAGCCGCATAGACGCGGTCATTGACTTTAATTGGATCAAGCAGGTTGTTGTCGGTGTATTGTTTGTACAGTGTTGGCGCATATTCCGGAAGCAGGTCAGTGATGTCCAGGTAACCGCCGCGGTTCATCGCATTCGGGAAGTCGAGCCAGTTGCCGTCAAAGTTGAGATCATAGTTGTCGCCGGAAGATTGAAGCAGCTTCATTTTGTTCTTGAAGTCATTCCAGTTGACATAGTTGATTTCGAACTTGGCGTTCAGCGTGTCCTTCGTCAATTCGGATACATACTGCCATACTTCATCCGTAGCTTGCGGTTTATCGCCCGGGAAGTAGAAGCGGAGTGTTACTGGCTTCAATTGTCCGTCTTTCGAAGCGCTTTCATTTTTGTTGCTCGTTCCTTTGGTACCGGATTCGTTGTTGCTGCTGCCGCAAGCGGCCAGTGACACAGCTAAGACGATTGCAAGTAAGCCGGCTGCGATGCGTTTCGTGTTGATCTTCATGTGAAATCCCCCTGTTCATTCTTATTTATTATGTGCTTCACGGCTGCTGCCGATCAAGCCGAAAGTTGGGGATGGGCATTGCATCAGATTTTAATGTCTGGTAATACCCATCCGGCGGGGCGGCTGTTTAACCTTTAACCGCGCCCATCATAAGACCTTTGACAAAGTAACGCTGCAAGAATGGATAGAGGAAGATGATCGGCCCGATCGTCACGATTGTAGCCGCCATCTTAACGCTCTCGCGGGGAACCATCTGATCGGTACCCGTCGATAGTACGCTAGAATTCGCGAGGTAATCGACATTGGAGACGATTGTTCGCAGCATCAATTGCAGCGGTTGAAGATCGGTTTTGTCAATCAGCATGAGACCAAGCCACCAATCATTCCAGTAGGCAAGACCGATGAATAGGCCGACCGATGCAAATACGGGAACCGACAGCGGTAAAATAATGGACAGGAGCGTACGGACTTCGCTGGCTCCGTCGATTTTGGCCGATTCATGCATCTCTTCAGGTATCGATGAGAAGTAGTTGCGCATTAGGAATATGTTGAAGCCATTCACCAGGGATGGAAGAATGAGCGCCCACAAGTTGTTGTGAAGATGCAAATATTTGACGTTAATGATGTACCAAGGCACCATGCCGCCGTTGAACAAGAGCGTTAGCAGCACGTAGCCGGAAATAAAGCGGCGGTATTTCAGCCGGCGCAGCGAGATCGGATACGCAATCATGGCGCTGATAATCAAGCTGGCAACTGTGCCGATGATGGTGACGAGGCTGGTAACCTTGTAGCCGGTCAGCACGACGTCCATCCGCTGGAACAGGAAACGATAAGCATTAAAGTCGAAGTTTTTCGGGAAAATGTTGTAGCCATGCATCAGAATGTCTGTCTCACGCGTCATCGAGCTTGATAAAATGATGATGAACGGAATGATGCACAACAATGAAACAATAGCCATGAATGCATATAAAATGATTTCTCCCGCTGGAACAGTTGAGCGACGGGTGTTCATAGTAGCACCTCCATAAGGGCAAGTTTATCTTTTAGAATAGGGTGGAGTCGCTTTCGTATTTGCGGGCAACACGGTTGCTGACATATACAAGCACGAATGCCAGTACGGACTGATAGAAGCTGGCAGCGGCCGCCATGCCCATGTCTCCGGAGCCCTTCAAGCTGCGGAATACGAAGGTGTCGATAACGTCTACCGTCGAGTATAGCTGCGCGCTGTCGCCAACGAGCGAGTAGAACATGCCGAAGTCGGAGTTCATAATGTGACCGATCGCAAGCAGTGTTAAGACAATGATGGTTGGACGAAGCAGCGGGATTGTGATGAACCAAATCTGCTGCATTTTCGTAGCACCGTCGATACGGGCGGATTCGTACAGCGTATGGTCGATACCAGTCAGCGTCGCGAGATAAATAATGCTGTTGTAGCCGACGCCTTTCCAGATGAAAATAATCAGAATGATGAACGGCCATGCATTCGGGTTCGAATACCAGTCAATCTTGTCGAAGCCGAACTTGACGAGCAGCTCGCTCAGCATGCCATGCTCATAGCTCAGGAAGTTGTAGGCAAACACGCCGACCACGATCCAAGAGATGAAATACGGCAGCAGCGTAAGTGATTGTGCTGTCCGTTTGAACCAGGTCGATCGAATTTCATTGAATAGAATAGCGATACCGACGTTCACGACTGTACCGACGAAGATGAACATCAGGTTCAACAGAATGGTATTGCGTGTGACGCTTAACCAGTTATCCGAAGTGAAGAAAAACCGGAAGTTCTCATAAATGGGATGCATCCACGGGCTGGCGAATATGCCGTTGCTCAAGTTAAAGTCTTTGAATGCGATGATGATACCGGCCATTGGAAAATAGTTGAATAGTAATAGAAGGATCATGGCTGGAATGCTCATTAGGTAAAGTGCTCTGTGTTTGGATAGTTCACGCAACAATGAATCTTCACTCTCCGTTCATAGGTGGCCTGTTGTGCCGGTTTGAATCCGTTTACATATCCAACGGTATCATGCAGGGGAGCGGATATATACTTCATGTTTCGATGATTTTATTGGATTTTCTAAGATTCGGGAGCATTCAATTGCTACGATTTTGTTGGTTTATTACTCTTAAAATGCCTGAAAACCGCGGTTTGTAAGCGTTTTTACGAGAAAGAGCCGATGTGCTTGGAAGTCCTATGAAATACCACGCATAGCTGTTAATGACGCCTGAAAAATTAGTTGCAATAACATCCTATTCGGCGTATATTGAAATTAGTTGCAATAACATCCTATTTGGAAAGGGGAGAGTTTATCGTGGAATCAGAATCGCATGGACATTACATCTCGGCGATTTATCGCCATATGCAGGTGTTCATCTCAGCAGAGCTGGTACCGTATCGAATCGGGAGCGGCCAGTATATTTTTTTAATGGCGATTGCGAATCAGCAGCCAACGACACAGAAGAAGTTAAGCGAGAAGCTGCTCATCGATAAGACGACTACTGCGAAGGCGATTGGGAAGCTGGAGGCAGAGGGCTATGTGAGAAGGGAAGCCGATCCGGCAGATAACCGCTACCAGCTGCTTTTTTTGACAGAATCGGGCCATGAGGTCGTACCTAAGGTTCAAGAAGCGCTGAATCGCGTGAAGGGCAAGTCGAAGGGCGGAATGAGCGAACAGGAGTATGAGCTGCTGCTGGGCCTGCTGAAAAATGTGCTTCGCAATATAACCGAATAATACTTGGGAGGGTGTTAGGGATGATTGCACAACCTTTTATCGCCGTAGATAATTGCAAGGATGAACTCAAGTATTATCAAAGCGTCTTTGGCGGCGAGATCGCGATTCTCCGTATGCAAGGGGAAGAGGTGCTGAACGCGGATCTGCTTGTTGACGGAGCAAGCCTCAAGTTTGCAGATACGAAGGCAGCCAAGCCGGTACAGAAGGGCGACTATGTAAGAGTTTTTCTGAAAATCGATACAGAGGAAGCGTTCCGGAGACTTTATGGCGAGTTTGCAGCAAGCGGAACGGTTCAGACGGAAGTGTACGAAGCTCCGTTCAACGGACTGCTCGGCATCGTGACCGACCGGAACGGTGTGTGCTGGGTGTTGTCTTACTACCGAGTGTAATATGAAGATGGCCGGGGCTCTCAGGCAGGACTCCGGCTTTCCATTTTAATGTTATTTAAATTAAGAAAAATTTTAGGTTTGACCCCCCTTTCGTTTTTTATTAGTTTTCTTTATCCTTCATTAATACGCAAGGGTATGAGGAGGATGGAGCATGATGCATACAAAAATAGGGACGATGGCAGCACCCGGGTTAAAAAGGAAGGAAAACGTCAAGACAGATGAAAGGACCGGGAAGAGAATTCGTTTAAGCCCTCTAAGTCTCCGGGCTCTGCTCGTCCTTAACATATATATGTTGGTCAAAATTATCTTATTGAAGTTTCATTCCGTAGATTTTATTTTCCTTTGGAGGCGTCTGCTGTCTGGTTTAAAGCAGCCGAGCTTGCTCTCCGAGCGGTTGGATACAGGCAATTTGGTGCCATTCCACGAAATCTCCAGATCGTTGCATACATTAAGCGACCACGCCATGACTAATCTGCTTGGCAACGTGATCATTTTTATGCCGCTCGGTATTTTGTTGGGACTGCTGCTCAACCATAAAGGTATGTCTGTGCTGAAAATAGGGGTTTGCGCATTTTTCCTAAGCCTTGGTCTTGAGACCGCTCAGCTTTTGTTCATGATCGGTCAATTTGACGTCGATGACATCATTCTCAACACCTTGGGAGGGTTGCTTGGCTTCATCATATATCGAATATGGCTCCTTCCTTTTTTTATGTATCGAGTTGAATAAGTGTTTGAAATGGCAGACCGGATTCAGTATGCTTGTTCTACAAAGGAGCGAATGACATGAAGTCGATTACGATTTTAATAGCGGATGACGAGACTGAAATTGCTGATCTGATTGAACTGCATTTGGTCAAAGAGGGCTACAATTGCCTGAAAGCCGCCGACGGACAAGAGGCACTCGGCCTGAATTTTTACGCACTCCGTGGATTTGGCGATATTAGATATTATGATGCCCAAGATCGACGGCTACGAACTGACTCGGATTATACGCGAGAAGTTCCATCTGCCGATTATTTTCCTTAGTGCCAAGGCGACCGATCTGGATAAAATCACAGGTCTGGTCCGAGGGGCTGATGATTATATGACTAAGCCATTTAACCCGATGGAACTGGTGGCTAGAGTGAATGCTCAATTACGTCGCTTCATGCAGTTCAATCCTTCGGCGGCTGCTCCCGCTTCGGATACGTCCATTCTAGAGGCCGGGGGGCTTGTGATCTATCCTGAGCAGCGCAATGTGTATCTGTACGGCAACGCGGTTGAGCTTACGCCCAAGGAGTTCGACATATTGGTGCTGCTGGCCAGCCATCCGAAGAAGGTATTCAGCTCGGAGCATATTTTCCAGCGGGTATGGGGCGAGGCGTATTATGAAAGCAGGAATACCGTGATGGTTCATATCCGGACGTTGCGCAAGAAGCTTGGGGAGGATCAGGACAAGAACAAGCTGATTCGGACGGTTTGGGGAGTAGGTTATTCGTTCAATGGCTAGACATACATTCCGCAGTTTCCGTTTCCAAATGATTCTTCTCTTTGGGCTCAGCATGCTGTTATCCGCAGGTACCACCTTTCTGATCTATTTGGCGCTGCAGCAATATTACTATACGCTCCCTCGTGAAAACCCGATGTTCCAAGTCAGAGAGATGATGAGACATATCGGCGATATTAATGCTTTTCTAATCTTTTTTTCCCGATTTCGTTTTTCTACTTCTATTTGCTTACCCGGCGTTATGTTGCTTATTTCCGGGAGATTTCCCGAGGGATCAATCACTTGGCAGGCGGGGACTTCTCCCACCGGGTCAATGTTCCCTCCAAAGATGAAATCGGAGATATTGCCAGGGACATCAACCTGGCCAGCGAAGGATTAAAGCAGGCAGTGGAACGGACGGACATTGCGGAGAACAGCAAGGAGCAGCTTGTTCTCAACCTTGCCCATGATTTGCGGACCCCGTTGACCTCGGTCATCGGGTATTTGGACTTTATTCTTCAGGGCAAAGAACTGACTGCTGAACAAATGATGCATTACACGACGATTGCCTATACGAAATCACAGCGGCTGGAGAAGCTGATCGACGAGCTGTTCGAAATTACCCGACTGAATTATGGCAAGCTGAATATACATCGAGGCCCGCTCGATCTGAGTGAGCTTCTGACACAATTAACGGAAGAGATGTACCCGGTGTTCGAGAAGAATGAGCTGGCTATACGACTTGAGATTGAACCGGAGCTGATGATTTCCGGTGACGGAGACCTGCTCGCGCGAGTGTTCGAGAATCTGCTGTCCAATGCTCTGCGTTACGGTAAAGACGGTGGATACATTGATGTTCGCGGGAGACAGGAGGAGGGACAGGCGGTCATTCAAGTCGTCAATTATGGCAGACTAATTCCTCCTGACGAGCTTCCTCATGTATTTGATATGTTTTTTACTGGGGATCGTTCGCGAACCCATCAGGAAGGGAGCACGGGACTTGGTTTGTTTATCGCTAAGAACATCGTAGAGCAGCATGAAGGTACCATATCGGTGCAAAGCGATATCATCCGCACCGAATTTGAAGTGCGTTTCCCCTATTTGTCATAAATAATAACAAATCTATTTAGAAATAGTTAAGATTTACCCCACTTCTTATTTTAACAGTTTCCCCTATGCTAAGAGCATTAACGGCAGGAGGACTGATAATGAGGAAGTGGGTTTTTTTGCGTACTCCGTTCAGCTGGGCCCGGTGGATACGCCGGGACGCTACTGCGGCATGGATGTTTCTCGCACCAAGCGCAGCGGGGTTTGCCGTTTTTTATCTGATTCCTTTTGTTATGGGATTGATGTATTCATTCATGAGCAGCACTTCGGGGGGACAGTTCACGGGCTTGGCAAATTACCGGGAGCTGCTGTCCAGTGAATCCTTCCGAAAGGCGGCCTATAACACCTTTTATTTCAGTGCGGTAAGCGTTCCGCTCATGCTGGCGTTGTCCCTGGGACTGGCGCTATTGCTGAACCGGCAAATTTATTTTCGGAAATGGCTGCGCACTTCTTATGTCATGCCGCTAGTTGTTCCAGTTGCATCTGTCATTATCATCTGGCAGATGATGTTTGACTGGAACGGGGTTGTGAATTACATACTCAGTTGGTTCGGCATCCAGCGAGTGGACTGGATGAAGACGGATTCGGCCCGGAATGTGATTATCGCATTATATCTATGGAAAAACGTCGGGTACAACGTCATTTTGTTTCTCGCTGGTCTCCAGCAGATCCCGAAGGATTATTACGAAACCGCTCAAATTGAGGGTGCCGGGCGTTTCCGCCAATTTGTTGGAATTACACTGGTATATTTGACAACAACTACGTTTTTCGTAGTCATCATGTCGATCATCAACTCCTTTAAAGTGTTCCGGGAGACGTATTTAATGGCGGGTGATTACCCGCACGACAGCATTTACATGCTGCAGCATTACATGAACAACATGTTCGTATCGCTGGATATACAGAAGCTTACTGCAGCTGCTGCTTTGATGGTATGCGGTATTATGGCGATTGTCCTCGGGCTGTTCGGACTGGAACGCCGGTACCGCAATTTTATGGAGTAGGGGGTAGGTTTTTTGCTAGTCATCCGAACGATACAAAAAGTCTTGCTAACGGCGTTGATGGGGGCCTTTGGATTGCTGCTGCTGTTTCCAATTATCATTACCTCCACCAACTCGCTGATGACCGAACAAGAATTGAAAATTAACTACGGGGTAATTGGAAAGCTCACGGAGGTGACATCATCGGGTGCTGACACGTTTGTTAATTTGAAATTGCTGCCCGATAAGGTGACCCTAAAGCAATATAGTGAGCTGCTGGTGCATTCCCCCCAGTATTTGCTGCTGTTTTGGAACTCCGTAGGTCTGGTGGTGCCAATCATCATCGGACAAACGGTGGTCGCGGCGTTGGCGGCCTATGCGTTTGCAAAGCTGAATTTTCGAGGTCGTGATTCTCTATTCATGGTGTACCTGCTGACCATGCTGATGCCTTTCCAAGTCACGCTGGTTCCTAACTATATCATAGCGGATAAGCTCGGGTTGCTGCATAGTACGGGGGCTGTTATCCTTCCGGGTGTCTTTGCTGCTTTCGGTGTATTTATGCTGCGTCAATTCATGCTGCATATTCCATACGCCTATATCGAAGCGGCCAAAATGGACGGCGCCGGTCATCTTAGAATCTTCTTGACGCTTATTCTCCCGATGGTCAAGTCGGGGCTTGCGGCACTCGTCATTTTATTATTCGTCGATTATTGGAATATGGTCGAGCAGCCGCTTATTTTTATAAACGATCCATTCAAGCAGCCATTATCGGTATTTCTATCGAGGTTAAGCGGCGAATGGGATAAAGTTTTTGCAGCATCAATGCTATATATGGCTCCGATGGTGCTGTTGTTTCTATACGCCGAGACATATTTCATCGAAGGCATTCAATTGTCCGGGATCAAAGGGTAGAGGAGAAGGCAAAGCATATGGAGCTGTCACAGGAGCAGGTTGATCGTAAACGAAAAAAATGGATATCGGTGCTGTTGCTTTTGCTGCTGGGAGCACTGCTGTTTTTTACTTTATTCAGCAATACGCTGCAGTCGGTTACTTTGCCGAAGGTAAGTACGAAGCAGGCGGAGAGCGGAGGAGTCAGTTATAAGCTGGAAAGCAGTGGTGTATTACAGCCGGTTAATCAGGTGGAGCTGTCCAACCCGGCAGGCTGGAGGGTTCGGCAAGTTCTTGTTAAGAAAGGGCAGGCAGTCAAGAAAGGACAGAAGCTTGTCCTATATGACAGTTCTTCAGCCGAAAGGGAACTGGAGGACGAGATTGCTCAATTGAAGAAGCAATCTATCGCGCTGGAGAACGTGCAGGATCAATTTAAACTATCGGTTGTCAACGGAGATGAATCTGCTGTTCGGGAGGCTAGACGCGATTTGGAAACGCGCAATATTGATATATTGGTGCAACAGCGTAAAATCGATGAGCTGCGGGACCAGTTGAACCGGCAAAAAGAACTGACCGCCCCGTTTAACGGAATTGTGATGAAATTAAACGCAGTAGAAGGCCTTGCTGCCACCGGCCAGCCAGACCTAGTGGTCTCCAACCTTGACTTAGGTTATGGGCTGAATATTATTGCTGATGGGAAGCTCCTTGATCGCTTCAGTCTTGCGGTCAAACAATCGATTGATATGAAAATCGCGGCTGAGGGGGAGCAGCCGGCCCGTTCACTGAAGGGCATAATTGTTGAGATAAGCGATGCGAGTTCTCAAACTGACGAATCGTCGAATGGCGGCTCCGGAGCAGGCGTAGTCAGGCAGAAGCAGTTGCGCATTCATGTGGCTGATACTGATCTGAAAGGGGGTGAGCAGGTTACGGTCAAGCTGGAGCGGGTATCGTCCGGAAAGGGATGGCTTGTGCCAAATGAGGCGATTCATCGGGAAGGGGAAAGTCGCTTTATTCTCAAGGTGGAACAGCAACGGGGGGCTTTGGGCAATGTGTTTGTAGCCCGAAAAGTTCCGATTGAGACTAGTGAGGAAACGGAACAGGAGACGATGATTTCTAAGGATCGCCTGTATGAAGGGGAGATGATCATCTTGGAAAGCAGCGAGCCGCTGCAGGACGGGAACCGAATTCGTCTAGAATAAATAACATTACAAAGCGGAGAGGTACAAACGATGAACAAAAGATTCAGTATAACAATGATATTGGCAGTTCTCATGTTAATGATTATGTCTGCTTGCAGCAGTGGCGGCGGAGCGGCCAAGAAAGAAGAAAAAATAGTAACACAAGACGGAAAAACCGTTCTTACGCTGTCTGTTATGCAGACTACGCCCTATTATGAAGCGTTGGAGAAAAAAGTTCGAGGCAAAATATCCTGACATCGATCTGCAGATACAGGCTAAAAAGCAGGCCGGAGAAGAAATAAAAAGTGAGGATTTTGAGGAATACAGGAAGTCGATAAATACGGCATTATTATCCGGGAAAGGCCCGGATGTTATGGATAATTCAGAACTGCCCGAGGATCAGTATATCGAGAAGGGGCTTCTTCTTAACTTGGATACTTTGCTCAGCCAAGATGATACTCTGAAGCAAGACAATATACAGATGAATGTATTGAAGGGCAACAATCAACAAGGTGGAACCTATTCGATTCCGTCCGGATTTTACTTAAGGACGTTCATTGGGGATGGCAAGCTGCTCAAGGACGCCGCCATTAATGAGCAAACCTGGACATGGCAGAACTTTGCAAATGTGGTCAAGCCGTTGATTCAAGGAAAGGATGGCCTGCATGCAATGTCTGATTATACGCCGGATATGCTGATGCAGGAAATGACGGTGGACAATTACAGCTTATATGTGGATAAGGCGGCGAAAAAAGCCAAGTTCGATTCTCCCGAGTTTGTGGCCCTGATGAAACAGGTGAAGAGCATGTTCGACGACGGCCTGATGACTACAGAGTCGGCAGAGAACGATAAACAATTATTTTATTCAGTTGTATTGCGTGATCCAGTCGACGTCATAAACGAGACACATAGTGTATTTGACAATCCTCGATTTATGCAAAAACCGCACAGCACAGAGCAGTCGGGAGCAATGCGGATCATCACGACCTCTAGGTTTGCCGTTCGGGCGAACACGCCCTCGCAGGAGGAGGCAGGGAAGCTGCTCAGCTTTATGCTATCTGAAGAGGGACAGTCAATGCCGGAACGCGGCGGGTTCTCGCTGCTCAAATCGGTGAATAAACAGAAGCTGGAAGAGATTAAGGAGAAAGTTAAAACGGGCTCCTACCAGCTGCCTGACGGCCAAACCGTTCGGGCAGAGGACGAAGAGTTTGATCGGTTTATTCAACTTCTGGACCATGCAGATCAAGACTCGACTCTTGACGGAAAAGTAATTGCTATCGTGGGGGAGGAATCTCTCGCTTATTTCAGCGGTCAGAAGTCTCCGGAGGAAGCAGCTAAGCTTATCCAAAATCGGGCCACCACCTATTTGAACGAATAAAAGACCTGCGGGTGATCTCCCCTACATTGATGTGAGTATAAAAAAGGCTGGAAGCCCTCTTTTATGAGAGGCCTCCTGTCTTTTTTTGATTATTCTTTCTCTGCGAGAGCAAATTCGCCGAATGCAGCACCTTCCCCTTAGCGGCTGCTGACCAAAAACAAGTCGCCGAATGCATCGGCATCCTTGTAGCCTATTCCGCTGTTATATTCGATCCAACCCATACGGCCCTGGCCATCATTGTTGTTGACCAGCAGGGAGAATTTCAACTGTTGTCCCTCTAAAGGTTCGGTAACACCTAGTTCCTCCCAAGGCAGCGCCAGCTCATAGGTGGTTGTTCCATCCTTGTGGCGGATGCCTGTCTTTAAATCGTCAATCTCCCCAACCTTGAAGGACGGCGGGCTCAGCCAGCGGAAAGTCATGGGGGAGCCGTTATCGTGGAGCGCAGCTCCAAATTCATGAACGCCTAGGAAGCTCCCTGACTCGTTGGTAACTCGAAAAGAAAACTGCAAGCTGTCACCCAAATAGATGTTAAACGGTGCTTCGCGCTGTACGTGGTGCTCGTCTTTCATTTGTACAGCAAGGTATACATGATCCTTGTCCCACGAAATCCAGCCTTGCCCGCCAAAATTGTCCGGGCTGCTATAATCCTGTATACGCAGCTGAGACTGACGATTGAGCGGAAACGGATGGGATAGATTCCACTCTTCGAGTGAACCGTCAATGGTGAGCGGCTGTTTCTGTTTTTCCGCAACATAGGTGTAGGTGATAAGGGAGGTTTCCTGCAATACAGCTCCTGTACCATCTGTAACTACGGCCGCTTCCGGTTCATCCGAATAGAAGGGCAGTGTCGTGCTGATCTTTTGATTGGGCTGGATGGCATCCAGCGAATAGGAACTGTGATGATTTTCCTTAGATTCGAGGCTGTGTAAGCTCCATTTGCCCTGCAGCGAGCGGGGGGACAGATTAACTATGTCTATACGAGTGTGTACCTGCCCGCTCACTTGATCGAAGAAAGGCGTTCGTGTAAAGCCGAGTGGTTCACGGACATGAACATATGCAGCTAACGGCGCAGAAGCAGCATTCGTACGCAGCAGTATCGGATAAAGCCCTGCTTTTGTATTTGCAGGGATTTCAATCTGGACCTCGGATTGCTTATCAGAGGATTCCGGCTTTGCGAGCTTCCAGCCCCTCGGCAAGGTGGTCTTTAGTTTGAGGTTTGTATGGGATTGCTGCCCTTGCTTGACCAGTGATACATTGGCAACATCGCCAGCGAAAGCTTGAATCTCAATCTGTGCAGGCAGGAGAGATTGTTTGGAGGCCGTAATGGCGTTATGCAAGAAGCTGACGGTCGATTGCACAACCTGATCCCAGTATTTAGAGTCCTGATAGTTATGTCCGCCACCCTCCAGTGTAATCATCTGCTGATTAATACCCGCCTTGCTTAAACGCTCGGACAGGAGCAAGCTTTGGTTATAAGGGACCGTCGTATCGGCTGTTCCATGAATAATAATCGATGCGGGAAATTGTTCATGAATGGTACTAATCAATGCGGGGCCATAAATATCAACTACCGCGAACAACTGAGCAGCATCCTGGGGCGTTGTCCCATGCTGGTTAGCGAACTCTACGGCCAGTACGCCTCCTGCCGAATCTCCGCCAATTGCCGTGGTGCGGGTGTCGATACGGTAGGTATCCTGCTGCTGATTAAGCCAGCCGACGGCATCACCAACGTCCTCGAGTGCATCTGCTATCGTTCCTTCCATATCAGACTGAAGATTTGGCCGAAGCCGATAATTGACGGAGGCTACGACATATCCGCGGCTTGCCCATTCTTCAGATATGGCCTTTGCGTCCCGCTTATCCCCCGAATTAAAGCCTCCGCCATGAATAAACACAATGAGGGGACGAGCTGTGGTTCCTTTCTGGATAGGCTCGTACAGATCGAGTGCCAGCGCTTCTTCTTTGCCTTGATAATTTGATTTGTTAGCATAGACAAGTTCTCTGTGAAGTTTAACCTCGAACTTTGGTTCCAGCAGCCAGCCTGCTTTACTCTCTCTGCTGCCTAAATTCTGAAAGTCAGGAAATCGCCATAGCAGTAAAATGACAGCGGCCAATGCTACAAACAATACGATGAATCGTTTTTTTCCTCCCCAAATGGATCCCTCCCTTTACTTGCATTATTTCAATTTTTCCTAAAATATGTAAGGTACTGCATTGCGGAAATGATGTTCAATATTACGCATATAAGTATGAGCCATGGCAATGGTTCCATAATGGTCTTCAAATCAAACAACCCGCAAAGAGACACTTCTTGGAAATGTCTCCTTGCGGGTTGTTTGGTCGTCAAGTATCAAGCGTGGATGATTCTCACAGCATTATTATTCGGTCTTAATCGTTACAGAATCACCGCCAAGAATTTGGCGCAGCTTAGCGAGATCGCTGATCGGGGGCAATCCGAACATGCGGGCGTACTCTCTGCTGAACTGCGAGGGACTCTCATATCCAACGGTATATGCGACATCGGCGGCCTCAGGGGCACCGGAGAGCAGGAGGCGGCGAGCTTCCTGCAGCCGAAGCTTTTTCTGATATTGAAGCGGGCTCATCGCCGTAAATTCTTTGAAGTAGTAATGAAGAGAGGACACACTCATATTTACTTGTTTGGCCAATTGAGCAATATTCAGCGGTTGATCGTAGTTTTGCTTGATATACTCAATGACATCGGCAACCCGCTGTGCTTGGCTGCCGGAGATGACAAACTGTTTTACAATCGATCCTTGCTCATCCTTAAGGACTCGGTAGAGAAGCTCCCTGATGATTAAAGGAGCAAGGATCGGAATATCTTCAGGTGTATCCAAGAGACGAACGAGACGCAGAACTGCATCCAGCAGCAAGGTATTCGTCCGGTTTACCGCCATGCCATACCTTGACTGTTTGCTTGGCTCATTATGGACAGGGTCAAAGTCCTGAATGATATCTAGAATTTGCGCGAAGTTAAAGCTAAGCTGCACACTTAAATAAGGCAATTCAGAGGAAGCCTCTAGAATCTGGCCTACTATGGGCAGTTGAAGGGACGCTACCAGGTATGAGGCCGGATCATAGCGATAATTGACCTGCTCCAGACTAATCAGCTTTGCGCCCTGGGCGATGATGCAAAGTGCAGGCTCGAATAAAGTATACACGGGCTCCGACAAAGAGGCGGCGCGGATCAGGAACAAGGACGGAATGGCTGTGCGATGCGTTCCGTCTGTCTGGGTATGCTTGGAAATGATCTCTGCCAGCTCTTGTTGCTGCTGGGCAATCTTTTTATCGAGAGAAGATATAGATATGGGAGAGACCTCCGATCATTCAGCATTATGCCTTATTCTTCAACAATCCACGGACACTTATTAAGGCTGTTTCGAAAAGGACGGGAAAAGCAGGAGAAACGATAAACGTTCTCCTGCATATTGGTTTCTTGAGAGGGAAAACTACAGCTTTCCGTAAATGAATCCTCGAAGTAATATCTTTCTTCTGAAATAGTTAAACCCTTAATTGCCAGTAACGTTCTCCCATAGATCGATCGGCTGGAGTCGATCTGCTCCCTGGGTATCCAGCATCCAACCCGGATATTCTCGTGGCAAGGTGCTGACTTCATCAAGCTGTCGAATTTCATCTGGATAAAGCACCAGTTCAGCAGCAGCCAGATTGTCGTTCAACTGATCCAAACGTTTTGCTCCAATAATAACTGAGGTCACGACCGGCTTGGAGAGCAGCCAAGCAAGAGCGATTCGCGCGGGGCTGACTCCGTGGGCTTCGGCAATTGGTTGTAGTACATCAACAATATTCCATACCCTTGCTTTATCTACAATCGGAAAATCGAAATCAGTACGGCGCGAGCCGGAAGGATTCTGATTCTCGCGTGTGAAGCGTCCAGACAAGATACCGCCAGCCAGTGGACTCCATACCAGCAGGCCCATCTTTTCGGCCTCCAGTAATGGAACTAATTCACGCTCCAGATCACGGCCTGCCAGCGAATAATAAGCTTGCAGCGATGCGAAACGGTTCAAGTTTTTGTTGTCAGATACACCAAGCGCTTTAGCGATTTTCCATGCTTGCCAGTTGGAGACTCCGATGTAACGGACCTTGCCTTGGGTCACCAGATCATGTAGTGCACGCATCGTTTCTTCTACAGGTGTAACGGAATCGTTGGCATGAATTTGATACAAATCGAGATAGTCCGTGTTCAGCCGCTTCAAGCTGGCTTCAACTCCGTCCATAATATGCTTGCGGGAAGCGCCGACATCGTTTCTTCCTGGCCCCATGCGGGTGTAGACTTTACTAGCCAGCACGATATCCTTGCGAGGAATTCCCAGATTGCGGAATGATTGTCCCAACGTACTTTCACTTTCTCCATCGGAGTAGACATCTGCCGTATCGAAGAAATTGATGCCGGCATCGAAGCTTGCTTTTACCAGTTCATCGGCTCCAGCTTGTCCCACATTGCCTATATGCTTATAAACCCCTTGTCCGCTGCTGAATGTCATGGTGCCTAGTGCGAGTTCTGATACCAGCAGCCCCGTATTTCCAAGTGTATGATATTTCATAGAAACGATACCTCCGATAAGTTTAATGTGAAGACCAGACCATATTGCTTGTTCTATGTTGGCTGGCTATGAATTCATTATGAAGGAAATGCTCTGTACACCTGTAGTTCATTTGTACAGATTCCTTGCCTATTTGTCCAAACTATCTTTAAGCCTTTAAGTTTTGTGAGGTGGCGTTGCTGGAAAGCTTCCGATTCGATATATTATTGTAAATGCCGCTTTCAGGAAGTTTGACAGCTGTCTTTTTATTGCATGGATTGTCAGGCCTTTGTAACTCCAGAATGATAAGCTCCTAATGAAAGGAGGGAACGCAATGGATTGGCTTCAACGCATGAACCTTGCTATCGACTATATCGAAGACAACTTGGATCAGGATATTGATTACGAACAGATTGCCAGAATTGCTGTCTGCTCGGTCTATCAGTTTCAGCGTATGTTTTCGTTTGTTATCGAATTGCCTTTATCCGAATATATTAGGCGCAGACGGCTGACGCTGGCAGCCTTCGACTTGCAGGACCGGAATAACAGAGTGACAGATATAGCGTTGAAATATCGCTACGAAACGCCCGAATCCTTCTCACGGGCTTTCCAGAACCTGCACGGAATGACTCCAACTTCTGCCCGCCGGGCAGGCAGTCAGTTGAAAGCCTATCCTCGGCTCTCCTTTCAAATTACATTAAAGGGAGTTGCCGAGATGATCTATCGTATTGAGGAACGGGAAGCTTTTCAAGTATTTGGTCTAGAGGATGTATATGGGATGGACAGTATTGCGAACCAAGAGGGGATATCGATCCCGGAGGTTTGGCAGAATATAAGCCAGAATGGCGAGTTGGACAGATTGAGCCAGTCGCTGCGCGGAGATTGGCGGGCTGAGGGCAATTTCGGCAAGGAGCTTGGAGCGGTATTTGCGTTCGATTCTTACAAAGTGACAAGCCATACTACATTTCCTTATCTGATCGGCTGCTATAAGTCGGCGGAAAGCAAGGTCGAGGGGTATACCGTTGTAGATGTTCCAGCCTCTTCTTGGGCGGTGTTCTCCACACTGAATGATGGAAATGGCAGCGGCAGGTATGATTTGAGTGCTTTGCGCAATCGGATCTTTTCCGAATGGGTGCAAACTTCCAAGTATAATGTATTGGACGGCGGTCATTTTGAGATGTACTGTACCAATCAAGATGGCTACGAGTATTGCGAGTTATGGTACCGTATCGAGGAAAAGTAATCAGAATATACATGTTAAGCACATCGCTACAGGGCATTCTGTCCTGGGCGATGTGTTTTTTTGAGGGTCGGATGAGGTATGAATCGGAGAAGGGGCTATATAGCCCCTTATGATTTTCTCAAACCAAGGAAGTCAAGTCATGTGAAAGCTGCTTCACCGGCTGCTTTACTTCCTTTTCCAGCCGGTACAGGAATGAAGGACGAGGTTCTTCAAGAACCTGTTTGCTGATCAGGCCATCATCATGAAAGTTTTGCAAACGCACAGATAGTATACGCGGTGTAATGCCGTCAAGCGATTGGCGGATTTCCTGAAACCTGCCGTGCTCGAAGTTAAGTGTAAGCAGAATTGGCATACCCCAAAGCTTGTCTGAAAGTCTTCCGTGTCCAATCTGCTCTTCACTGAGTTCGACTGCTCTGGCAGCTTCGCGATGAAGTCTTCCTTTTTCCGTGAGGACATATTCAGGCAAGAGCGGATGCCGCCTTTCTTGTGGAGAAAGATGGAGAAGCAGGCCATCGGCCACCATTTTTTTCAGATTCGCGCTGAGTCTTGAAGGGACAATGTCGAGTTTCTTCTGGAGGGGAGTGAACCGGCCCCCATTCTCGTCGAGCGATAACAAGATGGGCAGTGTCCATTGTCCGGTCAGTTCCTGACTCAACCTCAAAATCCGTTCTTCTTTGCTCAAACTTCGGCTAGTGATTCTGCCAGCATCAGATTATGCCCGTCTGGATCCACAAATGTAGCCAGCTTGACCAATTCAGGAATCTGCTCCACTTCGCCGATAAATGACACACCGTTCCCCGCGAGGGAATTCATTGCTTCTTCGATATTTATTACTTCGAATACCGTTGAAGAAGTTGCCGGTTCCACTGTCTCTGCTTCTGAAAATCCGATGACGCAATCCTTGGTGTTGGTGTTCACCATCGCCATACCGGTTGAAGGATCATGGAAGACCACCTCAAAACCAAGCTTGCCTGTATAAAACTCCAATGTTTGTTCCAAGTTGGACACACTGTACCATACGGTAACACCTGATTTGTACATGGAATAACCTCCTGAGTCTATCATTATTTTAACTTACTACCGATAATATACTACGTATACTATCGGTAGTAAAGAGTCGAGTGGGAAATTATTCATATTCTCGAAATTGTAGTAGCCAGCCCATTAAGTCCTTATTGCGACGGGAACGCGCGTTTGGTAAAATTAACTAAAATCCATGATAAGAGGTGAGGGAATGGATATTGCAATCGAGTTAATCGACAGCATGCTGGTCAAATTTAAGTCTGAGAGGAAATGGACGCTTCAAGCCATTGCTCAATTGTCTGAAGAAGATATTTGTTGGTCGCCGAATACGGACAGTAATAGCATTGCTAATCTAGTGGCTCATATCTATGGCTGTGTGCACTCGCGAATCGAAACCATTTTCTTCAATATTCCCGATTCCAGAAACAGAGATAAAGAGTTTGAACGCGGACTTGCGATGTCGGTAGAGGAAGCATATGAGCAGACAAAGAAAGCATTCGATACGATCATTGACTATCTCGAACATCTCCATTCCAATCCGGATTTATTATTGTCCCAGCCCTTTCTCGATCGTCCCCCCCTTACCTATAGCCAAGTCAATAATGAGACCACGGTGCTGAACCTCATGATCGCGATGGTTAGAGAGGTGCATTATCATACCGGACAAATCATATATGCAGCCAAAATCAGAAAGGGACAGCTAGAATGGCAATACGATTAACAAGCGTTAGAGGATACGTATTATGAAGCTCGAAAGGCTTTTATCGATCATTATTTTGCTGCTGAACCGTCGAATGGTGCAGGCGAAGGAGCTGGCAGAACGGTTCGAGGTGTCTATACGAACAATTTACCGGGATATCGATGCCATTAATAGAGCCGGAATACCCGTCGTTACCTATCAGGGAATGAATGGCGGGATCGGGCTGGCGGAAGGGTATCGCTTGGACCGCAACTTACTGACCAATGATGAGCTTGCGGCCATCGTCTCAGCCCTTCAGAGCATCTCTACGTCATACGGCAACGAGCAGAACCTGCTATTAATGGAGAAAATTAATAGCGTTGTTCCCTCCTCCTCTTCCGAAGATTTCCGGCATAAGGCCAATCGCGTGCTGATCGACCATTCGCCTTGGGATGGGAATGAAAGACTGCGGCCCAAGCTGCTTCTTTTAAAAGAGGCAATAGACATATGTCTGGTGGTCGAATTCACTTATTCCAATGCTAACGGTGAATTATCGCACCGGACGGTGGAGCCGCATCGACTCGTTATGAAAGGAAGACAATGGTATCTGCAAGCCTATTGTCTGGAGAAGAGCGAGTTTCGGCTGTTTAAGCTGAAGAGAATGAAGGAATTGGCGATTGACAGGGAGCGGGCCTTCACGCGCCGGGAGCTCCCGCCGCAGGAAAGCTTTGCAGGAGCGAACGAACCCTCCAGAGCAATAGAGTTCGTCTTGCGCTTTCAAGCAGACTCTCGTCATCTGGCAGAGGAATACTTCGGTATTGAAGAGCTATTGCTGGCGGAGGATGGCAGTTGGCTGGCAAGGAAGGCTTACCCGGAGGATGAATGGTTGTACAGCTTCATACTTGGGTTTGGTCATCATGCTGAGGTGCTTGAGCCTCCTCATTTGCGGGAGACTGTTGCTGGTCGTGCAGAACAAATTGTGAAAATATATCGAAATGAATAAGCAACCTGACAGTCAGTTGTCAGGTTGCTTGTTTTATACTGGGCTCATTCAGACGAAGAGGAGAAGGATAACGATGGAATCAAACATTCAACACATTGAACCTGCCCGGATTGAGGAGCGCCCCTCCTTCAAGCTTGCTGGAATTAGCGCCGTCACGACAAATGCAGTCGAACTTAGCGGCAATGGCAAGATTGGCAAGCTGTTCGAGCAATTCTACGCGCATAATATTGGAGGCCAATTGGGTGATCATATCGAGCAGACCGGCCTCTATAGCTGCTACTTCAACTATGAACAGGGCGATGCCGGACAATATGAAGTCATGGTCAGCATGCAGGTTGAGGGAAACGAGCAAGAGCAATATCCAGAGCAGGTTAAGACCTTCACCGTTCCAACTGCGACCTATGCCGTATTCGTCACAGAGCGGGGACCCGTCATCGAGATGGTCCAGCAAGCTTGGGCCGGTATTTGGCAATGGTCGCAGCAACCCGGCAATGAACGGACTTTTACAGGCGACTTTGAGTTTTATGGGCCGGATATCGATCTCAATGACGGGCAAGTGGAAATTTATATTGCGATAAATCGGTAGTTTATTGAGCTTGTCATGCCGGTGTTAGCGGGGGCATATAGGTCCAATAGCAATATTCGGCATCTTCCCTATCCAGTTGAAATCCTAGTTTCGTCAGCACGCCGGCACTTCCTATATTGCCCGGCTCGCATCTGGCGACGATGCCTTGAACGTGCTCCTGATTCAGTGCCCAATTGATCAGGGCGTGTGCAGCTTCGAAAGCATAACCTTTGCGGCGGTGACTTTCATTTGTTGCAAAGCCGATCTCGATGATGCCGTTCGCATCAGGACCGCCTAGAAAACCGGTGCCTCCGACAATTTCCAGTGTGTTTTTTTCAGCGATGATCCAGGAATCGAAGCCTCTCGTTCCGTTATTCCGAATGAGAAGCTCCCGAAAGTAAGGGATGGCATCGTGAAAATCCGGAGCGGGCCATTCGCCATTTGTCTTAAACCCCAGAGCTTCCATGGCGTGCGTATCCCGCTCGGCGGCGGCTTCTAGGAGCGGGAGATCAATAGTTTGCACAACTAACCGTGTCGTTTCTAATTTCATAGGAGCATTCACCTTTCCTTTTTGTAAATTTTGTACGATCACCAGTAACTTATAGACGCTATTCATCATTCCTTTCCTATACAAGCAGCAACTAAAAAACGGCAAATGAACATGAGTTCATTTGCCGTCATTCGTTAGAATATGACCCTAAATGCGCCTTGAAATAAATAAACCGTGCTGAAAATTCAGCACGGATCTTGGCGCAACAGGGATATACTAACCCAGGCGTTACATGATCTCCGCTGTTCTTAACTAATCATCTGGCGGAGAAACCAAGCTTAATCAGACATAGCCAATTGGGCTATGCGCTTCTCACAACCAGTTATGTGATTACTTCGTTAAGAACAACAAATCTCTCCTTAGGGTTAGATGAGGTTATTATATTCAGAAGCTTAGAAGGTGTCAACCGCTCTGCAGCCTCATGCTTATTTACCGTGCCGTACGATTGCTAAAGGCAACAAAGTGCTAAAAACGACTTGAAGTAGCAGAGAGGGTCAATTCTCTAAGTGTTGTATTCTGATATGACTCTTTAGCATCGGTGACTTCAACTGAATTTCGAAGAGTTCGCATGTATAACCGATTGTGAAAGCCTCTGCATCCCACTAAGTAGTCTTGAATGGATGAACTCTCCTAATCAATTGATTATCGAACACAGGCAAGTTAACGACGAACAAAATAAGTTGTATCGAGTAAAACCGATTATAACGAATCTATCTGGCTAGCAATGCAATCTCTTTCAATTGGAAATTTGCTAGTATAAGTTAAACATTATGTTATCTTTATATAAAAGGATATCAATAGAATATCTCTCGATTATTCATTTTGTAGTTAACATTTGGAATATATAATTACCGATTACTCCACAGGAAACACTTATAAGAAAAGATGTTATAAATTTAATCACATTATTCCTGGAGCTTCTTCTACTTTTCTCTTTAAATTTCTTTGTTTGATCATTTAAACAAATAAAGGATTCATTAAGAGAAACCTTATCTAATATAGAGTCAAATAGAATACCCGCCATGATTGAAAGGAATACTCCAGCAATTAAAATAACAGTAACGATTAAGTTAAATTGCAACCAATCTCCACTTGCAATATACTCGGAAATTTTGTCTAACTTAACATGTAAGTCACTTGAAGAACCTATAATATTTTTTATTTTTTTAATGGAATAAACTGAATACCTATTAGCCGTACTAATGCATCCTATTAATATAATAACAAACAGAAAAATTGAACATAAGAAGGTTATAGGGCTTTGATACTTTCTTAAAAAAGCATAGAACTTGTTCTCTTCTTCCAGTAATGGCTTAATTTGATTAGATAATAAGTTTTGAATATCGGAACCCCAAGTTCGATCTGTATACCTAATTATGTATTGAATTTTCCCAACATTTTTAAAAGTAAGGAAATTATTAGGTCTCTCTTTAGGTATAATATAATCAGAAACAAAGACGATCTCTATTTCTTGTTTTTCTGGACTCTCTTTGTCTGCAAAATGGATTAAGTATGACCAGTATAAATTTAGACGTGTTATTACTAATGGACGGATTCCATTATAAGTTCTTAATTCTTCAATTGAACCTAAAGTTACTGAAGAGTCATCTTCATATGTAATAATAGTTTTAAAATCTAGTTGTTGGGCTGGATTTTGTCTGACCCTTTGCTCGAGAGAGTGGTATAGATTTAGTATATTATTTATTTCTAAAGTGAATGGATTTTTGAATAATTGTTCGACAGTTTGAGGACGACCTAATAAACTTGAAACAAATCCCCTTAATGCTTCGTGGTGTATTGGTAGCTTTACAAATCCTTGATCGATTGTAACTTCTGGGGAAATTTCGATTACAGGGGTTACTTTCGTCGTTTGCGCCATGCTTTCACTCTTTCTAAGTTTGATTATTTAGCATTACACTACTTTCATATTGAAAGTAAGTGATTTAACAGAAAAGAAATAAGTATAGTTGCAAATTTAACAAATATTACTTAATAAAATTCCAATCACATCAAATTGAATATACCATGCCTTTTGAACTATGTATAGAAATTATTGTAACAACTTAGGTTCTACAAGTTATCTTTATTGGCATTTAATCTGATGTGTAATGCTGAAACCTCGCCTTTAGAGCGCTTAAATAATAACTTTAAATAGAAATGTTATGTATTCAATTTGAATTGCTGACAAGATATATTTCGAACTATTATTTAGCACTGCAGTTTCAAATGCTAAACTGTACTTGCAACTGGAGGCACGCACGACATTCCATCGCGCACTGAAAGATTGAGAAAGAGACGTATGGATATATATAGCAGTTATACTGGTTAGGCTCCAGAATTAGGTATTGCGAGTCAACAAAGGATTTAAGCTAGATTGCTTTCAATTATAAAAACCCGCAAGTAGCCACTCCGTAGAGTCAGCCTTGCGGGTTATTCTTCTACACGCGATACACAACAGCCTCATATGGCTGCAACTCCATCACTTTCTCTTGATTGTTTCTTCCAGCGTAGTTGCTGATAACGATCTCGCCCAGCTTCTCAACGCCGCAGTCAGCAACACTGATAGTCGCGTGCTGCTCCGAAATGTTCAGCAGCACGAGCCAGGATTCGTCGCCGAGCGTTCTTGTATAGGCGTAAATCTGATCGTGCTCATCCAGATACGTAGTGAAGCTGCCGTATACCGTCACTTCATTGCGCTTGCGCAGCTCGATGAGCTTCTTATAATAGTAGAAAATAGAATTCGGATCGCTCAAAGCCTGCTCTACGTTAATATTCGCATAATTCGGATTAACGGCGATCCATGGCTTGCCTTCCGTGAAACCGCCTTGCGGCGAGTCATTCCACTGCATCGGTGTACGCGAGTTGTCGCGTGACAAATGCTGCAGCTCCTTCAGTACTTCCTCGGGATCACGGCCTTTGCCGACTTCTTCCGCGTATTTATTCTTCATCGAAATATCATTGTACTCGTCGATGGAGGAGAAGCGGATACCCGTCATGCCAATCTCCTCGCCTTGATACACATATGGCATACCCGGCAAAGTATGAATGAGGGTGGCAAAGCAGGTAGCGGATTGCTCCCGGTATTCGGCATCGTTGCCGAAGCGCGTCACGACTCGTGTATGGTCATGATTGTTCAGGAACTGCGAGTTCCAGCCCTTGCCCCACAAGCCTTCATACCATCGTGCTTGAATTTGCTTGAAGCGCTGCATATCCCAATGAGCCATATAATCGCATACTTCGAAATGGAACATCGTATTCAATTCGTCGCGGCCCTCTCCAACATAGAGCAGGCCGTCCTCCGGACTTACGAATGGAATCTCGCCGACGGTGAACGCATCGTAATGCTTGAGCACCTTGTCATGCATTTCCTGCAAATACTCGTGAATGCCCGGATTATTGCCGAGATAGGAGATATCAGTAGGGTTCTCAGCGTTCGGGAAGCCCGGAAGCTTGGCAAGCAGATTGATAACATCCATCCGGAAGCCATCGATGCCTTTGTCGAGCCAGAACCGCATCATGGCATAGATTTCTTGGCGAACCTTCTCGTTTTCCCAGTTTAGATCAGGCTGCTCTTTGGAGAAGGAGTGGAAGTAATATTCACCCGTCGTATCGTCATAAGTCCAAGTAGACGGAGCGAAGTAAGAACGCCAGTTGTTCGTCTCTTTGCGCCAGATGTAATAATCGCGCTTCGGATTGTCGATGGCGGAACGTGACTCCTTGAACCAGCTATGCTGATCCGAAGTATGATTCACGACAAGGTCCATAATGAGCTTCATCCCGCGATCATGTACAGCGGACAACAGTTTGTCGAAGGTGGCCATCGTTCCGGCTTTTGGCATAATCGAGCGGTAGTCTGAGATGTCATAGCCATTGTCCACATCTGGTGAATCATAGCAGGGATTGAGCCACAGGACATCTACGCCCAAGCTTTGAATGTAATCGAGCTTCTGATAGACGCCTTCCAGATCGCCGTATCCATCGCCGTTGCTGTCATAATAGCTGCGCCAATAGACTTGATAAACCACAGCTTCTTTCCACCAGGTTTTGTTCATGTTGTTATCTTCCCTTTCTCGCTTTAACCGCATAGCCCATCGCCTTACAGACACTAATCCATGCAGTCGTATATCTTCGTTAAACGTTATCTTGTTATTTTCCTTACTTCACTGCGCCTTCGGCTACCCCTTTGATAATGTGCTTCTGAGCTGTGAAATAGAAGATGACAACCGGAATGATAGATAGCGTCAGTCCTGCCATCGCCAGGTTCCATACGATCGTAAATTCTCCAAAGAAGTAGAACGTAGAGAGCGGGATCGTCCGCAGTCCTTTATCCGATAGTGTCAAGGATGGCAGCAGGTAGTCATTCCACATCATAATGACGTCCAGAATCGCCACAGTAATGGTGATTGTCTTCAGCATCGGAAATACGATCCGCCAGAATACGCCGAATTTGGTGCAGCCGTCCAATGTAGCGGCTTCTTCAAGCGCAATCGGTACGGATTTGATAAAGCCATGATACAGGAACACGGCCATGCTGGCGTGGAAGCCAACGTTCATGACGATCAGGCCGCCGTGCGTATTAAGCATCGGAATATGCAGCGTCGTGCCGATCCAGCCCATGACCTGCATTAACGGCATCATTAGCGTCTGGAACGGAATAAGCATCGTCGATACGAGCACCATGAAAATAATCTGGCTCAGTCTATTGTTGGTGCGTACGAGCATCCATGCGGTCATAGACGCCAGCAGGACAATGAACAGAAGGGAGACAAGTGTGACGAATAGCGAGTTGCCGAACGCCGTCATGAAATTCATCTTCTGCATCGCCTGCGCATAATACTCAAAGCTGAAGGACGAAGGCAGTGCCAGAGCATTCTCGTACAGCTCGGAACGGGTCTTGAACGAGTTCACGATCATAATGTAGATCGGCGACAAGAAGAGGAGCGCTATAACGACAAGCAAAGCTTCCAGAATCCATTTGCCTGTTTTTTTCATTACATCTGCACCTCTCTTTTCTTCGTGATGTACACCTGAACGAGTGTAACTGCGGCTACGAGCACGAAGAATAGAATCGCTTTCGCTTGACCGATACCATAACGGCTATAGCCGAAGATTTCGTTGAAAATGTTCATCGCGAACATTTCAGTGGAGTTGATCGGACCGCCGCCAGTGAGCGACAGGTTGACATCGAATATTTTGAATGCGCCGGAAAGCGTCAAGAATAGGCAAATCGTAAAGGATGGCATCAGCAGCGGGAAAATAATCTTGGTCAGCTTATGCCAGGCATTGGCACCGTCGACCTTCGCCGCCTCCATCAAGTCATCGGGAATCCCTTGAATTCCCGCAATGTAAATGATCATGGTATAACCCGCCATCTGCCATGCGAAAACAATCGCGATCGCATACAGCGCATAATCGGGATTGAGCAGCCAGTTGAAAAAGATGCTGCCAAAGCCGGTATTTTCGCCGATGTAATTGAACACATCAGTAAAGATAAACTTCCAGATATAACCGAGAATAAGACCGCCGATAAGATTCGGCATGAAAAACAGTGTTCTTGCAATGTTGCTCGTACGCAGCTTGGACGTCACGAGCAGAGAGAGGGCCAGACCCATAATGTTAACAATAATAAGCGCTAGAAAAGTAAATTTAATCGTCAGCCAAGCTGACTTCATAAATCGGTCGTCCTGAAAGACATGGGCATAGTTGTCGAAGCCCACGAATACTTTTGGATTCGCCGGAATGCCGTCCCAGCTAATGAAGGAATAATAGATGCCTATGGCAAAAGGCACGAGGACGACGATGGAAAAGATAAGAAGCAAAGGTGCTGTAAATAGAGCGTACCAGGCTCTATTCTTGATCGCTTTCATGTGCATTCACTCATTTCGGAGTAATTTCGATCGATTCGTACGGAAGTTCAAAGAGAGAAAACTAACCTGACAGCCAGGTTAGTTTTCCATTTATCGATCATACTGCGCTTATTGCTTAGGAGCCTTCGCCCATACTTCATCAAGCTTCTTCAAGAGCTGGTCCCCAGTCATGGATGGAGTCAGGAAAAACTCTTGGGCAACTGGTGCCAGATCGTTCTGGATGATGCCTTGCGGGAAGTAAGTTAACGCCCAAGGAATCGTATTACCGCTAACTGTAGCTTCGGATACCGCCTTGGAAAGCGGGTCCAGATTTTTGGCTTCGATATTGGTCATCGCCGGAATGAATTTGAATTCGTTTACAATGATGTTTTTGCCAGTCTCGCTGTTGTACAGCCATTCGAAGAATGCATTAGCGGCTTTAATCTGATCAGCCGACGCTTTGTTGTTAATTACCCAGATGGCCGGAATGCCTACAGCCAGCTTCGTGTTGCCTGCAAGCGGCATTGCCATCATGCCGGCATCGATGTCCTTGTAGTCTTGCAGCATGCCGTAGCTCCAGTTGCCTTGGTGAACAATGGCAGTTTTGCCGGTTGCGAAGTCGCCCATTTGCTTGTCGTACGTTACTTCAAGCGGATTCTTAGCCAGCTCGCGAATCGCTTCCATGTATTGGCCGAATTCTTGGAATTCCTTCGTGTCGGCCATCTTCACTTCGCCTTTGTTCAGCTTGTCGATGAACGCAAGCGGATCCTGCTGAAGAGCGAATGGTGTATTAATGATGTGCCCGATTAGGAAGTAAGCCTCCTGGGACAGGCTGAAGCCGTTAATGCCTTTGGATTTGCTCTCTTCCAGGAACGCCTTGAAGGAAGCAAGGTCTGTAATTTTGGCAGGATCGACAAGGGCTTTGTTGTAGACGAAGCCGAAGCCTTCTACGCCTGTCGGTACGCCGACGATTTTGCCGTCAATTTTCACTTCCATGTTTGGCGCGATATTTTTGACGTAAGATTCATTGCTCATATCGTAGTAGTAGGACTGGAGCTTCGTTGTTTCAGCGCCTGTCTGAACGCCGAAGATCGTAGGACCTTCACCAGCGTTCAGCTTCGCTTGCAACTGAGTCAGGTAATTGTCACCAGCGGAGCCCCATACGTCAATCTCATTGCCGGTTTCTTCTTTATATTTCTTGGCCATCGCTTCCAGCTGGTCTGCGATTTCAACTTTGGATTGGAAAAGCGAGATTTTCGGCAGCTTCTCAGCCCCATTGCCGCCGCCCGAACCACCTTTATCCGTATTGTTCCCGCCGCATGCACTGAGGATCGTAAGCAGCATTACAGAGGTGATCGTGATGGAAATAAAGCGCTTTATTTTTGTCATTTACAAAAGCCTCCCCTTTTGATGGATGTACCCTTGATTATAAACAGACAGGTAAAGAAGTCAATAAAAAACTTGTAAAAAATATATATTTTACTTAAATGAAAACGGTTATTTTAAGTAAAACGTAGAATAAAATAATAGGTAAAACGGATTTTGTTTTACTAACTGTAAGGTGGTGCTACTTTAAGTAATTCCTTTTGTTGCAGCAGGTATAACGATTTTTTTGTCTATGAAATGTGTAGGTAAAATGTTTGTAAAGTGTTATAATAGATTTTACTTACGCAAAAACGATGAGGAGGTTTACGGGATGAGCAGTTTGAAAGAGATTGCCCAGCTGACGGGCGTATCTATTTCGACCGTATCCAACGTATTGAATGGACGGAAAAATGTATCGCAAGAAACGAGAGATCGCATATTGCGATGCTGCGAGGAGCAAGGATACGTGCATGACGCCTCGCCCAAAAAAATCCAAATCGGATAAAGATAAACGCATCGTTTTTATTTTTAGCGATTTTGATCGCGAGTTTTATTTGAAAATCATTGAAGGGGTCAGCACCTGCCTGAATGAAAACGGGTATGATCTCATCATTTGTACGAATAAATCAAGTGATAATTTCCTGAAGAGCAGCTTCGCCAGAGGAACCATTAGTTTAGACGGCAGTCTGTCTGACGATTACTTTAAGACAGTTGCTAAGCCGGAATTTCCGGTAGTGCTGATGGACAGGGTGCTGGAAAATGACAATAAAAATACGAAAAGTGTTTTAGTCGACAATTACCCGGTAATGCGCCAGATGGTACAGTCATTAGTAGATCGCGGTTTTCAGCGCTTCGGCTACCTGGGAGGGAATAGCACCTCGCTTGATAACAAGGAAAGATTCGCTGGCTTTGCCGACACGCTTCAAGAGAATGGAATTGCCTTTGATCAGTCGTACTACTACCACGGCAATTACCGGGAGAAAAGTGGCTATCAAGCGGCTAAGCTTATGATTCTGAGCAATGACTATCCCGAAGTGCTTGTATGCGCTAACGACAATATGGCAATCGGAGCGATGAAGGCGTTCGAAGAGCATCAAATTTCGGTGCCGGAGAATATCTCGATTACCGGCTTCGACGATTCGGATGCGGCAGCACTGGCGGGACTGACTACGATCAAAATTCCTCGGTACGAAAGCGGGTTTCTTGCTGCGAAGGAGCTGCTGGAATTGATTAAGGGCAATGTGGATCGGGAGACGGTCAAGATCGGCGCATCTATTATTTGGCGGCAATCTGTTCGCAGCTAAAGCTTTGAATTTTTTTATAATCTAGCGATTATTCCAACCAGCCTGAGCCAGCCCGCTCAGGCTGGTTTTTCTTTATAAATACCCATCTGAATGATTCGCAAAACGGCTTAAGGACATGAGAATCTACTAGCTAGTAATATCAGTTCATATGTCCTATATTTTTTTTGACAATATCTATGAAAATGCTAATTTTTAGCATATAATGACGAAGAAAGTCGAATTTTGATGAAACGGGGGAGACATGAGGATGAGACTGAAAGGTTGGATTGCAGCGCTGGCTATTTGCACAGCCATTAGCTTGACTGGTGCGATGACTGCGCTGGCGGCAAAGACTTCAGCTGATTTTTCCGATTTGAAGGATTTGGACGCTGCCACGAAGGCGAAGTTTGATGCGTTAATCGCAGCGGGCGTGTTCAATGGTGTCGATGAAGGGAAATTTGGTTTGAAGGAAGAAATGAACCGGGCGCAATTTGCTAAGGTTGCTTCATTAATTTTTGGACTTAAAATGGATGACGCTCCACAGACATCATCGTTTAAGGACGTGCCAAGCGATTCTTTCGCTCTGCCTTATATTGAAGCGGTTAAGGCTGCGGGGATTACGGACGGAGTAGGAGAAGGGAAGTTTGATCCGGCTGGGAAAGTAACGAAGGAGCAGCTTGCGACTTTCCTTGTTAGAGGACTTGGTCAATCTGCCGACGATAAGAAGAAGGTCGATGACACAACTGTCTCGGATTGGGCCAAAGGATATGTTGCCGCAGCTTTGGAATTGAAGCTTCTGAGCAACAATACGGACGGTACGTTCGGCGGCAAGGGGAACGCTACGCGTGACCTGCTCGTAGTGACTTCATATGAAGCGGCAAAGCAAGCAGACAAAATTGATCTGCCGTCTCCGTCTCCGTCGCCAACAGTGACGCCGTCACCTGCAGCGACTCCAGCACCAGCCCGGACGTCATCGCCAACAGCGACGCCAGTGCCAACTGAGACGCCAGAACCAACAGCGACACCGGAACCAACAGCGACACCGGGAGAGACGGAACCGCCAGTCGAGACTCCGCCGCCGGTGGAAACACCAGAACAGACACCACCGGTCGAGACACCAGTAGAGACACCGCCACCAGTGCCTACGTTCCCTACATTCCCGTTCCCTACACCAACTTTCATGCCGCCAATGCCAACATTTTTACCGGTGCCTTGAGTTTTTGAAGGTTAACCTTGTGTTGAATGGGTGGAAGCAAAATCCCGTTTTATATGCATAAACAAAAGAAGCTGTTCTGCGTCGGCAGAGCAGCTTCTTTATTTGTATACTTCTGGTTCGGCCGTCGGTGAAATGCTTCAATCAAGGTTTACTTCATGTTGGTGATTGTCTCTGCAGTGCTCCAAGACGCGCTGCACAGCAAACTGAAGTTTACCATTGCGGCCTTATATGCCTCCATGCCGGGTGCAGCTGTGGCGTCATGAACAACAGCTACTTCAAAGCCTTGCTCAACCAAGGCCCGCATGTGTGATTCCACGCAAATATTGGAGTTCATACCAGCCAGAAGGACTTTGCTAATACCACGCTTGCGCAGCTGCAGAACCAAATCATTGGATTCCGGGCCAAACACTTTATGAGGTGAGGCGATGACGGTTTCGCCATCCTCCAAATAAGGCTTTAAAACCTCAACAAAGTCAGCGCCCGAGCCTGGAGCCGCACCTTCATTGGCATTGTTTTTGTAAAACATATTCATATTGTGCATCATTTCTTCACCGGTGCTCAGAATACTCCATTTGTGATCATGCGGGTAGTAATAGTGCGGCGATACAAAGACAGGGTACTGCATTTCTTTGGCAGCCTTTAATAGGGACTCCATATTTTCTAGCGTATTGTTGGCCTTAATGACTTCTTTAGTTAGTTCATATCCTGCACCGCCAGGAACCAGAAATTCATTTTGTGGATCAGTCAAGACTAAAGCGGTAGTTTGCGGGTTAAGTTGCATAAGAAAATTCCTCCTAGGGATGACTATAAAGTAAGCTGAGCAGTAAGCATTCACTGCATCGCTGCCTTGCCTCTGGTCCCTATTGTAAGATTCATAGTCCATCCTAGTATGTAAGATGGATTACAAAAGAAATTAATGATGTTGTGTAAGCCAGCTTACAGAAGGGCTCTAGGGTACATGATATAGTGTAGGCAGGAGCGGCAAGGAGGCATGCAATTCAAGATGAATTTCAATAAATTAAACGATAGTAATGAAATAACGTTATATACAAGCCCATATTGTCAATTTTGCCGGGAAGCTGTTCAGTTTTTTCGCAAGGAGCAGCTGGCTTTTAAAGAAGTGGATATTACCGGAAGCAAGGAAGGTCAGGAAGAGATGATGGCGCTTGGGGGGATCGCCACACCGTTCATCATCGTGAGTGGCAGGAGCTTTCATTCGTTTGACAGAGGGCAGATTGAGGAGGCATTAAAACAATCATGAAAGATAAGCTGTGGTACATGTCAAGAATAAGTATTTTCGAGGCTCTGCCGCAGGAGGACTTGCTAGAACTGGATCATATGGCCCCGATGGTTCATTTTAATGCAATTGCCAAAGGGCAAGTTATCCAAACCCCCGATATGGTACGGGACAGCCTCTTTTTCATTAAGGAAGGGAAGCTGCGCTTGTACAAGCTTGATGGGGAGGGCCGGCAGTTTACAGCAGGTATTCTGGGCAAAGGAAATATGTTTGGTGAGATTGCGAGCTTTTCCTTCGGAACAAATGGCTTATATATTGAAACCATGGAGGAGACAGTGCTCTGTTCGGTTCCAAAAGATAATTTCGAGAACTTTCTAACAAAACGCCCCCATCTCGCAATGAAATTTTTAACGGAATTCAGCAAAATGCTCAAGGAGCGGGATGAGATGCTAGAGCAAATGGCTATTGGCGATCTCCGGTCCCGGGTGCTCCATTTGCTGTTGAAATTATCCGAACGCTTCGGGAGTGAACAAAAGGGCGCTTTTACCGTTATTGAACTAGATTTAACTCATCAGGAGATTGCCAATATGATTGGCGCCACAAGGGAAGGCGTTACGGTCGTATTACAGGATTTAAAGAAATGCGGTGCTGTAGAGACAGGAAGAAGAACGGCTGCCGTCAATCAATCACAAGCCCGTTTCATATTGGGTATTTCAGGCTGACAGATAAGAAGGAGTTGAGAAGATGAAGAAGTATGAAGCTATCATCATAGGGTTCGGCAAAGGCGGGAAGACATTGGCGGCTGCACTCGCGAATCAGGGCAAGCGGGTAGCTATAATTGAGCAATCTGAGGTCATGTACGGTGGTACTTGTGTTAACGTTGGCTGTATCCCGACCAAGGCTCTAGTACATCATGCCAAGCTTTCGGAGCTCATGCATTACCAGACTTTCGCTGAACAGGCGGCTGCTTATTCTATGGCGATTACGAAGAAAAACAAATTGACAGAGACGCTTCGCAACAAGTTTTTTGATAACCTGGATTCGCAAGAAACGGTGACCATCTATACAGGAAAAGCTTCGTTTGAAGATTCTCATACGGTTTCCATTCAAAGTGAGGAAGGCATAGAAACGATTTCTGGTGAGCGGATTTTTATCAACACCGGAGCGACACCCGTGATTCCTGGTATAGCAGGTTTGGAGAGTAGTCTGCATGTATACACCAGTGCAACCTTGATGGAGCAGACAGAGCTTCCGAAGCGGCTTTTAATTATTGGCGGAGGGTATATTGGACTTGAATTTGCCTCTATGTATGCGGGTTTTGGTGCAAAGGTAACAGTGCTGGACGGTAATCAATCTTTTCTTCCGAGGGAAGAGCGCGAGATTGCCGAAGCGGTGCGGCAAAGTCTACAGGAGCGAGGGGGTGAGATAAAACTAGGTGTAACCGTCCAGTCTGTGCAGGATCAAGAACACGGAGCGCTGGTTACCGTATCTGATGCCAAGAACCTTACGTATACTTTGGAAGGCGACGCTATTCTGATTGCAACAGGCCGTAAACCCAATACCGAAGGGCTCATGCTGCAACAAGCCGGAGTGAAGGTAAGTGATAGAGGCGCTATTGAAGTCAACGAAGTGCTTCAAACTAATATTTCACACATCTATGCCTTAGGTGATGTTAAAGGCGGTCCGCAATTTACCTATATTTCGCTGGATGACTTTCGTATTATTCTTGATCATTTGAAAGGCGGGAACCGAAGCCTGGTTCAGCGTAAGAATATCCCGTATGCTGTCTTTATTGACCCGCCGCTCTCACGAGTAGGATTAACAGAGTCAGAGGCTATTGCCCAAGGCTATGAAGTGAAGATATCTACACTATCTGCCGCAGCTATCCCTCGAGCCAAACTGACAGAAGAAACGAAGGGTTTACTGAAAGCGGTAATCGACGCTAAAACCGATGCCATTCTAGGTTGTACGCTATTCTGCGCATCATCTCAGGAGATGATTAATATCGTTCGGATGGCGATGGAGCTGGAGCAGCCTTATACCTTGCTTAGAGATTTTATTTTCACACATCCTACAATGAGTGAAGCGCTGAATGACCTGTTTCAACTATAAGCAGAACTGCACTTTATCATAAAAGGAGACATTGCTGGCAGCTTCCTGTCTACACAGTACGTTGCTATAAGCAATGTCTCCTTTGTATAAGGACGGACTTTGCATCCGTACCTTTTATTATCATCGATGCCGTAATGTACTTTGGATTGTTTATTTGGTATGCGTTGCCTTCCACCAGCTGTCGAGCTGTTTATTAACCTCGATAAGCACTTGATCAATATGAGCTGCTTTTAGCTCCTGGTTGGCCTTAACAAGTTCGGCACCGGCATCCTTACTCCCCGTCCATAACGCCTCATACTTTCGATTGATTTCTCCGATTGCTGCCAGATCAGCTTTGATTTTTGATTCATCTAGCGTGAAGCCTGCTGCAGGAGACATTGAGAAGCTGGCTGCATAGTCCCGATAGTCGTTCAGCTTGTTAGTTGTCTCCAAGCCGACTGGAGCCGTAATCAGATTATTGGATGGAGATGCGATTCCGCGCATCATCTCTTCCATATCTTTAAATTGCGGCTTGCCGTCAGCTTTCTTAAAGCCGTGCCGGAGCAGGTTGGAAAGTTCGCTGTTCGTGTTCACAAGCGTTAACAATTGAAAGGCTTCTTTTTTATGAGTAGACCATGAAGCCACTCCGTTAATGCCATTAACCGCTTGAAAATTCATCCCATCTTGCAGAAGATGCGCATTCACATCAAGAATAGGGTCTGTTATGCCCAACTGCAATTTGCCGTCATGATAGGTGGAGGGATAGGCGTAGGTAACGAAAGCAAAGAAATTCCCTTTCAAGACCTCTTCGAATGCTTGTCCTTCCTTCGTGTAATCTGCTTCCTTGTATGCAGACAACGTTTGAAGCAATTGTTGTACATTTGGTTCCGCGTAAGGATTAAAGGCGAGAGGGGCGCCGCTTTCTGTATGGCGTACCGCTATTCCGCTGCTGCCCAGAAAATCATACCCGCTCATTTCTTTCCCTGACCCTAGCCAGATGTACAGCGGTACAAATTTCTGATCCTGCTTGCTTTCTTCTGCCGCCAATGTCAAGGCAGATTGCAGTTCATCCAAGCCGGATATGTGCTCAGGCAGTGTGATCTTATATTTTTCCTGTATGCGTTTATTAGTAAATAGATATAGGTTAGCGGCAGCGGTGGGCATAGGGTGTATACCATAAATATGACGGTCTAATGTAACCATCTCCCACGAGCTGGGAAGGATATGATCATACAGCAGCTTTCCGTCCTTTGTCTGGAGGTATTCATCCAAAGGCTCCAGCAAACCATCCCGGACAGCCTCCGGATAGGTGCGAATGTTCACGTCATACGAGCCTGATCCGGTATTTAGCAAATCAACCTGCTTGCCCTCCTGCTTCAATCTCCGTATCAAATCATAATAGTCCTGAACACTGCTTGCTTTCGCATTTAAGAATTCTACAACGAAGTCGGCACCGTTAGCCAGCAGTGTATTATTGAATTCGGTTAGAACGTCCTTGGAAGAACTATAAAGCAATTCGCTATCAGAAAGCCAAATCAGCTTCTTCTTGCCGGGCCATAATGATTCGTAGTCTTCCGGCTTTAGTGCTTCCTGAACGGGTTCCGGGCTGTTTGTTAGAGCAGAGGTCTGCTCAGTCCCGTCTGTGCAGCCGCTAATAAAAAGCATAGTCAAGCTCAAAAAGAGCAGTAAGATTATCGATTGGCGGCGTATATCGCGCCAGGTGCCAGCTGTATAGGTTATCGCAGTACGCCTCCTTTCCAAAACATTTCCGTTTCGATCAATCATGAAGGACGGAGCAGGGTATCCTCTATGAGTTATCGGTTACTTAAATAGGCAAATGTGTGTTTACGATAGATGGCGTTCCAAGATTGATGAAATGCGAGCTGTATCCGCTGACGGGCTGCTGACTAATTCCATTCGGAACTTGTACCAGTGCATAGGCAACGGAAGTGCTGCTTGTATTGGTTACAGGACCTAGCGTTACGACAGTCATAGTGCTAAGGTTTTGGTACGTATAAGTCAGTTTGACTTCCTTAGGTGCGCTTTGATCGGAGAAATAAGTTTGTGCCCACGCGCCATTGCTGATATAGCCGTTAGTAAACTTGTAAGTATGGCCAAATTTAGTACCTGTATCCGAACCGGCAAATGCACCGGCTGGCCATGCCAACAAGAGTGTTGCACTTATAGACAACAATGCTAATCTTTTTTTAGCTGCACGAATCATTATTAATTCCTCCTTATTTTCCCTGCCCCTAATAACAAATAAATACATATAATTAAAAAATAAGTCAATTTACTTTTTTTGTTTTATCTTTTTTAGACGTATTAATCATGTGTTTTATAAGCAAAGCTTCCCCATTAATGAAGTCAGAACAGTAGTAATGTCTTTCCATCACAAAATGAGACATTGCTAACGGCGTCATGTTCTAAAACAGGGCGTTTCTCGTTAACAATGTCTCATTTGTATGCGTTATCGATTACTTAAATAGGCAAATGTGTGTTTTTCATTGGCGGAGATGTGAAGTCAATGAGATGCGAGCTGTATCCGCTGATTGCCTGAATACTAATCCCGCTGGTTATTAGAATTAGTGCATAAGCGGGGGCAGTGCTGTTGGTATTGGTTACAGGAGCTGCCGTTACCACAGTCATATTACTTAAATTCCTATACGTATAATTCAATGTGACTTCTTTAGGTGCACCTTGATAGGAGAAATTAGTTTGCGCCCATGCGCCATTGCTGATATAGCCGTTAGTAAACGTATAAGTATGGCCAAATCTGATACCTGTATCCGAGCCGGCGAATGCACCAGCTGGCCATGCCAACAAGAGAGCGGCGCTTAAAGACAGCAATGCCAATCTTTTTTTAGCTGCACGAATCATTATAAATTCCTCCCTTATAGTGTTTATTGATCGCAACAAGGCTATGTCATCGACTTCTTCATTTGTGGGACACTTAAAGTATACCTGTTCATTCCATTTCTGCTGATGGCTAATCTTATTGAAATGATGTGTGATATCATGACAAATAGGGATGGAGCTATCCTAACGGCTCTATCCCTTTGTTATTGTCCATCTTGTTAGTGTTATTTTACTTTATGAATGAGCTCTGCATATTGGGTGTCTCCATATCCTACTGCCGGGAAGAGCTCGAATAATTGATGGAGCAGCTCAGATTCTATAAGCTCTTTATTTTTGGCGATATAACGGGTTACTGCGTTATCCTCATTCAACATATCCAGATAGATCTCTATGGCCTGATACATAACGGGCAGAAGTTCATAGGATGGTCTGGTATGCATGACCAGTACCTCTTTGTAAACATCAAGATAGTGCCCCAATCTAATCTCGGTTTGACTTGTTCTGAACTCATCCTCCCTGAAGCTGCTCAAGATGACTTTCCCTTCATAGCCGGACTGTTCCAGATAGGCGAGTATAGTAAGCAGATTCATTTGACAGAACATGTCTTCGCCAAACCACAAGACGATACTCTCATATCTATGTTTATCTATAAGATTTTGCAGAGGCTCGATGACCTTCTTAATATAGGTTTCTTCGGTTTCATGATGACCCGACGCCCGAGTCCGTATAAAATCTTGCTCGAAAATGCGTTCTGTCGTGGCATTCACGCACATGGCTTCATTAAACGGGGCGGAATCCGATTCTCCCATTATGTTATTTTCTTTAAATTCCTCATACATAAACTGTCCATTTAATAGGTTAAGCACATGCGAATCAAATAGTTCCTTTTGTTCAATGTGCAGCCGCTCCATCTCCAGCTTTCTCGATATGTCCATGGTATACGTTTCGCCTCCTCTATATAAGGATACATGCTATTCATCGGCAACGCTTGATATTTCTTGTGGTGACAGGGATAAAAAACGGTCTAACATGCTGAAAGCAAAGCCTGATATATGGTAAATTAATAACGATGTTCAGTCTTTATTTTATGAAGAAATTATATATTCAAAAAGGGTGTGGAAAATGACAAATATCGTAGAAAAAAAGAATTGGAAAAGGGATATCATTCTCTTTCTAAGCAGTCAAACCATTTCATTATTCGGCTCTGCACTCGTGCAATACGCCATTATGTGGCATATCACGCTGACGACGAAATCAGGAGTCATGATGACTTTATTTATCGTGTGCGGATTCATTCCTACCTTTCTGTTGTCGCCGTTTGCCGGTGTGTGGGCAGACCGTTTCAACCGGAAATATCTGATTATGATAGCGGATGGCATGATTGCTGCGGTTACGCTGTTTCTGGCTGTTACTTTCTTATCCGGATATGATGCGCCGTGGCTGTTGTTCGTCATTGCAGCCGTTCGAGCACTGGGAGCGGGAATTCAGACCCCCGCAGTGGCCGCGATTTTACCGCAAATTGTACCGGAGGATAAGTTGACCAAGGTCAACGGAATTAATGGAACGCTTCAAGCGCTGATGATGTTCGTTGCGCCTATTGTCAGTGCGACACTGCTCTCTGTGGCAACCATTGAAATCATATTTTTCATTGATGTCGTTACGGCGGCGATTGCGATCTTTACCTTGTTCTTCTATCTTAAAATCCCTGCACACAAGAAAGCATTGGATCAACAAACGACCAGTTATATGGATGATTTCAAGATGGGTTTAGCCTACATTAAGAACCATAGCTTTCTGAAAACCCTTTTTATCTTTTTTGCCTTTTTCTTTGTGTTAATGGCACCGGCTGCCTTTCTAACGCCGCTTCAAGTGACGCGAAGCTTCGGAGAGGATTATTGGCGATTGACGGGCATTGAGATCGCTTTTTCAGTAGGTATGATGGCTGGCGGAGCCATCATCGCATCATGGGGCGGTTTCCGCAACAAGGTGTATACGATGACTGCTGCTAATCTGATCATGGCTATATGCACGTTAGTGCTGGGTATCGTGCCAATATTCTGGTTTTACTTAATGGTGATGGCTATATATGGCGTTGCCGTGCCGATGGTCAATACGCCGACAATGGTCTTGCTGCAGGAAAAGGTGGACCCGGACTATATGGGGCGTATTTTCGGAGTATTCGGTATGATATCGACTTCGATGATGCCAATAGGCATGCTGATATTCGGTCCGCTTGCGGATGTCTTTGCGATTGAATGGCTGCTTGTGGGGACCGGATTATTACTATTAATTCTGGCCCTATTCTTTGTCAGCAATAAACGACTGATTGAGGCTGGAAAGCCTGTGGTTAAGGAACTGGCAGCCGAGTAGAACGGGCAGATCGAATTCAGAGCTTGGCGTGGGAGCTGCCAGGCTCTTTATTTCTAGCAACAAGTTAAGGTCGTTAAATAAGGGATACATGTCGCATTATTGAAGTATCCAGCGGCTGTTCTGGAGTGATAAAATTAAATGGAGAATGCCTATTAGGATAGTCATAGTTCAGTGAAATGGCAGGTGGAGAACGATGAATTTTACGAAGCTAACTGCATATTTGGAAGCGTTTTATAACGAGAAAAACATTCCCGGCCTTGGTATTGCTATGTATCATAAACACCAGCCTGTTTATGAGCATTATACCGGTTTCTCAGATGTGGAGAATCAGGTGCCTTTTAGCGGGAACAGCATTTTCAGATTGTATTCTGCGACTAAGGTTATAACCGTCACGGCTTTGCTGCAGCTGCTGGAACAAGGGAAGTTTAAACTGAGCGATCCATTGTACGAGTACATTCCGGAGTTTAGAGATATGTCCGTTCGTCATACACTGCCAGATGGAACGGTGGAGCTGCGTCCTGCTCAACATCACATTACGATTGAGCATTTGTTTACGATGACGGCGGGTATCGAGAAGATCGATACAGACGCTGTTAATAAAGCGATTGCCGACAGCAATGGGGAAGGCCAAACGCTTTCCGTCATTAAGGCACTGGCACAGGAGCCGCTGCTTTTCGAGCCAGGCTCGCACTTCCAATACACCGTTTGCCATGATGTGCTGGCAGGATTGCTTGAGGCGGTAACGGGACAGACCTTCGGACAATACTTGCAGCAAAATATTTTTGATCCACTGGGCATGAAAGATACTTCGTTCCAGCTCAAAGATGAAAGCCGATTCTGCAAGCTGTACAACAGCTTTAATGCCAAGACTCACCGGGCGGCAAGCATTGGCGAAAACTTTAACCTTCAGCCGGGCAGAGCTTATGAAAGCGGCGGCGGCGGATTGTACGCCACGGTTCCCGACTATATTGTGTTTGCCGAAGCGTTATGCAACTATGGTCTAGCGCCTAACGGTGAGCGTATTCTGCGACCGGAGACGGTGAATGCGATGCGCAGGAATCGCTTGTCTCCTGTTGCACAGCAGGATTTTAACCGATTCGGTGGGGAAAGCAAGTATGGCTACGGCTATGGCCTCGGTGTCAGAACGATGATGAATCGCGAGGACAATAACTCTCTTAGCCACAATGGTGAATTTGGCTGGGACGGCGCTAGAGGCTGTTATGTCGTTATCGATCCTGAAGCGGAAGTGACGCTGTTTTATGCTCAACAGGAAAACGCTTCTCCGTGGTATCGCTATCACGGCACGATACGGAACTATGCTTATGCGAGTGTGTGGTAACAACAGAGATGATAACGTAAAAAACCGGGGCTGAATCTGCGCCTGGTATTATCCCCTTCAAGTAGACACTCAAAAAACCTTCATGTTATCATGGAGGCTTTTTTTGAGTGTAAATTGGAGGGGATATTTTTTATGGCTAAAAAGGGACAAACATTTCAAACATATACTGAAGACTTCAAATTGAAGGCAATAAAAGCGTATGTAGAAGGCTCAGCCAGCTACAAGGTCGTAGCCGAATGGGAAGGGGTTCCGTAACTGTTCCCAACTGAAGGATTGGGTAAAAAAATGGCAGAAGGGGGATTCATTCGAACGGAAAGGCAAGGAGCCGAATCCAATGAAGGGGCGTCCTCGCTCTATCTTTGCCAGTGTCGAGGAAGAACAGGATTATTTGAAGGCGTAGGTGGATTACCTAAAAAAGCGGTATCCAAATCTAGTAAAGGAGAGAAACTCACCTCATGTCAAAATTATGAAATAATGGAGGAATTGCGTCTCCAATACAGCATTTCAAGACTGTTGGCTATTGCAGGGATAAAACGAGCCAGCTATGACAAATGGCGAACAACACAGCCCCAGCGCGAAGCGAGACAAGACCGGAATCATGAGATCAGGAACACATGCTGGCCATTCATTTTATGCATCCAGAATTCGGCAACCCTCGCATGACGAACGCCTTATGGGAGGCAGGCTACAACGTAAATCACAAAAAGGTATGGCGAATGATGATGGAGTTATCCATTCAATCGATGATTCGAAAGAAGAAAAAGCAGTCCAGTTACACGCCTTCTGTCGTCTATCCTAATCGCTTAAAACGTCAATTTCATGCGACGGCACCCCAACAAAAAATGGTGACCAATATTACGTATATTTCGGACGGCACGGACTTTCATTACCTGTCCGTTATTCAGGATCTATTCAACAACGAGATTGTCGTGTGGCAGTTGTCAAAACGAAGCGACGTGCAACTCGTTGCTGGACACGATTGAACAGTGGACAAGAAAAAAAAACGTTTCGGAAGCCGTGCTCCATTAGGATCAAGGCCTCCAATACACGTCTCAAGCGTACAACAAACGATTAGAAGTATTCGGCGTTAAAGGCAGCCACTCTCACAAAGCAACCTGCCTGGATAACGCTTGCATAGAATCCTTCTTTTCGCATCTCAAAACAGAGAAGCTTTACCTCAACCATTTTAATTCAGGGGCAGAAATTCAGCAAGCGGTGGAGGAATATATTTATTACTACAACTACCACCGCTTTCAAGCCAAACTAAAACAACTCGCACTGGTTGAGTATCGATGCGCATTGGCAGCTTAGCTTTTTTTCATTTTTCTACTTGACAGGGGTATGACCAGCTCGAAAATATCTTTAATAAAGGTGTTTTAATCTACTGGTTCGTTCTGCGGCAATTGTTGTTCAACTCGTCGAAAAATCTACTAATCTATACAATGGTTATTTTGGAATGATATTATTGATTTGGGATTTCATATAATACAATGTCGCTTTGGTCAATATGTCTTAAACTAATTACGAAGTAAATTTTTTTATTCTCCTTAAAACTTAAATCATATTATAACGTTTTAGGGCGATACCTATATTACAGGGGATTTTAATAGTGTGGGCTTCGGTTATTAGTATACTTGGGAGTGATTCAGATGATAATAAGCAATCCTCAAAGTTTTAACATACATGAAATAGAAAAACATATGAAAAAGAGTACTAAAAAGTTTATTGCTTACCTTGATAATAAATATGAACTATATGGCATTAATGTTCTCCTTTCTTCAATAAGGTCTTCGGGCATTTACTTGAATTTATACAGCGAACAAAAAACAAACGAACTAATTAAACTTGTTACCGATCATTATGCAAATAAGTTAGGAAGAAATGAGTTTGCAAAATTAGAAGAACTAATTAAAGAATCTAAATTATTTTTAAAATTGGTCAGTAAATTCAATGAACAAAAAGATAAATATTTCAAAGATTATCCTGAATTGAATCGTAATAATACAGTTGTATCATATGTCTTAACATTGGAACGATATTTAAGTTCTATACATTCTGAAGTAAGTAATACTAAATCTTGGAGAGTAAGAGCTGGCCTTTTTGAATCAGCAGCTGAATCAACAGGTATGATATTAAAAAGTTTTATTTATAATAATTATGCTTTTAATCGCTATAAAAGTGATATTTCTGAAGCATTATTAGATGCGTCTAGTAAACATTTGGATTTCAGTATTTATTGGACTGAGCTAGATAACTTGATGAGCTTATGGAAATATTCGTATATAAAAATAGAAGAGTATCCAGCAATGGAAATGGTTAAGGTTGAGATTCTTGATAAGGATTTCGAGCTAAATAATCTAGTATCTAATATTAGACTTATTAATCTAAAAAACAGTTGGGAATTTTCCATTTTAGGAAAGGTTGCTTCTAATCATGATAATAAAGATGTGAAAAATAAAGAACGAGCATTAAATGCTGAAAAAGATAAGCTGAATCATCTAGTATCTACTTTAGTTTTTGGGACGTATACATTAGAAGAATTAGTTGATAACATTAAATTACATAGATGGTTATATGCTTATCAGTTATTAGTTGGAGAAAGTAAAAAGTTCTTAAAACTAAGAAATAAAAATAAGTATAATTTAAAGGATTATTGTTTAAGTAAGACTAAAAACCAATGGAAAATGTTTTTTGTTAGAAATGGTTTTAATAGAACTGAATTTGAAGTGATTTTTAATGGATTTGTCTTTAATAAACAATCACAAGATTTATTTGATTGTCCATTTATTCAACTCGATGATCTATATGTTATAGTTCCATCATTACTTGCGAATAGTGATATACCTCGTTCATTGGCTTCAAACTTTTTGAATAGAAGATTAGAATTATCTTTTAGAGGAAGTGGTTTTGAAGAAAGGACAAGAGTGGAATTAAATATGAAGAAAGTCCAGAATACATCTTTATATAAAAGAGACAATGAGACAGAGTATGAATGTGATATAGTTTTTAGGATAGATACAACATTATTTTTTGT
>NZ_CBVJ010000111.1 GCF_000513275.1 Paenibacillus gorillae | reverse complement strand
ATTATTTTTTCGTCGAATGTAAAGCACACGTTCAACCTTATACTACAAGACAACATGCAAATCATTTATATAAGTTATACGAGGAAACTGCACAAATTAACAGGATAGCAGATTATTTCATAAAGAACATGGATTATGTTAGAACTCAATTAAAAATTAGTGAAAATGAGGTTATTAAAGATACATTCAGAGTAATTTTAACAACTTCTATGATTGGCACGCCTCTTTTTATTAATGGTGTATATATTGTAGACGAGTCATCATTTAGTACTTTTATTAATAGAACCAAGCCATCTTTAAAAATAGTGAATAAGAATATGTTCACTAAGTTTGATACTAATAAATTTGAAATTTATAATGGAAAAATTACAAGTGAAAAAATGGTTCAATTTCTCAAATCCCCACCTCAGATAGAGATTACTAAAGAATTTATAGAAGAGAAGACTATTGAACTAGGCAATATTATTCTAACAAGAAACTTTGAAGTTCACAATATGATGAATATAGGTAATGAAATTAATAAATTCACAGAAGAATTAGCTGAGAAATACTATGTTGATAAAATTAAGTTACAAAATTTATTAAATAAATAGTGGAGAATATATGTAAGGAGAACGCCATTAGGTTTGTCCTTCTTTAGTTTACATTCATATATTTCTGGAAAAGCTGAGAGATCATCTATACAAAAAGTACAGAATAGAACGCCATGTAACTGTAAAATCGACAAAAAAAGCTATGGGGAAAAGAAAGGGGAGTAGTTATGGGGGAGCAAAATGAATCCCGCATTAGAAAAGAGAGTTATAATAAAATAAGAAATCAATCACTATGGAAGGGATGTTTTCATAGTGACAGTAATTGTAGTTCTGAGATAGTTAAGGCACATTCAATTCAAAACAATAGAATATTAAATAGAATTTCTCAAGATGGATTAGTACTGCAATTCAATGTTGAGTTTGAGGATAGTTTAGTTTCCGAGATGAAAAAAGAAGGAAGAAAGAAAGCAACAACATTTACTGGGTTCTGTGGATACCATGACGCAAAGCTTTTTTCTCCAATTGAGAATTTTGATTATCAAATCGGCAATAAAGAACAAGAAATAATTTTTGCCTACAGAGCCCTTGCTAAAGAGTTCCATGCTAAGCAAACATGTCTAAAAATAACACAAAATATTCTGAACTTCATTAATGATGGCCAATATGAAAAGATTAATAGAATCTTCGAAAATAAGAAACCAACCAAAGAACAAATTGATACTATGTATGAAATTATGAGTATTCAAGGTCAAGGATTTGCAACTGCATTAGAAAAATATGAAAGCTATAATAAAGCATTTTAGAAGCAATATTTCTATAAAAAATATCATATTTAAATACTCAAGCTATTGTGTTAAATGAAGAATATCATTTGGCTGCATCTTCATTAATAAATATTGTAACAGATACTAGTGGCAAAGTAATTAATAAATTGACGGAAATGGATGCATACTTGGCTCCACTTTTTATTAATTTATTTCCGCAGCAAGGAAAACGATCATGTTAATGAGCTACTTTAAAAGGATAAATTCCGGTATGAATTTCTGGAACAAATCAACTATTTGGATGATCAGAATAAAAAATAGTTTTATCTAATATTCTTATTAAATATGTTGAGAATATTACTTTTTCGCCAATAAGATGGGGCGAACTGTCGATTTCAAAGCAAAAGAAATAATAATATCTTTGTGGAAACTACATTAGATAAAGGAGATACATTAGTGACATATAAGAAATTGAATATATTTATTTAGTAGAATTTGAGAGGTCGTAAAATTCATGATAATTGGATTTTGGGGAAAATAGCTGAAGTATCTGGAGTCCAAAGTTCTGATAGATTAAAGAACCTAGTATGTTATATAAAGCGAGGAAATAATTGTGTTTTTTCGTCTGAAGCAAATTATTTAGATCTTCTCAAAAATCAGCAGTATAATTGGCTATAAGAAAAGGATGTCGGTTTCACACGGACATCCTTTTGCGTTGCGGATTATTATTTAAGGACTTTATATTCCTACTGTATATAAGGCTTACCCACCTTCTTCTCCAGCAATCCCTGCAATTTGCCGAAGAGGAGGGCGACTACGAGGTAGAGCAGGCTGACGGAGAGAAAGGCTTCCATCACCTTCAAGGTATCGGCGGCCATCAGCTTCGCCTGGCCCATCATTTCGGTCAAGCCCAGTGTGAAGCCGAGCGAGGTTTCCTTGATGATGACGAGAAATGTATTGCCAAGCGAAGGCAAGGCAACCCGGTAAGCCTGCGGGAAAACGATGCGCCGGAACGTCTGTATCCGCGTCATGCCGATGGATTGCGCAGCCTCTGCTTGACCACGGTCGACCGAGTCGATTGCTCCCCGGAAAATCTCCGCCAGATAGGCACCGTTATTCAAGCTGATCCCGATAACTGTAGCCTGGAAGGCATTCATAGCGCTTAGTGCGGGAAAGATTTGCGGCAGCCCGTAATAGAGCAGGAAGAGCTGAACGAGCAGCGGGGTGGAGCGGAAAAATAAAATATAAGCATTGCCCGCAGTGCTCACTGCTTTGATCCGCGAGCGGATCATCGATTCCAGTAGAATGCCCAGCATAACGGAGAACACCATAGACAGCGCCGCTAGCATAAACGTAAGGGGCAGATAGCTCAACAATTGTGGAAGGCTTCTTATAAAGTAGGCGAAGTCGAAGTTCATCTCCTTACTCCGCTGGCTTGCTTATGTCTTCGCCATACCATTTCTCAGCTATTTTTGTGATCGTACCATCCTCGCGCAAACCCTTCAGAGCAGCATTCACTTCTTCGACGAAAGCTTTGTTATCGTCTGTGATCAGGAAAGGACTTCCCGCCGGAATGACGACGAACTGTTCGCCTGCTAGACGAAGCGGCTGGCCGGTTTTTTTAATCTGAGCAAGCGCAGCGGCTTTAGTTGAAAAGGTTGCGTCTAGTCTGCCAAGCAAGACGTCGCGGAAGGCGCCTTCTCCTGTCTCATAGATGACTACTTCGATTTTCCCATCAGGATCAGCCTGTTTAATATAGTTCAGCATAATTTTGTTGCCTGCTACGACGCCGATTTTTTTGCCTTTTAGATCCTCAAGCGAGTTGACGGTCTTGTTATCTTTTTGGGTAACTAACTGGGCTCCTGAGTAAACGTAAGGATCGGTGAATAAATATTTGGCCTTTCGCTCCTCGGACAGTGCGATCGAATTGACGATCGTATCGATTTTCTTGGATTCCAACGCTCCGAACAGACTTGCAAAATCAGTCAGCTGATATTCAATTTTGAAGTTCAGCTTCTCCGCGATTTTCTCCCAAATTTCGATTTCATAGCCTTCGAGCTTATCTCCATTTTCCGTATTTTTGAAGGTATAAGGATAGAAGGCGCCATTTGTTCCAATACGGACGATTTTCTGTTCTTTCGGCGAGCCGGAAGCCGGTTTATCCGCTTTCGCTCCGCAAGCTGTCAACAGCGAGAGGGCGGCGGCCGCTAGGGCTGCTCCTGCCAGCAATCTTCTGAATATGTACCCTTTATTTTTTGCAATCGACATCATGAAAACCGCCTTTATCGTAGTGTGGATGTTGCAAAATTATTGGATGGAAGAGGGCTGCTTGCCGAGCAGCCGTCCCGCGAAGTCCGGCTCCTCCAGCATCGGCCGACCGATTGCAATGAAATCTGTGAGCTGCTCGGCGACGACGCGTTCAGCCAACGCTTTCCCATGAATGCCTCCGACGGCGATGATTGGCAACGCTGTGTTGGATTTCAAAAGGGCCGCATATGGAATCTGATAGCCGGGATGAACGTCCAGCGGGCGGATAGGCGTGATGCCTCCGGAGCTAACATGGACGGCATCAATCAGCGGCTCCAACTGGCTAACAATATCCGCAATTTGCAGCGGGATCAGGCCAGCCGGATCATAATCCGACGCAGATACCCGAATCTGCACCGGATAGTCTGGTCCAACCGCCTCACGTACTGCAGTTGCGACGCGCAGGACGAATTGAAGCCTGCCCTTCGCGCTTCCTCCGTAAGCATCCGTACGTCTATTGGCAACAGGCGATAGAAATTGATGCAGCAAATAGCCGTGGGCGGCATGCAGCTCAATGCCGTCGAACCCGGCCTCCTGACTGCGAAGCGCAGCTCTGCGGTAACGGTCGATAAGGACTTCAAGCTCAGCTTCGCTAGCCGCGAAGGGCAGACCGTATTCGTCGTTGAAGGCAATAGAGCTTGGAGCGAGCAGCCTTTCGCCGGGAAGCGGCTTCGATTTGCGTCCGCCATGCGACAGCTGGATGAAGGCGCGCGCATCCTGAGCGTGAATGGCTTTTACAACCTCGCTTAATGGCTTGATATGGGAATCAGAATAGATGCCGATATCGTCTTGGTACAGCCGGCCTTCAGGTGATACGGCGGTTGATTCGATAATGACCAGGCCGACATCGGCTGCACGACGTCCGTAATGCTGGACATGATAGTCCGTCGCATGTCCTTCAGGCGTACCCCTGTGCTGCTGCATCGGCGCAAGGATGAGCCGGTTTTTGAGTTGGAGCTTGTTGATTTGGCCCGGGGAATGCAAAGATACGGTCATGGAGCCATCTCCTTTCATTTTATTCATATAGGATTACTATGGATGTAATTATAGGAGGAGCGAAGCGATTAAATCCAATATCAAGTTCGCTATTGCTTTAATTGCTCCAGCCTATGAATTCAATATGTCATTTGATATTGGAGTTCCCGCGCAGCCGCCCGTTAAGATAGAGAGAAGGAAGCGATGCCTGATTATGGCTGACGAAAGGGAGGAATTGCGATTTGAGCTTCGAATTTGGTGTCTATACGTTTGGCGATTTGAACCATGATCCGCATAGCGGCCGGCCGATTGGCGCGAAGCAGCGGCTGGAGGAAATTGTGGCGGCAGCAAAGCTTGCTGAAGAAGCGGGTCTTGATGTGTTTGGGCTGGGGGAGCATCATACGCCGAATTTTGCGGTGACGGCACCGCCCGTCGTCTTGGCTGCGATTGCCCAGCATACGAAGCGCATTAAGCTGACAAGTGCGACGACCGTATTAAGCACGGCAGATCCTGTGCGGCTGTTCGAGGATTTCGCAACGCTCGACCTGCTGTCGGACGGCAGAGCAGAGCTCATTGCAGGCCGCGGCGCAATGGCGTTTCTGGATACATACCGGATATTTGGCTATGAGCTGGACGATTACGATGCTTTGTTTGAGGAGAAGATTGAGCTTCTGCTTCAAATTAATGCCCAGGAGAAGCTGTCTTGGAACGGCCGGTTCCGGCCTGAGCTTATCGAAGCGGGAATCGCGCCACGGCCATCGAGAGGGAAGCTCCCGCTATGGATCGGAGTGGGCAGAACGCCGGAGAGTGCACAGCGGGCAGGAAGACTCGGAACAGGGCTGTCATTTGCTCAGCTTACCGGCGATACGAACCGGCTGAAGCCGCTTGCTGATGCATACCGGGCGGCTGGCGAAGCGGCTGGCTATACACCGGATCAGCTCCCGATCGCCGTATGCGGACACGGATATATAGCGCGTACCTCGCAGCAGGCACTGGATGAATATTTCCCGTATCACGCCAATTACTTCGAACATATTATGCAAAAACGCAATCCGGCTGATCGCCTCACACGTGAGCAGTTCGAGCTGTCAACGAGTGCGAATGAGGCGCTGGCAGTCGGCAGTCCCCAGCAAATCGTGGAAAAGATCCTGTATCAGCATGAACGGATCGGGCACAGCCGATATTTGCTGCAGTTGGATATCGGAGGCATACCATACGCTAAAGTGGCCCGTTCCATTGAGCTGCTGGCGGCTGAAGTGATGCCAGCTGTACGGCGAGCGCTGTGCGAAACAACGACGGCCGTCAACGAAACAACGGGCGGACCGCTTCGCTAGCTTTTATCCAATTAACCAACACTCATCAGCTAAAAAAATGACGTTTGACCTACACGCTTCAAGCGTACGGAGCAAGCGTCTTTGTCATTTCCTTTCGTATCTCTAATAGTTTGTATTGACCAATCCTGTTAACATGTCTAAAATGGGATTAATGATAAAATCATACAATTGATTCCATATCATAAGTCGAACAGACCTCTGTAGGCTCGAAGCAACCTTGCTTCGGCTTTTTTTGCTTTTTTGCTGGCGATTTCAAGAGAGAAGAGGAGATGGAGAATGGACCTGTTGCAATTAAAGTATTTCCAGACGGTTGCCCGCCGGGAGCATATTACACAAGCAGCTAAAGAGCTGAATATTGCGCAGCCGTCCTTGAGCCAGACGATTGCAAGGCTGGAGGAGGATCTGGGCGTTGCGTTATTCGACCGGCTTGGACGCAATATTCGGCTTAATGAATCCGGAAGAATCTTTTTACAGCATGTGGAGCGCGCCTTCAGCGAGCTGGAGAAAGGAAAAAGAGAAGCGGTGCGGATTGCCGGCAGGTATGAGGAAGTCATTACGGTAGCCTCAATTCATTTGCCCATGGTATCGGAAATGCTGGCGACATTCGTATCGAAGCATCCGGAGACGAGATTCCGGTTTCAGCAAGGCTGCTATAATTCGATGAAACAGCTGTTGAAGGATAAGGAAATTGATCTATGCTTGTCCGCCCCGCCCATTGAGCTTCCGAACACAACCAGTATTACATTGCTCACCGAAGAACTGAGACTGCTTGTACCGGCTGGCCATCGCTTTGCTTCCCGGGAATCGGTGCATTTGGCTGAGCTTGAGAAGGAAGCCTTTATTGGACTGAAAGCCGGCTTCGGGCTGCGGGATGCGACGGATGGGCTGTGCCTTAAAGCGGGATTTTCGCCCAACGTTATTTTTGAAGTGGAGGACCCGGCCTTGCTCCATAAGCTTGTCCGTGCAGGCATCGGCGCTGCTTTTATTCCCGCACTCTGGGACATGGACAGTACGGACCCTGCGACGGTATCGGTGCGGATCGCGGACCCGAACTGCTCTCGCACAATTAGTCTGACCTGGTCGGAGCGGCAGGAGCTGTCGCCAAGTTTTGAGCGTTTCCGTATTTATGTCATCGAATATTTCCATAAGCTGCAGCAGCGCTTGGCAAGTACGACGGCGGTTGGGGAGAGCTCGCGCTCCATTATAGGCCTGGAATTATTAAAGTAATATTGATTTTGGTATTGGATGAGGAAGGAAGAGCGCCTTTATAATCATTTTGCGGCCTAAATACCCATTAAATTCATAGGTTAACTGTGAAACGTAGGGGGTGCCCTAGCTGTGACGCAGTCCGGTAGAGAATAAGCCGAGCGGGCTGCGCAGCGGATAGGGCCGACAAAATGACAAGTGAAGGAGTGTTCAGACATGTACAGAAAGAAAAGAGGAACTTTACAGGCAGTCGCATTGCTCATGCTGGCTTTCGTCCTGCTGTTGACGGCATGCGGAGAGAAATCGGAAAAGGCGGGGGCGTCAGCGAAGGGTTCGGGCAAAAAGCTGGTCATCGGCTCGACGGGAGGCTTTTATCCTTACGTGTTCCAGAACAGTGAGACGAATAAGCTAGAAGGCTTTGAAGTGGATCTGTGGCAGGAAATTGCTCTGCTGACAGGCTACGAGGTGGAGTGGAAAACGTCGGAATTCAGCGGCCTGTTCGGATTGCTGGATACAGGGAAGATCGATACGATTGCGAATTCCATCGCTGTGACCGAGGAGCGTAAACAAAAGTATCTGTTCAGCGAGCCTTATGTATACTCCGGTGCGCAGCTTGTTGTGAAGCAAGGCAATGAGGGCATTCAGTCGCTGGAAAACTTGAAGGGGAAAAAGATCGGCATTCAGTCCGGCACCAACTTCGCGAACCTGGTTAAGGAGTTCGATAAGAACGGGGAGATCGAAATCGTGAACTATGAGACCGCTGAAGCAGGCTTCCAGGACGTTGCAATCGGGCGCATCGACGCGACTTTCGCAACGAAGGCATCGGCGCTCGGCACGATTAATAAAACAAAGCTGCCGCTTCAACTGGGCGGCAAGCAATTGACGACGATTCCGGCCGCCAATCCATTCCTGAATAATGAAGGAAATAAGGAATTGGTTAACCAGGTGAATGATGCGCTTAAGAAGCTTCGCGAGAACGGCAAGCTGGCCGAGATTTCGAAAAAATGGTTTACGCAGGATTTGACCAATCCCGATAACTAGGGCGTGTCTGAAAACCCGTTCAGTGGCACCTTTCACCGCCTTTCCGCCCCCTGCTTCGTTGTACCCCCGGGTACGCCTTCACAAACGCGCCTTGCATGAAACGAAAATTCAGCAAAATTTGCTGCCCTCAGAGTTCTCAGACACACCCTAATATCGATAGCGCTGGAAGGGGAGGAGGCCATCTATGTTTGATCTGGTATATTTGCTGTCGGCGCTTCCCCGGCTGCTGCAATTCATGTATTTGACCATGACGATCGCTGTGCTCTCGATGCTGTTCGGACTCGTTCTGGGGCTGGTGCTGGAGACGGCGATCAGGCGCAAGCTGTTTCTGCTCGCGCCTCTGGCAAAGGTGTATATTTCCTTTTTCCGGGCAACGCCTTTGCTCGTGCAATTATTTATTTTGTACTACGGACTGCCTCAATTAATTCCCGCCTTCGGCGAGATTAATGCATACTGGGCTACGGTAATCGGCATCACAATGAACTGTGCAGCGTATTTGGCGGAAATTATCCGGGCGGCGATCCGCTCCATCGACTACGGTCAGTGGGAGGCTTCTCAATCGATTGGGATGACCCGCTGGCAGAGCATGCGGCGGATTATTCTGCCGCAGGCGCTTCGCATTGCGCTGCCCTCTTTCGGCAATACCTTCGTGACCGTTGTGAAGGAGACGTCGCTGGGCTTTACACTGGGCTTAACCGAGATGATGGCGCAGGCGAAGCTGATGGCGGCGGATACGTACAAGTTTCTGGAATCATTTCTGGCGGCTGCTATCCTGTATTGGCTGGCCGCCATCGTGTATGGCTATATTCAAAGCGCTATGGAGAAAAAGGTCAACCGCCCGTACGGCCATGAAGTATAACGGGTGATGACGAAGGAGGAGTGAGGGGAATGAGCGGGATAACGGATTATTTGCAGGACAAGAAATCGGCGCTGGACGCCCGCAAGCTGCGGCTGGTTCAGGAGAAAGAGGTTCCTCATCAGCAATTGAAGGCGGGGATCCGGGTCGCTGGACGAAGCGGCGTGCGTGAAATCCGGATTCGTGATTTTCAAATCATCAGTGACAGCGGCCCAGAGCTTGCAGGACATCAGCTCGGGGCAAGCTCACCTGAGCTTCAGCTTGGTGTGCTGGGAAGCTGCCTATCACATATTACGCTGATTCAAGCGGCGGAGCGCGGCGTGCCGCTTGAAGCCGTAGAGGTGGAGGTAACGGGCAATATGCATCCGCTCGCAGGAAAGCCGGGCTACGAGCATATCCCGGTCTACCTTCATAATATTGCGTACACGCTGCGCATTGAGTCCAGCGCTTCGTCTAAGGAGCTGGCGGCGCTCCATGAGGCAGTCGAGCTGGCTTGTCCGATATTAAACCTGCTGCAGCAGCCGCAGCAAGTAGCGGGGACGCTCGTGCGGACGAAGCAGAAACGCCGCAAGCAGGTCTGAGAAGGCTAGCGAACAAATGGAATAGCAGCAGAGCGCCTTATCGACGATAGTAAAGCGTAGTAAAAAAAGCAGGAAGCGAGCATCATGCGCGCTTCCTGCTTTTTTGTCGTTCTATCGCAAGTGGACTGGCAGACAATCGGCTGTGTGAGCTTGTACTCAGCCAGCGGCAGACTCCAGTTCCAACTGCCGCTGCTGCTCGCGTTCAATGGCTTCCAGAAATTGCTGCTTGAATGCCATGCCCCGAATAACCGTTTCTCCGATAATAAAGGTGGGCGCCGAGCTGACGTTGGCGACATAATAAGCATGGTGCAGCGCCTCTCGATGCTTCTCACGGTATGTTCGCTCTTCCAGCGCCTTGCGGTAGGCGGCTTTGTCCAGGCCAACCTCGCCGGCCAGTTCAGTCAGCACATCAATTTCTCCGATATTTTTACTCTCCAGGAAGAAGGCCTCGTACATTCGTTTATTATAGGCCTTCGCTTTACCCTGCTCGATAGCAAACTGATAGCCTTCAAAGGCCAAATGCGTATACGGTTGAGGGGAGAAGGGAGGTTTGACGATCGGAATGCCTAGCTCTGCCGCTATCGGGTAGACGCGCTCCTTCCAGTCCTTTGTAATATGCTCGCCCTCGGGACGCAGTGTTGGCGTCGGATAAGGACGGAGCTCGAAAGGCACATATTCAACCTCAATTCCTTTTTCGGCGGCAGCCGCCTCCAGCTCGCCTTCGGCAAGAATGCAATACGGGCATACGAAATCGGAATAAACTTGCAGCTTTAACGTCATGAATCATTACTCCTCTCTATTTAGTTAGGAACAGCCGTCAATGGTACAGCTAATGCCGGTACTCCATTGCTCCAGCCGCTGTTTTTTCAATTCGGCATCGATCGCTTCGAGAAACTGCTCCTTATATAGAAGCCACTTGACTGTGGTGTTTCCGATAACGTAAGTCGGCGCTGCAGTAATATTAGCTTCATAAAGGGCGTGGTGCAGCGCCTGTTTATGCGCTTCCCGGAAGGTTCCGGCCTCCAGCGCCTCGCGATAAGCGGAGCCATTCAACCCTAACTCTTCGGCCAGTCCCGTCAAAACATCAATATCACCGATATTGAGGCCGTCCTGGAAAAAAGCCTTGTACATTCTCGAATTATAAGCTTCACCGATGCCAGCTTCTTTGGCGAATTGATAGCCTTCAAAGGCCAAGTGCGTGTAGGGCTGCGGAGAGAGAGACGGCATTCGGATTGGAATATCGAGCTGCTCCGCAATGGGGTAAACCTTTTCTCTCCAGCTCGTTTGCATATAGCTGTCCTCGGGCCGAAGCGTAGGCGCAGGATAAGGCCTCAGCTCGAAGGGGAGATGTTCAATGGTTACGTCCCGTTCTGCCGCCGCTGCTTTCAGCTCGCCATCCGCCAGCAAGCAGAATGGACAGACATAATCAGAGTACACTTTGATCGTTAACGGCATGGCCGGTGCTCCTTTCGATAAGTGGATGTTTGCGTCTCCTAAAACCGGAGCCTGATGATAGAGAGTCTTTAAATTGCCATGCCTGCTCAAGCAGAATGGATGCCAGCACGCCGACAACCAGTCCATTGTTCAGAATGGGCTTCAGTACATCCGGCAGTACCGCAAGGCTTGCCGCAGGAATGAACATGCTTCCAACACCAGCGAACAAGGAAAAGGCGACGATGGTCAGCTTTTTCTCATTTTGCAAAATCGCGCCAAGCTCCTTCAGGCCGGCGGACAGCAGATGCGCGAACGAATAAAAGATAACGGCGAATGCTACGGGTACAGGAACGGACGCAAGCGCTGCGGTTAGAAACGGGAAGAAGCCGGCAACTATCAACAGCAGGCAACCGATGATGAAAGGCAGTCTCTTGGTCATTCTGGTGGATGCGACAAAGCCGGCAGTATGAGAGTTGGACACGCAGCCTACCGCGGAGAAGGCTCCGGACAGCACCTGGTTGATGCCCATTACAATGCCGGAGCGGCGATAACGGTCTGCAGGCTCAAGGCCGATCGTCTTCTCCATGACAACGATGGCTGCAATCATGTTAATGAGCAGCGGAAGCGTAATGACCAGCGTTGTGAGCGTAATGCCTGAATCGAATAGCGGCGCTCCCCAGGCGAATAATTGGGGGATGAGAATAGCCGTATCCGGCAGTTTAGGCAGTGCGGGAATGTGACCAAGAAGCAGAAATAAACCGTAGCCTGCTGCAATCCCAATCAGCGCGGAATAGTTGCGCAGCCACGCCGTCTTGCTTCGGCCGCATAGAAAGGTCAGAAGAAGAGTTGCGATGGCAGGCGCCGCAATACTCGCATGGATGTAAGGGTCCTTGTAGCCCACACCAAGAATACCTTTCACGATCGGAGAGCTGAATTGAAAGATGAGCAGCAGCAAATAAGTGCCGGTAACGACCGGAGTGAACAGCTTTTTTAAATAACGGATAACTTGAAAAGCGCTCAGCAGCAAAATGATGACTCCTCCGAGCAGCAAACCCATCTCCATCTGGCGAAGCAGCTCGGCACCGGATGCACCTGGCGTAAGGTTCGCTGCAAGAAGAATGAAGACACCCCACCATACACCGGCAGGGCCCTCCAGAATCGGCAGCTTATGGCCAAGTGTCACTTGGAGCAGGGAGGATACGCCGATAACGGCCAACGTTCTTTGCAAGAGGCTAATCGTCTCGGCATCTGACAGCTGAAAGGCCGCCGCTACGACAATGGGTGCCACAAGACCGCCTGTCAGAAGAAAGAAGGCCCATTGAAGCGAATCCAGCAGCGTTCTCACGAGCGGTTAGCCCCTTGGCTGATGCGGTAATGGGCGGCGGAAATCATACGCGGGCTTCCGTCTGCAGGGCGGAAGCCAGATCAAGGACAAGCGCTTGAAGCGTCTGAACGCCGCTTTCGTCAATATAGATGCCATGCTGGTCAATATGGCCTGGATCGGCAACAAATTGGGCGGGCAGCACGTTGGCTTGCAGGCCGCGCAGCACGATACGCAGGTTGTTTAGAGCGTTGATTCCGCCTTTTCCACCCCCAGCTGCTGCCGCGATAGCGACGGGCTTGCCCTTGAAGTGGTCGCCATTTAGAAAGTCCAATGCGTTCTTCAGGGCGCCGCTGATACCGTTATGGTATTCGGGCGTCACGATGAAAAAAGCATCGGCTTCCTGAGCAAGCTTCCTAAGCTGAGTGACGCAGTCCAGCTCTTGCTGAGCGGGATCTCCATTGAACAGCGGCAGTACATGATGGTGAAGATCAAGCAGCTGGGAGTTGCCTTGCTTATCCCGGAGCAAACGGTAAACAACATTGACAACGGCCTTGGTGTTGGCTCCGGCACGAGGGCTTCCGCTAATGAACAGTACATTTTTACTCATAGGTCACACGCTCCATATCCTGATTTATGATGTTAAAACCACCTATTCCGGGTGTGTTAGTATTATAACGAGTAAATGAGAAAAACTTCCAATACCAAAATCATAATCGATTATATAGACCAGAAATTATGAACCTATTGCTTGCAGGCTATCATTTATATTTTTGGTTGACAGGGTAAAAATTTCCAACTATGATAGTTAACAATTCAAATTGGAATAGGAGGAATTATATGGCGGGGCTGCGATTGCTAGGCGGTTTGGAGACGCATAAGGAAGTTCAATTGCATTCTTTTCTGGAGGAGCAAGGTGTGTATTACGAACGGTGGGAGGGGAATCATACTCCTTCATCGTACGAAGAGAGGCTGCTGCTGTCGGATGAGGAAAAGACGGAACTGCTTCGGATCTACGAACCGTCAATTGCGGATTTTGCAGAGCGGAAAGGCTATAAGCAGTGGGACATTGTGATCTTGTCGGAACAGACGCCCGATATGCTGCAGAAATTCGGCTCGCTTCATTATCATCTGGATGATGAAGTGCGGATTGTACTTGGCGGAGCAGGCGTATTTACGATAAAAGACGAAGGGGGAAGCGGCTATTTCGAATTAACGGCATTGCCTGGAGATGTCGTTGTCGTGCCCGCTCACCGGCCGCATGCCTTCCGCTTGTCGGAAAGACCCCAATTCATTGTCGTTCGCTTATTTGAGGGCGAGGTCTCATCGGTTACATACCCGGTCGAAGATTCGACATTCGTTGTCAATTAAAGTCGGAATGATAGCTTTCGGAGAATGCGATTGATTGGCTAAGTAATATTGGACGGCTGAGAAGCGGGAGAGTACAGTCTAAATTGTAGAACATTCCAGAATACTAAATGATTAACAATTTGTAAAATGATAGGCTGGAGGGGGAGATGCAGGCCATATTCATAGGTTGGAATGAATAAAGACAGAGGGAGTGGTTAGGATGTGCCGGATATTTGGATACATTGGAAATGTGGACGTCGATCCCGGACGACTGAAGGCGGTCTCCGATCAGCAGCTGGCAGGCGGCCCCGATCAACAGTCGGTATGGGCAGAGAGAAACTGGGCAATCGGCAATAATCGGCTTGCGATCGTCGGACTTGACGGGGGCGAGCAGCCTTACAGTCTTGGCGATTCGATTCGTATTGTATTGAATGGTGAAATTTATAATCATCGGGAGCTCAGAAGCAAGCTGGAGGCAAAAGGCTATACGTTTACGGATCATTGCGACGGATCAATCCTGCCTGCGCTATACGCGGAATACGGACAGGACTTTGTCCGCTATCTGGACGGTATGTTTGCAATTGCGGTCATTGATTTACGGGAGGGGGTTGTGCTCACTCTGGCAACAGATCCTTCTGGCATTAAATCCTTGTATTACTATTGGGATGAACGGGATAGGGCGCTTTATTTCTCATCAGAGCTGCCATCCCTGCTGGCATTCGGAAGCGTACCCTCAAACTTATGGCTGCCGGGCGTCGACTTTTATTTGACGACAAAGGTGGTATTCGGAGAACGGACGCTGTTTGATGGTGTCTATGCGCTGCCGCCATCCTCGCTGCTCCAAGCAAGGCTTGGTGAACGGCCGGCCATTCGCCGATGGAAGACGCTGCTTGCATCGGAGCCGCTTGGCGGTGAGTTTAATTCCGCTGCTGTATCGCTTCGGGGACAGCTTGACCGCGAGGTGCAGGCGCTGCTGCTTGCAGACGTGCCGGTATCCACAATTAACAGCGGCGGACTGGATTCCAGCCTCGTTACCGCACTGGCAAGCCAGCGACAAGCCGGTATTCATTCCTTTAATTTATCTTATGTGGGCGATTGGCCGCTGGATGAGAAGATCTATGCCAGACAAGTATCGGAACGATATGGCACGACGCATCATGAGGTTCTCTTCGACCCGCGGGACTTTGAGAAGATTTTGCCGCTTGTGGCCGAGAGGCTAGGGCAGCCGAATGCCGATCCTATCACATTGAGCAGTTATGCTTTATTCGAAGCGGTTCATCAGGCCGGCTTCAAGGTGACGGTATCCGGCGATGGAGCCGACGAGATGTTCGCTGGTTATGACCGCTTCCTGGAGGCCTCGGAAGCAGCGGACGATTGGATTAAGCCTTATGTTGCTTCGCTTGGCGTTGCCTCGCCGGCATTGCGCAAGGAGCTGTACAGCGAGGATTATCGCGCTTTTATTCATGACAACGGGTCGATCGGGGATCAGATTTCAGACAGCCTCCGCACTGCTCATCACCGGAAGGGCAGACTGGATGCCATCTTGGATTTCGAGCGGGAATACCGGCTGCCTTCGTATCATCTAAGACGTGTGGACCATCTCAGCATGGCGCATTCTGTAGAAGTGCGGGTTCCTTTTTGCCAGCCGCGCATTCTGGATTTGGCGGGCAAATTGCCTGTAGACTGGCGAATTGGAGAAGGAAAGGTGAAACGTCTGCTGTACCGGGCGGCGGAAGGGCAGCTGCCTGATGCAATTCTGAACCGGAAGAAGCAGCCGTTCACGCTGCCGATCGACGCCATGATGCGCAAGGGGCTTCCTCTCTTCGAGGCAGTGGAGCGGGTACTCGATAGGGACACGCTGCGCAGACATAATCTGTTCAGTCCGGCGGCAGTAGAGAAGCTGCTGCACAAGCAGGCGACACAGCCGGACGGCAAGACGGCATTGACGCTGTGGTCGCTCGTTATTTTCCAGCTGTGGATCAGTCAGTATCAGGTTCAAATTGGTTCTTCCAAGCAATATCAGTTCGAGGGGTGATTCCTATGCAAACGTATTTGGCGCATGCCGAAGGCAGTGTGTCATCCTCCATCATTATTGATGGAACGGAGCTGCCTGCTTCGCCTGAAGCTATTATTCCAATCTTAAAGGATATTAGCGACAACTTGGATGATGAAGAACGGCCTTACGGGCTGATTTCCAAATATGTCGTCCTGCGTCCGTCCAAGCATCCAATGTACGATTTGAACTATTTGTTTTTCCAGCTGGTGCCTGGCAATCCCGTGACCTTCGATTATTCGGGCAGCTGCGGACATTCCATTCTGGCTGCGATACAGGTTGCAATGAAATGGGGTTGGCTGCCCAGTGCTAGCCCGGGATTACGCGTACGTGTATATGTGGAGAACGTCGGAGACTCGCTCGTCTGCGAGGTTGACCATGCAGTTCGCTCTGGTATGAATTGCACGGCGCATTTCATCGTGGACGGTGAAACGCCGCTCTCCAGTCTGCTGCCATCCGGCGCATTGACTGACCAGCTAGCCACAGAATATGGAGACTATGAAGTATCGCTCGCATCTTCCGGCAACCCGTATGTGTTCGTGAATGCCGCGGAGCTCGGTATTCATTCGGAGCAGGCATTGTTTGAAGCGGGAGAGGACACGCTGGTGCGTCTCCATGCAATTCGCCGCTCTGCGGCGCAGCTGCTGGGCTGGAATCCGGACGGCGTCTTCCCGAAGGTGGCGGCTATTGCCAGCTATGAACCAGGCGTGATTGCGTTCAGGGGCGTATCGATACCGTCTTGGCACCCGACGATTGCGCTGACTGGAGCGGCTTGCATTGGTGCAGCGGCTGCCATTGAAGGAACTATCGTTCACCGGCTGATCGGCGATACGCTAGCCGCGGGTTACCGTCTGAGGGTGAATACGAAAGGCGGAAGTACCTACATCTCGACGGCTACGACGGGCGGCAAGCTATCCGACCATCTGCTGTACAGCAGCATTTCCGAGAAAAACGTGCGTCTGCTCGGGGCGTTACCGTTTAAGAAAGGAGCGTCTTACGAATGGGAGTGGCAACGCAAGGTGTACGCATAGAGTCGTTATTGGAGGAACTGGACCGTTACGCCGCTGTGGCTGATGATGCGGGGCAGACGCAGCAGGAGTCGCTTGATGCGCTTAAGGCTTCCGGATTGCTGGGCAGTCTTGTGCCGGAGGAATATGGCGGTCTTGGCTATGATTCTTTATTTGCAGGGAGGCTGATCGCTTCCATTGCAGAAGTAGATCCTTCAATTGCCATTATCGTCTTTCAGCATTTCTCGGTCGTATCCCGCATTTTGGAATGGGGCAGCGTGAAGCAGCGCACTGATTATTTGCCAAAGCTTGCGAACGGGCAATGGCTGGCTGCATCGGCTTGGTCGGAGACAGGTGCTGGAGCAAATAAACAGAATATTTCGACAGTTGCGGATCGGACTTTAGACGGCAATTGGATTATTGGAGGCGTGAAGTCGTTCACAACCGGAGCTGGATTGGCTAACTTATATTTGGTGCTTGTCCAGACAGGCACAGGCGACTCCGGCTCGCTGTACGGCAATTCAGGGCAATCCTTTTTCCTTATCGAGACTTCGCAGGGAATTACCGCGGATGCAGATACGAATCTGTCCGGAATGCGAGGCTCCTCAACTGGATTTATTAATCTGCATCAGTGTGAGGTGGCTGGTGAACAGGTCATTGGACCACTTGGAGGAGCGCCGTCTGTCATTAACGGCATTCGCGAATGTGGGCTGACGCTGGGCTCCGTGTCGCTCGGAATTAGCGAGGCCGCCTACAAGCTGGCGCTGGAGCAAGTGAGGGCCAGAGGACAGCAGGGCAATCCGGTGCTTCAGGCCGCATTGTCCGAGCTGCATATGCAGCTTGAAGCAGTTCGAGCGCTGGTCGAGAAGGTGGGGGCGAAGGAGGGAGGCGACCGGCTTAGTCAGATTGCTTACCAGTCCAAAATATTCGCTTCGGAATCCAGTGAACGTATCGTCCGCGAAGCGCAGCAAATTATCGGCGGCTCCGGATATGTGCGCGGAAAAAAAATCGAGCGACTGCTGCGCGATGCAAGAGCCGTCTCGTTGATGGGGCCGGTGAACCGGCTGGCTAGAGAAATTATCGGACGGGAGCTGATTTCATGAGCGGGGCTGCATTTGATCTTGTAATCGACAATGCCCGTATTGTCTACCGGGACCGCATCTTGGAGGGCAAGATCGGTATCCTGGACGGGAAGATCGCGAAGCTGCTGCGCCAAGACGAAGAAGCAGCGTCGGGTCGCACGATCGACGCAGAAGGACGGTATGTGCTGCCGGGGCTTATTGATTCGCATGTTCATTTTCGAACACCGGGTTATGAGCATAAGGAGAACTGGCACTCGGCTTCAAAGGCAGCTGCAGCGGGCGGTGTGACGACGGTACTGGACATGCCCAATACGAATCCGTACACCGATACCGTGGATAAGCTGCGGCAAAAGTCCGCTCTCGTACAGGGTCAATCCTATGTCGATTACGGCTTTCATATCGGGGTCGTGCCGGGCAAGTCAGAGGCGCTTCAGACGCTGGAACGCGGTGAAGCGGCGAGCATTAAGCTGTTCCTTACCGGACATCGGACTGCTAAGCATATTATTGATGACGATGCGGAGCTCGACTATATTTTCCGGCTGGCTGCGGATAAGGCCATTCCGCTGACGCTGCATGCGGAGGATGACTTTGTGCTTCGTCTATTCCGGCAATCACGCGGAGAGCCGTCCGATTTATCGGAATATGAATCGGTATATCCGCGGATAGGTGCGATAACAGCAGTTGCTCGCGCGCTCCGTTTTGTCCGCAAGTATGGGACATCGATTCATGTGCTGCATGTATCGTCAGCCGAGGAAGCGGAGCTGCTGGATGCGGCTGCGGAGGCAGGGTATCCCGTTACGTATGAGACGACCGCCCATCAATTATGGTTCGATCATGCAAGTGCACGGGAGCTCGGAGCAAGGGCCAAGCTAAGCCCTGCCATCCGGGAGCCTCGTGACCGGGACCGGCTCTGGCAGTCGATAGCCCAGGGGACAATTACGTCAGTCGGAAGCGATCATGCGCCTCATTCCAAGGCGGAGAAAAGCTTTGATTTTCATGATGCGCCGCCAGGTCTGCCGGGCGTCCAAGAACTGCTGCCTGTGCTGCTAACCGGATTGAAGCGATTTCTCCCTTCATTAAGCAGAGAAGAGAGGCTCCTTACGGTGGCTAAATTGCTTGCCGCAGGGCCAGCAGCCCGGTTCGGCCTTGATCATCGGAAGGGCAGCATCGAGCCCGGGCTGGATGCCGACCTTCTCATTATCGATGACGAGAAGCAGTGGACCTTCACTGACGCTCATGTGCTGTCGGGCAGCGGCTGGTCGGCTTATGAAGGGGCCGAACTTGAAGGGGAGGCCGTAGTGACGATTGTAAGAGGGCAAGTGGTCTATGAGCGAGGACAATTTGGCGAGGAAGCTGGTCAGCCTGTATCCCTGCGGCGAGAGGCGCCTAATGCCTTCGCCCAAACGGCGGGCAGTCCCTATGGAGTGCTGGTCTGAACATAACGGCGGCAAGAGCGGGAGCAGCGGGGTGGCAGATGGGGTGATCCCGCCTGCCGCCCCATCCTATATAACCATTTTTAGAGGAGGAATAACGATGACAACTGCAGCAAACTCATTAACATCAGGCGCGGTAATTAGGTGGTCGGAATTAAACTGGGAGGATCGTGGCGATCTGCTAGTCGCCATCCCTGTAAATGAAGAGAAAGGAGCGGTGCTGGTCAAAGGGCTGGTCGTCCGTATTAAACCAGGCGGCACTTGGAGCAGCTGCGAGAAAGGAAAAGCGCAAGAAGTGGTAGGCGTTATATGGAAAGGGAAGGGCAGTGCCCGCGTCGGGGACGCAACGAGCGCTCTGGAGCCGTCTTCCGCGCTATATGCGCCATCGGGTTCTGATTATGAGGTAAAGGCCGATCAAGGGGAGGAAGTTACGCTGTACATTTGGCAGACGGTACTGCCTGAAGGCTCGCCAACCGCTTCCAATCCAAGACTGTTTAATCACTTGTACAACGATGAGACTCAGCTCAAAGGCTTTACGGGCAATGATCCTTCGCAAAAGATCGAGAATCCGGCCAATATGAACTTTCTGTTCTGGCCGGGCACAGGCAGCGCAAGACTATCGCTGCATTGCGGCATACAGGAGCCGGGGCAAAGCTTCGCCGTTCATCAGCACCCGCATTCCAGCGAGTTGTTCATCGGCGTAGAGGGCAAAGGGGAAATTCATTTGAACGGGGAATGGCTGCCGTTCGAGGCCGGCGATTTGCTCTATGTGCCGCAAGGTATCTTCCATGGCACGCGTAATCTCTATACCGGTGAAGGGGCTGCCAGATTTGTGACGACAGGCGGGCCGACGCCGTTTGACGCCAGCTTCTATACGTTTGCCGGAGTGTCTCCGGAAGTGGTAGATCCGGCATAAGGAATAATTAAGCACATAAAAAGTTCACCGTTGCCGATAGGCAACGGTGAACTTTTTCTTTTATACCGTTAAGTTAAGGAATGGTGACCAGCTCAGGGGCAACAGCTTTCAAGTAAGAGGTGTTGATAAAGGATTTGAAGTCAGGCACTTCTTTAATCTTTTCGTTATCCAGCAAAAACTTGGAGATGCTCTCCAGTGCAGTAACCAGCTCCGGCGTTAGATTAAGCGCGTAATGGTTGAGTGCAATTAAGGTTGTGATGTCTGCTGCATCTTGTCCCAGCGTCTTGCCAATATGTGCGGCTGCCGCATCCGGATTCGTTTCAATAAAGGCTACGGATTTGTTCAAAGCCCGCAGTACCGCTTTTACCGTCTCCGGGTTTTTGGCTACAAAGTCGTTATGGCCAATCAGAATGGAATAGGAGTTAATGAGCTGCTGCGGTCCTTCCTCGCCGGGAACATGTGATTCTTTGCCGGTCAGTAGGGCAACGCCGCCCTTTTTGACACCGTTCAAGGCAACGGGCTGCCAGATGGAAAAGGCATCAATATTGCCGGCCTGGAAGGCGGGCAGCAATTCAGTCGGGCCGATCTTGAACGATTCGATTGATTTCAAATCGAGGCCGTACTTCTCCACAATTCGCAGAAAGAAAGCTTCGGATACGGTTCCCGGTACAAAGGCGATTTTCTTCCCGTTCAAATCGGCCGGCGTTTTGATTTTATCGGAATTGACGACTAAGGTTTGTACGCCGGATATATCAGCCTGCTGGGCGATGATTTCGATAGGCAGGCCCGACGCTTTGGCAATAATCGGCGGAATGTCGCCGGAGGAGCCAAGCTGGATGCTCTTCGAGCCTAAAGCAGCTATGACGTCCGGGCCGGCCGCGAACAGCTCGGTTTTAACCTCCAGACCTTCTTCTTTAAAATAGCCTTCTTCGTTCGCGATTACGATGAGTGGTGACAGCTGTGTATCACGAGCCGTACCGATGGATAGGCTGGCCGTTTCGAGAGCGGGCTTAGGCTGTTCGGTCGGCGCGGCTGTAGCGGCGGCTTTTTCTTCCGCAGTAGGAGCAGGCGAGTCAGAAGGGGATGCGGCAGGCTTGTTGCTTCCGCCTCCGCAAGCCGTGAGCAGCAGGGTTAGTGCAAGGAACAATAGAATAAAGAGCGAAGAATGCGTTTTACGATTAGTAGACATAGTGATGGCCTCCAGAAAATGATTTATTTCCAGCGCAGCAGAATTTTCTCCAGCGTGGTAATGACTAAATTAATGAAATAACCGATGATGCCGATCGTAATCATACCGACGAGCACCTGATCAGTCTTGAACATGTATCGCCCTTCCTGAATGAGGAAGCCGAGGCCTTCGTTCGCTGCGATCAGCTCCGAGCCGACTAAGCAGATGAACGCCATGCCCATTCCTGAGCGGATACCGATCATCATGTTCGGAATGGCGGCGCGAAGTGTGACGTGGCAGAAAATCTGCAGTTTGCGGGCACCAAGCGATTGTGCGGCCCGGATATGTACGGGCTCGACCTGACTGATTCCCCCTGTAATATTAAGGAGGAGAGGGAAGAAGGAGCCGTAAATAATGATCGATATTTTCGACCATTCATCGATTCCGAGCCACAGGATGGCTAGCGAAATAAAAGCGAGAGGCGGTATTGGCCGAAGCAGCTCAAGGACAGGGTTGATCGCATCCCGAAGCAAACGGGAGGAGCCCAGCATTAGTCCAAGCGGAAGTGCAATTGCAAAGGCAACGAGAAATCCCGAAAAAACACGCTTCAAGCTGGATGCCGCATGCAGCACAAGCGAGCCGTCCTGAAGCATATGCGTCATCGTCTGCAGCGTCGCTAGTGGACCGGGCAGTTGGGCAGGTACTACGTAGCCAAGGCCGGTAATGAGCCCCCAAGCAAGCAGCAGTATAGACAGGCCGGATAATTTAATAAGTAGACGCGTCCACGGTTTGCGCTGCGAGAACCTCAGGCGTTTATTCGGGGACGAGAGCACCTCCTTATGCGGTAATGATGGAAAGGTGTTCTCCATAGGGGGCGTCTCCTTCTCTTAAAATTTCGCTAATTCTGGCCTGATATTGAAGCAGCCTTTCGTCATGACGGTTTCGCAATCTAGGCAGGTCGATACGCAGGTCTAGCGCGATACGTGCAGGGTTCGGCTGCAGGACGATTACACGATCGGCCAAATAAACGGCTTCCTGTATGCTATGGGTGACAAACAAGCAGGTTTTGCGCTGCTGCTCCCAGAGTCCCAGCAATTCCGTCTGCAGCTTCTCGCGGGTCTGCTCGTCCAGCGCGGCGAACGGTTCATCCATCAGCAGCATGGCCGGCTCATTGGCAAGCACCCTTGCAAGTCCAGCGCGCTGCTTCATGCCTCCCGACAGCTTGCCCGGATAGTGCTTCTCGAAGCCGGTGAGACCTACCATCCGAATATAATGCCGGGCGAGCTCCTTACGTTCCGCTGCTGAAACGCCGTTCACCCGCAGGCCGAACTCTACATTCTGCTCAACGGTGAACCAAGGGAACAGCGCGTATTCCTGAAAGACGACTCCGCGCTCCTTTCCAGGCTTCTCAATACGTGCACCGTTAAAATAAATATTGCCTGCATAAGGCTGAAATCCGGCGACGCAATTCAGAAGCGTTGTCTTCCCGCAGCCGCTTGGCCCGAGAAGACAAATGAATTGCCCAGCCTCTACGGAAAGCTGCAGACGGTTCAGGACAATTCTGTCCTCGGATTGTCCGGGACTTCTGAAGGCCACGGTTACGCCTTCAATCGACAAAATCGGAGCAAGCTCATGCAACGTTCGATCTACTCCTTCCATTTAAATTCATACTATTCCAATGAGATATGTTATATATTGCTACTAATGTACCAGTGATGAATGCTGCAATCCAATACCAATTTGGCTATATAATCAATAGCTTTTATGCAATACATAGGGCTGAATTCGGAGTGCTTGATCACATAACTAGAATGATTTATGACTGCTAGTACTATATTAATTATGGTATCTATTGTAAGATGAACAACAAAGTAATAAGGAGAGAGGGATGTCAATGTGGGATCGTAAAGAATTGAAGAAGAGGGCAAAGGAGGTGCTGCGGACTTCGTATTGGAAGGCATTTTTAGTCAGTATTATACTGGCAGTTGTCGGCGGAAGCGTCAGTCCTCCGAACTTTAATTTCGGATCATCAAGCACTATTGATGAATTCAACTTGATTGACGGGGATTTAGAGTGGGCGATACTCGGGCCGATTCTTGCTATCATTATTGTCATTTTTATCGTTATCTTTTTATTTGCAATGGCTTTTCGGATTTTCCTCGGTTTTCCGTTTGAGGCCGGTGCGATGCGTTATTTCAAGGGATCAGCAGAGCGAGAAGTGAATCTTAATCATTTAATGTATGCATTCAATAAACTCAGATATTTGGATATTGTGAAAGCGATGCTCTGGCGCGGTTTTCTGACCTTCCTATGGTCACTGCTCCTCGTTATTCCGGGTATCATCAAATCCTACTCCTACAGTCAGGTGCCGTTCATTTTGGCGGATAATCCGAACATTGGCTATCGCCGTGCGGTAGATTTGAGCAGGCAGATGACTAGGGGCCATAAATTTAATATCTTTGTGATTGATTTAAGCTTTTTAGGCTGGATCTTACTTGGCACGCTTGCGCTTTTCGTTGGCGTACTGTTTGTACTTCCTTATATTAATGCTACAAAGGCTGAGCTTTACATGGCATTGCGTCAAGAGGCGCTGGATAAAGGCTTCACTAATGAAGAGGAATTGAGACTGAATCAGACGCCTGTTTTCTAAATCGAATAAGAGTTTACATTTTACCAATGCATTGGTGGGCAAGAAGTCTGAGAAAGGGCGGATTTACGCTGCAGGCCTTGCTCATCGATTGCGGGGGAAAGAAGACGACCGTTGAGGAAAATAATCATAATAGCAGCATTCATTATAGCTGTGTCTAGTATTGCTGCAGCAATACTCTTAAATACAAATGAAAACAAAGTGAAAGCAATGATAATCGAAAGTGAACAGCAATTGAACGTAACCGTTGCGAATTGGAAAGCTAAATTAGATGAACAAAGGGGCATACATCTGCTCTACGAAAAATATAGCGAAACCAGATATGAGTACTGGTTATTCTTCAATCCAAACGATAATAAGAACTTATATCATAAATTTAAAATGAATGTAGTCGAGGATAACGGGGTTGTGAAAATCCGCATTAATGACGTCAACGCCAATAATGATAATGAAGTAAAGCATAGGTTTGCTGCGAATTTTCTAATCAGTAAAGAACCAAGCTCCATAGACGTCTATTACAATGGGGAACAACAAAGCTTTGAAATGACGAACATAAAGACGGGTGATCAGCAAATTCATGTTAAATTTGACGGCAAATTTCTTAAGCCCAGTAAACCGGTGATCGTAGATGGGAGAAAGCGATTTTTGCCTATGAAGGATACGTTAGAGCAGATGGGCTGGGAGTTTGAAATGTCATCTGGCAAAATCACGATTACTTATCACACGCCGGACTCTAGTTTAAGCCACTTTTTGCAACTACAGGAAGAGCCAAATCTTCGGATGGTGGACGGCATCTTATATGTACCTATGTATTATTTAGGGTCGATCACGGATACGGAAGTGGCATGGGATGAAGATGCCCATACCATTAACATTTCTACAGAAGAGATAGATGATAGTGATGACGATGAATGGAATGTCTACGAGGAAGATGAGCCTGAGTTATCTGATAAAGAGAGTATGCGGGTGAATTACGGGAAGTACGATCAGCCTGCGACACTGCGTGCACTAAATGAGTTAAATCAGGAGCTCGAGCAAGAAGGATATGGTGCCGAAAATGTACTTGGATTCTATCTCATGGATGGCCTTAGCGGCTATTTCAACACGCCTATGGATGTCGTTGCATTCGGTACAACAGGAATGGACGGAATACATTACGGATTTTTGACTGATTTCGGTATGGTGACAGATTTGGAAGTGGCACCAATTGTACTGGTGTCCCCTATGGATTTTGACCGGCCTGCTGTAGTCGTTGCGAATAACATCCGTGAATTTATTCGTATTGTCATGATAGATTCCAGTCTGCTTTATATGGGATATCAGAATGAGCAAGACTATCTTAAGGTAATATCTGAATATGAAAGCACGCCAGAGGACTTAGAGAACGGCCGGATAGTACGGGAAAGGCTGGAGGAAAGGCTGCATCCGCCTGTCATTCAAGATCCATATACGTATTCAGAGAAAGTGAGAGCCGATCGAAAGGAGCGAATCATCGTTCCGACACAAGATGAACTAGGGATATTGAATGAGCATCCGAAGGATGCAGGGCGGCAGCATACAACAATAGTGCTTGACGAGGATATTGGCAAGAGAGAATTGGAGACATTTTTGAGCAATGCTACATATGCGTCAAAGCTTGCGTTATTCCGGGACTATCATTTAAACCTGGAACAGTTCGTTTATCATGAAGCCGGCATTGGTAAAGCCATTGTAAACGAGATGAAAAGCTTGGGGCTGAAGGATGAGATCGCAAGGATTAAGGCCAATCATCCGTGAAGCAATTTATAGGGAGCCGATAAGTTCATTACCTTCTATTAAGAAAAGCCCGGATCAAACAAGATCCTGGCTTTTCTTTTGTTTACCCGCATGCTTGCGAACAAATAATAGACAAGAGAAGCAGGTTTTCAAGAATTTAATGATACCTTTATGTTATGTATAATGACCTATTAAGTAAATTAGTTGCGAATTTTAGATGATTCTGTTGAATAATAGGATTTTAATGCGCTTACAAACTGATAAAATAAAGTTACATTCAGATGAGGGGTGAAGGGGTTATGAAAAAGTGGTTGAGTACGTTAATAATGCTTACAATGTTGGTGGCTGTACTGGCGGCATGTGGAGGAGGCAAATCGGACACATCGGGCAGCTCGAATAAACTGGTTATTTACACGCCGAACAGCGAAGCAATGATCAATGCTCTTATTCCGTCCTTCGAGAAACAGACAGGTATTACGGTAGAACTGGTATCGGCGGGAAGCGGTGAGCTGATCAAGCGTATCCAGTCGGAAAAATCGAATCCTTATGCTGACGTCATGTTTGGTGGAGCTTTCGCACTCTTTCACGACAATGCGGATTTATTCGAAAAGTATGTATCCCCCAACGACAAAGACTTAGTCGAAGGACATTCCAATACAACAGGCTTCATGACTCCGTATGTATCAGACGGCAGCGTCTTGCTGGTTAACACCAATCTGGCGGGCGACATTCAAATTAACGGCTACGAGGATCTGCTTAATCCGGCGCTGAAGGGCAAGATCGCAATGGCTGATCCTTCTAACTCCAGCTCGGCGTTTGCGCAATTGACGAACATGCTGAAAGCAATGGGTGGAGACTACGATTCCGATGCAGGCTGGGATTATGTTGCCAAGCTGCTCGAGAATTTGGATGGTAAAATTGCAGGCGGCTCCAGCAAAGCGCATAAGAGCGTTGCCGACGGCGAATATGTCGTGGCATTGACTTACGAAGATCCGGCAGTCAGCTATGTGAAGGATGGCGCTCCTGTGAAGGTTGTGTATCCGAAGGAAGGCGCAGTATTCCTGGATGCCGTAGCGGGAATCGTTAAAGGCTCCAAAAACCAGGAGAATGCGAAGAAATTCATCGACTTCCTCATCTCCAAAGAAGGCCAAGATGCGTTAGGACAGGAAACGACGAATCGTCCACTCCGCACTGACGCTGCAATTGGAGACTTCATGACACCAATCGATAAAATCAATGTGATCCAAGAAGATGTAGCTTACGTAGCGGCCAATAAACCGGCTATCGTAGAGCGTTACACGGACCTGTTCACAAAAATCGCGAAATAATAATGAGAATGATTGATCAATCAGAAAGCGGGTGTACATCATGAGCGTTGCGATATCCTTCCAAGAAATCGTGAAAAAATATGGCGACACTACTGTTATCCCCGAGCTTTCCTTGGATATTCAGAAGGGTGAGTTTTTCACCCTTCTGGGTCCTTCGGGCTGCGGGAAAACAACGTTGCTTCGTATGGTGGCAGGCTTTAACAGCATAGAAGGCGGAGCTCTTGCCTTTAACGAGAAAGTAATGAATGACGTCCCGCCAGGGAAGCGGAACATCGGCATGGTGTTTCAAAACTATGCGATCTTTCCTCATCTGAACGTATCGGAGAACGTTGCGTTCGGGCTGCAAAACCGCAAGGTGAGCAAAGCGGATCAGCAGCGAAGAGTCAGCGATATTTTAAATACAGTAAAAATCGATATTTACAAAGACAGAATGCCCAAAAATCTGTCGGGCGGACAGCAGCAGCGTGTGGCGCTTGCAAGGGCTATCGTTATTAATCCGGACGTATTGCTGATGGACGAACCGCTTTCCAATCTGGATGCACAGCTTCGCGTAGATATGCGTAATGCGATTAAGTCCATTCAACGTGAAGTAGGGATCACGACGGTCTATGTCACGCATGATCAGGAAGAAGCGATGGCTGTATCCGATCGCATTGCGGTTATGAAATCGGGCGTTATTCAGCAAGTTGGCTCACCAAGAGATATTTACCAGCGTCCTGCCAATTTATTCGTGGCAACCTTCATCGGAAGAACGAATGTGATCGACGCCAAGCTGGAAATCGGGACGGACGGCGAAGCCTCCGTAGTGGTCGGCCGCGATTATTCACTGCCAATGCTGGCGCTGCAATCGCAAGTGAAGCCTGGAGAATCCGTTGCAGTCCGGATTTCAGTCAGACCAGAGGAATTTGTATTGTCTGAGGATGGCAGGGGGCTGGCGGGCAAGGTTGTCAATAATGTTTTCTTAGGCTTGAATACACATCTTGTCGTAAAGCTCGACAATGGGCAAGAAGTTGAGATTATTCAGCAATCCGCTGCTAATGACGAGGTGAATATCGGGCAGACCGTTCGTCTGGCTATCCTTTCAGAAACGATTAATGTTTATGACGCATCCGGGGAGCGCAATTTGAATCGGGGGACGAGAATATGACCGGCCGCATGAAACGGTGGGATATTTGGTCGCTGATTACGTTTGTTATTTTTGCAGGGTATATGATCTTTCTGGCTTTGCCATTATTCATGCTGTTAATTAAAAGCTTTTTTGACGGTACAACAGGCGATTTTTCCTTGGCTTATTTCACTAAATTTTTTAGCAAAGCCTACTATATGAACGCCGTTTGGAACAGTATAAAGGTAACGGTAAGCGTCACAGTGCTTTCGATGCTGGTGGCTGGCCCGCTTGCTTATATTATGACCATTGCCAAAATCAAGGGCAGCGGAACGGTGCGCATTCTCATATTGATTTCGTCGATGTCGGCTCCGTTTATCGGAGCGTATGCCTGGATTTTGCTGCTTGGGCGCAACGGTGTCATTACCAACTTCATCTTTGACGTATTTGGTTTCCGTATGCCTGATATTTATGGCTTCTCCGGCATTTTGCTTGTACTGACGCTGCAGTTGTCGCCGCTGATCTTCATGTATGTATCGGGAGCATTGAAAAATGTCGATAACTCCCTTATGGAGGCTGCGGAAAGCATGAACTGCACGGGTCTTCGGAAAATGTGGAAGATTCTCGTGCCATTAATTACGCCAACGCTGCTGGCAGGCGGTCTGCTCGTCTTTATGCGGGCGTTCGCGGATTTCGGTACGCCGATGCTGATCGGTGAGGGCTACCGTACAGTGCCTGTATTGATCTTCAACGAATTTATAAGCGAGGTTGGCGGCGATGATGGCTTTGCCGCGGCGATAAGCGTCATTGTCGTCTTGTTCGCCACTGCTGTATTCCTGCTGCAGAAGTTTGTCGCGAACCGCAAGTCCTACAGCATGAGCGCTCTGAATCCGATTGAGCCCAAGAAACTGAAGGGTATCGCTAATGCGGCAGCGCATGTGTACGTTTATCTGTTCACGATTTTGGCGATGATGCCGCAAGCTTATGTAGCCTACACGTCCTTCCAGAAAACGTCGGGTAAAATCTTCGTCGACGGTTACTCCTTGGACAGTTATCGTGCAGCTTTCGCCAAGGTGGGCGATTCCATCTATAATACCTTTATCATGGCCGGCATTACGATCGTCATTATTACGCTGGCTGCTGTACTGATTGCCTATGTAACGGTGAAGCGCAAGGGAGCTGTTGCCAATCTGCTGGATACCTTCACCATGCTTCCTTATATTGTACCGGGCTCCATTCTAGGCATCGCGCTATTGGTTACATTCAACAAGCAGCCGCTTGTACTGAGCGGAACAGCCGTTATTCTAATTGCGGCATTTGTCATCCGGCGTTTGCCTTATACGATCCGGTCCAGCGCAGCTGTCCTTCATCAGGTGAATGACAGTATCGAAGAGGCAGCGATTAGCCTCGGTGCTTCGACAATGAGGACCTTTTTCAAAATTACAGTTCCAATGATGATATCCGGCGTCTTCGCTGGCGCAATCATTAGCTGGATCAGTATTATAACGGAATTGAGTACCTCCATCATTCTGTATACCGGGAACACCCGAACGATGACCGTTGCGGTGTATACGGAGGTTGTACGCGGCAATTACGGTGTAGCGGCTGCCTTATCAACATTATTGACAGCCATTACTGTCCTGTCCTTGCTGCTGTTCTTCAAGCTGTCGGGCAAAAAAGAAGTTACGATGTAAGTCCAGACCGGGCTCGCGCAAGCGGGTTCCGGCCTTTTGTCCATATGGCGAAGGCAGGCTGTTTCACATTTATGGAATGTCGGATAAGATAATAGGATACATGAAGGGGGAGACATGATGGCTAAAGGGAGTTTCAAGGATTCGCTGCGCCGGATGTTCCTGCTTCATACCCTCGTGCCGATATCGATTCTATTCGTATTGTTTCTATTATTTATGATGGTCAATTCACGCTTGCTGCTAATTGGCCAGACGACGGATGCGGGCAAGAAGATTAAGACGGCTGTAGAGGAGGTCTATGCCTCTTACCTAGAGGAAATGGATGAGGCTGCTGAGCTGGGTACTGTTATTTCCTTCGTGGAGTCGCGCCGCAACGGTCCGGAAGTGTTCGAACGGTTCTACGACTTCAACAACCGCCAGCGGGTAAAAAGTATTATGCATATCGTCGGTACGGACGGGAACATGCTCGCTTCCTCAGCCAATTATAGCTCCGATGCTACGGATCTCGCGTTACAGACTATTGCCCGCAGAATGTATCGGCAAAGCCTGTCTACACTTGCCGAGACGAACCATCTTCGCTTCTCTCACGACCGTTATACGGCCTATACCTTTGCCAAAGAAATCCGGCATGGCGAGACAGTAATCGGCTATCTGATCTACCAGCTGTATGAAGAAGACTTTCAGAAGCTGATTTTTGTGCAAAACAATGAAATCGCTGTCGTCACTGATTCTTATCATAACATTATCGCTACAACGAACAATCTGACGCGCGGGCTGATGAACAAGTATAGCCTAGCTAGAGATTCGAAGGGTTATGTGTGGATCGACAAAGGGCGATATTACAGTAAGGAAACCTATGTGCCTGCCTCCCAGTGGAAAATATATACGTTAAGCGCAGCGCAATGGAATCATGCCGCTTATTTATCGCTGGCCGTATTTTTTGCCCTTGCCAGCTTGCTGTTATGGATATTGATCCGGTATTCGGCCCGGATTATCTCCAATCGCCAGTCCCGCGCGATGGACAAACTGACCTTTGCCGTCAGGGAGCTGCAGTCGGGCAATATGGAATCGTATGTCTATATCGGAACAGGCGATGAATTCGAGACGCTTGCGAATCAATACAACTTGATGCTGCGGCGGTTGAACGAGCTTGTAGCGAAAAACGAGGAGCTTTCCGACTTGCGCAGAGTCATCGAGGTGAAGCATCTGCAATCGCAATTCCACCCGCATTTTATATTTAATGTGCTGGAGATGCTGCGGTATGCGATTGTCGTAGACGACAAGCTTGCTCAGGATATCGTATTGACGCTCTCCCGGCACTTGCGCTATAGCATTGGCAATGAGCGGGACCAAGTCGTCCTTGGCAATGATCTTGAATATATAGCGGGCTACATGAAGCTGCAGCAGATGAGATTCAAGGACAGGCTTCGCTATCAAGAGAAGGTCGGAGAAGCGGCGAAGGCCGCTCTGGTTCCGAGACTGATGCTGCAGCCCGTCATTGAGAATGCGATCAAATATGGCTACCGCCAGCGCCAGTCGGTCGCCATTACGGTGGTTGGCTATGTCAAAGCTGCTGATCTTATTATTGAGGTCAAGGATGATGGCGGCGGGATGAGCAGGGAACGGCTGGAGGAAGTGCGTGCCATCATGCTCTCACAGGATAACCGCGCGCCTCATATTGGCTTGCATAATCTGCATCGCAGGCTCGTCCTCATGTATGGAGAACGCTATGGCATTCAGATTGACAGCGTTGAAGGGGAAGGGACGACGGTTACGTTTGTATTGCCTTATCTGAAGGAGGATGCGGATGTTCAAGGTACTGCTGGTGGAAGATGAGGAGATGATACGCAAAGGACTGCGGTTCACCTTTGACTGGGTGGGGGCAGACTGCATCGTAGTCGGTGAAGCAGAGAACGGTGAAGACGGTCTTCGTCAGATTCAGGCTTTGCGGCCGGATATCGTCATTGTGGATGTTAATATGCCATTAATGGATGGAATAACGATGATCGAGCGAAGTGTAGATGAGGCTGCTTGCAGCTATATTATTCTATCCGGCTATGATGAGTTCCGGCTCGCCAAAGAAGCAATCCGGCTAGGCGTTACTGAATATTTGCTTAAGCCGCTTGAGCAGGAGCAGCTGCTCGCAGCCTTGAACCGCGCCAAGAGCCAGGTAGAGATGAAGCGTCAATATGCGGCGATGAAGACGGCGGGGAATGGTGCCGGGGAGTCGCTGCAGGCTTCGGTCGTTAAGCTGCCTGGGAAGTCGTCCCGTTACGTATCGAAGATGATCCAATATGTGCAGGAGCATTATGCTGAAAAGATCGGCATTAAGGATCTGGTGGAGAAGCTGGAGGTCAGCGCGACGTATTTGAACCAAAAGTTCAAGAGTGAAACAACCTACACGTTCAATGATTTCCTGAGTCGCTATCGAATTCAGAAGGCGATGGAACTGCTTCAGCGCAGCGATGAGAAGGTATATGCGATTGCGGCGGACGTAGGCTATAAGGATTACAAATATTTTATCGCGATATTCAAGAAGTACGCGGGCTGCACCCCAAGCTATTATCAGGAAAATTTCGGTCGGGGAGCGAAGGAAAGCAGAGATACGAAAGGGTGATCGGAGGATGCCAGCCAGTCCGGCCGGGTTCCTTTTATAGGCTTGCCCTTTAGAACAAACGTTGAAATAAAAACTGCCGGGATTCCTCCCGGCAGTGTAGAATTAAGCGGCATCATAAATGAAACGTTTCACATGTTCTTCGCCGTTTAGCTGCAGCTTCAACCCCAGCTTGCGGAAATCTTGCATAGGGATATATATGCGGTTCCGGAAAGTTATCATTGTCTTCGGATCTACGGTAAATTGTTTATTGTCCAGCTTCACAATAACTTTTTTATCAGCAACAGACACACTGGCACCGATCTCCAATGCGAAATCACTAACGCTTAAGTACCATAAATAATTTCCTGCCAAAAATACGCCTGGAGCTGAAAGATTTACATGTAAAGTGTCATTCACTAATATTTCTGGACTCCGCTCAGGTGACAGCAACTCACTAAAGTCTCCCGAGTAGGAGCCGTATGAGTACGTCCATTCGCTATATTTGCTGACAAAAATACCTGTGGAAAGGTTTAAGTAACCGTCCCTTGCATAATTATTGAAGTTAAGTTCTACCAGTTCGTCTCCGTACTTCCAATTATAAATGAAATAAACATATTTACGATTATAGGCTCCAAGTGTTCGCAACACTTTTCCCGTCTGCCCATCAACGATTATGCTTCGGTATTCGTTTGTTCTTTTTCCTGTCTTCGCATCTTTCTTGTACTCGGTAATAATTATGTATTTCAAGTTGGGGGAGAAATCTACCCGTGACTCTGTGCCTGTCTGAGTTAGCGGCTTGTAGCTGCTGCTTGATCCCGTCTTGTATCCAATTAACCAAGTTTTGCTTTGCTTATCGTAATAACTGCCATAAACGACATTGCCGATTTTATTGGTCCACCCCGTTGTAGCGTCCCAATAATTCACTTGACTGTATTCAATCTGTTTTTTGCTGCCGTCAGGGAGTAATTCGTAAAGGTCGTTACCGCTGTAAGTAAAGCTCTTGCCTGTTTTATCTTTGCCTGTTTTATTGACATCTAGGTTAATAATGAGCGAATTACTCGCAGGCTTCCGATTAAAGGTGTGGCCAAAGCTCCCTTTCACTAGAGGATATGGCTGGAAAGCATAGTCCGCAGTAGCAATAAGCTTCCCGGTTTTAATATGATAGATATCTAAGCTATTTAATAATCTTTTCGTTCTGACCGAAAATAAATCGGATTGCGGATAAACCTCCATGGTGTAGCTTTGACTTGCGCTAATCGTTTTTTTGACGAGCCTCATTGTATTATTTTTACTATTGAAATCAAACAATTGATTATGCTGTTTGTCGCCTGCCGGATATGAGATATGGATATAAAGATGATCGCCATTCTGATAATATTGCTCTATAACCCAAGCGCTCCATATAAACTTATTTCCATCATTTTTGTAGCTGCCGCTGCTATTCTGGCCGGCGATGCTTGGCATTTTGAACTTCAAGTCAGGAAAAGCATATTCATCCGATTTTCTAGTATATCTGTCTCCATAATTGGTTTTCCCGATCCTTACTAAAGGGTAAGCATTCCAAGTCGACTTCTCCCCAATCAATTGGATCTCATAGTCTGTAACAATTGCTGGCTTTTTCTGCTGCTCAGCACGTACAGAAGCGGAGGGCATCACGCTCAGAAGCAGTACAATAGTGGTTGTCACAACAATTAGCCGTTTTAAAAGCTTATTCATCTACGTTTCTCTCCCTCAAAATAAGTATATTTGGTAAATAGGTGTTTCTGTGCTTTGAATTTATATAAATCTTTGAATATATTATCATATTAAATATATTTATCCAATTGATAGTGTGAAGAATATAAAATATGTATACTGCATTTGTGAAATTGGAAAATCACTAAATGATTGAAGTGTTTTTATAAACCCCTGTATAGAGCCTTCCTCTAGCGCACAAAATGTAATGGGCAATTAACAGCACTAGAGGAGGTTCTATAAGATGAATATCCAGCGGGCACAGGAAATTGCGGCGTCGCCAATTATGGAGAATGTGGAATACAATGGGGTTCAGATTTATATTCAGCATGTGAATGAGGAGAATGAGACAGCCAGAATTTATCCCATCGACCAGCCGGAGCAAGAACAAGAAGTACCCGTGCGAAGCCTCATTGAACCTTCATCCCAAATGGCAATGGAAGTGGAGCAAATGGGATGCAGGCTTCCAAGTGACACATAAGACTATGCCAAGGCTGCTTAGACTCTGTTTGCCGGAGGCTGAGCGGCTTTTATTTTATCTGAATACATGGCTGGAAAGCTCTTTTCTCCGAATTCAAAAATCTGGATATTATTCGACTGTAAAAGTCAAGATCGTCTCCTATACCTCTGGCGAAATATGTACGAACATGATAATGACAGGATCCCGGCAGTTGTCGGCTCACTCGCATAGATTATGTATGATTTCGGGCGACAGGTGAAGAATGCCGTCAGATATTGGCGGATAGACCGGGGCTGCAAAGAAAGGGGAATCGGACAGCCGTTTGGAAACGGAGGACAAGCTAGATTAGGCTACGCTATGCAAGCATGCACTTATTAAAAGCGAGGAGGAATACAAATGATTCATGCATCAGACAATCAAGTCTACAAAAAGTGGTTAGCCGCAGTGCTAATTGTGGCGTTGCTGCTGGTAACGATGGCATTGAAGCCGTCATCCGCGCTGGCAGCATCCGCATTCACACAGACAGCAGCGTCCAGCTATAATGCGCAATCCGGTATACAACTGGAAGCTTCAAGCGAGGGCGGACAGAATGTTGCGTTTATCGACAATGGGGATTATATCCGATTCGATGGTGTTGATTTCGGAACTGGTGCAAGCGCTTTCAATGCACGAGTGGCGAGCAATGCCAGCGGCGGCGCTATTGAAGTGCGATTGGGTAGCCTGACAGGTACGCTTGCAGCGACTTGTACGGTACCGGGTACAGGCGGCTGGCAGAACTGGACGACGGTGACTTGTGCCGTTAGCGGCAACCCGACTGGCGTACAGACACTGTTCCTGAAATTTACAGGAGGAGCGGGCAATTTGTTTAACATCAATTGGTTCCGCTTTAATCCATCCACGCCGCAGCCTACAGGCGGAGATGTCGTGGGTAAAGTATTTGCGGGCTATCAAGGCTGGTTCAATGCTACGGGTGACGGATCTCCGAACGGAGGCTGGATCCATTGGTCCAAGAACAGCTCTGCGCCAGGTACAGGCAGCAACATCAACTTTGATCTGTATCCTGACCTCAGAGAGTATTCGAAGCTTTACCAGACCAACCTGCAAAATCTGAATAACGGACAGCAGGCGAAGCTGTTCTCATCCTATGACCAAGAAACGGTCAACAAGCATTTCGAGTGGATGCAGACGTATAACATTGACGGTGCAGCCTTGCAGCGGTTTGGCGCTAGTGCGAGTACTACACCGGATAACTGGCGTACGAACCGGGACAGCGTTGCCGTTAAGGTGAAAAATGCGGCAGAGAGCTATAGCCGGAAGTTTTACGTAATGTATGACATTACAGGCATGAACTCTAGTACATGGGTCAACGATATCAAATCGGACTGGACGAATAAGATCCAGGGCGGTATGAACCTGACTTCCTCTTCCGCTTACGCGAAGCAAAACGGGAAGACTGTCGTCAATATTTGGGGTATTGGCTTTACTGACCGGCCGGGTACGGCGGCAGAGGCATCTGGACTTATTCAATGGTTCAAGGATCAAAACGTATACGTAATTGGCGGTGTGCCAACTTACTGGAGAACCGGCGTTGAGGATTCCAAAACGGGCTTCTTGAGCGTGTATCAATCCTTCGACATGCTGTCTCCTTGGTATGTGGGCCGTTTCAGCGGCGAAGCTGGCGCGGATCACTTCAAAAACAATTTTATGCAGCAGGATCTGGCTATGACGAATCAATTGGGCATCGCTTATCAGCCGGTGCTGTGGCCAGGCTTCTCCTGGTTCAACCTGCATGGCGGTCCGCAGAACCAAATTCCGCGGCTGCACGGCGATTTCATGTGGCGGCAAGCGTACAATGTTAAAAGCTTAGGCATTAATACCGCTTACGTCGCAATGTTCGACGAATACGATGAGGGCACAGCCATCGCTAAGGCAGCCGAGAATTCTTCCATGATTCCGGCTAACCAATATTTCTTGACGCTGAATGCAGATGGCGTTGCTGTATCGTCGGATTTCTACTTGAGACTGACCGGTGACATCAACCGGATGCTCAAGGGTCAAATTCCGGCAACTGCACAGCATCCGACAAGTCATCAGTAATCCTTAAAGCAATGGGTAAGGGGTTGTCTCCCGGCTGCGTAAGCGGCTGGAGAGGCAGCTCCTTTCGCATTCCAGGGAAACTTACATACATTAAATAATGGATTAACATTTTTGTGTTACAATGATACGAGCAAATTGAGCCAGCAATTCTTTTAATTAGGCGCATATAGGAATGGAGATATAGAAAAAAATGAGTTTATTGACTGTTGAGCAATTATCGCATACGTTTGGCGACCGGGTATTGTTTCGAAATGTATCCTTTCGTTTACTTGAGGGAGAGCATGTCGGGCTTGTTGGCGCGAATGGCACGGGCAAATCGACACTTATGAATATTTTGACCGGCAAGCTGCTGAAGGACGAAGGCAAAGTAGAATGGACACCTCGTGTTCGTTATGGCTATTTGGACCAGCATACGAAGCTTGAAGCGGGCAAAACTATCCGGGACGTATTGAAGGATGCTTTTTTACCCCTGCTCGTATTGGAAGAGGAGCTTAACGATATTACGGCTCAAATGGCCGATGCCGATCCTGATAAGCTGGAGCAGCTTCTGGAGCGCATGGGTGAAATTCAAGAGGAGCTTGAGATTGGCGATTTCTATTTGATCGATGTCAAGGTAGATGAGATGGCTAATGGTCTAGGTCTGAATGTCATCGGCCTTGACCGCGACGTCACCGCGCTTAGCGGCGGACAGCGGACTAAGGTTCTGCTGGCGAAGCTGCTGCTTGAGAAACCGGGCGTCTTGTTGCTTGATGAGCCTACCAACTATTTGGATGAAGAGCATATCAACTGGCTGACGAATTATTTGAAAAACTATCCGTTTTCGCTTGTTCTTATTTCTCATGAAACGAGCTTTATGAATCAAGTTGTTAACGTCATTTATCATCTTGAATTTACGAAGTTGACGCGTTATACCGCCAATTATGACAAGTTCCTGGAAATGTCCGCACTCAACAAAGCGCAGCATATCGACGCTTACGAGAAGCAAAAGGATTATATTAAGAAGCAGGAAGAGTTTATTCAAAAAAATAAGGCACGCGCTTCAACCTCCGGGCGGGCGAAGAGCCGTGAGAAACAGCTTGACCGTATCGATCGTATCGATAAGCCGGAGGAAGCGGCAAAGCCGACCTTCAGCTTTAAGGAATCCCGATCCAGCGGCAAGACGGTATTCGAAGCCGATGGAATGGTCATTGGCTATAATAAGCCGCTTCTTCCTAAGATGGATATGGTCATTGAACGGGGCGATAAAATTGCAATCGTAGGCTGCAATGGTGTTGGCAAATCGACGCTGCTGAAGACGATTCTGGGCGTCGTTCCTCCGCTTGACGGCAAGACTTATCTCGGCGATTATTTGTCGCCAGCTTACTTCGAGCAAGAGGCGAAAGCACCAACGATGACACCGCTTGAGGACGTATGGGATGAGTTCTCCTTTATGAATCAGCATGAGGTTCGGGCTGCGCTGGCTCGCTGCGGTCTCAAGAATGAGCATATTACCCGTGCTCTGAATCAGCTCAGCGGCGGGGAGCAGGCGAAGGTGCGCCTGTGCAAATTGATGATGCGGGAAAGCAACTGGATACTGTTCGATGAGCCGACGAACCATTTGGATGTCGTTGCCAAAGCAGAGCTGAAGCGGGCGCTGACTGCTTATAAAGGTACAGTCGTACTCGTCTCTCACGAGCCTGAATTTTATGAGGATTGGGTAACCAAAACGTGGGATGTAGAGGCTTGGTCGATGCAGAGCCTTGGATAGAAAAAGGGTTTAAGCCGCTGCTCCTGTTAAATACATCGCCGAGGGCAATTGGCGGTGTATTTTTTATGCGGTGTATGGTTAGGGTGGTTAATAAAGGACGATGGCGCAAGTGTGCGCTGTGATTTTGCAAAATTGGTTATAAGAAATGGGGATATACGATGTTTGGTGCAGGTATGAAGCGAATGGGCAACTGGTCACGTTCACTGCTGGCAGCGATGATGGTCATGCTAGTCATTGTACTGACGGGCTGTGGAAATTTATCGTTAAATGAAATCAATCCGCCTTCCAGTTCCGCTGACACGGGGCAAAAGCAGCAGCAGTCTCAGTCTCAATCACAATCCAAAGCTCCGCTTACCAGCTTTAAAGGGGTATCGGATTATGTACGGCAGCATCATAAGCTCCCGGATAATTATGTTACGAAAAAGGAAGCCGAGCAGCTTGGTTGGGTGGCATCCAAAGGGAATCTGAATCAGGTAGCGCCGGGCAAAAGTATCGGAGGCGACCGTTTTGGCAATAGGGAAGGGCTGCTGCCCAAGGAGAAGAACAGAATATGGTATGAAGCCGATATCAATTATAAGAAGGGGTCGCGCGGAGCGGACCGGATTCTCTATTCCAATGATGGATTGATCTATATGACGACGGATCATTATAAATCGTTTACGGATATTACGAAGAAAGGGAGTATCCGCGAATGAGCAAGGTTATAGAACTGAAGCAGTCGGAAGCCGAGCGCTTCGGGAACGTGCATGACTGGTTGAAGCAGGAGCTTAGCTTGCCTGAATGGTACGGCGGAAATCTGGACGCACTGTGGGATTGTGTCACCGGACATTTGCCGCTGCCGCTGGAGATCAGATGGATCGCTGACTCTGAGCAGCATGACAGCTACTCTGGCATCGTGGAAGTTTTTCAAGATGCGGCTGATCAATATGAGGATATAACGTTCGAATACGTAGTTAATCCATAATTGTATAAATTGAAGGTCTGAGTCCGGTGTGATGCCGGGCTCAGACCTTTTGTATTTTAACAGGAATAAATTGACAATTAATGGTTTGTAGTTATAAACTAAGTGTGTTGGTTTATGATCATAAACCCGTTAGGAGAAAACAAAATGAGCAATTTAAAGCTTTGTGAAAGTGATTATCGTTTTATGATGGTGGTATGGGAGAACGAGCCGGTGGCATCTGGACAATTGGTAGCATTATGCGCCGATAAGCTTGGTTGGAAGAAGCCTACAACCTATACCGTGCTGCGAAAAATGTGTGAAAAGGGACTAGTGAAAAATAAGGATACGATAGTGGAAGCGGTCGTCCCGAAAGAGCGGGTGCAGGCCTATGAGAGCGAGCATTTTATCGAGCGTGCCTTCGAGGGCTCGTTGCCGCAGTTTCTCGTTTCGGTTTTTCGGCAATAAAACTATTTCTGAGAAGGAAGCAGACGAGCTGAAGCATTTGATCGATGCGCACAAGGAGGAATGAGCATGGAGTCGCTCTTTTTGAAGGTGTTCAACATGAGCGTAACGGGAACTTATGTGATTGCTGCTGTACTCTTCTTTCGGCTCATGGAAATGAGCTGCGATGAAAAAGTGCTGTCGAAGATCGGGGCGCGTGAGCGGAAGGCATACTGCACGTCGCTGCTTTCCTTTGCAGCTAATCGCCGCTTTCCGTCAGTTGGTCCGCTTGCCTTCGAAGCGACGAATGTTCGGGAGCGTGTCACTCATATTTTAAACCTTAAGGAACCGAAAAGATGGGCAGCGGTATTATCCTCTTTGACCTGTATAGCCCTGATAGCTGCCTGTTCCGTCAATCCAATTGCGAATAAGGAGCAGGAGGAGACAGGAGGAATGTACGGCACCTATAGCTTTGACCAACTAATTTATATGAATCCGCTCAGCTCCTTTATTCCGATGAAGGGGTACAAGGAATATTACACAATAACTGAAAACGAGCTTATTATTACAGATGAAGCAGGCAATCAGCAAAGAATAGAAGCCTACTTCAAGCGTACAACAGTAGACGAACAGAAGTTCAAAGATGATTTTATAATGGCGGATATCGGTGTTCCGGATATTGCTTCGTACAAAGCGCGTTATCAGTATACACTGACGGATCCTTCCGATTCTCCGGCATATCGGCTGTATCTTCTGGATCGCGAATTATGGCTGGCGAAAATACATAATGACAGCGTCAATACACAAAAGAGCCATTACTTCTGGAGCATCTATAAAATCAATAAAACGAAAGAGAAGATAGCGGTAAAACCTGCGGCGATAGCCGGAACCTCGAATAATACGGCTGATTTTCTAGCGCTTCAACAGAATTTTGAGTCGGGTTATGATAACGACACCTGCTATAATATAACGCCGGATTTTATCAGGGAAAACTCTGATTACATGATTTTTAAATATGATAAATCGGCTGCATCATTCCTGTTATATGAGGGAGTCGTCTATCCGCTCGGTGAGTGGTTCGGAGGCTTTGGCGTAACGAGTCTGTCGCTTGCTGACCTTGACGGCGATGGCAGATCGGAGCTTTACTTTACCTATTCATGGGGTTCGGGGCTTCACCGTTCTCATGCCGCTTATTTCGATCCGGCAGCTAAACGAGTCGTAAACTTTGACTATGTATATCAGAATGGCGATTTGTTAATCACCAATAATCTGGATGGCAGCCTGTCGCTATTTACAGCAATCTTTCCTGCCGGCATGGATGGATTTGTGAATTTTCAAATAGGGAAGAGTGAGTTTGTTTCGGATATTATTTATAAAAAGGGTCAAATTTCATTAAGCTAGAAGCCATGAGGGTAGGTGAAAATGTGAAAAAATCGATCAAGTTCAACTATCTATTTATTATTACCGTTGCGTGCTTCATTGTCTTCTTCAGTGCTGTCACTTCAATTGAGAGCTATCATACCAATCAAAAAAAATTGCTGCTTGTTACGGGCACTAATGAATTGACTCAAGAGGAAGCACAAAGATTAAAAGTCAATGCTGTATCCTATGGAATTTGGAAGGACGAGCAAGAAGAATTTCATACCGATCATCAGTATATATTGGTGAAAATGAAGTCGAGGAAATTGCTGGTAAGCTCGAACGATATAGAGGACATTATTAAATATACAAACAAGTAGAAAAATAAGCGCTACTTGGCCAGGATCTATAAAATAAAAACAGAGCAAGGATGCCGCGGCATCCTTGCTCTGTTCCTCTTTTATGCTTCTGCAACAAGCATATCGATAAACTGATGGAGCTGGTGGAGTATAAGCGCATTCGTCCGGTCGAGATGCAGCAGCCCTTGTTCATCGTCCAGCCAATTGCTTCTCAGCATCGCATTATGCTTGAAATAAAGTGCGCCGCCGCCCTCCAATACGCCGAAGGCGCCAATCGGAAGGGTAAGGTTGAGGCTGGCGCAAATATGAAGCAGCGCTTGGTAGTTGGCTTGCGTGGTCTGTTCCCTTAGTACAACAAACGTCTGAAGCAGATAGATGCCTTCCTGCTCCAATTCCTCCAAGCCGGGGATGAAGCTCATTTCAATCACGAGTGAATCGTTACGGGAGCCGATCTCCTCGAATCGAAGCAGAAGCGAGGCATAAGGAGAGGCTTCATCCGGCTCAGCCAGCTTTGCAGTAATTTGATGGGACTGATAATAATCGAGCAATTTGGATAAAACAGAGTAAGCGAATGATGATGAGTCTGTCATGGCTATGCTCCTCTATGTATGCAGTTTTTTGGCGATCAAGTCTTTGCCTGGTTTCTGCTTCGCCTTGTCGATCTTCAAACCGATACCCTCAATAATTTGTCGGCTCTCCGCATCATCACCTTTGACGCCGCTTTCGAACAGCATGCCAGCCAGATCGGTAACGAGCTGCGCATAGCATTGCCCTACATTATTAAAGCCATTTTTCTCAAGCAGCGCTTGCCGGACTTGATCCTTAGGGATGTCTTTGTTTGCAGGCAAAGCCATCGCTTCCTCAACTTTGAGCGCCTTGTCGACAAATGCTTCTTTCCGTTTATACTTTCTGTAGAACTTCACGATGGCCGCGACACCGCCCAGAATGGCGGCGAGTGCAAGGAGGATAGGGCCTGCCGGTGACGCGGCTGCGGCAATAAGAACGGCTCCACCTGCGATCATCATTGCGCCTTTGACTGCTGTCGCCCCGCTTTTTGATTTGTTCATTTCTTGCGTCGACCGTCCAAGACTGGCTGCCAGCAGCTTCTGATCCGTCTCCGCCTCGCCTGCACGTTCGCCAAGCTGCTGCTCAAGCTGGCCGAGCTTCTTCGCATTGCGGCCGCTCTCGACATATCCGGCTGCTCCGCCGACCATATAGGCTGCCCCGCCTACAATAGCGCCTGCGCCTGCCGCAACGGTAGCCGCACCATTCACAGCCATGCCGGCTGCTTCCCGGACGCCGTTGACCGAGCTGGCGGTGAACCTCGCAATATCGGCTGTACCACTCGCTCCTTCTCCAGCAACAAGACTTGCCTTGCCAGCTGTACTGAGTGCTTCATCGTAGTTCTGCGTAGCGTTATAGATCTGTGAGACGGATGCAAAACCGCTAAGTCCTCCAGCTATTGGAGCCGCAACAAGTGCCGTACCTGCTGCTCCGCTAGCTCCCAGTGTCTTGCTGATTGTGGCTGAGCCGGAGACACCTCCTGCTGCTGCAGAGGTGCCAGTTGCCGTGTAGCTGGCGTAATCGCGATCCTGGTCGGCGTTGTAGTTTTTCGTATCCATTTTTTTCGTCTCACGGCTAATGACCGAGAACTTGTCCCAATCGACCGACTTGGAGAAAATCCCGGTCATCATCGACTTCTTGACGGCGTCAACGGTGATATTCCGGGGATTGCCTGCCATCGAGCGAATAGCGCTCATCTTCTGTTGCGGCTGGAGGGAATCGAAGAAGCTGAACAATCCGGACTTCTTGGATGCGTGCGCCTGCTGCCTCAGCCAGCTATATACTTGCGAATAACCGCCTTTTCCTTGTAAATCTCCCGGAATTTGCGGTGTTGGAATCGCTCTAGCAGGAGGTTGTGCAGCAGCAGGTGCTGCACTTGCACTAGCAGGCTGTGACGACCGGGCTGGCGTTTCCGTTGATTGAAAAAGATTGCTTGCCCGTATGCCTTGCCTCTGAACGGGAGGTCTTGAGGAGGAGGCACTTCGGCTGCTGTACATTTGATTGACAGCTTGGTTGCCTACAGAACGCTGTAATTGCATAATCTCGGCAGGGGACATGTTTCCTTGTCTCAGGTTCGGTAAGGACAATCCCGCTGCTGTAGATTCAGGTGCGCTTGAAGCACGCTGAGCAGGAGCGTTTGAAGCGTTTGATTTGGACGGCTGCGAATGGTTGGCTGGTTCGGGCATCGGTATCCCCTTCTGCGCAATGGAATAAAACTTCCGTACTACTAGTCACAGACATCGTAGCATAAACCCAATGCTTTAGCACTATTGTTTTGCACAGAATTAAGATGTTTGATAGCGGGGTGGGAGAGACGGAAAAACAGCCGTATGAACAGTACCCTAGTCATCATAGGAGGTACAGTTTGCACGGCTGTTTTTCTAGAGAGGGATATTGTTAGACCACGGATAAATACTTACTTCCAGAATGTAATTCGATCAGCACTTAAACGAACAGACTCATGTCCTTCTACAGCGGCTTTTCCTATTGAAATGATCATTACTGGCGCATAGCGCTCTTCATCCAGATCAAATGCCTTTGCTACTTGATCCACTTCAAAGCCTGCCATTGGATTCGTATCATATCCATGTGCGCGAGCTACTAACATGAGCTGCATCGCAAAGAGGCTGCTATCGACTTTTGCCACTTCAACTTTGAGCTCTTTCGGCAAGGTCGGATACATCGATAAAATGGTTGGGACTTGGCGATCCCGTACTTCAGCTGGCATTTTTCCTTGTTCCACAGCGGTATTATAAATATCTTCAACATTCAAATAGCTGTCCGTATCTCCAAAAATAAGCAGCATAGCTGATGAAGTATCGTTTTGTTCGGTATTGAAACGCACAAGCGGTCTCAGCTTTTCTTTCCCTTCAGGAGTATCTACGACAACGACACGCCAAGGCTGCATATTGGCAGAGGACGGAGCTAAGCTGGCTTCCGTAATAATCTCGCTGAGTTCTTCCCGCGATATTTTAACGTTCTTATCATAATGACGCACCGAACGACGGTCTTTGACGATATTGGTAAAATCATTATTCTGAATACGGCTAAACATTCGAATCTCTCCTTTTGATAACATTGAAGTTTTGACATTATAGATGTCGTTCGTTATCATAATCGCATTATGAACTATAAACCTAGGTTTATAGCAAATGAAGAAGGGGAGGTCCAATGATGAAAATAAATGAGGTGTCAAAATTAACGGGGCTGCCTATATCTACTTTGAGATTTTATGAGCGTAAGAACTTGATTCCAGATACATTCGTGACAAGAGATGCAAATAATTATCGTATTTACGCGGAAGAGATCGTTGAGTTTTTGAATGATGTGAAGGCACTGTTATCCGTGGACTTTTCTATAGAGGAGTTAAGCTTGCTGGTTAATCAGGAGCTGAATTTATCCTACGAGGTTAAGAAAAAAATAGTCGAGCAAAAAATCCAAGAAATTGAAGATGTCCAGAAGCGCCTCAGCAAGTCGAAGCAATTTTTATATGCCGTCTTGGAAGGGAAGGCGAATTTTCAAACGAAGTGTTAGGGCTTATTTAGAAAAAGCGAAGGGCAAGGGTTACCTTAAGGGTGACTCCTTGCCCTTCGTTTCTTTTTTGGTAATATCATCTACAATATAATCCAAAGCAGCCAACTTCCTGAGGAAATATTTTATGTAAAGAAAACCATTTGATCCCTTTTATCGTGTTATGAAGGAAAGGGGGATGAGGCAGGTGATAATGTCCTTGATATTCATGCAAAAACGATCTGAAGATAATAAGTTTACTATGGAAGCAGACCATACAATTAATGCCGTATACGATCGTCACGTTAATGTCGTGTATCGAGTATGCTTCTCGCTTATGGGGAACAAACAGGACGCGGAGGATGCGGTCCAATCTGTTTTTATAAAGCTGATGGAGAGCGGCAAGTTATTTGCTGATGCCGAACATGAGAAAGCATGGTTAATTGTTACTGCTCAAAACCATTGTCGTGATTTACTGCGTAAATGGTGGAGGAAAAAAGTCGTTGATCTAGATGCTTATTCAATTGAACAGACAGGTATGGACACTTCTCTAAGTCACGATCTGGCAGACAAACTTCGTAAGCTTCCTTCTACATACAGGTTGATGTTGTATCTTCATTATTACGAAGGTTACAAGGTAGCAGAGATTGCTAACATGCTGAAGCTGAATACTAACACAGTGAAAACGCAGATGAGAAATGCTAGAAAGCGACTCAAATTGGAGATAGGAGATGATCTGCATGAATAGAGAGGAGTTAGGTTCATTATTTGATAGTATGACGCCGGATGAGGAACAAAAGGAGAGAATGAAGACGCATATTTTGAATGGGAAGCAGCCGGTGGTGCAAGCGAAGCTCTCAAAAAGACGGCGCATTAGATTGGTGTTATCGGCCGTCTGTGTTGTATTGATTGCAATTGTCGTTTTTCTAAGTATCCCATTCGGAGGAGAAACAACGGTCTATGCCATTAACGTGAGAATCGGGGCAGACGGACCTGTGTTCAAATTGTTGGATAATGAGAACAAGTCTGACGAAAACGCCACAACGGTAAGCTACGTCGATGCCCGGCCTGGCCTGGAATTTTATATCGATGGCAAGGATATTGCAAAAATAGAATTGTCTACTAAGAATGAGTACCTTTACGCTGTAGACTGGACGAAGACGCAGCATGAGAAGTATTGGAATATAGAATATTATCAGAAATTCGATGAAGAGCGGCAAGTTTCGATAGCGGATTTCAGTCTTCTGTATGATAAGAAGATGACGATGACTTTTGACGATACATTCAAAGACTATGGGAACATTTGGTACCGCTGGACTGCATGGAATATGCACAAATGGGCAGTGCAAGATAACTATTCGCATTTTCTGGGAGTGGGACAAGAGCCGGCAGATCTGAATGTAAAAGAGAAAACAGAACTGGCTGCCGGTAATGACGGTATTGGGCATATTCAATTGGAAGGTTATCCGGAGAAGCTTAGGGAGGATGAGATTACAATCATCATCACAGACCGGCAGGGCAATCAGACCAAGAAGGTCATTAAGGTCAAAGTCAGCAACAATGAAAAGCGGCAAACGGTCGTTACGGCTAGTTTGGTGAGTAAATAAGTGTTAAAGCATGCAACATCTATGCATTCCAAGCGTCTACGATTATGTAAGTATTTGTTAATCGATGGGGTGAGGGCGCTTGTTAAATAAATTATTGAAGGCAGCATTAGTCCTAGCACTTACAGCTACAATAACTTCCTGTATGGGCAATTCGTATCCACAGGAACGGCAGCCTGTGCTTGAGGCTACGTCTTCTACTGTTCCCTTAGCTACTCCAGAAGAGCGGGTGGAGTCGGATGTAATGACAAATACCCTGCTGCAACGTAATTATTCTAACGTACTAAAACTTCCTTCAGATGGATACGACTATGAGAATATGATCGCGATCAGCTCGGACGAAGTTATACTGTTGGCCAGAAATGACGATGATTCGGAGTCCATAATCCGCATGAATATGCAATCGGGTCTGTCGACCGTTGTATGGGAAAGCGGCACTGAATCAATGAACAAGTATAGTTTGCGTTGGGTAAATGATCATGTTGAATGGGAAACCTATGATGCGGAACAATCAGTGAATCGATCATACAAACTGGCAAGCGGTGTACTTGTTTCGCATATAGGTACTAGCTATGCAAGCCCGGATGGCCAATGGTCGGTTAGCTATAGTGGTGATAACATCGGAAGTATTATTACGCCAACAGGGACAACCGAGAAGTGGAGAACTGGAGCGAAGGATTCTCAGCCTCTGTGGCTTCCAGATTCTTCAGGTTTTATTTATTTACATGATACGGGGGAACAAATTGGCGACGGAGCTGGCCCTTATTATGAGCTTGCCCGATACGATATCGCTTCCGGTAAATCTAGTATTTTACCCTACGACAAAGGCTTTTGGGGCAGGATAGAATGGCTGGAACCCGGTGTGTCTCTTCTAGCGCATAACGGCTTTGACGACGTTGTCGCTTTGAAAATCGTAAATTTAGAAAGCGGCAAGGAACGGCAAATCGTCAATACTTACGAATATGAATATTTGAACAGCTTTGTCGAATCAGTGTCCCGACGGCTATTCGTTAGTGATGAAGGGAAGTTCAGCTTATATGGCTCGGAGGGTCAGGTCATATCCGAGGTTGCTTGGCCTGCCGATCTGGATGAGTACTCACGTTTGAAAAAGGAAACATCAGACAGCTCAACTGAAAGAATTCACTATTATATAGGTGAAAAGGGGAGCGGCCGGTTTGGTCCCTCGCAAATTCAGCCTTCTCCAGACGGCAGTCGGATAGCCTATTTGCTTGGAGCAATAGGGGAAAGCATAGATGATATCGTTAAGGGTACAAGAATCGCTACAGCTAATGATGATGGAAACGGTACGAAGCTGTTAACGGAGGATTATATGTACATCAGCCTATGTCGCTGGGCGCCTGACAGCTCTCGTCTCTTCGCGCTCTTCTCACTGCCCTCAGACCAGAAACAATTGTATATTGGAGTTATCAATCTATAAGTAAAAAAAACCCCCTCCATCACAACCGGAGGGGGTTTCATCTTATTGCGGGTTTGTCGTCCAAATCCCCGCTGTTTTAATAAACACGCGCTCTGGCAGCTTGAGTGCTGCAACAATCAACTCCGCTACATCCTCGGATTGCATCATGCGATCCTCATCCCCGATTTTCAACCCGGCTTGCGCTGCAAGATCGGTATTCACCGTGCTTGGTGTAAGAGCAGTCACGCGGATGTTGAATTTACGAACCTCCTGCAGGAGAGATTCCGTTAATCCCATAATGGCAAACTTAGATGCAACATAGGCGGAGCCTGTAGCGAAACCTCGCTCGCCCGCTGTTGAAGCAATATTAATGATACTGCCGCTTTTTTTTCTCGATCATCGTCGGAAGCGCTGCACGGGTCACGTAATAAGTGCCCATCAGGTTGGTTTGAATAATTTGCTCCCATTGTCCAGGCTCCATATCGAGCAGGGTCTGGAATTGAGCGATTCCCGCATTGTTAATGAGGATATCGACAGAGCCAAGGTGACCAATCAGCTCGGATACCGCTGTATTAACTTCTTCTATATGACCAACATCGGCTGTCGCGATGTGAACTTGAACGCCGTACTCCTGTGCAAGCTCAGCTTGAAGCACCTCTAGATCCTTAGCTGTTCTTGCAATTAGTCCCAGATGCACGCCTTCCTTCGCCAATGCAATGGCAGTTGCTTTGCCGATTCCTTTGCCCGCCCCGGTAATGATGGCTGTTTTATGTTGCAGATTCATGAAAATCTCTCCTTCCGCTGTTGCCTTACATTCGGTACATGTTTCAGTATGATGGATGTCCGAATGCAAAGCAAGCCGCGGGCAGAGCATGCAAATCTTTACTTTTTAATCCCGTCTAGCCACGCCGCTAGCTCTTCCGTCTGGGCAAGGATAGCAATGGGGTCCCAATACCAGGAACGGTCGGAGGTCCAGGTAAACACTCTGTCATTTTTGACGGCATCTAATGATTTCCAGATGGGATCGGCTTTGAGATCCTCTATCGTGCGATCGGTTGTCAGAATGATATAATCGCCCGCGTATTTCGGCAAAACTTCATTGGAGAGAGAGGCCCAGCCTGGATCAATCATCTCTTGAGCTACGGCTGCGGGCGGCTTAAAGCCAAAACCTTCGTAGATTGGCTGTCCGCCTTTGCCGTAGCTTGCGCCTACTGCGGATACTTCTTTGCCGATCCACTCCAGAACAGAGAACGTGCTGCCAGCCGGAACGGCTTTAAGAGCCGTCTCTTTCGCTTTAGCAATTCGCTGGTCATAATCAGCTAGCCAATTTTGGGCTTCTTGTTCTTTGCCTAGCAGTTTGCCGAAATAGTCCAGCTCTTCGTGCACCGTTTAAAGATGCAAAAGGAATAACGACGGTTGGAGCGATTTTGGACAGCTGTTCGTTCAGCTCGATATAGGTGTCATCCATAATAATAAGGTCCGGCGCAAGCTCCAGAATTTTCTCCAGATCGCCATTTCCTTCTCCTAAATCGGTTACACCTTCACCTTCCAGCGCCTCTTTGAAATAAGGATTTTGAATATGATGGTTGGATGTTCCGACAGGAATAACACCAAGTGCAATTAAGCTCCCTAAATATTCGCCAGCGACTACACGTTTCGGATGCAGCGGAACCTCAACATCACCGAGGACGGTCGATATGGTTTTGGTTTGCGGTTGCTCATTAACAGCAGGGGCCGTCTCCACAGGGGTTTGGGTAGGTTGCGTCTCCGCTATATTCCCTGCACCGCAGGCGCTCAACAACAGTATGAAGCTGAAAAGTAAAGCTGCCGCCATCGGCGGTCTAGAATGTCTAAACATCGTTAATTCTTCCTCTCCATTACGTTGATAATGATTATCATCGACATCAGTATAGCGGAGCGGTTCGAGAGAGACAATGGAGGATCTCATGCTCGTGGAAGGACTATCTTCCAAGCTGCGCTTTGCCAAGTGGTCTGTCCGGTAGCGAGTCGGTGAAACCCCCTTATGCTTTTTGAACATCCTTCCCAAGTAAAATGGATCTTGATAGCCGATGCCAAGCGCGATTTCTCTCAGGTTGGCATCGGTTTCGATCAGCAGCTCAGCTGCCTTGTTCATTCGTACTTTAATTAAATAATCGATAGGGCTAAGGCCTGTCCGGCTTTTGAAATAGGAGGAAAGATGGGCCACGCTGTAGTTCAGACTCTCAGAAAGAGATTCCAAAGTGATGGCTTCCGCATAACGCTCATGAATAATAGCGATAATCTGGGCAGCTAAATCACGCTTCTCCGGCCTGAGGCCTTGCTCTTGCATCTGATTCAGGAGCTCGTGGACAAAAGTATGAAATAACGCTTTTACATGCAATCTGCTAAGGGAGCCTGCCTGCTTCCATTTCTTGTGTATCTCTGTCAAACCATGATACAGGGGTCCAGGCAGTGCAGGGGAGAAGCTATACTGTATGTGAAAGGGACGGATTCGTCCTGCCATATCAATCAGACTCTGCCGCGCTGGAGGTGGTATGCTTCCTTTATAATAGACAGCATAATACGCCAGTCCATCTTCGCCAGCGTGAATATCGAGTACAGTGCCTTTTCCGGCATGGAACACTTTAAAGCGCCGGCATTGGTACGCCGTACCGTCTAGCATGATTTGCGCATTTCCACGGATAGACAGGATAAAGAGGCTGGCTGGCACAACGTAGCTGCATAGATTTTCATGGGATTGCAAGGTGATCCGGCGAACGTCTATTATTTTGCAATATGCCTGTTCCCATAACCTGATATGATCGTGCATGTCCATTGCCTGAAACCTGCCTTTTCGCTTCGTGCGTCTTTTAATACCTATAATTATAGAAGATACCCATTGTCAATGATAGCGCTGGTCGCATCGCGTCTATTAGAAACAGATTATAAAGCTTGACCTTGCAGTATACTTCAACGTTTATGCTGTATTCTGCAGAGATGAAGATGGAGGTATAGTATAATGACGAGATTAGAGGTCATGATTATTGTAATAATTTTGGCCGCGGCGGCTGGAATCCTATTTGGAAAAAGGGTTAGGCAGTTAGATGCGATACTATTGGTCATGGTAGCTGGGACGGTATTGCTGCATGGCATAATGGATCAACTTCGCTTGGTTATGACTCCGGCCTATGCAGTGGCATTAGTTCTTGTTATCTTATTCATTCGCAGGCTGATCAAATCGGATAGCGGACCGCAATCTTTGGTGAAAAAAAGCCTGCTGTCTATCCTTGTAGTGGCGCTCTCGGGCGTATCGGTGTATTTCAGCATGCTATTGCCGGTCTTCACGATGCCAGAGCCTACTGGCAGCTATGCGATCGGGACGGTTTCCAGGCAGCTTACAGATGAATCCCGCGATGAAATATCGAGCACCGATCCCAGTGACAAACGGCAGCTCTTGATTAATGTCTGGTACCCGGTGGATCGGAATCAAGCAGCAGGCAAGCCGAAGGAGCATTATCCTTCGGAGCTGGGGGAAGCGATCAGCTTGGTGTTCGGCATACCGAAGCAGCTGTTCAGTTATGTAACAGCTATTCCAACGCATGTTGTGGAAGGGGCGGCGTTGTCTGAGACGGAGAGCAGCTATCCGGTCGTGTTATTTTCTCCTGGTGTTCGTTCCACTCGGTTCCAGAGTATGACGGCGATTGAGGAATTGGTCAGTCACGGGTATATTGTCGTAGGGATAGACCATCCGTATACATCTGCGAAGGTATCTTTCTCTGACGGACATGTCGCGCTATATCAACCGGAGCCGGAATTCGCGACATCGGCGGAACTATACGAGAATAACGTCAAAGGTGTAGGCATCCGAGCAGAAGATGCTAGGTTTGTACTCGATACGCTTACGGAGTGGAACATGAAGGATCCTGACCAGTTATTCGAGGGCAAGCTTGATCTAGAGAGAGTTGGTATATTCGGACATTCCTATGGCGGGGCAACGACGGCAGAGGCGCTTGCGCAGGATAGCCGGTTCAAAGCGGGCCTTAGTCTTGAAGGCGGGTTTTGGGGAGAGGTCGCCCATACCGGCGTGCAGCAGCCGTTTATGTATATTTTGACGGGAGGCACAGCTAAAAGTCTGGATCCGTCGACGGCGGAGAAGGATAAGGTGTTTTACCCGGAATTTTACCCGGATTTAGATGCGGTCATGACCAAGAGCACGAACGATACCTACTATTTGATCGTCGATCATTTTATCCATCAAAGTTTTACGGACATCGCACTCCTGTCACCTTCGCTGTTTACGGAACAGATGAGCGCTTTTCATAACATTGATATTACAAGAGCCTATACGAGAGCGTTCTTCGACCATTATTTGAAGGGTGAGCCGCAGAAGCTTCTGGAGGGGCCATCCTCCGAATATCCCGAGGTGAAGTTTGACGAGTCCTATACGAAGAAAAAAACATAATTTCTATACAATAAGAAAGGGTGAGCGGGCATGGAGGGCATAACTCGCGGTGAGCTTGCGAAATTATCCGGAGTGAGCAAAGCGGCCATCCGGTACTATGAAGAGAGCGGCATCCTGCCTGCTCCCCAGCGGGCAGCTAACGGTTATCGCATGTACTCGAATGATTATGTGGTCAAGCTCATCTTTATTAAAGACGCCCAATCATTAGGCTATTCGCTCAAGGAAATTCAAGATGGGCTGCAAATTGTTAGTACTGATATGGAAGAAGAGGCGTTGAAGGAATTGGTACGAAATAAAATTTCCGAGATAGGCGAGAAGATTGAAACGCTGCAAGCCATGCAGTCGATGCTGGCTGGACTGCTGCAGACGCCTGCTAATGAAATCAAAGATTATATGCGATTGTTTCGTATAAAGGATGAGCAAATTCATGAGTAAGCTTCAAACCTATAATCACACGGTACACTACTGGAAGCAATATCAGCCGTTTTTTCCCGAAGAGATGCAGTTAACGGAGAATCAGTTGCCTGCGGAAGAATGGATGACTTGGCAGAATGTCCATATCCATCTCGATCGGATGCCGGCTCCGCAGGCCAAATTAAAAATTATTTTCATACACGGAGCTGGCGGGAATGGCCGATTGCTGGCCCCTTATGCACGAAGCCTCCACAACAGCGGTTATGAGGTCGTTGCCCCGGATATGCCGCCTTATGGCTTAAGCTATGCCGAGTCGGCAAAGTCAGTGGACTACCAGCTGTGGATTGATATTCTCACTGAATTGATTGACGCGGAGCTGAAGCGCGACGGCAAGCCTATCGTGCTGCTTGGCAGCAGTATAGGCGGAATGCTGGCTTACCATACTGCCGTCCAAAGCAAGCGGGTCAAAGGGCTAATCGCAACGACGTTTGTCGATACGAGCGATGCTAAGTTTCGGGACCAGCTGGCTCCGAACATACTGATTAGCCGATGGGGGAAGTTTTGTATGGACAAGCTTCCTTACTTGCTCGATTCGCTTGCGATCTCGGTTAATCATGTGTCCCGGATGAATCTGATTTCAAATAATGCCGAATTGACCAGACTGATTATGAATGATGCCCATGCGGCGGGCACCAAAATTCCTTTACGATTGTTAAGAACATTCTTGAATCGGAGTCCGGAACTGAAGCCCGAACAATTCGATCTTTGCCCGGTACTGCTGGTACATCCGGAGATAGATCCTATGACGCCGCAACGCTTCAGTCAACCTTTCTATGATCGTATAAAAGGAGACAAAGAATATGTCGTTCTACAAGGTGCCGGTCATTTCCCGATCGAGCAGCCGGGGCTGAATCAGTTGAATGCTGCCGTGCTTTCTTTTTTGAAAAAAGTAGAGCAGCAATAATCGGATAATAAATGGCTAAGCAAAAAAGAGCAGAGACGAAGCTACCTGTCATTAGGTTAAGGTTTAATGACATGGAGACAAAGCGCTGCTCTTTTGTTCTTGTAATCGTATTGCTCAAAAATTATGATTATGCTCGATTCGAGAGGAGAGAACGACCATCACCTGGAAATAGCCGAACTTCGTGCAGCTTGCCGTGAAGGCCTCCAGCTTCTCAATCGACTCCGTCATGACTTTAACTAGATAATTATACTCCCCGCTAATGCGATGCAAGTCCACGACATCAGATTCGTTCGCGCAATGCTCGCTGAAGGCTTTGCAATGCTGAGTCTGGACCATGACGAAGGCTTTGACTGTCTTGCCGATTTTGCTTGGGTTCAATTGCGCCTTATAGCCCGATATCGTCCCCTGCTCCTCGAGTTTACGGACTCGCCCCGTAACAGCGGGCTGTGTCAGCCCAACCTGCTTTCCTAGCTCGGTCATCGAATACCGCGCATTCTCCTGCAGCATCTTCAATATTTTTACGTCCGTATCATCCATCTCGATTCTCCCTTTCCATTCAATTGAAGTCCTGCTGCCTCATTCCAATTCCTGTGCTTTTGAATGAAGTGTTCAAATCAAATAAAGAGGATTCAATCAACTTTTTATAATACCTTAGTAAAAGGGTTGAATTACTTTGTTTTTCATATGTGAATTTTAAATCCTATCTTCTATAATGTCAATGAAAGCTTGTCCTGACAGCGATCTTTACTGCTGATGGAGGTGATGACCAGGAGATGCTGCACGAGATTATCCAATATATTGCCGATAATCAGGAACGGTTTATGGAAGAATCGAGAGTTCATTTGGTGCTGAGTTTGTCGGCATTTATGATCGGCATTGTGCTTTGCGTGCCACTTGGCATTCTATGTGCCAAAAAAGCAAAGTTCGCGGCTCCCATTATGAATCTCTTCAATACATTGCGGGTTATTCCCAGTCTTGCCGTTCTGGTTGCGATCATGCCCTTTCTAGGTACGGGGTTTACGCCGTCTCTCGTGGCGCTGACGCTGCTGGCATGTCCGCCGATTCTGATCCATACGTATCTAGGCTTTCGAAATATAGACAGCGCCATTCTGGAGGCGGCTTCAGGGATGGGGATGGGCGAGGCGCGGATTATGAGGCGTATAGAGCTTCCTCTAGCATTGCCTCTAATCATTACCGGGGCAAAAACATCGGCTGTGCAGGTTACCGCCAGTGCAACGCTTGCTGCTTTTATTGGCGGTGGGGGACTTGGCACTTTCATTATTAATGGATTAAGCATTAATGATTTTGCAATCGTATTGGCCGGTGCCATTCCGATTACGATATTTGCAGTTGGCATTGAAATTGTATTGTCTGTGGTGGAGAAGTGGTCCGCATGGCCCAAATAATTTATGGAGGTTAGCAACAAATGAAAAATCAATCCATTATAATCGCAAGCGTCATCCTGCTCCTGTCTCTGGTTGTATCGGCATGCGGAAACGGCGGTTCGGGTTCAGCTAGTAAAGGAACGATTAATGTCGGCTCCAAAAACTTTACAGAAGCTTTTATCCTATCGGAAGCTTATTCGCTTGCGCTAGAGAATGCCGGGTACAAAGTAAATCGCAAATTCAAGCTCGCCGGTTTACTGGCGCATGAAACGATTGTGAAGGGTGATATCGACGTTTATCCGGAATATACAGGAACGGCGCTGCTCTCGATCTTGAAGCTGCCGAAGCAATCCGATCAGCAAGCCGTTTATGACACGGTGTCCAAAGCATATAAGGATCAGTTTAATCTGGTGTGGCTGGCTTCGACTCAAGCCAACAACTCGCAAGGCTTGACGGTGACGAAGGAAGTGTCCGACAAGTATGGCCTGAAGACACTATCGCAATTAGCGGAGCTGGCACCTCAGCTTAGACTGGCGGCTGTAACCGGATTTGAAGACCGCGAGGACGGATTGAAGGGTTTGAAGCAGGCTTATGGCGGTTTCGAATTTAAATCCGTGAAGCTGTTCGATGCTGGCGTGAAGTACCGTGCCCTGCATGATAATGAGGCGGATGTAACAGTAGCCTTCACAACGGATGGAGAATTAACGAAGCCTAATCTGGTTCTCCTTGAGGATGATAAGCATTTCTGGCCTCCGTACTATGTAGCGCCGGTTATTAAAGCCGATGTGCTGGAGAAAAACAAAGGCATCGATGACATCTTGAATGAAGTATCGGCCAAGCTGGATACAGCGACACTGCAAAAGCTGAATGCCGAGGTAGATATTAACAAACAGGAATATACGGACGTGGCGAAGCAGTTCCTGCAAGAGGCAGGTATTTTGAAGAAATAGGATGAGCGCCCATGAGTCAAGATGCGATTGTATTTAATGAGGTGACCAAAACCTTTCCGAAAGCGGCTAAGCCGGCTGTTAATGAAACGAATTTGAGAATCGAAGCGGGCAGCTTTGTAACCATTCTCGGTGCGTCCGGCTGCGGCAAAACAACACTTCTCAAAATGATTAACCGGATTCACGAACCGTCCTCAGGCCGTATTCTCATTAATGGCCAAGAGATAACGAAATGGCCTTTGAATGAATTGCGTATCCAAATCGGATATGTCATTCAAGGGATTGGCTTGTTTCCGCATTTAACCATTGAGGAGAACATTGCGACCATTCCGAAGGTTCTGAAATGGCCGCCCAAGCGAATTCAAGAACGAATCGATTATTTGCTTGATCTGGTCCATTTGCCGCAGTCATTCAAGAAGCGGTATCCTGCGCAATTATCTGGCGGACAGCAGCAGAGGGTTGGTCTTGCCCGCGCTATGGCGGGCGATCCGGCCATTATGCTGATGGATGAGCCCTTTGGAGCGATCGATGCGATTACCCGGGAGTCGCTCCAGGATGAAATGATTCAAATTCAGAAGAAGCTGAATAAAACGATTATGTTCGTAACGCATGATGTACAGGAAGCGATGAAGCTGGGTGACCGGATTATTGTGATGAATGACGGTACGATTCAGCAATACGATACACCGCTTGAAGTTTTAGCCCGTCCGGCCAATGAATTTGTTCAGAAGCTGGTTAAGTCGGACAATCAATTCAATCAATTGGATTTAATCAAGGCAGAGGATGCTATGATTCCGCTGGATTCTGTTTCGAATGAGAGCAGCCAGGGTGTGGCAAGAGCAGTTGGCCGGGAATCATCGTTAAAGTCAGTGCTGCTGCTTCTGCTGCAGCCGGAAGTGACTGTCGTGTGGGTCGTTGATGAAGAGGAGACCCCCGTTGGCAGCATCACTTGGGAGCAATTGAAACTGAAGGTGTGAGGGGCAGGAAGGGGGTGTAGACATGGACTACGCAATCAAGCATTACGATCAGCTGCTGTTGTTGACCGTTCAGCATATTTTCCTTACGTTGGCGACGCTGGTGATTGCCTTGCTCATTGCCCTTCCGGTTAGTCTTCTGCTCTTGCGGGTTCAAGCCTTCACGGTTCCAGTACTAGCCGCATTAGGCCTCGTCTATGTCGTGCCAAGTATGGCGATGTTCGCCTTTCTTGTTCCGCTCGTCGGGGTAGGCATTACACCTGCCCTTATTGCCCTTATAGCCTACAGCCAGCTGTTCCTTGTCCGCAATCTGCTTGCGGGCTTCAAGTCGATCAACCCGAGCATTATTGAAGCAGGCAGGGGAATGGGGCTAGGCTCGCTGCGGTTATTTTGGCGTATTGAGCTCCCGCTGGCGCTGCCGATCATTATTGGCGGCATCCGGCTGACGATTACGACGACGATCGGGATCGCCACGATTGCTTCCTGGATCAATGCAGGCGGACTTGGCGTCCTGTTGTTTGATGGCTTATATCAGAATAATCCGGCCAAAATCATCTGGGGAGCGCTGCTTGTATCTGGCATGGCTATTGTGAGCAATCAGCTGTTATTCCGTCTGGAGCGCAAAGCTTTGCGGCGAGCGAAGGGGGAAGTCTCCCTCTAATAAGGAGAATGCATAATGAGCAATTCGCGACAACATATGGCTTTAGGTGTATTTCTATTGGGCGCTGGTCATCATGCAGCGGCATGGCGGCATCAGGAGGCGAATGCCACAGGCAATATCGATTTTCGCCAGTTAGTCAAGCTGGCACAAACGGCAGAGAGAGGCAAGCTGGACATGGTGTTTATCGCCGATGCGCTGGCTGTAGGGAGGAGCCTATCTTCGATCGGGCATAATGTAGGCGGTGCGCTGGAGCCTTACAGCTTGCTGTCAGCGTTGGCTGCTGTTACAGAACAGATAGGATTGGTCTCCACCTCCTCCACAACCTATAATGAGCCTTTCCACACCGCCCGAAAGCTGGCTACCTTGGATCATATTAGCGCGGGACGATCCGGCTGGAATATCGTAACGACGGGTACGGAGGCCGAGGCACATAACTTTGGCAGAGAAACGAATCTTGCCCATGAGCTTCGTTACGAGCGTGCTGGGGAGTTTGTTGAGGTCGTTAAGGAGCTGTGGGATAGCTGGGAGGATACGGCGCTGTTGGCGGACAAGGCATCCGGTGTTTATGCTGATCTGGATAAGGTTAGGGAGATTAATTATAAGGGTGACTGGTTCACCGTGAAAGGCCCGTTGGATGTGCCGCGCCCTCCGCAAGGCTATCCGGTTCTCATTCAGGCAGGCTCTTCGCCTGCAGGTCAAGCATTTGCGGCGAGCATCGCTGAGGTTGTATTTACAGCGCAGCAGACGATAGAGGAAGCCAAAGTGTTCTATAAAAGTGTGAAGAATCAAATGGCGGACTTTGGCCGTGAAGAACATGAGCTATTAATTATGCCGGGCATCTCGCCGATACTTGGAGCAACCGAGCAAGAAGCGAGGGAAAAGCAGCAGGAGCTTGACGCTCTGGTGCTTCCTCATGTGGCCGTAGCTCAACTATCCGGCTTATTGAATTTCAATCTAGCTTCCTATGATCTAGACGGGCCGTTGCCATCTATCCCTCTGCCTGCAACCTCTACAAGCGGGGTAATTAGCCGGATTAAAATGCTCATTAGTTTGGCTGAGAAGGAAGAAATGACGATCCGTCAATTAAGCCAGCGTGTCATTGGCGCGCGAGGTCACAAAACCTTTGTCGGGACGCCTGGGCAACTAGCTGACCTGATGGAGGAATGGTTCCGGCAGGAAGCATGCGACGGATTCAATCTGATGCCGCCGCTGCTGCCAAGCGGGCTGAATGAGTTTGTGAACGAGGTGGTACCGGAGTTGCAGAGGAGGGGTTTGTTCCGGACCCAGTATCGCGGAACGACACTTCGCGACCACTTGGGGTTAAGCCGTCCTTTGCCGGCTTATCAGAACTAGGATGTAAACATAAA
>NZ_CBVJ010000110.1 GCF_000513275.1 Paenibacillus gorillae | reverse complement strand
ATTGTTACAGATTACCAGTTATTCCCCGAAACTCTGTTTACAGTGAAGTTCGGGCTGCCGCTTTCGCCATAGATGGCTGCAACGCCAGGGTTGTTTACTTTTACATTCGTAAAGCTTGCTGAACCGCGAGCCGGTCCTTGACCGCTCTCGGCGCTGACGACGAGCTTAATGCCATAGCGGGTCGGGTTGTTGATGTTGACGTTCTCAACGCGAACGTTTTGCATCGACAGATTTTCCGGCGATTTGGTTTGGAACATCAATCCGAAGTAAACAGGGTTGTTGATATCCACGTTTTTAACCAAAATGTTCTTGAACGTTCTGTCTCCTCCGAAGAACCAGATCGCGCCAAAGTTTTGGTATTCGTTGATTTTATCGTCTGCACCGACGCTGGTCCAGAAATCTCCGCCAGTCCGGTCCAGCGTGACGCCGTCGATGACGGTATCCTTATCGCCGAATCCTAATGTGTTATAACCAAAGCTCAAGCTGCTGATTGTGATGCCCGGATAAGTCAGCGTATCTGCTCCGTACAGGTTCTGGTACAGGTTATCGGAACCGCCGTATACTGCAAAAGCGGCTGCACGTCTGACGTTGGTAGCTGTCAGGTTGGTGAACTTATTGCCGACATTGTACGAGCCGCCAGAATCGATTGCGCTGAACAAAGCGAATGCGTCATCTCCAGCTCCTCTGGAATAGTTGTTGTCGATGACGTTATAGGAAGAACCGTTTGTCATATTGATGCCGTCTGCAAACGTATTTTTAATCCGGTTGTCTTTGAACGTATTGTAGGAAGAGTTTACACCCCAGTACAAGCAGATGAAGTGCTCAACCCAAACGTTCTGAACTGTTACATTTTGCATACCGTTGCCGTCGATGAATTTACCAGGTCCGTCAGTACGGTATACATAGTTGCCCCATGCGGACAGATCTTTAATTGTGGAACCATTAGCAGCCGAACTAATGTTGAAGCCTACGTCTGTATTGCTTTGATTTTGCGGCGCTACCAGCTTGGTGTGCCATGGGCCAGCACCAATGATTTCAGTTGCACGGCCATAGAGGAAGATTTTATTGTTAATCGTCCATTCGCCGGCTGGGATGAAGATCCCTTTTTTCGTTGCATCCTGTCTGAATTCATTAAGTGCTTGCTCGATCGATTTCGTAGCGGAAACCTGGACGTATTTGCTAGGGTCCGGATTCGTCGCAGCAGGAGCGACATTCTCCGTCTCGATCATATCGACGTAGATCCAAGGCACGTCTCCAGCATCCTTCTGGATTTTAATCTTCGTTCCGGCAGGGTAGACTTGGTCAAGCAGCAGCTGGGAATCCTCATACAGCCAGTAAGCTGTAAGCCCTGCTCCTGGTGAGTTGTCATAGCCAAGACGGCCAAGCGTGCTAGGTGTAGCATATACATAAGAGAATTTGGATGTTACGTTGAACTTGCCTTTGCTCACTCCGTCTGCATAAATACTGATTGTTCCCGACGTATTGTCAGCGATCGCATTCCGCAGGACAAATGCGTTGGCAGCGGATGTGAGTGTGAACTCTACATATTGACCTGTTGCATCGAGTTTAACTGCCGAACGGCCGGAAGCTTCGCCTGCAAAGTCGCCAGGCTTGAAGTTAGGAGCCAGCTTCGTTCCGTTAGTCGTATTGGAGGATGCTTCAGCCTCCAGAATTGTGAATGGCATATTAGCGCCGCGACCGGAGTACAGGTTGGTTGTACTTGTATTATTCGCTTGCTTAATGACGACTTCGTTGGCGTCAGCTGCAACGCTTGTCGTTACCGTGTAGCTGCCATTAACTGCCGTCCAAGTTCCAAGTACGACATTAGCGGAAGCTCCGGCTGCAAGGGAGCCGCTGTAGGAGCCGTTCAATGTTGTAATGGTTGCGCCAGCACCATTCTTGAGTACGAGCGTAATAGGATGAGCGCCGCCCGCAGATGCGATGTTTCCTTCATTTTTCAAATTGACAGTGAAGGTAACAGTATTGCCTGCGCTTGGATTGCTTGGATTCCAAGAAGCCGCAGTAACCAAGTCAGAGCTGGATACCGCAGCCACTGTGAGCGATGTTGCACTTGTGTAGCTGTTGTTGCTCTCGTTCTGCTCAACTACCACATTGCTTTCGTCGACTTTAGCGCTTACTGCATAGGTCGCAGCATTTTTAGGGCCGATATTCAGCGATACTGTGGACGTTGCGCCAGCTGCCAATGCGCCTACTGGAGCAGAGCCGGCAAGCTGTGTGCCGAGATAGAAATTAACGGTCGTTGCAGCAGAGCTTGCAGTACCGATGTTGGCTACCGTTGCACTCAGCGTAATCGGATCGGTCTCAATCGGAGAGGCTGGTGTCCAGGACAAGCCAGTAATCGTCAAATCCGGATTCGGAGCAGGAGTTCCGTAGATTTGGAATTCAGCTACTTGGCCTGCAGGAGCGCCGGAGTTCGTTGTAATGTTCAGCCTTACTTGCTTAGCTGTTGCTGTAACCGGAATTGTTACCGAGTTTCCAGTTGCCGGATTGAACGTATACGATTGAGCGGAAACGATGTTATTGAAGGTGGATGAGTTCTGATCGCTACCCAGCACTTGAATCGTTTGTGTGCGAGTGCTCCAATCATTCCCCGGATTCAGCTTGAGAACGATGGAAGTCAGATTGTGGTTGGAGCCCAGATCAACAGTGAGTGTGCTTGGATTGCTTCCGCCTTCCCAGTATGTAGCCGTGCTGCCGTCATTGGCATTAGTGGCTACGAATGTGAAGGTAGAGGAAGATGCGGTAATAGCTTTGCCAATCGCCAGATTGCTGCCAGTTGGAGGTGTAGCTGTTGGTGTGGCGGTTGGTGTAGGAGTCGGTGTAGGTGTAGCTGTTGGAGTAGGTGTTGGAGTAGGTGTTGGTGTAGCTGTTGGTGTAGCTGTTGGAGTAGGCGTTGGAGTAGGTGTAGGAGTAGGTGTTGGTGTTGGTGTTGGCGTAGGTGTTACTGTAGCGCCGTAGATTTCGAACTCGGAAATCTGACCGGCTGGCCAGCCATTGTTAGCCGTAAAGTTCAGACGAACATAGCGGGTATTCGTGGCGGCGAAGTTGATCGTCACCGAGTTGCTGCTGATCGACGGATTAAATACGTAGTTTGCAGAGCCTACAATATCAGAAAACGTCGAGCCGTTAGTGCTGCCTTGTACAGACAATGTTTGCGTACGTGTTCCCCAGCCTGTAGGCAGCTTCAGTACGATTTGATCAATATTTGTGCTTGCGCCAAGATCGATTTGAAGCCATTGCGGAAAAGCATTGTTCGTACTTTCCCAATAGGTACCCTGGTTGCTGTCATTTACATTGCTTGCTACATAGACATCTGCATGTCCGCTGGCTGTCACCGTTTTGCCTGTTGCGAGGTTAGGTCCGCCTGCCGCAGAAGAGTGCGAAGGGTACAGCGTGAGCTGTGACAGCAGAATCACCGCCGCCAGAAACCAAATAACGATTGGATTGCGTTTGGATTGCCTCATTAAAAACATAAACATCCTCCTAGTCATTGTTTTAACCAAGAATTAATGCGCTTACATTATGAGCAAGCCTGTGATGCTTTTTTCTAACGCCTCCTCTCTTTAAGGGTAACAGTCTCATTCAATCGATATCGCCATATCGCACAATGCAACAAAACCAATATTTAGCAAATATTGGTTTACGGATTCACGCTTCATCATGGCGCTATCTTGTAGTTGTGAACGGACTTATGAACTCAGTATAAAACGCTTACATTTTTACCTAAAGATGTAATGCTACGATGATTATGTGTATTATTATGAATGGAGAAAACTTATGATCGCATGCAATGTTTCGTCAGGTTCATGCTATAATAGATCGCATCAGTACGAAATTCAATTCATCATTTGCCGGGTGCGGCAATGATTAAGGAGATTAAATGTTGAGTAACCATAATGTTGAAGACGTTAATGAACAACAACCGGACATTTTCGAGGAGCTGAAAAAAGCAGTTAATCGCAAAGGAAGCTGGCGCGACCGATTGAACGCTGTAAATGAGCTCAGCCAGATGGATACTGATCCATCCATTAAGCTGCTGCAGCACGCATTGTCCGGCGATCCTGTATTTCAAGTACGGGAAGCTGCTTACCGCAGTCTGAAGAAGCTTGGTGAAGCGGTGCAAATGCCTGCCAAAACGAAAGGCGAGCTGTTCAAAGGGACAAACAAAATTTTGCTGCGGATTAAGAAAAGCTTGCCGGAGGGCCACACCTTCGAAGAGTTTAAGGAAAAACTGCAAAAGACGCGTTCGGATATTTACGATACGTATGAGGGCGACAAAGGCGACGAATTCGATGCTTGGCTGAAAGCGATTTGGGAAGCGCCGTCCAGAAAATAGCAGCAGACTAACAACAAAGAGAGCGCAGCATAGGCCTGCGCTCTCTTTGTTTTATACTTGTTCCATTTACTTTTTGCTTTCAAAAGCTTTCACAATATCGTCAATGGCATAGGTATCCGCTAATGGAGACATGCCTAGACTAAACCATTCCTTGCCTCCTACGACGTACACATGGTCGTTCTGAACCGCGGTCATGTTTTTCCACAAGGAGCTGTTCACCATTTCTTTGTACCGGTTCTGAACCGCTTCACTTGATTCATCATCCAACTGCAGGATCAAATGATCCGGGTTGTATTCCGGTATTTTCTCCAATGAAATGGAAAGGCTAAGCTCGGTTTGCGGAAAATCTTCTATCGGCTGCAAATCTAATGCTTTGTGGATGAAGATACCGCGATCGCTGTTAATCCCATAGATGACAATTTCCTTATCCATAACCATCATATATAGGACGGTCTCATCTCCAACGATGGAGTGGAGCTTCTCTTTCGCTTCTTTTTCCTTCGTCTGCAAATCTTGAATTACTTTTTCCGCTTGCTCTTTTTTGCCGAGGACATCGCTAATATCCCGCAGCTCATCACGCCAATTATCCCGCTGGGGCAACAGCACGGTTGGTGCGATTTTGGACAGCTGGTCGTAATCTTTATCGGCCCACCAAGTAGGGGCAATAATAAGGTCCGGCTGAGAGTCGAGAATCGCTTCGAAATCTGGCGTTTGAGCAAGGCCCATCTTTAACGTATCTTTAAATGCTTCCTGCAAGTAGGAAGGGAAATCGTCGTGATAGTTTTGTACAGCTACGGGCGTTACGCCAAGCGCATACAAAAATTCCGGATAAACGACCGATAACCCGATAACCCTTTGAGGCTCTACAGGGATGGTGAGATCTCCCTTTAGGCTTGAAAAGACACGTTCTTCTTTTTCCTTAGCCCCCGCATTCGTTCCGCCGTCATTCTCCTTTGCGGCATTAGGTTCTGTATTATTAGCTGCGCAAGCAGTGCTTAGCATGACTAACAGTACGATCACGATACTTGTAATCCAGCTTTTGTTACGTTTCATTCCCAGATGCTCCTCCTGAAATACTATTTTAATAATGAATACTTGAACTGATAATCATTATCACATATGAGGAGTATAGTTGAATTCGCTATTTTGGAATATACACGATAGGGACAATATTTTATGCACGATACCGCCATAGCTTCAACACTTCTTCGAGCAGAAGCTCATAAGTAAAAGCCGTGTATTCTACCCAGGGATACGCGGGAAGGAAGTCGATCCGATTGTTGATGACGGCCGTTAGACCACGCCAAATCTCGGAGTTAAGCAGTGCACGCCAGTTGGATTGCGAGAGAGCATCATTACCTACGATAATCAAAAGCCGATCTGCCTCAAATTCGGGCAATTGATTCAAGCTTATCTCTTGAGCAGGATTCAAGCGGTCAATTCCAGCAGCAGCCCTGATTCGTAAATCTTCGTAAAAAATCGGCACCCAAGCTTCTGTCACCCAGAACCTGATACAGATTCCCGGAAATTTGCAGAATGAGCAGACGGTCATCCTTCAACGTCTGTTTTACTTCTTCGCTTACAAATTTCGCTTTCCGCTCGTAACTGCCGAGCCATGCTTCTGCAGAAGCTGACTTGTCCAAAAACTTAGCGATGAGACGCAGATGTTCGCGCCAATCATGCTCCAGCCAAGGTACAAAAAATACGGGTGCGATTTCCCGGAGACGATTTTGCTCCTCTGCAGACACAAGAATATCGACACCGATAATAAAATCTGGTTTGGCGAGCTGAAGCTGCTGGTGCCGTTCCGCTTCATCGGCACTTAGCGCCAAAACGGTATTCAATTGATATTTTCTTTTGTAATAATCGGTCCAGGGATGATCGGCAGGCGCGGCGCAAGGCGTAATCTCAAGAGCGAGCAGCTGTCCAATATTGGGAAAATGATAGGCAGCGATTTTTTGTCTGCTGTTTTTCATAAACGCTGCCGGTGGAACCCCTGTAATTTGCTTGAATTTACGCCGGAAATAAATGTCATCTTGATAACCGACATGTCTGGCAATATCCTGAAGACGATTAGGGCCACCCGTGCTCATTAAACGCTGAGCTTCCTTAATCCGGTAGATAGCCAAATAATCAATGGCCCCGCAGCCATACCCTTTTTTTAAATAAACGCATGAAATGCCGGGAGCTTACTCCTGCCACTTTGGCCAAATGCTCAATCGTCAGGTCTTGGTGGTAGTGCTGCTCAATATAGGATTTAATGTGATCCAGCGAGGCTTCAGCATCGTTATCATATTCATGCAAGGACTCTTGCAGGATGGTATGCAGCAGTTCATGAAACGAGATCTGAGTGCGGAATCGCTTTAATGGATCTTCATCTTGAAAGCTGTGGAATATGTTCTCACATAAAGCATTAACGGATATCGGAGAGGCGAGAATGACTTCTCCTTGAACCGGAAAAAGGCTTTTGTGTTTTAAAGCGGTTGTGGTGTCATCAGAGGCAGGGTTGTCCTCTATCACATCGAAGCGCAGAATGTATAATCCGCGTTCATCCAATGAATAGGCAGCGGCTTCGATAAGCTGACCGGATCTGCATAGGTATACATGGCCTTGCCGCAGTTCGGTAAACTGGCCGTCAATTGTCAGCCATCCATGGCCGCTCGTTGTTGCTAGAATGATGTGAGATTCGATAAACTGCAGCCTTAATTCCCACTCTTTCGTATGGGGTTTAATAAATTCCATCTCCCGAAGTTTGAAAAACATGCCGTCGAGCGAGTGATATTTATCATATTTAGGTTTGTTTCCGTTAGACATGCAGCAAGCTCACCGCCTTTAGGTCTGGTAAGGAACATTCTAGCCCAACATCATTGTCATCGCAATTTCATGATGCAGCAATCCGAAGGAAGGATAGTCAGGGTCTCCTGTGAAATTATATAATTAATGATTAAAGGGAAAATCACCAGCTTTTGATTAGGGGGCTCTTATGAACCGTAAGCGTTGGATCTCAAATATGTTTTTTGTGCTCATGCTCCTATTAACAGCATGCAGCAGACCTGTTGAAGAGACGCCGAGCCTTGTTCAGGAAACGGAGCATGGTTTATTCTACAGTCCGGATTCTCAAGAGAATACAGAGCCTGCTATTTCGATTTTGGCGGCAGCGTTTGAAGAGAATTATAAGAGAATTGCTGAAATGTTCCAATTCCAGCCCTCGAATAAGACCGTGATTCATGTATATACCGATAAACCAGAATTCCAGAGAGTAATGGGCAGAGAAACAGAAGGAACCTATGATGCTTCCGACAAAATCATTAAAGTATTTACGCCTTCGAATCTGAATGAGCCAATCGTTCAGGCCCACTATACAGACCAAATTGTCCACGAGTTTGTCCATGCCGTTATTCAGCAGATTAATTCAGATATTGGTAAGGTGAAGTGGCTGGATGAAGGGCTTGCCTATTATGCCTCCAAACAGCTCGAGCAGGAGCTTCAGCAGAAGCGCACCTTCGGTGACCTTCCAACATGGGAACAATTTGCCGCTTCCGATTATTTTGACCAAGCGGGCGGGGATGCTTATTTCTACAGCGGGATGCTGGTTCAATATATAATTGAAGTCTATGGCATGGAGACCATGAACGAAGTGATTCGGAATCCTAAGAAAAAACGAATAGAAGGCGTGTCCATTCAGGAGCTGTATGAGCAATGGAGAACCAATTTGCTTAATAGAGATTGATAGTTAAAGAAAATTGTTCCTGCTTCGACAAAAACCGCGAGGGCTTGATGCCACGCGGTTTTTTGCTGTTTTCGCATGCCTGTCTTTCACTATTCTTTTATTGGCCGTTGCTACAATGATAGGCGGTGGATTAACCATTTTTGAGAGGAGATCAAGATGAGAAAAACTGCTCTATGTCTATTAGTCGTTCTAATCACCGTCTGTACTTCATTTTCACAAACTCCCCGCATGTATGCGCTTGGAGATACTGATTATACGTACACGATTGCCAACAATGAAGCAACCATAACGGATTTCGTTAGAGGAGCGGGTGTCGATATTACGATCCCAGCCGTCTTAGGAGGGGTGCCGGTAACTGCAATTGGAGACTCTGCTTTTTATGTCACTGATCTTACGAGCGTGGTGATTCCTAACGGGGTAAAGTCAATCGGCAGTGATGCGTTTGGCTACAATTTTCTTACAAGCTTGAACCTCCCCGGCAGCGTGACGAGTCTCGGGCAAAGGGCTTTCACCAGCAACAAGCTGACAAACATCTATTTACCGGATAGCCTGACAAACATGGAACAGGAGGCTTTTTCGAATAATTTACTGACCAGTGTCCGGATATCGGAGAACTTGACGGAAATCAGTGATTTTGCATTCAGAGGCAATCAGTTGACAAGTGTTGTGATACCGGCAAACATAAGGAGCATCGGCGGTTATACCTTTCGCTATAATCAGCTGTCCAGCATCGTTGTGATGGGCAAGACCGTAACGATCGAATCTAATTCCTTCAATAACAATCAAGCCGTTGCAGCGGATTTGAAAATATTCGGTTATGCGGGCTCAGCCGTACAAACCTATGCGAGAAATAAAGGATATACGTTCGTAGACGGGAAGCCGTTGTTTGAAACGATCGCTTCGGCCAAACAGCTGCTGAAGGACCATAGTCCAGGCCCAATGGTAGGCCAAGTGCCTCTCCATGCTCATGTGGCTTTGACGAGTGCAGTTGGAGATGCCAGATCATTCATTGAAGCTATCCGGAATACCAGTACGGCTGCGGATTTGAATGGGGCGGGGGCTTTATTGCAAACCGCTATTCAAACGTTTAACGCGGCGATCATACAGCCTGACGCAACGGCTTTGCAAGCTGCGCTGACGGATGCCAATCAGGCGCTTACGGATCACCCGGCAGGAACCGGCGTCGGTGAGACGACGACAGCGGCGCGTTCGACCTTGCAGGCGGCTATAACAACGGCACAGCTTGTTGCCAATAATACGGGCAGTCATACGCAAGGGCAGATTGATACGGCGGCTGCCGTGTTGCGAGCAGCAATTACTGCTTTTGAAGGTACGCTGATCCAAGCGGGGGACGCATCCGATCTGGATGCGGTACTGGCTGACGCGTATCAAATGCTGGCGGATCATCCGGAGGGTACAGGCGTTGGTGAAACTACTGGAGCCGCACGCGCTGCCCTGCAAGCGGCAATCGATACGGCGCAGGCTGTCTCCGATGATGCCGGGCATCAGACGCAGGTTCAGCTTGATGGTGCCTCTGCTGTACTGCAATATGCGATAACTGCATTCGAAGATACGCTGGTTCAAGCGGGTGATGCCGCAGCACTGGAGGCTTTGCTGCTCGAAGCGCTTCAAATACTGGCAGCCCACCCGGAAGGTACAGACGTAGGCGGAACGACGGGTGCTGCCCGGGCTGCAATGCAGACAGCAATCGACGCGGCGCAAGTCATTGCTGACGACGCTGCTAATCAAAGTGAAGCGCAGTTCATTGCGGCTATTGCTGCTTTAAATCAAGCGTTGGATCAATTTGAAGCGACATGGGTTCAACTGGTGCTGCAGGCTCCAGCTAGCGGGCTCTACGGGAAAAATGCGGCCCTCACACTTACCGTTCATTATGGATACATGGTTACCGTAAGCGGAACGCCAACGATTCCGCTTATGATTGGCTCCGGCGGGACGACCAAAACTGTCTATGCTGCCTATATCGGAATGCAGGATGTGCCGTTGAACAAACTTACTTTTGTATACATTCTGGAGGAAGGACTTGAGGATGATATTACCGCTTCCTCTGAGCTCGTGCTTCCGGCCGGTGCAAGCATTACCCGGTTAAACGGAGCACCAGCCGCGATTGATTATGTTGTACCGGATATGAGCGGGGTCATTATTGCCTCAAAGCCTCCTGTTCTTACTCTGAGTGCGGGCAATGTGAGCAGCTCTGGCGCAGACGTGACGGTGACAACAGGCGTATCCGGGGGCTCGAAAGGCAATACATTGTCTGCGCTGCTGTGGCTGCCGGACAGCCGAAATGCTGCTGAATTTGCTAGAGGTGCAGGAGCGGGGAATGATATTATCGCCTCGGAGAAATTCCATGTCACTTCAAACGGTATTTATACCGTTTATGCCATTGACGTATTAGGCAATGAAGCAGTTCAGGAGATTACTGTCTCCGGCATCGGGACATCTTCACCTGGTACTGGCGGGGAAGGCTCAGGCTCAGGCGGATCAGGTGGCGCAGGAAATGCTGGCACGCCTCTCCTGAGTACAGCGAAGATCACCATTGGCGGTGTCTTGACGGAGGTGCGTGCAGTGAAAGAAACATCTGCGGATGGTGTATCTGCCATAAGACTCTTCCTAACCTCGGAGCAAATGATTCAGGCCTTCTCTAAAGGGCAGCAACAATCGGTTATTGCAGTTGAGGGATTGGGTTCTGCGGTGAAAATCGATATGCCAGTGGATTCGTTGCGCAAAGTATGGGGGAGCCAGAAGGATGCCGGTATTATAGTGACGCTGGACGGCAACAGCCTGCACATTCCGCTTCAATCTGCTGCGGGCTTGCGGGAAGGCTCAACGCTAACGGTAACAATTGCGCAGCCAACCGCTAAGGCAGGCGGCAGCTTACAGGAAGCGATCAACAAACAGGGCTCGGCTGCTGTTCTTAAGCATCCAATTGTCGTTGCCCTTGATGCAAATGGTCAGACCCTTAATAACTGGCAAGGTGTTTACTTGCAGCGAATGTTAGATGTGACAGCCGCTAAGCTTGATCCGAACAAAGCGACTGCCGTATGGCTGGATGCCAATAACCGGTTGCATTTTGTACCTTCGGTATTCGAGAGCGATGGGAAAGCAACGATACAATTGCATCGTGCTGGTGTCTATACAATCATTCAATCCAATCGTAGCTTTACAGATTTACAAGGGCACTGGGCGCAAGCAGATATTGAACTGCTCGCAAACAAATGGATTGTAGGCGGCTTGCCGGATGGCAGCTTTGCACCCAATCATACGATTACCCGTGCGGAATTCGCCGCATTGCTGGTTAGAGCGCTTGGATTGCCTGAAATTAGTGCAGATGCAGCATTTGGTGATGTGAAGGCTTCCGACTGGTATGCCGGAGCGGTTGGAGCAGCTCAACAAGCGGGCTTAATAGGAGGCTATGAGGATGGCTCATTCCGTCCAAATGCGAATATTACCCGCGAGCAAATGGCTGTTATGATCGCAAGAGCGCTTGCTTATGCGGGGAATACGCCACAGGCGGAAAGCGGTGCGAATGCGCTGAAACCATTCGCTGATGGCGAGGCTGTTGCGGCTTGGGCAGTTGATGCAACGGAACAACTGGTCGGCTTAGGCATCATCCAAGGGATGACCGATACGGCATTCGTTCCTCAAGCTAATGCGTCCAGAGCGCAAAGCGCCGTCATGCTGAGGCGTATGCTGCAATACTTGCACTACATTAATTAATGACGTGAAAAAACCTTCGCCTTCCTCAAATAAGGGGGCGAAGGTTTTTGTTTGCTTTTACAAACTGTCCGAGCTTGCTGTTTGCTTGAATGCGACGAAACGAGCCGTTAGATCGGGGTCCCATTGGGTGCCGCGGCCATCTTCCAGAATGGAGAGCGCCCGCTCGCGGGACATTCCCTTCCGGTAGGGGCGGTCGGAGGTCATCGCGTCGTAGGCGTCTGCAATGGCAATAACACGGCCAATTAGAGGAATGATTTCACCAGACAGGCCGTCCGGATAACCCTTGCCATCATAGCGCTCATGGTGGGAGCGGATACCAGGAAGCAGCTCGGCCATCGCATCGGCAGGCTCGATTTGCTTCAATATTTTTTCTCCCAGCACAGGATGCTGCTTGATCTGATCGAACTCTTCATCCGTCAGCTTGCCTTCTTTGAGCAGGACGGCGTCTCTAACGCCGATCTTGCCGATATCATGCAGCAAAGCGGATCTATACAGAATCTGAAGGGAAGCTTCATCCCAGCCCGCCAGTTCGCCGATCTGCATGGAGTAGCGCGCGACGCGCTCGGAATGACCAGCCGTGTAAGCGTCTCTGGCGTCCAGCGCGGCAGCGAGTGTGAAGAAATAGCTTTGCAGCAGCTGATTGTTGCGCTCTTCGCGTTCTTTTAACCCCGTGACCATATGATTGAAGCCTGCAACAAGCTTGGAGAATTCATCCGAGTAAATATCGTCAGCGCGGGTATTTAAATTGCCGGCCTGTACGCTGCTCATAGCAGACTGAATCGTATGTATCGGGTCTTGAATGTTACGGGACAGCAGTGAAGCGCCCAGGATGGAGAAGGATATGCCGATTATCAAAATAATGACGGCCCATTGCCAGTACGTTCCGCTGCCTGCACCTATCGTTCCGTCAAGACGGATTTGGGAGGCCAAGGTGAACAGGATCAATGGAAGTGTCCCGATCAGAAACGCGCTTAGCTGGAACTTGGTTCGTATAGATACTAGCATCTCGCCGCCCAGCGATAGATCTTGTCCATACAGCTCCACATGGCGGCTGCGGATAAAAGAAACGACAGGACGAATGGCGGTCGTCGTCAGAAAAAACTCAATCATCGCATGCATGCTGGCGACCATTAACGCTCCGGCTCCTGCGATCAGCAGGTAGTGGTAGGGGATAGACACTAGCCCCAACCGAATGAACAGCATGCACAAAATAATGGCGGGGAAGGACATTCCCAGAAAATGAGGCCCAAACGTTCGTTTGACGGAAAGCGTGGGGAAACGATGGGTTTGCCGGTAAGCGGCTTTCAGCTGCTCAGAAGTTGGCGTACCCGTTTGGAAAATCGCACGAATCGGCTGCAGATGCCGATTGAACACGTAGATTTCACACAGGAGCATAATGGCGAGTGATGCAAACAGTACACCGCTGAGCAGCCCTATTTCCCGTATTGGTATGTTTAATGTGTTAAATAGAATGACGCCTCCGAAGCCCAGCACGGCTACTGTCGAGCCAAATAAATAGTTGCGCAGCAGCTGCTTGAAGAAGGAAACATACAAGGGATGTGATTTAACGGCACGGTGCCGAATAGGATTCATAGCGTTCATGACAGGCGTCCTCTTTTCAGGGCTAATACTGAGATATTATGGTTATCTACAGTGTACTGTGCATGCTAGGGGAAGTACATTAAAACTATGGAATAATTTATAAAACTGCCATTAAGGAGAAAGAGCCTTCGGAATGTTCAAGTTCCGAGGCTCTTTCTTGGTAGAGGTGTGGTCCTCTATTTGGTATAAGGGATAGGAGATTAACCAGCAGCCCATACATCCAGCTCGATTTTCAGCTCAGGCAGGCCCAGTGCTGTAATATAAGCAACTGTCATGGATGGCGGGGTGGGGCCGAATACACGGTTCCAAATTTCATAGAAGTGGTCCCAGTCGATCTCTTGCGTAGCCCAAATATTAACTTTAACGACATGATCGGGAGTCAAATTTTGCGAAGCCAGAATGTGAACAATATTGTCCATCGTATGAGTGACCTGCTGATTGAAATCATCGGGTATTACATTATTTTGATCGATGCCGATTTGACCGGAAAAAACGTACATCTCGGCGTCTCTGCTTATTTTGGTAACATGGCTGTAGCTGCCTACAGGTTTGGCAAGGCTTTCTGGATTATATCTTTGAACGATCGTATTGGCTGAGTTTGTCATATGAGAACGTCTCCTTATCGATTAGGAAGTTCATAACGGAATGCCGTTATGATTCCGCTGTATTTTTGTAGTTTCATTCTTTTGGACAGACCTGCCCCGTCGAAATGGATTCTAGAAAAAAACAGCGGTAGAGTACCCGATGCCAGCAGATAAAAACGCGATGGATCTCTTTTTCATCAGGTAATCCTCCTTCGTAAGATAAGTAACGTACATCAAAAGGGTAGCATCCCTAGAGGGGGATGTCCAATTTAGCAGCCGTTTTGTTCGTTATTTATTGATTTTATGCAAGTTTTCTTTTAATGGCTAGTGCTGATGATCTAGGGCTTGTCCATTGGATTATAAGCATAGTAAGCAGTGGATGCGAATATGAATTTGACAGCAAGGCTGTCTTCGTCGAATGAAAAAGAAAGAACATACTTGTTTTCAAAGCCCGAATACCGGTTCGTAGAGGAGTAATTGTTAATTGGCGTAAACGATCCGTCTACATTTTTCGAATAATAATAGCTCGCTATTCCTTTCCCGATATACCCGACTGTCCCGTATTGCTCTAAAACGTCAATTAACGTGCTCTCCTCTACAATAATTCCTTTATTTGTACGCAATCGTGGATTTGTACGTGAGACGTCCCCGTCTTCATCCTCAAAGTATCTGACAGTCCATGCATCCAATTGTCCCTTTTTATTGAAGTGGGCAGAGAAATCCGGGTAACTGTACTGTGAGAACATATCTTTTTCCTTAGAATATCCGAAAAGATCATCGATGGATTGCTTGGATGCTCCCCATTTCACTGCCGGAAATGGATCGGCTCCCAGCAGATTGAAATCTTCGCTTCCAAGTGGGATTTCACTGAAATCCGGCAATGTACCGATTGCTGAAGCAGGCAGGGAAGGAAGCAAGAGAGGATCACTAGGAACCTTCGGCCTTACTTGGATGGACAGCATGCCTCTAAGCGCGAGCTGTCTAATCCACTGAAGGGCCTCTGCTCGGGTAAAGGTATCGTTGCCATGAAAGTCGCTTGGGGTTTTGGCGCTGCTGTTGGCCATTCCGTATCCGATCAAGTAGGCAACAGCATCTTCACCGTTATAATGAACCCCGTTGGCAGCGCTAATGATCTCTGCTGCGTGCAGCTTGGTAATGGGCTCCGATCTAAGCTTTTGATTTACTACACCTTGGGGAGCATGATTGAAGTAAGTTGCCATTGAATAAGGGCCTTCAGTCCAATCAGTGCCGGGCCTCGGTCTGGTTGCCGTTGGAATAGCGATACCAAAGGCTCTATACAGCATTTTAAGAAATTCAGCTTCAATAACGAGTTGATCGGGTTTATAGCTGAAGTCGGGATATCCATCAATGATATGTTCCAGTTCAGCCCATTGGAACAGACGCTCTGCAGGGTGGTTCGTGATATCCGTTTCGGGAACATACATAAATACTCCATCATCTTCATCTTCGTCCTCTTCCTCAATCACGCTTTGATTGAGGGGGGCGGCATAAGCGGCCGTAGCGCTTAACAAACAAGAAATTACAATTAGAAATGCGGCAACACGCAGATGGTTCACCATGAGATTACCTTCATCCTTTCAAATAGCGGAATATATCTCCTATTTATTGAATCACTACCAATTCTATATCGGCTGAGGGCTGTCCTTAATGGATAGCGGAATACATCAACAAAAAAACAGCCACTCCTTGATATATGTGTGGCTGATTTTTTTTGGAGCGCGTCAATCTTGGGCAGCTACTAGTTGTTTGGAGTGAGTAACCCGGTCCCGGCCGCTGCTCTTGGAGGCATATAGCGCCGTATCTGCTTGATGAAGAAGTGTCTCATCAGTGTCTCCATGGCATACAGTCGAAGCTCCGATACTAACGGTTATCGTATGCTCGCCGCAAGAAGAACTGGCGATAGCGGACCTGTATTTCTCTGCCGTTAAGATGGCATCGTCCTGATCGGTGCCCGGAAGAATGACGACAAATTCTTCGCCTCCGAAGCGGGCGATTATGTCGGGTTCACGCGCCATCGACTCCAGCAGTCTCGCTAAATGGACAAGCACGGCATCGCCAGCCGGATGTCCGAATGTATCATTAATGCGCTTAAAATGATCTATATCAATAATTAGCAGGGAGAAGGGTTCCCCCGTTTCCCGGAAGGAAAGCAGCTGGGTCAACAGACTAACTTGGAAAAAACGGCGGTTATGCAGTCCGGTCAACGGATCGGTGGCGGCCATCGTTTCCAGCTGCAAGTTGATTCGTATCAGCTCTTGCTGCTTAAGCTCATATTCTTCATGCAAAATCTCAAGCTTCTGATTCGCTTCGTTCGTAGCCTGATACAGTTCTTCGAGCTTTGTTTTGGAATGGAGAATATCGCGTTCATGCTCGATTCGTTTGCGCATCACAACGGCTACGCAGTCAATGACAGTTTCTCCATCGCGTTGCTGGCGAACCCCGTTCAGAAGAACAGGCAGATCCTGCTGAGCATTTGTTCGAAGCGAGATATACATCTCGTTAACATGGCCATGCATCTGAATGTACGGATAAAAATAGGTATGGAAAAAAAGCTTGTTCGTAACCGACATGACGGACTCAATATGCCGGCCCAGTAATTCATGGCGTTCGTAAAGGAGCATATCCAATAACGTTTGATTTATGGTCAAGATGCTGCCGCTGTCTGATATGGAGAAGTACCCGCAGGGTGCTTTATCTAATTGAATGTCCATATGCCGATCCTCCAGATGCTACTTGCTTGCCAAATAAGCTTTAATGAGCCGGGTCGTCTCGTCAGGATGACTCAACTGCGGGTAATGGCCTTTTGCCGCCATTTGTTGAAGGGTACTGTTCTTAAGATGAGCATGCAGATATTGACCGACTTCAACCGGAGCGATGCTATCCTGCGAGCATTGCAGGATAAGTGTCGGGACCGTTGCTTCCGAAAGACTGCTTCTGCAATCGGACAAGAAGGTGACTTCCGCAAATTGGCGGGCTATACGAGGATCTCTGGAGCAGAAGCTTTGCTCTAGTTCCTCTGTGAGCTCCTGTCGTTCGGGATTTTGCATGACGATAGGTGCCAGATAGCTAGCCCAGCCAATAAAATTCAGCTGCATCATTGTAAGCAACTCGTCAATATCGCTTTTTTCGAAGCCCCCATAGTAGTCGGGGAGGTCGTTCATATAACGTGGTGAAGGTCCAATCATGACGATTCGCTCGAAATATTCCGAGCCGCCGCGCAGTGACGCAAGCAGGCCGATCATGCTGCTGACGGAATGCCCGACGAAAATCACATTTTTCAGGGCCAACGCATCCAAAATCTCCAATACGTCTTGAGCATAGCCTTGCAAATTACTATATTTTACAGGGTCATAATCGTTAATCTGAGATTGTCCGGAGCCTACATAATCGAATAGTACAACCTGGTAGTCTGATATGAAGTTGGGAACGACATGGCGCCACATCGTTTGATCGCATCCGAAGCCATGTGCGAAGACAATCGTTTGTGTACCTGTTCCTATCACGTTTACGTTATTGCGTACGAGGATGTTGTCGGTCATATGTATCTCCTTTTTAACTATGTGAATGTAGTAGATGAATTAATAATAAAATCATATTTCTTATTTGTATTATATCGGAAATGCTCGAAATTGGGAGAATCATCTTGTCGATTTGCTGGAAAATCATAAAAATAAATACGCATTCATGCCAGAACGTTACAATTTTCTGTTGGTGACGACAAAAACTCTTCTTGCTTAGCATACTATTCTCTAGTTCGAATTGTTTCTTAATGAAAACTCAGATTTCTATCATTTCAATTTGTTTACAAATATAATAGAATGTAATATTCTATAATTTGACAGTGTTATAGGTCGATTGGATTATTTCGTAGGCCAATTATCCTATTATAAAAACTGAAAAATACGGAGGTAACAACATGAGACTGAAGTTCAAAAAAACTTCAAAAAAAGTGTTTGTTTCTATGCTCACTTTAGTGGCTCTGCTAGTTTCTTTACTAGGCAGCAGCGCGGTATCGGCAGATCCGGCTCCTGATACGGGGACGGTTACGGGGGTTATTAATGATCTGGAAACCAATGGTCCCTTGAGCGGTGTGTCGGTCAAACTATTTGCTGGTGCGGATGGTGCAGGGGGAGAAGAAGTAGGTTCGATTATTACCGGAACTGACGGTGTATATACGTTTGACAATGTTCCTACGGGCAAGTTTTACTTGAATATTGTGAAGGAAGGGTATCTATCTTCAAATTTTATTCCTAATGGCAATACGGCAGTTGCAGGCGAAGTTGTTACAGTGATGCCGTATTTTATGGAAATTACTCTTGTTCACGGTATAGTGAAAAACACGCAAGGGGCTGAAATTGGTGGTGTTGAGGTTCAAATAATTGGTCAGCCATATTATGTTGTTACTCCGGAAACTTCAGGTTATTTTCAATTTTCAAATGTGCCTCATGGAGTGTATACATTACTCATCTTAAAACCTGGATACCAGGATCTGATAGAAAGTTTTACGGTACTTCCAGGTGAAAGAGCAAGGGTCTCTTTAGGGGATATTACACTTCTTGCTGATGGTGAGACACCACCACCACCCAAAACAGTTATCGGGTTAAGTTCGAATCGACAATCAGTTGAGGTTGAGGCTGGTCAAATGGCAGTGGCATTCATCACTGCTCATTATAGCAATGGTTCCTCGGCTGATGTGACGTCGCGGGTAAGATGGACTGCTTCTAATCCTGAAATCGTACATGTAGCTAGTACTGGTGCAATTATTGGGTTGAAAGAAGGAAGCACAACGATAACCGCTGCGCTTGAGGATAAGGAAGTTGCGATTCCCGTTGTGGTGACTGCAAGACCTAAACCTATCGGAACAGGAACCGTAACAGGGGTTGTTAATGACTTAGCAACCAATGCCCCATTAAGTGGAGTTGAAGTGAGATTGTTTTATATTCCTGGCGGTGGGGGAATTGAAGTCGGTTCAATTGTCACTGATTCAGATGGTACATATACGTTCAAGAATGTACCAGAAGGGGGGATTTTTTTATTGTTTAGAAAAGATAATTATGTTCCGGGCAATTGGATGACTGACAAGAAGTCCATAAACGATGAGACCGTAACTATAGAGCCGTATAACATGGCATTTTCACAAATCTCTGGTTCAATCAGGGATACACGAGGCTTTGAAATCGGAGGCGCTACGGTAACAGTGACAGGTACTGAATATCAAGTAACTACACCAGAACAATCAGGGTTTTTTCGACTAGATAATGTGCCCCTTGGTATGCATACCCTGACTATTACCAAGGAAGGATATGAACCTTTGGTTACCGAAAGTTTTTCAGTTGTCCGAGGTGAGTCTGTTTATCCGAGCAGACTCGTTCTTGTAGAAGAGGGGGAGTCGAATCCCATGACAGTTCTCTTTTTGACGGCTGATCCGAGTCAACTGGAGCTCCAAGTAGGTAAAACAACAAAGGCAACGATTAGGGCTTTCTATATTAACGCAACCTATGGTGATGTGACTTCAAAGGTTAGCTGGACCTCTTCGAATCCCTCGATTGTGGATGTCTCCAGTACTGGTGAAATCATTGGCGTGAGTGAAGGAGAAGGAGTGACAGTAACAGCAAAACTGGGTGATAAAACGGTCTCTATTCCAGTTATGGTAACGACGGCACCTGGCTCGCAGAAGACAGGCACCGTAAAAGGGAAGATTAGAGATTTGGCAACGGGAGAGGAATTATCCGGTGCTTCAGTAGGTATATATACCGGTGAATATCCTGGTACTTTGTTCGAAACGGTAGTAACTGATGATAATGGCTTATTTGTAAGCGAGAACGTACCTGCGGGATTATTCCATCTATCTGTAGAGAAAGCGGGTTATGTTTCATTTCACACTACAACATTTAGCATTGTGGTTAAAGAGAATGAGGTGACGTTAGTACCAGACATCTCTGCTTTTTATTCACAAGTATTAGGAACAGTAGAGAACGAGAGTAACGAGGCAATCGGTGATGCCATTGTTAAAGTTAACGGAACAGATATCGTGTCAGCAACCTTTCCGGGTATCGGTATTTTCTCGATCTTTAATATCCCGGACGGTACGTATACGTTAACAATCTCAAAACCAGGCTATAAAGATCTGACTACGGATCAATTCACCGTGGAGAAAGGCAATTTGTACAATTTGAACACACTTCGCATGGTTGCAACAGGAAACGGCGGCGGTAACAATGGTGGAGGCATCGGCGGTGGCCCTGGTGGCGGTACGCCGCCAGTAGCAACACCAAGTCCAAGCCCGACACCAACTGCGAGCCCATCGCCAACACCATCGCAGAAGCCAGAAAAGCCTGCTCTAGACGAGAAGCTTGTCAAAGCAGAAGCAGTGAGGGAAAAGGTCCAAAAAGCTGCTGATGCCGACACCACGGTTTCATTCTCAGACGTTAAGGCAAATAGCTGGAGTTCCTCTGCCATTGAGCTGGCTGCTAAAATCGGTTTTGTCAGCGGCTATGAAGACGGCTCCTTCCACGCAGATGCTAGTGTTACAAGAGCTGAGTTTGCGAGTATGCTAGTTAAGGCACTGGGCATCGAGTCCGCAGGAGATGCTTCTTTTGCCGACACTCAAGGTCACTGGGCTGCTAATGCGATAAATGCTTTGAAGGCGAATGGTATTATTGGCGGGTACAAAGATGGTTCATTCAAACCAAATAATGAGATCACCCGGGCAGAAATGGTTGCCATTCTCTCTAAGCTATTGAAACTAGGCGAAGCCTCAGGCGATTCCAAGTTTAAAGATGTGACGGGAAGCTGGGCGGAAGCTCAAATTAACCAACTTGCAGAAGCCGGCGTCATTAGCGGTAAAAGCGAGGGCAAGTTTGATCCAAACGCAACAGCCACTCGTGCAGAGTCAGTTGTTATGATCCTCCGCTTGTTGAATATTACGCTGGATTTGGGTCTCAAGCTGTATTAACTATAGATAGATTAAAACTCGAAAGGCTGACTTAGTGGATGCTGAACGCCTTTCGATATGGTGGTCTTTTTGAATGATTTTACAACAACAATTAGTTAGAGAAATTAGTCATAACATCATCATTTTTGTATAAGTAATTTTAGAAAGCGGAGGATTTCAAAATGAGAGAGAAGTTTAACATAGTTTCAACAAAAGTAGCTTTATCTATTTTTACTGTCGTTGCTCTTCTATTTTTTTTAGTAGGCAGCACGGTATCGGCAGCACCAAATACGGGAAGCGTTACAGGTTCAGTAATTGATCGTGAAACAAATGGTCCTATGAGCGGGGTTAAGGTGACGTTGTATACTGGCGGAGAATGGGGTGCTGGTGGAGAGGAGGCAGGTTCGACTTTTACTGGCAACGATGGGGTTTACACGTTCAACACGGCACCTGAAGGCGATTTTTATTTACAGTTATCGAAACCGGGTTATCTTTCTTCAATAATAATTCCTAATAACAATACAGTAACTGCGAACCAAACAGTGACAGTGATTCCGTATATTATGGATTTTTCTTATATCTATGGAACAGTGAGAAATACACAGGGGGCTGAAGTGGGCGGTGTTACTATTCAAGTAACAGGCCAACCGCACTCTATAACGACAAGTCAGAACTATGGACATTTTATTATATCAAATGTTCCTTATGGTACGTATACGCTAACCCTCTCAAAAACAGGATACCAGACTCAAGTTACAGAAAGCTTTGCTATTGTTCCGGGTGAACGGGTTCCTTTTGGTGATATTACACTTCTCGCTGATGGAGAGAGCACTCCCCCTCCTAAAACGCTTGTAGAGCTAACTGCGAATCCACATTCTCTCGAATTAGAAGTTGGTCAATTTACAGGTACAAATATTACTGCTAACTATAGCGATGGTTCTTCAGCTAGCGTGTCGCCGCTTATAAGATGGAATTCTTCCAACTCTTCTATTGTATCTGTTTCTAATAATGGCTTTATTTTTGGGGTACAAGAAGGCAACGGGCTGATAACGGCTACGCTGCAAGACAAAGAAGTAACGATTCCTGTCGTTGTTACTGCGGCAACCCAGCCTCACGGAACAGGAACTGTTAAAGGCAAAATTGAAAATCTCGCTACGAGTGAGGGGCTATCTGGTACTTCTGTAAGCATCTATCTTGGTGCGTATAATGGCACATTATTCGATACGGTTAACACAGATGTAAACGGTAACTATCTCTTCGAGAATGTACCTGTTGGACTCTTTCATTTAGTTATAGGGAAGACCGGTTATGTGACGATTAATACGACGCCAAACCAAAATATCGTCATGAAAGATTCAACGACGGATGTTCCCGTAATTACTGCTTATAACTCTCAAGTATTTGGTACAGTTCAAAATCAGAATAACGAAGGAATCGGCTATGCCAGCGTGACCATTAACGGAACAGACTTCGTTACGACAACCTACGCAGGCAGCGGTATGTTCTCTATTTTTAATATTCCGGACGGCACATACACAATAACGGTATCAAAACCAGGCTATAACGATTTTACGACAGAAAGCTTTATCGTAGAGCAGGGCAATTACTACGATCTAAATACGCTTCGCATGGTTGTCATCGGAAGTAATGGAGGCAACGGCGGTACAGGTGGAGGCAACGGCGGTACAGGTGGAGGCAACGGCGGCGGTACTGGCGGAGGCGGTGGCACCGGAGGCGGTATGCCGCCAGTAGCAACACCAAGTCCAAGCCCGACACCAACTGCGAGCCCATCGCCAACACCATCGCAGAAGCCTGAAAAGCCTGCTCTAGACGAGAAGCTTGTCAAAGCAGAAGCAGTGAAGGAAAAGGTGAAAACTGCGGTTGATGCCGATACCACGGTTTCATTCTCAGACGTTAAGGCAAATAGCTGGAGTTCCTCTGCCATTGAGCTGGCTGCTAAAATCGGTTTTGTCAGCGGCTATGAAGACGGCTCCTTCCACGCAGATGCTAGTGTTACAAGAGCTGAGTTTGCAAGTATGTTAGTTAAGGCACTGGGAATTGAGTCCACAGGAGATGCTTCTTTTGCCGACACTCAAGGTCACTGGGCAGCTAATGCGATAAATGCTTTGAAGGCGAATGGTATTATTGGCGGGTACAAAGATGGTTCATTCAAACCAAATAATGAGATCACCCGGGCAGAAATGGTTGCCATTCTCTCTAAGCTATTGAAACTAGGCGAAGCCTCAGGCGATTCCAAGTTTAAAGATGTAACGGGAAGCTGGGCGGAAGCTCAAATTAATCAACTTGCAGAAGCCGGCGTCATTAGCGGTAAAAGCGAAGGAAAGTTTGATCCAAACGCAACAGCTACTCGTGCAGAGTCGGTCGTTATGATCCTCCGCTTGTTGAATATTACGCTGGGTTTGGGTCTCAAGCTGTAACTTAGAGGGTTATTGTCAAGCTGACTTCTATCCCGCGAATTTCCCAGAGCACAGCAACCAACCGGATGCGAAACAACTCCACAGGCTGTCTCTCCGGGCCAAATGAGAAACAAAATGTAAAAGTGCATGCTGATTAGTCCCAAAAGGTCCAAAATAGCGTTCAAAATGCAAAAGTGCATTTGAAATCATCGTAATTCGCGCTATTTCCGCTTTTTAGGACAATCAAACTGCTACTTTTGCATTTTGATGGGGAAAATCGTCGGAAAAGCGGCTGACAACCTGCAGATTTACATTTTGATTGGGTAGCAGCCACTCCACCATAGGAGGTGAAAGAGTCTTGTTGAACCTGGTCGTTTCGTTTGTTATGCGCCTTTTATTTTACCGGATGCCTCCGGCTTCATTTACAGAAGATGAAGTCCATACATTCGAGCGGATCTATGCCGATGCGATTTTTCATGAAAGAGAGATCAGGTATGAAGGTCCGTATTCCAAACACCGGTTCTGCCAGTATATTGCAATAAACAAGCCCGTCATTCTGCATGGCTCTAACGATAAAGAGATTAGCGAATTCGAGACGAGAAGGCAGACGCGCTATAACGGGCAGTATGTGGAAGCTGTATTCGGAACCAAAGATGGCATCTGGCCTCTATTTTATGCTGTGTTTGACCGGAGCAAGCTGTCGGGAAATTTTCGTAATGCCTGCTTCAAGGTAAAAGGAAATCGGCGTTACTATTTTTTCTCTTTAACGCCTGAGACGATAGCCGCAGATCCTTGGACGGACGGGATGATCTACTTTCTCCCCCGGCAATCCTTTGATAGCCCCTCCAACTCACTCGTTTCTTTTGATGAATGGATCAGCACGACGCCAGTTGCGCCCATCGCGAAACTAGAGGTCACATCTCAGGATTTTCCTCTCAAGGACAAGGTGGCACGCCACCGGCAAAATGAACCAATTGTTGTCTCATGGCTGCTCTATAAACTAAGGATAAAGCGAAAGTAATACGGCCATTACTCGTGCTTACTGCTCCAGCATCGATTCCAGCCTGATTCTAACATCAGGCCATTCATCATTCGTAATGCTGTACATGACGGTGTCACGCACATAGCCGTCGTGAAGAATGCGGTGTTTGCGCAAAATGCCTTCTTTGACGGCACCAATGCGTTCAATGGCTGCTTGGGATTGAAGGTTGCGCAGATCGGTCTTTATCTGCACACGCAGCATATCGAGATGTTCAAATGCCTCGCGCAGCAATAAATATTTGCATTCCGTATTAACCCGGGTACGCCAGACAGATGGGTTCAGCCATGTGCTGCCGATCTCCAGGCCGCGGTGCTCCGCGGATAGATCGAATAGGCGGGTGCTGCCGACGATTTTTTTTCCCTGCATGATCCCAAATAACATAAGGAATGCATGTACCAGCGGCCTCGTCTTGTTTGGATTTGCTGATGAAATACTGCACGTCGGCAAGCGTTTGAAGTGGCTTCATGTATAGGGACCAGTCTGCCATACCCTGTGCCGCTTCAAGCAAAGGTTCGGCATGATGCTCGTCCATTCGAAGCAAATCGACTCGTTTTCCTTGCAGTCTCAGCGTATCTGTCGTCATTCTTATACACCTCTTGTTTCATATCGTTAATGAACAGTATAGAAGTGAATGACTGGCTGAAAAAGATCCAATTTCTTTTGTTTTTAGTAAACCAGTTTGAGAATAGACCAAGACTGAAATGGAGGCATATATCCGATGATAATAGAGAAGGCCACAATGGCGGACTATGATTATATTTTGGATAGAGATCAACATCTGCTCCAGCACTTAATCGTTTCCAAAATCAATGAACAAGAAATTTATATGCTGCGCAGCGAGGAAGGCAGCAGCTTCGGATGGCTGAGGTACGGTTATTTCTGGGACAATACGCCGTTTATGAATTTGCTTTGGCTCGACGATGAGTACCGGGGAAAAGGGCTTGGTAAGCAAGCAGTTCTGTTCTGGGAAGAGGAAATGAAGCAGAAGGGCTCGAAGCTTGTGATGACATCGACGCTGGCTAATGAAGAAGCACAGCATTTCTACCGGAAGCTGGGCTACAAGGACGCCGGCTGTCTATTGCTGGAGAATGAGCCGCTTGAAATTTTATTAACCAAGATTATCTCATGATTTAGAATGTGAAAAAAGGTCAATGGAGGTGCTGGCATTCGCCATGCGTTCTCTATTGACCTTTTTGTTGCCTGTTGATACCTATTGCTACTAATGCTACTTTTTATCCGATGATAGATCCAGCCAATTCCGCTCTTCCGGGCTCAAAACAATTCGTGAGCCTTCGTCGCAAGAGCGAAGCTCTTCCAGCGATTGGGCGCCAATTAAGGCGCTAGTCGGGAATGGCTGGTTCAGTACGTAAGCCAGTGCAATTTGAATGGCGGAGACGTTTTTACGCTCGCCTAACTGCTTGGCCCGTTCAAGACGCTCCCAGTTGTCTTCGCTGTAGAAGACGCGGACCAAATCTTCGTTCGACCGATCCTCCGGCGAGAATCTTCCGGTGAAGAAGCCTCTGGCTTGAGAAGACCATGAGAACAAAGGGATCTGATTCTCCTCATGCCAAGCGCAAGTCTCTTCGTCGGCGGAGACGCAGCCTGCCCAGAAAGGCTCATTGGCTTTCGCCAGGCTGAGGTTCGGGCTGCTGAAGGAGAAGCCAACCAAGCCATTAGCTGCAGCATATTCATTGGCTTCCTGAATGCGCTGCCAGCTCCAGTTGGATACCCCAATCGCTCTTACAGCGCCGGAAGCGATATGTTCGTTCAGTGCATCAATGACCTCGCCCGCCGGGACGGAGGGATCATCACGATGCAGAGCATACATATCAATGTAGTCGAATTGCAGACGTTCCATGCTGTCCTTCAAGTCGCTTCGGATCGCTTCGCGGCTCACGCGCGGGCCATTCTGGTCATGGTGCGCGCCTTTGGTCAGCACGACCCACTGCTCGCGGTTGCCCCTTTCTTTCATATAACGGCCGATTACTTCCTCGCTTTGCCCACCGCAGTAAATATGAGCGGTATCAATGGAGTTGCCTCCAATCGCAAAGAATGCATCCAAATTCGCTGCCGCTTTGTCGTAAGCGTTGTGGTAGAAATAGTCGGAGCCCTTCATCAGGCGCGACACGGGTTTATCGAGTCCTTGCACATGTAAATATTCCATAGCCATGCTAACCTCCTCGTTAAATATTACTGCCGTTAAACATCCGCTACTGTGCCTATTTGCGAGCGCTTACGGTTTCAGTACGACTCTTGTCCGCTCACGTGCCGACAGCAAGCAGGCGTCAATGACTCTCATGTTAAGAATGGCATCCGAAGCCGGGAACGGCAGCGGTGTACCTTCCGTGATGGAGCGGGCAATATGGTCAGCTTGCGCAGTATAGGCATTCACATAAGGAACTTCGATCTCTTTGCGCTCACCGTTTGCCGTTAAGTAAATCGTGCCGCTCTCTTGCGATGGTGTTACAAAAGCGGATGGAATCTCGATGATGCCCTCGCTGCCCAGCACCTCTAGCGGGTTGCGGAAGGCGGACCACATGCCGCAATCGAAAGTCAGCGCTACGTTTCCTTCGAATTCAAGCAGGCCGGAAGCCATCATGTCTACATCATCATGCTCAGGAGAGAACTGTGCGTTCACCGTAACGGCTTCCGGTTCTTTGCCAAACAGCATGCGAGCTGCGCTGATTGGATAGCAGCCAACATCATAGATGGAGCCGCCGCCCCATGCCTTGCGGTAACGGACATTCGCTGTATCCTTGGCATTGTTGAACGTGAAGGCACCGCGTATGCCTCGTACTTCGCCGATTGCCCCGGAAGCGATCCATTCTTTTATCGTCTCATAGCGAGGGTGATAGCGGTACATGAAGGCTTCGGCGAGAAGAACACCGGCTTTGTCGGCCGCTTCGACCATTTCCGCTGCTTCGCTTTCTGTTAAAGCGAGCGGTTTTTCGCATAAAATATGCTTGCCTGCTTCCGCGGCACGAATGGCCCATTCTTTGTGCAAATGGTTCGGCAGCGGAATATAGATGACGTCGATCGAAGAGTCCGCTAGAAGAGCCTCATAGCTGTCATATGCAACCGGAATGTTCATTTCCTCTGCCGTCCGTTTTGCTTTATCGCCATCGCGGCTTGCGATAGCGGCTACCTCATTCAAATCCGATAATTGCAGTCCCGGAATGACAGCTCCCTTAGCAATTCCGGCACAGCCTAGAATACCCCATTTCAACTTTTTGCTCATAGTTCACCCTCGCTTTTTTATTGGTTTTATGATTATATTGCGATTATAGGGGATGGGAATTAAAATTAAAATAATATTATTTTGCTTATAATTGAAACAATATTGTCATCGAGGTGTGTGGAGATGCAGCGTCACAGCTTGTTGCTTACGTTACCTAATATGCCATACTTTTGCTTCCCCGAGTCGGTTGGCCAATATCGCGACCATCCGGAGCATACCGTATCGAGAGAAGCGGGGGCGCTTAACAATTTCAATATTCATTACGTCGTTTCTGGAAAAGGTTTTGTGGAGCTGGACGGCGTCGTCCACGAGTTGCATGCGGGGGAAGCGGTGCTTTATTTCCCGCTGCAGAAGCAGCGGTACTACAGCAGCCAAGATGAGCCGTGGGATGTCCGCTGGCTGCATTTCTACGGAGGCAGCGGGCTTCACGACTATTTGCTGGAGCAAGGGTTTCACAAAAGCCCGCTGTGGACGCTTCAGCAGCCTGCCAGCTTGATTCAAGCTCATGAGGAGCTGCTGGAGGAAGCTGAGACGCATCGCATGCTGCGCCCCAGCCATTTGTCCATGCTGACGTATGCCGTTCTGACCGCATTCGTTGAGCAGGCTGCTGCACTTAATCGCGGCAAAGCGGCCACCTCTGCAGACCGGATTATGGAGCTCCTGCCGCTTATGCAGCAAGAAGCGGTTCAGCCTTTTGTGCTGGATGAATGGGCGGACAGGCTTGGAGTGACGACCTATTACTTCTGCAAATTGTTCAAAAGCGCAACGAGAATGACGCCAATGGCGTTCATTACCCGATGCCGTTTGCAGGCTGCGAAGCAGTGGCTCCTGGAGCGCGAGGATATCTCGATTGGACAAATCGCCGAAGAAGCCGGCTATCCGAGCGTCAGCTATTTCAACAAACGGTTCATGGAGCATGAAGGGATGACGCCTACGGCTTATCGCAGATTATATGCGATACGAGGCAACCTCTAGCTTTTGGCCACAGGGTAGGGCTGCTGTTTCGAGCTTGCATGGGTTAGAATGATGTGACCTGCCGCCACCCAACTCTATAGCTCCAGTTATGAACTGCTTGCTCCCAATGACAAACAAAATGTAAAAGTGCATGTTGATAGGCCTTAAAATGCCCAAATCAGCGTTCAAAATGCAAAAGTACATTTGAAATCGCTCAATTTCCGGCTATAGAGCTCTTTTGGTCGAATCAACCTGCACTTTTGCATTTTGATGCGGAAAATCGCCGAAATTCCGGCTAACAACCTGCACTTTTACATTTTGTACCCTCCGTGTGCGCCGTGGCGATGCAGGATGAATGATGGCCGACCAGTTCAATAGTCGTTGTAGCCTTAGCGGGTAGCAGACAGCGAATTTGACTTTCTTACACGAGATTGATGCGAGCCTAGTGAAGTAGATTCTAGCGCAAGAGTGAGGTATAGCTGCGAGTGTTTTTCTTGTTGTTCTCTGAACTGATATGTCTTGCTCTGAGTTGTTTGTTCTGATCTTTCTGCTCTAAGAGAATGCACGACTTGGGGAGAGCGGAGCGTTTTGAGTTCAGGATGCTTTTTTGAAGATTCACTCCATTTACTATCGTTTAGCGATAGGTACAATGGGATCAAGAATAGCGGCATGAACCAAAACGCGCAGCGACCCCGGAAACAACGGGAACACGATGCTTTCACGTTAGCAGGGCTCAAACCGAGTTCTGTTTTGCACCTCTTAATCATCGATTAAATCTATTATAATAATAGAAACAATAATATTTACACATGATAACTCCGGGATTATACTTTGTTCATCAAGCAGCAACACTAAGATTGACGAGCTTTACCATTTGAAAATTAGGGAGGAAATTGCAATGACTACTACAATCGCCGATATCAAAATCCCGGACAGCAAGCTGGCGCTGGGCGCCGCTGAGCTGCTTCGCGAGCACGGCAATGATCTGCTCTGGAACCACTCGCACCGCGTCTACTTGTTTGGAGCTCTGCAAGGCGCCAATAACGGGGTGAAATATGACAGCGAGCTGCTGTACATTAGCGCCTTGTTCCATGACCTCGGTCTGACGAAGCATTACAGCAGCCCGGACAAGCGTTTCGAGGTGGACGGAGCGAATGCTGCGCGTGATTACTTGCGGAGCCATGGCGTTCCTGAGGAATCATCCCGTCTTGTATGGGATGCGATTGCGTTGCACACAACGATTGGCGTAGCCCAATACAAAGAGCCTGAAGTAGCCCTGATCTACTCCGGCGTCGGTTATGACGTCATGGGCGAAAACTTCGAAAGTCTGACTGAAGAAGTGCGCGGGCAAGTGGTCACTGCCTATCCGCGTAACGGATTTAAGAACAAAATTTTGCCTGCTTTCCTGGAAGGCTTCAAGCACAAGCCGGAAACAACGTTTGGCAATATTAAAGCGGATGTATGCGCAATGCTGCTGCCTGGCTTCAAGCCAACTAACTTCTGCGAATGCGTCTTGCACTCGCCGTGGCAAGATTAAGCCCGAATAGCGAATGATAGCAAGCGAAAAGCCAGTATCGTTGTGAACTGAAATACAGTTCAATACCGGTACTGGCTTTTTCACGTCTACGCTTTTAACTAGCGCTTAAAGTAAATGCGCGGAGCGCCATAAGTGGCAATCGAATTGGAGAACGGCGCGGCAGAGGTGCTCTTGATCAGCTCCAGACCACCCCATTTGGAGACGATCTCCGTTGGATTGCCGCTTGCATCCCAATTCGTTACCTTGGCAAAATGATAATTCGTGTAATAAATCGCATCGGGGAAGGCGATTGGCGTCATGGATGAGGTTGAGTAGCTGATACCAGGACGAGAAGCGTGAGCGCCCTGCTTCTTCATAAAGTTGATAATATCGGTGTCATTGCCCTGCTGCGGGGAGCCGGTGTAAGAGGTATCCGAAATATCTGCGACAAAATGATAGCAGGTAAATGCGCTCGTCGCAGCGCCTGCAAAGCTGTTATCTGTCGGCGAGTTGTAGAACCATGTGGAGTCGTTACGCTGGTAGTAGTTGTAATCCATCTCTGTTACGTAAATGGGCTGAGAAGCGACGACGACAGATGCGCCGCGAATATCGTTCGGGTAGGTCGCCGTTATTTTAAGCGTAGGCTTCTGTGCGTTTCGGGTGTCGTAATGCTCATTGAACGTATAGTCCAGCTTATAGCGGCCGATCGTGCCGGGAACATAGGACAGATTGCCGAGAACGGTCGTGCCCGTGCTTGTTGTAACGGAAGCGACAACGGAGCTCGGTGTGCCCTCCACATAAGTATCAATGGTATGCGTGCTGCCTCTGAGCAGATAAGACGAGCCTGAGCCGGCGAAATAGCCGGAGGTGTAGGAGAAGGAACCGGGGCTGTAGATTCTCACTTCGCCGGGAGTAACTGCACTGACCTCCAGCTGGGAGAGATTCAGGTTGGAAGTGCCCCCGGAGAAATCATACATGTAGATGTAGTAGTCCCCGTCCAAATAATTGGAATAGGAGCTGAAGCTGTTCAACTGCTGCTCATACATGGACATGCCATCTGGAAACTCAGGGGTGATCTTGGCAATAGCGAAATAAAAAGTGGTGCTTGCGGAGCTTCTGAATTTATAGCGGTATTTGTCAAAATGAATTTTGAACCGTTTCTCATAGCTGTTGTAACGGTTGGGCGAATGAGGCGTATACGCGCTGCCATTGAACGTCTCTGATCCGCTGTAGCGGGTAATGAGGGTGGAGCCGCTGTAATAAGAGATTTCCCCGGGAAGCGCGAATCCGAGTGCTGGAATCGAACTGACCCCCAGCAGCATTGCCATTAACAGAACACCTCTTCGTAACCATTTCATTATAATGCCTCCTTTGAGGGACAAGTGGTGAATCTCTTACAGAATATACTAATTAATGGCAGATTAATAGCGGCTCCGTGAAAAAAAGACAGCCCTATTATTCACATGAATAATAGGGCTGTCCAGTCCTGCTAGACTGCAGACGTTGTTTTATACACTTCGCGGATCGCGTCCTCAATGTCCGGTTCTTTGACGCTTAAATCTTGAATCGGCAGTTTTTGCGACAGGTCAGAGATTAGCTCTGCGGCGAATATTCGCTTCTTCTCGAACTGGTACCAGATTTTCAGCCCATCCTGCTTAATGATGGTTGCTGCCGGATGAACGAGATCCTCGCAAGGCTGTTTCAGCTCAACGACGAGCAGGCGGTAGGGTGCCAGTTTGTGAATGATGGTATCGATAGGACCATCTTCTACGATTTTGCCATGATTTACGACAACTAAGCGGTTGCACAGCTGCTCTACGTCATCCAGATCATGCGTCGTCAAGATGACGGTTACGCCGCGCGTCCGGTTAATTTCTTTAATGAAATTGCGGATGGCATGCTTGGCATCCGCATCGAGGCCAATGGTAGGCTCATCTAGAAACAGCACCGACGGTGCATGCAGCATGGCCGCAGCCAGATCGCCGCGCATCCGCTGTCCTAACGACAGCTGGCGTACGGGCGTATCCATGAACTCATCCAGCTTCAATACATCCCTCAGAATAGCGAGTGTCTCTTCGTAAGCTGTCATATCGATCTGATAGATGCGTCTCAGCAGCTCGAAGGATTCGCCTAACCGCAGGTCCCAATAGAGCTGAGTACGTTGTCCGAAGACGACGCCGAGCTTTCGTACCACCGATTTACGATCCGCTTGCGGTGATATGCCGCATACTTTAATCGAGCCGGAGGTTGGATGGAGGATGCCTGTCAGCATCTTGATCGTCGTACTTTTCCCCGCGCCGTTTGGGCCGATATAGCCGACGATTTCTCCTTTTCCTATCGAGAAGCTAATGCCGTCCACACCGTTCACTATTGTCTTCTTAGGGAAGAGCAGGCTCTTAAGCGAGCCTCTCAGTCCGCTTTCCTTCTTCGTAATCATATATTCCTTCACTAAATTATTAACCTCAATAACGGTTTCTTTCATGCCGGATCACTCCCCGCTTGTCTAAGAGCCAGCGCTCTCGTAATTTTTCATTCCGATTCTGAAAATCCAGTGCGCCAGCAGGAAGCAGACGAGTCCAATAATAGGCGTCCATAACGCCAAGCTGAGCGGCAGGTGAACCATGCTGCTATCCTTGCCGAGAAACTCGACTGCGGGATAGAAGCTGATGAACCCGATCGGAATCAGGAACGTGAACAACGCTTGCAGCGCAAAGGGATAGATGCTAAGCGGGTACATCGTGGCGCGCTCCAGCATGGAGAGGGCGAAGCCGACCATTGAGCCGTTTCGCTTCGTCCAGAAGGCAATGGTGCCCAGACTAATAAACAAAGCAGCCCGCAGAAGAACGCCTCCCAGCAAGACGAGTATCAGCTTCACAATATTGAAGAAAGACCATTCGAAGCCGACGAGTTGACAGCCATACAGAAAAATAATGATGCCGGGTATGCAATCAATAAGTCCGATGAAATTGACATAACTCGCCACGAGTTGGAAGAACACGTTCATCGGGCGCAGCAGCAGGCGGTCGAAGCCGCCGTTAATAACCATATTGTCGATATGCCAGGTGTTGATGAAGAAGACGACGAATATGCCGTGGCTGACCAGCCCAAGCCCATACAGAAACGTCAGCTCAGGGAAATCCCAGCCGTTCAGCGGCTGAAAGCGGTCGACGATGATTTTCAGCATCCAGATCCCGGAGAAATATTGAATCGGAATCATGAGCAGCCAGCTGAACAGGAACAGCGGATATTCCAGTTGCCGCTGTACGGCGAGGCGCGCGAAGCAGGATGCGACGGAAACATAGTGCCGAATGGATGACATCATAGCTGCTGTCTCACCCTCCTTGAATTAAAGTTTTTTTCTTCGTGCGCTTCCAGCCTGCTGCAAGCAGAAGGAACAGAAGGATGACCCACACGGCTTGAACGGCTAACGCTGTCAGAGCTTCCTTCGTTCCAATGTTGCCAATATAGATGCCAAGCGGCGTCTGATAGGTGTACTGGAACGGCAGAAACTTGGAGACCGTCTGAACGCTTTCCGGGAAAAACCAGAGCGGCACGATGCTGCCCGACAAGACGCGCACGATGCTGTCCTTGACCATCCCCATGTTGCCGAGCTCCATGACCCAGAAGGCGATGAGGCCAACCAAGGCGCTCAGCAGCCATAGAATGCCGTAACTAAGCAGGCAGCTGGGGATGAAGAGCAGGAAGTTCAGGAGGAACGAGGGCCATGGTATTCCGAAGAACAGGGAGGCGAATACGATGAGCGGCAGCGCCTTATTAGCCAGCGAGCTGAGGCTGCCCCCGATATCGTCGGCCAAATAACAGGCGAGCAGCGGGATCGGGCGATAGAAGTCGGTGACGATCTGACCCTCTCTAATTTTGTAATAAATGGTATTCTGCACATCGCATACGAACATCGAAGAGAGAATAATCGATAGAATCGTATAGGTCGTCAGGTCTTGCAGGCTAAGTGATTGAACGTTTCCGATTCCGCCTCCGTAAGCAGTCTGCCATAGAAAGACGGATGCCAGCATGATGATTAGATTGGTTCCGACAGAAGTGAATACCTCAAACCGGTAAGCCAGATTGGTGAGCATTCTCATCTTTGTTATGTACCAATAGGCCTGTAGCATGGTGAACCCCCTCGAAATGTCCGAATTTGTAAATTCATACAATTATAGATTCGATCTATTAATTAGGCAATACTTTCCTGAAAGACGTTTTTTACCTATCAGATCTAGAATGTAATAGCCCCTATTAAAGCGGTTTCAATATCGGTTTCCTGTGCTATAATCGAATACACTATGCTGATAGATAAAGGGGGAGCCTTATGTTGTGGAAACGCTTTATGGTACATCGTAGAAGCGTGATGATGACATGGCTGCTATCGTATTTGGCGATCCTGACTGTTCCTGTCTTGATAAGTATTTTTGTGTATGTGCAGTCGCAGTCTATTCTGAAAAGCGAGATTTATCGCGCCAACAACGTCCTGCTGAAAGAAGTGCGGGAAACGATAGATAATCAAATTCAGCTCGCGGAGCGGCTGACTACTGAATTAACCTGGAATGTCCGGATAAGGGGCTATCTCTATTCCAATCTCTACAAGACACCGGATAGTCTGGATAATGACTTATACGGCCTGCATAAGACCGTTCAGGAGATGGCAATCTACCAATCACTGTATCCTTCTTTCAAGACGTATTATGTCTATTTCAGAGACCAGGATCTCGTGCTGGAGCCGGGTGTCTACCGCAGCAGCCGTCTGTCCTATGAAACGGTTCATGAGCATCAGACAATTTCGTATCCGGTCTGGCTCAACATTATGCAAAGCAACAATGCAGGCAAGTTTATTAAGTTGGAAAATCGGGATGAGACCAGCAGCACGCTGGCCTATATTCAGTCCTTTCCGGGCAATCGTCAGGAGCCGCCGCCGGGAACGGCCGTTGTACTGCTTGATACGGCGCGGCTGATGGAGGTCATTCAGAATGTGAGCGAGTACAGCAGCGGACAAGTAATGCTGCTCAACCCTGATGGGCAGATTCTGTTGTCTACACAGCAGACGGACGGGCCAAGCTTCCTGCCGGGTCCTGAGCTGACGGGCGATTCGGGAACCTCTTATACGGAGGTGAACGGGCAAAGATCGGAGTTTCTCTACATCAAATCACAAAATTCCGAGCTGATCTATGCCACGGTCATCCCGAGCAATCTGTTCTGGAATAAGACGGATTATTTGCGGAAAATAACGTACTTAGGCCTTGGCATAAGTGTAATTGGCGGTATTGTACTTGCGCTCGTCTTCCTGTACCGCAACTACAGTCCGGTGCGGTCGCTGCTTCGCATGCTCAAGCAGTCGCAGGGCAAGACGGCAAATACCGATAACGAGTTTATGTACATTCAGCAGGCGATCTCCGACACGTTAAGTGAACAGGAGAAAACGCAGTTTAAGATGAAGCAGCAGTCCAATCTGCTCCGCTCCAATCTGCTTTCCAGATTGTTCAAGGGAAGGATGGAGCATCAGATCGGCCTCGATGAATCGTTATCTGCCTTCAATGTCCATTTTCTGTCTGATCAATTTGCGGTAATGCTATTCCATGTCGATTACGAGCGGTTCAGCATGCATGTGGACGAGCTGCCTGGCATTCATGACAAATCGAGGCTGATGCAGTTCATTGTGGCTAACATTGTAGAAGATATGGCTGGTGCTTCCCATCGCGGCTATGTGAGCGAGATTGACGATCATATCGCTTGCCTCATCAGCCTGAATGATGGTGATCCGGAGCAGCATAAGCGGGAGATTAGGGCGCTCGCGGAACAGGCCCGCGAGTTTCTCGGCCAGCACTTTAATATCCAGTCCGAAATTTCAATCAGCCGCATTCAGCAGTCTGTGGAAGGAATCGCACTCGCTTACCGCGAGGCGCTGGATACGATGGAATATATGATGGTCGTAGGTCAGCCGGGCATCCTGATGATTGATGATATTGCACGCAATCCGGAATCCGGGCTGCAGTATACCTATCCGATTCAATTGGAGCAGCAATTGATTAACGTCATTAAATCGGGGGACGGCGATAAGACAAAGGCGATGATTCAAGCGGTCATTGCGGAAAGCATGGAGCAGCAGCTCACACCGGATCTGCTTAAGTGCTTGATGCTCAATTTGATCAGTACGCTTGTACGCATCATCGCTGAGGTTGGAAGCAATGAAGAGGTGCTGCCGGTTAATAGTCCGGACTGGATTGCACATATTATGGACGGAGAATCCATTATGGAGATGGAGCAGCGCCTGCTGGTTATTGTCAGTGATGTGTGTGCCTATACCGCTGATAAGCAAAAGCAGCTGCAGCAAAGCTCCCGAACCCGGACGCTTCAGCAGCTTTCAGCGGATATTAAACGATATCTGGACGAGCATTATCAGGACCCCAACATCAATATTGCGATGATTGGAGAGCGGTTTGGCCTGACGCCAACCTATCTGTCTCGGCTGTTCAAAGAGCAGACGGGAAGCGGTCTGCTGGATACGCTTAACTTGCTTCGAATCGATCAGGCCAAGCTGCTGCTTCGTGATTCAGACAACAGCATTAAGTCGATTGCGGGCCAAGTCGGCTTTCATGATATTAATACGTTCATCCGTATTTTCAAAAAGTATGAAAGCATGACGCCTGGGCAATATCAAAAAATGATATAGATTTATGCTGAAAAAGAGGCTCCTGCAGCCTCTTTTTCGTATTTGAAGACGCGATTCTGCTATTTGATGATGCCATTTACCGCTTTCGCGATGCATTTCCCGTTTTTGAGGATTGAGAAGGCGCTGTCCAGAGCTGATAATCGAAATTGTGAAGGGCGCCCCTTAAACAACTATGTTATACGCATTACGAAATTGAATATGCAGGGTTTGCTTACAACAATATTAGGAGGGTTACACGTCATTATGAAAGTACAAAGCGGCAAGTTCACGATTCGATATACCGCATCCGCAATCGCGATTATGATGCTGGTTGCTATACTGTCGGCCTGCAGCGGCTCAAATGGCAATGAGACCAATAAAGGGACTGCATCCCAGCCATCGCCTGCGAGTTCGAATAATGCGGCTCCGGCCGGTGAAGCGTCCTATCCATTGCAAACTACAGATACGCTCACGTACTGGGCCGAATACAATTCCTCCAAGTCGACCATTGGCGAGGTTCCATTCTTCCAAGAGTGGCAGAAACGGACAGGCGTACCGCTCCGCTTCATTAGTCCGCCATCCGGACAGTCAACCGATTCGCTCAATATCATGCTTGCATCGGGTGACCTGCCTGATTTAATCGAGTATGACTGGTTCAATTTCCCGGGCGGACCGGAGAAAGCGATCGCAGACGGCTACATTTTGCGGCTTAATGATTATATTGATCAATTTGCTCCAAACTTGAAGAAATATTTGGCGGAGCACCCGGAAGTCGACAAGATGATTAAGACCGATAATGGCAGCTACTACACATTCCCGTTTCTGCGTGGGGACCCCATGCTGCAAGTGTACCAAGGGCCGATTATTCGTCAGGATTGGCTGACCGAGCTTGGGCTGGAAGTGCCGGAAACAATTGCAGAATGGCATGACATGCTCAAGGCATTTAAGGAGAAAAAAGGTGCTGAAGCGCCGCTTTCCTATATGTTCTCCCCTGAATTTCTGAACAATGGCGCATTCATTGGCGCATTTGGCGCAAGTCGCACTTGGTTCCAGCAGGACGGCGTTGTTAAGTATGGTCCGATGGAGCCTGGCTACAAAGAATTTCTGTCCACGTTCCGTCAATGGCGTACAGAAGGACTGTTGGATAAGAATATCGCGAATGTTGACGGCAAAGCACTTGATGCCAACATGACCAACAATCTGACAGGCGCAAGCGTTCTGAACTCCGGCAACGGCATCGGCAAATGGACACCGCTGCTGCAGGAGAAAAACCCGAATGCCAAGTTGGTTGGCGCTCCGTACCCGGTGCTTAATAAGGGCGAAGTAGCGATGCTGGGCCAGAAGGACCCGATCTATACGACAGGAACGAATGTCGCGATCACAAGCAAAGCTAAAAATGTCGAGCTAGCCGTACGCATGCTTGACTGGGGCTATAGCGAAGAAGGGCATATGTACTTCAACTTTGGTCAGGAAGGCGTAAGCTATACGCTGGATAGCAATAATCAGCCGATCTATACCGATTTGCTGCTGAAAAACTCCGAAGGGTTGTCTCCTTCGCAGGCTATGACGTTGTACATCCGTGCCAACTATGGCGGCCCATTTGTGCAAGACAAACGCTATATTACGCAATACCTGGCGCTTCCGGAGCAAAAGGCCGCACTTGAGCAGTGGACGAAGACGAATGTCAGCGACCATAAGCTGCCGCAAATTACGCCAACACCGGAAGAAGCTTCGGAACTGGCGCAAATTATGAATGATGTTAATACGCTCGTCGATGAGATGACGCTCAAAATCATTTTGGGCAATGAGCCGGTGGACGCCTACGACAGCTACATGGCGAAGCTGAAATCTCTTGGCATTGATCGTGTAATTGAAATTCAGCAAGCTGCGTTGGATCGTTATAACAGCCGTTAATTGATGGGATAGACAACAAGCGAATGAGGCGTCAGCGCTTGCTGAGCCTCATTTTGCCGCACGAGGAGTGAGAGGAATGAACAAACCCGCTTTTGGCCGGTTTTTGATCAAGGATCTGGTCGGAAACCGATACTTGTACATAATGATGCTGCCTGTACTTGCTTATTATTTGATCTTTCATTACGCGCCCATGTATGGGGTGCTGATCGCCTTTAAGGATTATTCGCCGATGAAGGGCATTCTCGGAAGCCCTTGGGTCGATTTCAAGCATTTCGAGACCTTTTTCAACAGCTACTATTTCCTGCGAGTACTTAAAAACACCCTATTAATCAGTGTGTATTCCTTGCTCTTTGAGTTTCCGGCACCGATTATTTTGGCTCTGCTCATTAACGAAGTGAGAAGCCGCTCTTACAAAAGAGTCGTTCAGTCCATTACGTACATGCCCTACTTTATATCCATGATCGTAATTGCCGGACTGATTCGGGATTTCACGGACAGCGGCGGCGTACTCAATTCGATTTATATGTATTTTGGCGGGGACGGCACCTCTATGCTGCAAAATGAAGGCCTGTTCCGCCCGATCTATATCCTGTCAGAAATTTGGCAGAAGGCAGGCTGGGAATCGATTATTTATTTGGCTGCATTAGCGGGAATCGATCAGGGACAATACGAGGCAGCCCGTATTGACGGCGCCGGACGCTTGAAACAAATATGGCACATTACACTCCCGGGTCTGATGCCGACCATTGTCATTCTCTTTATTTTAAGGATGGGCAATTTGCTCAATGTCGGCTTTGAAAAGATCATTCTTCTGTATAACCCGGTCATCTATGAGACGGCAGACGTTATCTCCTCTTTTGTATACCGGAAAGGGCTGCTGGAGTTTAACTGGAGCTACAGTACAGCCGTGGGCCTGTTCAACTCGGTTATAAACCTGACTCTGCTCATTTTGGCTAACTGGATCAGCAAAAGAGTGACGAACAGCAGTCTTTGGTAAAGAAACTGCGAAATATTGCAGATTGATTGAGGAGGTATCGTACGAATGAAAACCACGTTATCGGAAAAAACCTTTGTTTCCGTCTTATACGTTTTTCTGTTCATTCTGGTCATCATTACGCTGTATCCGCTGTTGCATGTGCTGTGGGCTTCCTTCAGTGAGCCCAGCGCGATAATCGCACATAAGGGATTGCTGTGGAAGCCGCTTGGCTTCAGCCTGGAGGCTTACCGGCTCGTGTTTAATGATCCCAGCATTTATATCGGGTACCGGAACACGTTGTTTATCGTTGTTGTCGGAGTGGCGCTAAATCTGTTATTAACGGCACTTGGCGCTTATGTACTTTCCCGCAAGCAGGTGTATTGGAATAATCTGTTCATGTTCATCATTACATTTACGATGTTTTTCAGCGGCGGACTGGTTCCCCTCTATCTGGTTGTGAAAGGTGTGGGGCTTAGCAATACGCTCTGGTCGACTATATTTCCTTTTGCCGTATCAACCTTTAATCTGATCATTATGCGAACTTCATTTGCTGCTGTTCCGGACGACTTGGAGGAATCGGCGAAAATGGACGGGGCGAACCATCTTATTATTCTGTTTCGCATTATCGTACCGTTGTGCTTGCCGGTTATTGCGGTCATGGGCCTCTACTACGCAGTGGAGAAATGGAACGGCTGGTTCTATGCCTCCATCTTTATCCAGAATCATGATCTGTTCCCGCTGCAGATTTTCTTGCGCAAAGTATTGATTCTAAGCTCGACAGATTCAATGACTGGCGGATCGGCTGCAGGTGAACAATTCCAGATTGGAGCAACGATCAAATATGCAACGATTATGGTTGCAACATTACCGATTCTGTTTGTCTATCCGTTTATTCAGCGCTTCTTTGTTAAAGGTGTTATGATCGGCGCGATTAAAGGGTAAGAATGCTGCAGACATGATTGGGATAAGAGGATTTGAAGCAGGCTGCAAGGGGATGAATGACGGTCTCTTTGCAGTTTTTTTATCTTGACGACCCTAATCAATAATGATAATCTTTATCAGTGAATGCTTCATGCATTCAGATCAATAAGACTATCATCATTGGGGGAGTATGGCTTGAAGAAGTATTTGCTCAGTATAAGCTTACTGCTGCTTGTGCTAACGCTCGCAGCTTGCGGGAATGCGAAGTCGAATGGCTCAGGGAATAATGCACCGAAGGAAACCGAGACTCCGCAAACGGAAGCTACAGCACCTGCAACACGGGTATATAAGCATTTTTATGGGGAGACGAGTATCCCGGCGAAACCGGAGAAAGTCGTTACGCTGCAATATGCCAGCCAGATGATTTCCGTTGGCCTGAAGCCAATCGGCGCTGCCAGCCATCTGCTGGAGACGACCGATCCGGCGTTTCAAGGTATTGAAGACGTAGGGCCGCCTGATGATATAAACTACGAGAAAATTTTATCACTGCAGCCAGAGTTGATTATCGCGGGAGACGTTGAGCAGGATGTGTACGACAAATTGTCCAAGATTGCACCAACCGTGGTCATTCCTTGGATGGATTACGATGTGTTCGGACACGTTCAGGTGATGGGGGATATTTTGAATCGCAAGGAAGAAGCTGCTGCCTGGAAGACTGCATTTGATGAGAAGCTTGCTGCGGCGAAGGCGAAAATCGCGGATAAAGTATCAGATGGCCAGACGGTAGCGATTTACCGTGTCGATCCGAAAGAGTTTTACATCTACGGCGTCCGGAACATTGGCTTTACGCTCTACAAAGCGCTAGGCTTGCAGCCGCCAGCTATTGTTCAGAAGGAGATCGATAAAGACCCGAACCTGTGGGGAATACCGATTTCGCTGGAAATGCTGCCAGACTACGATGCCGATTATGTGTTTGTCACTTTGCTGGATGGGGAAGAGACAAGCAAGCGGTTTGATACCATTCAGGCTAGTTCTCTATGGAAAAACCTGAAGGCAGTTAAAAACAATCATGTGTACAAAATCAGCATGGATACATGGCTTGGCTACACACCGCATGATATCGAAGTGCAGCTGCAGGAAGCGGTTGATCTGCTGACGAAATAATGTCAAAGGAATTAACGCCAAAGAACGCAAGGACCGGCATAGCCGGGACATTGCGTTCTTTGTTTATTCAAAGCTGCCTAACGCACCGTCTTCTGCTTGAAGATTTCGTATAGGCCAAGTGTCGCCGCACCCATTGCCGCTCCGTACATTTTCCAATGAAACGGAAGCACTGGCGTATCGCCGTAAGGAGAACTCTCAGCTTGATGAATAACGGCGACAAGACGGTCGAAAAACAGCTTATTGTCTGTAATCCATCCGCCGAGTATCATTTTCTGCGGATTCAAGAGCAGCAGTGCTTTGCCGCAATAATCGCTAATTTCACGAATCATTTGCTCAGCTAGATCATGATAGGGCTGAACGCCATCGAAGGCCAGAGCGACAAAAGTCCGTATCGTCTCTTCAGGCGTCTGACCCTCGAAGGGCTCCGGATTTTCCCGTCTTAACCGCTCGGCCAGCACGGGTGTGCAATAAGGGGAGAAGAAGGGGGTTCGTCCCGCTGACCCTCCCGAGCCGTGATAGATTTGACCGTTGATAACGATGCCTGCGCCTGTTCCATAATCAATCATCAGAAAGATAATCGTATGATCGCCTTTGGCGGCGCCGCTGAACCGCTCGGCGAAGCCCGCTGCATCGAGGTCATTCGTCAGCAGAATCGGAATCGACAGCTCGTCTTCGAGCATTTTCAGCAAAGGGAAGCGGTCCAGCTTTAAGTAGTTGGACGTCATGACGACGCTTTGCGTATCGTCGAGCCGTCCCGGCAGCGAAATGCCGATTCGTTTGATAAGCTCGTATGGAATCTGCTGATTGCGAATAAAGGTACGGATTGTAGCGGGGAGCTCCGAGCGGATCTGTTCCTCGCCGAGGACCGGCTTGAAGGTCTGGTTGGCGATCAGCTCGCCATTGAGATTCAGAAGCACGCAGCGGGCCGGTGCGCTGGATAGATCTACGCCGATTACATAACCGCCGTCAGCGCGGATGTTGAGGAGTGTCATTTTGCGTCCTACGCCGCTGCCGGACGTTCCGGTCTCGTGTACAAGCTTCTCGCGCATCATATCTTCGATCAGAACCGACACCGTTGTAGGGCTGAGCTTCGTTTTGCGGGCCAATTCGACCCGGGATATCGGCCCATGCTCGAATATGGCATGGAGAAGCGTCGAAATATTGATTTCCCGAAGCATTTGCTGGTTTCCTATTTTTATCATATCGATTCTCCATATTCTATTTAGATGGCGTGCTAGAACGGCCTGAACAAGCCAGTCTGGAATCTGTCCGCGGCCATGGGCCGGAAGTCGGACAGAGATGGTGGCAGGAATGCCTATGGAGGATAGGGCCATTCAATTAAATATCATTATGCGGCAGGGGGATAGGCAATTGTAAACAGATATCAAAGCGATTATATTGAATGGCCGGGCTCACTGTCAACTTTTGATAGAAATATAACTGTCGAAAAAGAGAAAAAAATTAAATTATCTGAAAATTTAAAATAGCCGTTGACAAGCGATATTGACCGAAAATATAATGAACTCAAATAAAAGAAAGCGCTTCAAAAATTTTTAAGTAATTAATTTGTCCGGTGGAACAATTAATTATAAGGGGGTGCATTTCAACGCAAAAGCGTCCATTTTCATATTAGCCATCACACAGAGGGGAAGGGAATGGCCATGACGCCAAGGTTGAATCCGGCAGCTTTTCGCAAGCTAAGAAAATACAAAGTTTTGTACATCATGCTCCTCCCGGGTGTCGCGTATTTGCTCATCAACAATTACATTCCAATGTTCGGCATCGTCATCGCGTTCAAGGAAATCGATTTTTCGAAGGGGGTCTTCGGCGGGGACTGGGTAGGCTTTCGCAATTTCGAGTATCTGTTCAAGACGTCGGAGGCTTACATCATCACGAGAAATACGATTTTGTACAATACCGTATTCATTGTGCTTAATCTCGTCATTTCCGTCGGGCTCGCCATTCTCTTGAACGAGCTGAAGAACAAGCTGCTGCGGCGGTTTTATCAAAGCGCGATACTGCTGCCTTATCTGATCTCAACCGTCATTGTCGGTTACCTCGTATTCTCGCTGCTGAGCATGGAGACTGGCTTCGTCAACAATACGATTATGCCGCTCTTCGGCAAGGAAGCGGTCATGTGGTATACGGAGCCGAAGTATTGGCCGGTTATTCTGACGATCGTGAACATCTGGCATAGCGTCGGGTACCTGTGCATCATCTATTTCGCCGCTGTCGTCGGCATCGATCACGAATATTACGAAGCTGCCAAGATCGACGGCGCCGGCAAGCTCAAGCAGGTGCTCCACATCACGCTGCCCGCGCTGACACCGGTAATCGTCATCATGACGCTGCTGCAGATCGGAAGAATTTTTCACGCTGACTTCGGCCTGTTCTATCAAGTGCCGCTCGACTCCGGTCCGCTGCTTCCGACAACGAATGTTTTGGACACCTATGTATACCGCGCGCTGCTGAAAAACGGAGATATCGGGATGGCATCGGCTGCCGGCTTCTATCAATCGATCGTCGGCTTTGCGCTCATCCTCTTCACCAATTACGTGGTCAAAAAAATAAACCCGGACAATTCATTGTTCTAAGGAGGCGTAACCTTTGCGATCCAACAAAGTGGAGCAAAGCATTATCAATGTCATCTTTGCATTGATCTCCGGCTTCTGCCTGATCCCGTTTTTGCTGCTGGTGTCGGCCTCGTTTACGGACGAAATGGTCATTATCCGGGAGGGCTACTCCTTTTTTCCAAGCCAGTACAGTCTGGAAAGCTACAAGTTTATTTTTGAAAAATCAAGCGATATCTTCAATGCCTACGGCATTTCATTCCTCGTGACGACCGTCGGCACGTTCGCAAGCCTTGCGATTATGACGCTGCTGGCCTATCCGCTTTCCAAGAGAGATTTGCCTTTTCGCGGTTTCTTCTCCTTTCTCGTCTTCTTCACGATGCTCTTTAATGGAGGGCTTGTACCGACCTATCTCATTTACGCCAACGTATTCAACATCGACAACACCTTGCTCGCTTTAATCGTTCCCGGCTTGCTGGTCAGCGCCTTTTACGTCATATTGCTAAGAACCTTCTTCACCGTATCCATTCCAGGCGCGGTGCTGGAATCGGCGCATATCGACGGAGCTGGAGAATTCAGAATTTTCTTTCAAATGATTTTGCCGCTGTCGCTGCCCGTTATTGCGACGGTCGGATTGTTTCAGGTCATTAATTACTGGAATGACTGGTTCAATGGATTGATCTATGTATCGGACAGCCGCTTGTACAGCATTCAGGTGCTGCTTAATACGATTTTGCTTAATGTCCAATATTTGCTTGAGAATGTCGAGTATTCGACTCGCGTGGAGGGTGCGGCGATTCCGACGCAAGGGGTGCGTATTGCGATTGCTGTCATCGGCGTGCTGCCGATTCTGATTGCCTACCCGTTCTTCCAGCGGTTTTTTGTCAAAGGCCTAACGGTTGGAGCGATTAAAGGCTAGCCTGAGAAACGGCAGCTTTGAGAGGAGGTGGTGGGGCGAAGGTCCGGGGGAAGGAAGCATGTGTGAACGGCAAGACAGCTTCAACAACAGACCAGGGAGGGTAAGCATATGAAGATCAGCATTGGCGGCTATTCCTTTAATAACACGATGAATGAAGGAAAGATGGATACGTTCGGTTACTTGGAATCCTCGAAATACAGGTATGGGCTCGATACGGTCGACCTGTGGAACGGAACGTTCGACAAGGCGCGGCAGGATATCTTTACACTGCCTGATGATTCTTATATCCGGAAAGTCCGCGAGGCGATTGATGAGAAGGGCATGAAGGTCATTAACATTGCAGTCGACGGGGCTCACCTATGGGACGCGGACCCGGAGAAGCGGAAGATGCTGTTCGGCAATGCCGAGGCTTACTTGAAAATTGCCTCTACGCTGGGTGCCGCCACAGTCCGCATCGACACGGGGGACAAAAGCTCCGATCCATCGACGGAAGAGCAGCTCGACTATAACATAAGACAGTTCCAGGTACTTAGCCAGCAAGCCGCCGACATTGGCATGATCGTTGGACCGGAGAATCATATGGGCTCCTCGAAGGATCCGAACTATTTGAAGCAATTGGCTGAGGGCGTGAATCATCCGAGCTTTGGCATCCTGCTGCATATGGGCCGCTGGGCAGTGGATGAGGAAATTGGCGATGCGCTGGTAGCGCCGTGGGTTTATCATACGCATTTCGACGGCAGGACAGTTGCCTCCGATAAGGCGGAGACGCTTGTCCGGACTCTGCTGGATGCCGGTTATAACGGCTATTGGGGAATCGAATACAATTCGCCGGTGAATCAGTATATGGAAATGGAATGGGCGATTGCATCCGTGAAACGGATTTTGGCCAGTGTACGTGAGCCGCAGCCGCAAGCCTAACGAATCGAACTAACCAAAGGAGATGAGTGGAATGGGAAGAAAAGTACGCATCGGAATCGTCGGAGCCGGCTTGATCGGCAAGGCGCACTTGAGGAATTATGCCAATATTGCAGATGCTGAGGTTGTAGCGATCTGCGACGTAAATGTGCAGGAAGCACAAAGGGTGGCGGAGCAATTCGGTATTCCGAACGTCTACTCCGATTTCAAGGAGATGCTGCAGCGGGATGATATCGAAGCGGTGGATGTCTGTCTGCACAACAACCTTCATTCGCCGGTAACGATCGCTGCCTTCCAGGCTGGCAAAGACGTTTATTGCGAGAAGCCAATTGCCGGTTCTTACCGCGACGGCGTTCAGATGCTGGACGCAGCCGAAGCCTACGGCAAGAAGCTGCACGTTCAGTTGGGTACGTTGTACCGCAAGGAAACGAAAGCGGCGAAAGCTCTGATCGACGGGGGCATGCTCGGCAAGCTGTATCACGCGCGGGCAACCGGACATCGCCGCAGAGGGCGTCCTTATATCGACGGCTACGGTACGCCTGCTTTTCTGAATAAGGATATCGCCGCAGGCGGAGCGCTTATCGACATGGGCGTCTACCATATCGCTCAAATGCTCTATCTGCTGGATACGCCTAAGGTGGAACGGATTTCCGGCAAAGGCTATCGCGAGATGGATATGGATGCGAATAGAGCGGCGCAGACGGTATTCGATGTGGAGGAGCTTGGCCTTGGCTTTGTAAAATTCGAAGGCGGCGCAACGCTCGACATCTATGAAGCTTGGAGTATCCATCTTGGCAGCATCGAGGGCTGCAGCATCGTCGGCAACAAAGGCGGCGTGAAGCTGCCGGCCTACTCCGATCAAGCGGTGCTTGCTCCGTTCAGCTTCCATACGACGCTTTGCGATATCGATATTAACGGTATGGTCAATCTCGATGAAATGGACGGACGCTGGAATCATTTGAAACCGGATTATGACGCTTATCAATCCTCTCAGCATCATTGGGTTGCGGCGCTGCAAGGGCGGGTGGAGCTGCTTCCGACGGCACATATTGCCTTGCAGACGATGCTGGTCAGCGAAGGCATTTACTTGTCAGATCGGCTCGGCAGGGAAGTAAGCGGCGACGAGATTGTAGAGCATTCTTTGACGACGGCGATTACGCTCTAAAGTTCGTGCCAGGAAGGGGTGAGGATTCATCTCATGACGGAACAATCGATAGAAGGCAACAAAAAATCCTTAGCGGTTCTGAAACGATTTAATTTCTTCTTATATGGTACGATTGCGATTCTAACCTCCTTTTTCCCGCTTTACTTTCAAGAGATTGGATTAAGTAAAATCGAGATTGGCATGATCATGGCTGGCGGGCCTTTCATCTCAATCTTTGCGAATCCGTTCTGGGGCTATTGGAGCGACCGGACGCAGAACGTCAAGCGCATTCTCATTTTGCTGCTGATCGGAAACTTGATTGCAACGGTGATCGTATTTCAAACCCGATCATACCTTTTGATTTTTGCACTAATGCTTATTTTCTTCTTCTTTAACAGCCCGACCTTCTCTCAGAGCAACAGCCTTATTCTGAACGCCATTGAGAATACGAAGCATAAATTCGGAGCCTTCCGGCTGTGGGGTTCATTAGGCTGGGCAATTATCGCGGTACTGGCGGGGCCGGTGCTGAGCTGGATGGGGTTGCTCAATCTATGGGTGCTGTACGGTGCGATGATGATCGTGACCCTGCTGTTTACGATTGGTTTGCCTCGGGGCAGAGTGACGACCAAGCCGAAGGGGGAACGGCAAAGCTATTGGAAGGTTATGCTTTCCAGCAAAGTGTTTTTCGTCTTTGTCATTCTCGGCGTCTTAATCTCGGTGCCGAACTCCATCAACCAGACCTTCGTGTCGCTGTATATTTCCAATCTCGGCGGCTCGAATGAGTTAATCGGATGGTCCGTTTTTCTATCGGCTGTATTTGAAATCCCTGTTTTTCTGCTGTTTGACCGTTTCTTGAAAAAATCAACGAGGATGATGCTGGGCTGCCTCGTCTTTATCAGCATCCTGTTCGTTATCCGGTGGCTGCTGATGTCGGTAGTCGGCGGGCCGATTCACATCATTTTCATCCAAATTCTTCATTGTATTACGTTCGGCGGCTACTACTATGTCGGAACGAGTCTTTCCGCGCATTTGATTCCGGGCGAATACCGGGCAACGGGTCAGGCGATCTATGCGTTAACCTGGGGCGGCATTTCCGGCATTATCGCGGGATTGTTCGGCGGCTGGATGTTCGACCATCTGGGGCCGCAGACGATGTATCAGATTTGCGCAGCGATTTCTGTTGCCGGGGTAATTGGCTTCTTGCTGATGTGGCTCAGAATGCGGAAACAGCCTGAGCTGACATAATGGAACGGGCGAAGGCGGAAAGCAGCATTTCTTCATTTATAGAGGTAAGGGTTGCTTCCGCCGCCCCTTTAGGCAGCAAGAGCAGGAGCAAGAGAATCGGCAAGTTTCATCTCCATTGTTCAAGGATATTCAACAACACCTGTTATGAAAATCCAAGGGAGGTCTTACATGATGTATAGGAAGAAAACGGTTCACGCTTTGCTGTTCATGCTGTCGGTTTGTTTGGTTCTGAGCGCATGCAGTTCGTCCTCTCCTTCTAATGAGGGCGGGGAGAAGCCCGGGAAAGGAACAGAGGAGGGCGGACTAAAGCCTTATGAAATTACGCTGGCGTTCTGGGGAGACAATCAGCGTGACCTCGGGCTGGTTGAGGAGGCAGTCAGCAAAATTACGAAGGAAAAGATCAATGCTACGATTAAGCTGAAGCGAATCGAGCCTGCGGCCTGGACGCAGCAGAAGGTGCTGATGTTCTCGGGCAATGATAAGCTGGACATTATTTTCACAGGGGAGAATCAGTATATCTCTGAAGTCGCACAGAAGAAGCTCGTTCCGATGGACGATTTGCTGCAGACGGCTGGGCAGGGCATCGTCGCTGCATTCGACCCCGATGTACTGGCCGCTTCCAAAATCGGAGGCAAAACCTACGGCATACCAAGCATCCGGGATTTTGCCTCGTATCCAACGATGCTGTTCCGGAAAGATATGCTGGAGCAGAACCAAATCGACGTCAGCGGCGTGAAGACGCTGGAGGAAATGGAGCCAATCTATAAGAAAATGAAGGCGGCTCGGCCAGAGCTGTCGCTAATCGGCAAGGCGTCGGGCGGAGCCTCCATTGCGTATCCGCTGCTGCTGACCACAATCGATCCGTTAAGCGATATGATCGGCGTACTGACGGATACGAGCAAGCTCAAAGTGGTCAATCTGTATGAAAGCGATGAGTACGCCAAGTTTGTGAGCACGCTGCATGAATGGTATAAGGCTGGCTATATTCCGAAGGACATTGCGACAACCTCGCAAACCGGCCGGGATTATATGAAGGCGAATATCGGATTTTCCACGCCGAATAAAGGCAAGCCCGGTATTACAACGCAGACGGGCAATGCGGTAGGTACGGAACTGACGGAAGTGAAGCTTGCGCCAGCCAAGATGAACACGCTGACGATTACGAACGCGATGCTCGCGATTGCGACGACGTCTAGAGATCCGGAGCGGGCGATGATGTTTTTGAACCTGCTGTACACGGACAAGGAAATCGTTAACTTGCTTCACTGGGGCATTGAAGGCAAGCACTACAAGGTTAACGAGAATGGCACGATCGATTTCGCAGATGGCGTAGATGCCAGCAATAGCGGGTATAACTTGAGACAGGGCTGGATGTTCGGCAACCAACTGCTGGCTTATCCGTGGAAAACCGATAGCCCTGACATTTGGCAGAAGATGGATGAGTTCAACCGGGGTGCGGAGAAGTCGGCGGCGCTGGGCTTCATGTACAATCCGGAGCCGGTGAAGACGGAGCTGGCGGCCATCGAGAATGTAATCCAGCAATATGCGATGGGGCTGGAGACGGGAACGCTGAACCCTGCGGAAAACTTACCGAAGTTCAATAGTGCTTTGAAGAAGGCAGGCATTGATAAAGTGATCGCGGAGAAACAGAAGCAGCTGGATGAGTGGGCCGCTTCAAAGTAACTGCGTAAGCTTGGAAGGGGAGGCTGTCGGCAATTTGCCGTCAGCCTCGGTTCCGTTAATAGCCTTCTTGTAAAGGCTGTAACGTATCAAAATGTAAAACTGCATGTTGTCAGCTGATTTATGAACGATTTTTCGCATCAAAATGCAAATGTGCAGGTTGATCGGCCTAAAAAGCCTCAAATAAGTGAATTGAAGGGATTTCAACTGCACTTTTGCATGTTGAAGGCGATTTTGGCTGGTTTAAGGCTTTTCAAAATGTACATTTGCATTTTGGTATCCGTGCAGCGACTAGAGCCAGTCGTAGCAGCAAGAAAGTAGACGCCGCCTTCACGGCGGAAACGCGAAGCCGGACCGTTCAGGTCCGGCTTTTTCATGCGCTTTTGCAGGGCTGAAAATGTTTTTTCACCCGATATGTCTAAATCATCACGAATATGTCAAAATCATTAGCAATCGCTTTCAATCGATTCTAATCCAATTTCGTCCGCAGCAATATCCTCTATAATGAGAGGAATACAGATGACAGCATGAATTTCTGCATGAAGGGGCGGACAAGCATGTCCATTTTCAAACAAGCATCTCTGCGCAAAAAAATTATCATCTTAATGATGGTTCTATATATTCCGCTGCCGCTGCTCGGCCAGTTCTGGTATGAGAAATCGTATAAGGCGATTAAGGAAAATGCAGTGGGCTCCAGCTATCAGCTTGTTAATCAGGTTAATGATCATCTGGACACGTATTTCAAAGAAGTGCAGCGCTGGACGTATCCGCTGCTCGTCAACGATCTGACTTCCACTTTTCTAAACGATGAGCTGTCGGAATCATTCGAGCGTTTTCAGATTTCCGAACAGGTAGAGCGCAAGCTGTTCAATCCGATCATGACGAACAGGGAAGATATTCACGGCATTTCGCTTGTCACGAGTAAAGGGATCGCTGTCTCTTCCTCCAGTTATATGTCGGCGGAGCGGCGGTTCAGCTTATATAATTCCCGGATTAAAGAGAACGGCAAATTTACGATTATGGGGCTGGAGAAAGAAGAAGGCGGGCCGACCTTTCTTGCGATGGCATTTAAGTTTAACGGCTTGAACGGCAATCAGGACAGCAGCGGTATGCTCATTGTCGATCTAAAGCTGACGGAAGTGATCAACATTACGCAAAATGTCCGCATCGGCAAAACCGGCTTTATCTGGATTGCAGATCCGGAACAAAAGACGGCCTATCATCCGAACGGTTACGGGGCGGAGCGATTGATTCCTCAAGCCTACCAGGAGGCGATGGGAGAGCAGTGGCGAGGCACGTTCACGATGCCGACAGAGGAAGGCAATAGGCTTGTCGTCTTCTTCCGTTCCAGCAGCACCGGGTTGACGCTGTTCTCGGAGGTGCTGCTCAGCGAGCTTAACGAATCGTTGCTGAAAGTCAGCAGGCTCTCCACGATCCTTTTCCTCGTGCTGTTCTTTATCGTCATGCTGATCGCGAGTGCGGTTATGTATTCGCTAAGCAATTCCTTGCTGACGATGCTGCGTTTGATGAAACGGGCAGAGCTTGGCGAGCTTAGTGTACGCGCACCTGAAAATAAAGGCGCCGAGGTAGGCAGTCTGTACCGCGGCTTCAACAAGATGGTGGAGGAGCTCAAGCGGCTTGTTGAAATTGTACATGTCTCCGAACTGCGGGAGAAGGAGCTGGAGGTCAAGCAGAAGGAAGCGCTGCTACATGCCATGCAGGCGCAGATTAATCCTCATTTTCTATATAATACGCTGGAATTCATTAACTCTAGCGCCATTGTGGAAGGCAACGATAAAATAAGCCGGATGATCGTATCGCTTGGCGATATGTTCCGCTACAACGTTCAGAATCCGAATGACATCGTCAGCTTATGGGATGAAAAACAGCATATCGAAGCGTATCTGGCTATCCAGTCCGAACGCTTCGAATCTTTGAACTATACAATCGGTATTCAGCAGCGGTATGGCCGCCAGACGCTGGCTGTTCGTTCGATGCTCCAGCCTATCGTGGAAAACAGCTTCAAGCATGGCTTTCAGAAGCATAAAATACCGCCCAATTATATTCGAATATCGGAGATGGACGTTGCCGCTGGGAGCTTGATCTCGATCGAGGACGGCGGCAAAGGAATGGATGAGACTGTACTGCAAGCATACAACGATCTGTTCGATTTGCCGCTCGACAAGCTGATGAATCATGAACCGCCGCAGGATGGCAAAATGTCTATCGGGCTGATCAATGTGCATACTAGAATTCGGATGCTTTTCGGCGAGCCCTACGGCTTGTTCATCTCAACCTCTGGAGAAGACGGCACCTGTATCGACATCTTATTGCCTTTGGAATCGGAGCAGCACCAGAATGGAAGCAAAGGAGCGGACAGCGATGATCTACAGAATTCTTCTCGTTGATGATGAAGCGATGAGCAAAAAAAGTTTACGTAAAATTTTGACGGGGGCCAGCCCACACTACCGGATCGTGGGAGAAGCGTCCGATGGAGCGGAAGCGCTGCAAGCGGCTGAGCGCGAGCAGCCGCATCTGATCATTACCGACATCAGCATGCCAGTCATGGACGGAATTGAGCTGATCCAGCGACTTCGCCAGGACGGCTTTGAGATGGATATTATTATTTTGTCCGGCTATGGGGAGTTTGAATATGCGCAAGAAGCTCTAAGGCATGGGGTAGCAGATTATATTCTGAAGCCGATGCGTCAGGAGCAGGTTCTTTGGCTCGTGGAGAAGCGCTTCGATCGCTTCATGAGGTCACGTCAGTCGGCCATGATCAAAAACCAGCTGATTGCTCCGATCAGCCTTGCGGCTGAGCGTATCGGCAACGAGCTATGGATGGTCAATGAAGCAGGCGTCCGTGAGGACGTCAGCAGGCTGCTGCGGCTGCTCGACGATTCTGACGTGGCGGCCGAGGAGCGCATCTCGCTGCTTCGCGATGCGGCATCCTTGATTCAGAATCGCTTACAGCCGCAATATCAGCTTGTCGGATGGGCGTTTCCCTTCGATGCTTCCGATTACGGACAAGCTGCGGTATCGTTCTCGGAATGGCTGGAGGCCGGGCTGCATGAAATCAGGGATAAGCGCAATTGGGGGAAACGCAGCGTTATCCAGCAAGCGATTGACTACTTGAAGGAGAACTTTTCGGACAGCGAATTGAATCTGGAAAAGGTGCTGACACCGCTTGGCATCTCGCAAACTCACTTCTATCACATGCTGATGGAGGAGACCGGAATGTCGTATATCGCCTACTTGACGCATATTCGCATGGAGCATGCCAAAGAGCTTCTCCAGCACAGCGATTTGAAGACCTATGAGGTGGGGCAGCGCTGCGGTTATCCCGACTATCCTCATTTTACGAAAAGGTTCAAACGGCAGATCGGACTGACACCCACGGAGTACCGAAAAAATATGCAGCAATTATGAAACCGCTAACATTCCTAATGAAAACGACATATGCGCAACGAAAATGCCATTCTCATGGGGTTCCCGGTTTACTACAATAGCTTTTGCAAGGACATATTTATTTAACTAGGGGGATTCATCTATGAAACGGCAAGTCGCTCTTCTGATGACCATAATAGTTGGAACCGTATTGATTTTATCGGCATGCGGCAAAGCGCAAAACGAAGGCAACGGAAAACCGGAGAACGGCGGAGAAGGTTCAACCGGGACAACTTCTGTAAACGCATTCGGCTGGCAGCTTCCGGCCAAAACGACAAAAATCCACTTCTATCAAGCGGAGAAAGGCAACCCGGATAAAATCGAGAAGAAACAAGCCGCTTTTCACGACTATCTGTTGAAGGAATTCAACGTGGATATCAAACGGACGACACTTGATGTGGAACCGAAAGAAAAGCTGAACCTGATGCTGGTATCCGGTGACTATCCGGAAGTGATCGCAGGTCTGGACGATTCTGCGATTTCCCAGTGGAAAGCGCAAAACAAAATTATGGACCTGGCTCCTCTCGTAGATAAATATGGTCCAAACATTAAGAAAGCGCTGGGCGACCGTTATGCCTCCTACCTGGATGAGAACGGCAAGCTGTGGGGCATTCCGCGCGGCTGGGGCTACCTTCCGATCCCGGACTTTACGGCCCACATTCGTTGGGACTGGTACCAGGAGATGGGCGCGCCGGAGATCAAAACGCCGGAAGATTACTACAATGTGCTGAAGCAAATGGTGGCGAAGCATCCGACTAACGCCAATGGCGAAAAAACGTATGCCCTGTCTTGGAACGCGGATGTGAAGGTCAACAATGCAATCGGCTTCTGGGGCTTGCAAGACGGCTATAAAGAAGACGCAGATCATAATCTGACGCACTGGCTGAATACGGAAGAAGGCAAGCAGGCTGCTCTGTACTACAACCGTTTCTTCCTTGATGGTCTGATGGACCCTGACGCTTTCGTCAACAAGTTCGAGGATTGGAGAACGAAGTTCTCCAACGAGCGGATTGCCGGACATATCGGTCCATGGTGGCAGTCTTGGAATGCGGGCCACGAGGTATGGCGTACGACAGATCCGAACTACAAAGAAGACAAACGTTACGTACAAGTTGCTTTCAAAGCGCAAGGTGCAGAAAAAGCATACCTGTCGCCTAAAGATACGCATGGCTGGAATTACACCGTTCTGACGGACAAAGCGAAATCGCCTGAAGACATTATTAAATTCCTTGATTTCACAATGACACCGATGGGTACTCGCCTGATGGGCTGGGGTATTCCGAACATCACCGATTCCTACTGGAATTTTGAAGAAGGCGGCAAGTGGTCGTTCAATGATACTGCGAAGCAAGCACTGCTCGCCGGAGATCTGGATTACGAGAAAACGGAAGCTGCTAACGGCAGCAACATTTTCTGGCTGGCTTACCCGCAAGGACTGCTTAGTGACGACAACAAGAGTACGGCTTGGTATGACCAGAACTTTAACGCAGATGATAAGTGGAAAAAGCTTATGCTCGACAATGTTGCCGACACGATCTATGAAAGCACAGAACGCCGCGTAATCTTTGCTAACGACAATCCGCTGACGATTAAAAATCAGCAAATCGAAGAGCTGATTAAAACCGGCTTTGCGAAAATCGTAATGTCGAAATCCGAAGCAGATGCGATTAAAAACTTCGAAGATTTGCGCAGCAAAGCGCAAAAAATCGGCTTGAGCGATATCGAGAAATACCGCACGGAAGAATATGAAAAAGAATCTTGCAAAGCTGAAATAAACGGATAGCAGGAGGGAAGCCGAATCATGAACTACCTTAGACGCTTTTCCAGAGAGAGACAAATTTGGCTGATAAGCTTGCCTATCATACTGTGGGTGCTCGTCTTTTCCTACTTCCCGATGTACGGTTTGATCATTGCCTTTCAAAACTACGTTCCCGGACAGACGATGTTCGGGAACTGGGTAGGCTTTGACAACTTCATCCGGTTTTTTCAGGAACCTGATTTCTGGATGATTATGCGTAATACGATTGTTATTAGTATGCTCAACTTGCTTATCGGTTTTCCGGCGCCGATCATTCTTGCCTTATTGCTTAACGAGGTGAGAAACCGCGCGTTCAAGAAAACGATTCAATCGCTCTCTTACATTCCTTACTTTATCTCCTGGGTCGTTGTCGCCAGCATTGCCTTTACGCTGCTTGGCAACGATGGAATTATCAATGATTTGCTGCAGCGTTTCGGCTTTATTCACAACCCGATTCAGTTTCTTGGAGAAGGCAAATACTTCTGGGCGATCTTGACCTCCAGTAATGTGTGGAAGGATGTCGGCTTCAGCTCTATCATTTATATGTCCGCAATCGCGGGCATCGACCGTGAGCAATACGAAGCGGGCAAGGTAGACGGACTCGGGCGCTTTGGTCTGGCTTGGCATATTACACTGCCAGGTATTCGCTCCACGATTGTTCTGTTGTTCATCTTAGCGCTTGGCGGCATTCTGAACGCAGGCTTTGAGCAGCAGCTCTTGCTCGGCAGCCCGACAACAAGGGACTACTACGAGGTTATTGATACGTACGTATACCGGTTCGGCGTTCAGTTCGGTAATTATTCATACGGTACGGCCGTTGGCTTAATGAAGAGCTTAATCGGACTGACACTGGTCATCGTTGCGAACAAGCTTTCGAAACGCTATATGCAAACTGCGATTTTCTAGAAAGGAGCAATAAGGATGAACGAACGTTCGACAACCATCCCTCAACGGCTATTCGACATCGTGAACGTCGTTGTCTTACTGCTGTTTGGCATCATTATGGCTTACCCGTTTTTGAATTTGCTGGCATTGTCCCTGAACGACGGGGCAGATGCGGCAAGAGGCGGGATCTACATTTTCCCGAGGGAATTTTCCTTGGATGCCTACAAGCTTCTGCTTCAAAACGATAAACTGCTGGAAGGCTTCGGCTGGTCGGTGCTGCGGGTTGCAGTAGGCACGGTTACTTGTTTGTTCGTTACGGGCCTGCTCGCTTACATCGTCAGTATCCGTCATTTCTCCGGCCGCAAGTTCATGCGGGTTCTGTTTCTTGTCACGATGTACTTCAACGGCGGATTGATTCCAATCTACCTGTTGATGGTCAATTTGAAGCTGACGGATTCCTTTAATGTCTATTGGATTCCTACTTTAATTAGCGCCTATTACATGCTGTTGATGTCCTCGTATATTTCCGAGCTGCCTGATGCGCTCTTCGAATCTGCGAGAATTGACGGGGCTTCGGAGATGAAAATCTATCTAAGTCTCGTGATTCCGATGTCGCTGCCGGTATTTGCTGCCGTGTCGATCTACTCGGCGGTTGGTCACTGGAACGCTTGGTTCGATGTTGTACTGTACAATTCCAGCGGTCACTTCGATACGCTTCAAGTCTACTTGCGGCGGCTGCTTCTGGAAGTGGAAGCATCCCAGCAAATTATGGATCAGCAGCTGCTGTTCCAGAAGTTCAAAAGCATGACGCCATTGACGCTGCGGGCTGCGACAACCATTTTCGTTACAGTACCGATCTTGCTTGTCTATCCGTTCCTGCAAAAATATTTTATCGGCGGTTTGACGATCGGCTCTGTGAAAGGATAATTGATGATGAACAACAACATGAACAATTCCTTAGGCGCAATTACGTTCCGGTCGGATGACGAAGCGCTGAATGCCGGATTTGAATGGGCGAAAGCTCAAGCGCTTTTCTATGCGCATCACGGCGAAGATCCTGTCGGCCTCTGGTATGAGGCTGCCTTGCCGGGCAGAGAGGCGTTCTGCATGCGGGACGTTTCTCATCAAAGCTTGGGTGCTGCAGTCTTGGGTTTGCAGGCGCATACCCGCAATATGATGCAGAAATTCGCCGAAAATATTAGCGAGACGAGAGACTATTGCACGTACTGGGAGATCACGGGGGGCAACCTCCCGGCTCCGGTCGATTATGAGAATGACCAGGATTTCTGGTACAACCTCCCGGCCAACTTCGATGTGATTGATGCCTGCTACCGGCAATATTTGTGGACGGGCGACCGTTCGTATTTGGACAATCCGGTGCTGCGCAAGTTTTACGACTTGTCCGTTACAGAATATGTGAAGACTTGGGATAAAGACGGAGACGGCATTCTTGAATACGAGGCGGCCTACGGGCGCCGCGGTTTGGCTTCTTATAATGAAGCAGGCGAGTTCGCGAAAATCGGCGCCGATCTCATAGCGATTATGATCGCGGGATATGAGGCATATGCGGAGATCGTGAAGTTGACAGGGCAAGGGGAAGCACGTGCCGCTGAGTATTCGGCTAGAGCCTCCGAGCTGCGTAAGCGGCTGGAGGAGCAATGGTGGGATGAGAGCAATGGCTGCTTCTATATTGCTCTGAGCCAGAAGGGTGCCTTTATTGCATCTGAAGCTGGAGAAGGCCAATTCCTGCCGCTCTATTACGGCGTCATCGATCATGCGGAGAAGCGGGAAGGCGCTCTGCGCGAAGCGATCGCGCGAGGCGCTTCCAATGTGGAGGGCATGTCCTACTTGCCGGAAACGTATTACCGCGGAGGCAAGGACGCAGAGGCGCTGGGTAGCTTGAAAGCGCTGATGGAGCCCGGTCTTGATCGCCGCGAATATCCTGAGGTTTCTTATTCGGCAGTTGGTGCGGTAGTGTCTGGTCTGATGGGTATCTCGGCAGACGGCATTTCCGGCGTGACGACTGAATCCAAGCTGGCAGGAGAGCTGACCTGGGCAGAGCTGTCGAATGTCCCGGTGCTTGGCCGGGTAATTGGAGTCAAGCATCAGGGTGCGGCTCATTCAGAATTTAGCAATCGTTCCGGTGCATACCTGCACTGGAAAGCGAAGTTCCGCATAGAAGCAGCGAAGGCAGCGGAAGGGCAGTCGCTGAGCCATAACAGCAATGCCATTCCGTCAAGTGTAGAACGAGACGAGCTCGGCCGCACCTATCTCGTGGCCGAAGTCGAAGTAGCGCCAGGCGAGACGCATACTATAACTGTTGTCTAAACAGCGGGAGCCGTCAGTCCATTTCATGGACTGACGGCTTTTTTGCGTTTGAGGGTAATTGGCTTTAACCAGTAGGCCTTACCCGCCTAAGTGAACGAATCAACTAACCAACTTAACGTGCACGCCTTCCCGTTCACAAGCTAAACGAGTCCAACCAGCTTAACGTGCATGCCTTCCGGCTCAAAGCTAAACGAGTCCAACCAACTTAACGTGTATGCTTTCCCGTTCAAAGCTAAACAAACCTAACCTGCTGGCATTCGAGCGTCCGATCGAAACCAATCAAACCGGACACCTCCCCGTGCACAAGCGCAACGAACTCAACATACGGCTTCTCGCGTTCAAGTGAACCAACTAAAGCTCCGCGTCTTACCGCCCTGAGTAAAACTAACTCACATGTGCGCCTGCCCGCGCCCGAATGAACCACCTACCCAACTAACTCCTCTTTCCGCGCTACATGAAGAACAAAATGTAAAAGTGCATTTTAATTAGCCCGAAATCGTCCAAAAACGCCATCAAAATGCAAAAGTACATTTGAAATCACTAGATTTCGCACATTTGAGCCGTTTTTGACCAATCAACCTGCACTTTTACATTTTGATGCCATAAATCGGCCCAAAACCGGCTAACAACCTGTATTTTTGCATTTTGATTAGTTAGGATGGGGTGTAAAGCGAACCTACTTCGCAAAAGAGCGTACCAACGTTCGCTATACGAGAGTTATGATGCCACAGAGGTCATGTCGAGCACGAATCATGACCTCCGCCTCGCCGTCACCTCAAACATCCATCAAGATTTACTTGCCACGATGGCAAACATCGGCCGATGCTGGTTCAGCAGCTGCTCAGCAGGGCCATATAGTCCCGCATCGAATCCATGCCAAGCTGTCACGTCGGTGAAGCCGATGTGGCTAAGCATATCGATGTCCCACGCGGGACGTTTCACATAGGTTAGCGGCAGTGTTAAGGCGATCTGGTCGCCCTCCGAAATTTCCTCATCCGAACGATAAGGCACGTAACCGGCCGCGATTGCTTCCTGTTTGGCCGCTTGGAACAAGGCAGCTTCCTTCGGATCGGTCAGGAACAAGTTCCAGTTGCCGTCGAAAATAACCGTCTGCCCGCCCTCGGCCAGCCAATGATACCATTTCTGGTAGACGCCAACAGGGTTCGGCAAAAACCAGGTAACGTTGCGGGATATGATGAGATCGAACACACCGTCCGGCTCATATTCCAAAATATCAGTCTGGATGATGCGAATATCACAGCCATGCTTCTCTGCATTTTTCCTCGCTTTAGCGATCATCTCTGTAGAGGAGTCGATGGCGGTGACCTGATGCCCCAACCGCGTCAATAAAACACTGAAAAAGCCCGGACCAGCACCAACGTCCAGCACCCGCAGCCCGTGCTTATCCTTAAGCAGCTTGCTCAGAATCGCCGTCCACTTCTCGGCCGACTCATTCACAAATTCTTGTTCCACAATTTCTTCGTAGATATCGGCTCCCTTATCCCAATATTGCTGATGCTCCAGTTGTTGTTCCTTGCTGATCGTCATAAAATCTCTCCTTGTGTAAAAATATCGTGTGGAAGCCGTTATAAAAAATAATACTTGCTAATAGTAATTATTACGATTAAAATCTATCATCAGTTGGATATCGAAGTCAAGCGATACTTGTTCAACTGCATTTATCAACTATTTATTCGGGAGGACATCATGTCAAAATCATTCAAAAGATCGGCCATCGCAGTCAGTACGATACTTCTCTTATTGCTGGCGGCCTGCTCGTCGCAGACGGAGCCAGGTACAGCAGCATCGACGAATAAACCGGAGGCAACGGCCGCCAAGCGCATCACAGTTGCGGTTACTCAGGATTCCAAAGGGGAGAAAATCGACGCTTCCACCTATAACGGAGCGAGGGCTGTCCATAGTGCAATCTATGATCCGCTCGTTGAATTCGGGGAAGGCGGCAAGATCGAGCCGGGTCTTGCGACAGCTTGGGAGGTGTCGGAGGACGGCAAGACCTATACCTTTCATCTGCGGGAAGACGTTGAATTTTCCGACGGCAGCGAGTTCAATGCGGAAGCTGTCAAATTCTCATTGGCACGCACCGTAGCAAATGAGGAGAATGCATCACTCGAAATTGCAAGAAAGCTGGATAAGGTGGAGACGTCGGACGCTCATACCGTTGTGCTCCAATTCAAGGAGATGGCGACGCAGGTTCTGCTCGAGCTGAGCCAAGCCCGTCCTTTTCGAATGATGAGTCCTAACGCGGTTAATCCCGCAGGTGCTGTGGACGGCGAGTTTGTGAAGCCGATCGGCACTGGTCCATGGCAGTTGGACAGCTTCAAGGAGGGGGCGGAAACCGTCCTGACTGCCAACGAGCACTATTGGAAGGAGAAGCCATCTCCATACAAGCTGGTGTTCAAAGTTATTACCGATCCGCAGGCTCGCGTGCTTGCGCTGCAGAATGGCGAGATCGATATTGCTGGCGGAGAAGTAGGCAACATCCCGTATGAGAGCCTGCCTATTTTTGAAAACAACACGAAGTACACAGTAGAGCAGCATGCGAGCACGATGTCTTACTTCATGGTCATCAACCAGAAAAACACCTTCCTGGCAGATAAAAATGTCCGTCAGGCCATTAACCTCGGAACTGATACTAGCAAAATGATGAACGGCCAAGGTGCCGAAGTGTCCGGTCTGTTCCAGAGCACGGTTGCTTTTGTGACACCGGACAATCAGCCTTCTTATGGCTTTAAACCCGACAAGGCCAAGCAATTGCTTGAGGCATCCGGCTTCCAGTGGAATGCAGGCAGCAAGCAGTATGAGAAGGACGGCAAGCCAATTCAGCTTCGTCTTGTCATCCAGACTGAGGAATATCCGGAGTGGAAAGAGATGGCCGAGATTTTCCAAAGTGAGATGAAAAACATCGGCATCAAGGTGGACATCGCCAACCTGGAGCGTGCGGCCTATTATGATGCGCTGTGGACCAACAAGGAATATGATCTGCTCCTGTATCGGACGTATACGGATGCGCAGCTGCCATACCGTTTCCTGACATCGCTGTTCTACCACACGGATAAAACGCCGGGCGTCGCTTATCAGGACGAAGCTTTGACGAAGCAACTGGATGATATCGCAAAAACAACTTCGACAGCGGAGCAGCAGGCGATTTTCGACCGTATTTTCGGCCGGATGCATGAGGAAGCGATGACCGTGCCGATTTATTATACGAAGCAGACATTTATTCATAGCAAAAAGATCGGAAACTTCGCGTTTGGCGATATTGAAGACAATCCGGTCAAATGGCATCAGCTAACGATTGAGGAATAGAGATGCTGCGCTATGCTGTCGGCAGGCTTGGACTCCTGCTGTTTACTTTACTTTTGCTGACACTATTCGTATTTGCGCTTATGCGGCTTGCCCCCGGAAATCCTGCAGCTTTGCTGCTGCAGGGTATCGGAGCCGTTCCTGACGAGAGCTTAATTGCGCTCTATGAGCAAAAATGGGGACTGGATCAGTCCTTCGTCCAGCAATATGCCTCGTGGCTGCTTGAACTGGTTCAAGGTCATTTGGGCCGTTCATTTGTAACGGATCAGCCCGTTACGGAGGAAATCGCATCGCGGCTTCAGCCGACGCTGCTGTTGATTGCCAGTTCTTTTATCGTGACCGTTCTTTTCTCGATTCCGCTTGGGATCGTCAGCGCCATCCGGGAAAATACGCTGCTGGACCGCGTCGTCTACGGAGGCTCCATACTCGGCCTTTCCGTTCCGCTGTACTGGCTGGCGATTTTGCTTACGCTCGGGTTTGGTGTACTGTGGCCCTTGTTCCCAATCATCGGCAACGGCTCGGTAAGCCATTATGTGCTGCCAGTAGCGGCGATCAGCCTCGTTCAAGGCGCTTATTTTGTCCGAATGGTCCGTTCCTTCACGTTGGAATACAAGCATGCCTTCTTCATGGAGGCGGCGAGGGCACGCGGCTTGCGGCGGCGCATTTTGTACCCGTCCTATCTGCTTCGGTCCATGTTAATTCCGGTGCTGACGGTGATCGGAACGAGCTTTTCCGGCTTTTTCGGCGCGGCCGTCATGATCGAGAATGTGTTCAGCTTCCCGGGGCTCGGAACTTATATGCTGGATATGATCTACAATCGCGATTACCCGGCTATACAGGGTTGCAGCTTACTTGTGGCAGCGGCGATCTTCATTCTGAATTTCGTGACCGATCTTGGCTATTATGCGGCCGACCGGCGCGTAAGGCTGGATAAACAGAGGTGGGAGTTGTGAAAAAAGCTTTTTCGCTGGCGCTTGGACAGAAATGGACAACGGCAGCACTGTTGTTTTTAGCCGGGCTGCTTATCGTTGGCCTTCTGGCTTCCTGGCTGCATCCGTTCGATCCCTATGAGCCGGACTATGCCGCCAAGCTGCAGCCGCCTAGCCTGAGCCATCCCTTCGGGACGGATTACTTAGGCCGGGATTTATTCAGCCGGGTGCTTGCGGGTATTCCATATTCGGTGTTTCCCGCCCTTATCGTTCTAGGGCTCGTGATGATCATCAGCCTCGTTCTTGGCACGATAAGCGGGTTTTACGGCGGCCGCCTGGATATGCTGCTTATGAGTGCCGCAGACCTGTTCACGGCCATTCCGAATCTGCTGCTGACTATCGTCATTATCGGTTTTTTAGGCTTTGGGATGGAAAATGTATATGCAGCCATCTTGTTGTCCTGGTGGGCCAAATATGTGCGGATTATCCGGGGCCTCGTTCATGATGTGAAAAAGGAGCCGTATATGCTCGCCAGCCGGGTGAGCGGCTCCTTCGGTTTTCATGCGATACGGCGGCATATCGTGCCGAATATGATGCCTCAGGTGCTGACGCTGATTATTCTGGACGTTAGCCGGGTTATTTTGGCCCTTTCGGGATTATCCTTTCTTGGATTAGGCGCTCAGCCGCCTTCACCGGAATGGGGTGTGATGCTGCTGGACGGCAAAAACTATTTGCAGATTGCTCCTTGGATGGGCTTTTTCCCGGGATTGATGATCTTTGTGACGGCCGTCGCGTTCCAGATTTGCGGGGAGAGGCTGCGGAGCCGGTTGCAATTGAATTAACGGATGATAGGAGTGAGCGGGTTGCTGGAGGTCCAGAAGCTTACGATTCGTACAAAAGATAATGACCGGGTGCTCGTCCGGGACAGCTCTTTTTCGCTAGGTGCAGGTGAGACGCTGTGTCTGATTGGAGAGAGCGGCAGCGGCAAGACGCTTACGGGAAAAGCGCTGCTCGGCATGCTGCCGGCTGGACTGCGAATGTCAGGAGAACTGTCATTTGGCGGCGATGCGATGACACGGTATGGCAAAAGGGAGTGGAGTCGGGTAAGGGGCAGGCGAATAGGCGTCATTTATCAGCATCCCGAGCAGGCGCTGCACCCGGCTATTCCGATCGGCAGGCAGCTGTCTGATTTGCTGCGCAGCCACCTGCCAGTGACCCGGCATGCCGCTGAAGTTAGCGCCAGGACGATGCTGGATAAAGTGTCGCTGAAAGACGCAGACCGGATGATGAAGAGCTATCCATTCCAATTAAGCGGCGGCATGAATCAGCGGGTAATGATTGCGATGGCGCTTCTGTTGCAGCCGGAGCTGCTTATAGCCGATGAGCCAACGAGTGCGCTGGATGTGACAACGCAGTCGGAGATTGTTGCGTTGCTGCAAGGGCTTGTGGCGGAAGAGCAGTTAAGCATGCTGTTCATCACCCATGATCTATTGCTGGCGGGAGAGCTGGCGGATACGATTGCCGTTATGAAGCAGGGGGAGATCGTGGAGCAGGGAACGGCGGGTGAAGTGCTGCGCAGGCCCAAGCATGCGTATACGAAGCAGTTGTTGAACTGCCGCTCCTCGTTCCGATTTGCTCCAGAAGAAGGTGCACACTTATATGTTGGAAATCAATGAAATAACGAAGGTGATCGGAACGAAAAGCGTGCTGGATAGCATCTCGCTGTCTATCCCGAACGGCGGTTCACTAGCCATTGTTGGCGAAAGCGGCAGCGGCAAGTCCACGCTCGCCCGTATCGTTATGGCACTGGAGCGTCCCACTTCGGGCGGGGTCCAGTTCAACGGATGTGAGGCTCCTTACAAGGGGGCAGCTGCGTTCAAGGACTGGTACCGGCAAATCCAGTTCGTATTCCAAAATACGACGGCGTCGCTAGACCCGCGAATGACGATCGCGCAAAGCCTGGAAGAGCCGTTGTCCCGTTTTATGGACATGGGCAAAAACGAGCGTAAGGAGCGGATAGCGGAGTATGCCGGTAAAGTTGGATTGCCGCCGCATCTGCTTGCCGGGAAGCCCGGACGGCTGAGCGGCGGGCAATACCAGCGGGCGTGTATTGCCAAGGCGCTCATTGTAAAGCCAAAGCTGCTCGTATGCGACGAGATCGTATCGAACTTAGATTTGCTGCACCAGCATCAAATCATTGAACTGCTCCACACGCTAAAAATCGAGCAGCGTTTATCGCTTCTCTTCATTACTCATGACCTTTCGCTCGTAGCCGGGCTATGCGAGGAGATTGCGGTTTTGAAGGAAGGGCAATTGGTTGAACGTTTCTCCTCATCCGCCATCCATTCCCCCGGCCATCATCCCTACACGCAATCACTGCTGGATGCGGCGCGCTCACTCGGGCGCGCTGGAATGTAGTAGCATGCTTACTTACGCGTGGATGCACCGATAGTTTCGTACAGAAGGGCGCAGTAGAATAGTGAAGCTGCATTATTGGTGACACCCGCTAACGAATCTGCTTCGGAAAAAGTGAAGTTAATTCATGAACGTGTCGTCTTACGCCTGTAAGTAACTTATTAACGAAGCTGATTCGCAAACCTGCGAATGAAAGTATAAACGCGTCGCATTACGCTCATGAGCAACCCATTAGCGAAACTGCTTCGCAGATAGCGAAGTAAAGTCAAAAACGTTTCGCATTGCGCTCTCAAGTAACTTATTAGCGAATCTGGTTCGCAAAACAGCGAAGAAAAGTGATGAACGTGTGTCACATTACCCCCTCGGTTGCCCATTAATGTGGTTGATGTGGCGCCGCACCTCGCGCTGGGAGATGCGCGAGGTGCCAAAAAGTGAACTTGGTTCGCAAATAGCGAAGAAAAGTCATGAACGCGTCGCATTACGCTCACGAGCAACTCATTAGCGAACCTGCTTCGCAAAACAGCGAATCAAAGTTCGCTATACGTCTGCCATTTGGCTGGTAGAGAGGCTACAGCGAAGAGAATTTCGCTATTGGTGAACGTAGCTTCTCCAAAAGGAAATTCTCTTCGCTAATGCTGAAGGGCAGCTAAAATGCGCATGTATTCCGGATAATTTACGAAGCAGCCTTCGCTAAATAGCGAAGCTGATTCGTTGTTGATAGATTTAGGTGATTTTTGCGATAAGGTTCGAGCTTCGGACGGGGCAATCGCCCAGTCATTGCCCTGTTTCACATAAGGGAAGCGCAGCGTTTCGAGTTCAGGATGATTTTTCGCAGGTTCAGCTCCATGTACATCGAGTAGGCGATGGGGAAATGGAATCAAGAATAGCAGCATGAACCGAAACGCGCAGCGCCCCTAGCTTTTGATACGGGGGTAAGGTTTAGCTAGCCCTGTGCTACTAAAAGAGAGCGCAGCGCCCCTAGCTGTGAATAGCGTTGGATGCCAGAAGGGGATTTTACAAATAATGCTTCTCCGTCTTAAGCTCAGCGCTGTCTTTGTCGAGCGCCGAGACGTTCATATACCTGCGGAGTCCTTCCAGCCATGAGTCCGGTATGCGGCTGAAGAAGAAAGTGTCACCTGATGCGCTCCGGATGATATCCGCATCGACGTGCTCACCTGCTTCATTAGTCATCCGGATTGTGGCGACCCTACTGTCTCTGATGATACCAAACAGCTGCCCCTGCAAAGGATCATTGCCCTCCCTGCCGATGGCTGCTGTTTGCAGGAAGAAGGCATTGCCTTCGCTGTACGGCCCTGCGGTCCACTGCTTGGATACGTAAGTGCTCGTCATGCTTACCGATTTATATTCGCCTTCTGCGCTTCGCCTTACATTGGCAACCGCAATCCGGTAGTCGGAGGTTGAACTCCACCGGTAGATGAGAAAAGCCACGGTAGTATCATCATTCAATTTTTCCTGATGCAGCATTTCAATAGAAGGATTGATTGAGATGCCGCTAAGAAGCGACTTCCACTCATCGGAGGTTAGAGCATGCAAATCCTTCAAGTCTTCGGTATGGCTGTTGCCCTGCTGATTGGCTGCGCCCACCAGATTGTCGGTGCCGCCAGTTGGCGATAGGCGATCTCCCTGCTTCCATGGAACTTCGCCTGCCCAAAGCCCTATCGTAACAGCCAGCACAATTGCAGCAGTCGACGCAAGCAAAATCCGTCTGCTCCTGCCGTGCCTATTGGGCCTTCTTGCAGTTGAAATGCGCTCCAACGATACCTGAACTTGCTTGGCAGGAAGGGGGCGTTCTTGCAACTGCCGCTCCAAATCGAGATTATATTCCGTCATGCTCTTGACCTCCTCCGTAATTTTTCGCTAATTTGATTCTCGCGTGGTGAAGACGGGATTTAACCGTGCCGACCGGCAGCCGTAATAAAGAAGCAATTTCTTCATTCGAGAGGCTGTGATGCGCATGGAGCACCATCACCTCGCGCTGTTTAACCGGCAGCTGGAGAACGAGCCGCCATGCTTCTGAGGAGATCAGATTATTCATCGCCTCATGCTCGGCAGAGGGGGCGCTGCTGCCGTCCTCCGGCAACTCCTTCATTAATAGGACACGGCGAACGAAGCTGCTTTTTCTGCGGTTAAAGCTAATGTTGCGCGTAATCCGGAGCAGCCAGGTTTTAATAGAGGCTTCTCCCCGAAACGTATGCAGCTTTTCATAGACAGCCAGAAATACATCCTGAACGATATCATCTGCCATATGCGGACTCCTCGTTAGCGAGAGCGCATAATCCCACACTTCGTTCCGGTAGGCCAGAACCATATCGCTCAAAATTTGTTCCCTGTCGTAGCCGTCCGAGAGCGTCTCCAAGTATGTAAAATCCAATCGTATCTCACCTCCATACAAAACAGACAACGCATAAGGCCGTTTGGTTCATTTGTAATCAGTATAAAGGATAAACTGCCCTTTACTAGAATTATTAGGATGGTATATGAATGCTAGCCATAACTCATTTCCTGGAAGGGGCACACGGCCAGATGGATATGCAAGCTGCTGAAGCAAAATGTGAAAGATTGGGCGGTAGCTCACGCCTCATCACTAGGATTGAATCCTGCCCGGATAGACGTGAAATCGATATGGAATCCTGGCGGTTTGACTAACCAGTCTTACCGCGTATCGGATGGCAATACGACCCGCCACATGAAGCTAGCGCCTCCGAGGAAGGCGGATCGCTTAAAGCGCTGGGCCAGTGTAAGCAGTGAACTCGCTGAGCGTTATCATGCACCGCGTCTAATCGCGGAAATAAAGGATGAGATCATTCCAGGCTATACCTACGGTCTCGTCTTTGAATTTATTAAAGCCAAGCCGCTTAGCGAAGCGGCAGATCCGGGTCCGGTTGCATTGCAAGTGCTGGAGCTGCTTCAGCAGCTGCAGCAGGATGAGCGGATTAGAGAAATACTTGCCGAAGAGGCTGCAGCTCCCTCCTATGCGGACGCTTTTAACGAAGAATATATGGAGCGCCTGACAGAGGATATGGAAGGGATAAGAACGGCGAAGGAAAGCTTGGATTTTGTAACGGAGCAGGATTTGGACGGATTTGATCGTGAGGTCGAAGTACTGCGCCAACTGGCAAGCGACAGTCCTGCATTTCAGCATATTGCCAAGGATGTTGTTCATAACGACATTCATTGGGACAATATTTTGGTAGAGGAGACAGGCCGGTTCTGGATTATCGACTGGGATGACTTGTCGGCAGCCGGGGACGCGGCGATGGATTATTCCGTTCTGCTGTGGACGCTGCATGAGTCTGCGGAATGGCCAAAGTGGCAGGAGCAAGCGATGGAGCTTGCCGGTATGGGCACGGGCGGCATTACAGACCGGCTGGAGTTTTACTTCCGGGCAAAGCTGCTGGATGATGTCATCGATGTGCTTGCCGACTATGTGGAGGTCGATGGCGTGCCGGAATGGATGGAGAAAACCCGGCAGCGGGCGAAGGCCATTCACCTCCGCTCCTACCCGGAATACATTAGACGCTATGGTTCACTAGCTGAACGTCCGTAGCAACATCATAGGCATACGTCTGCGAACAAGTGGTATAATCAACTGACTAACTACGGAAGCAGAAGGGTGAAGCTATGAGCGTTATTCGGTTGGAGAACGTCACGAAGAAATATGAAGAGTCTATGATCTTTCGCGATATTTATTTTCGTCTTAGCCAAGGAGAGCGTGTAGGGCTGATCGGACGAAATGGTGCCGGCAAGTCAACGGTGTTCAAGCTGATTATGGGTAAGGATGAGCCGACGTCCGGCAAGGTGGAGGTCGATCCGCAAGTGAAGATCGGCTACTTCTCGCAGTTTTCTGAGATGCGCGGCAATCTGTCTGTCCAACAGGAGCTGGAGAACAGCTTTGAGGAAGTGGCCCGGATTGAACGGGAGCTGCAGGAGGTTGGAGAGAAGCTGGGGCTGGTTACAGACGACGGTGAGATGGAAGCGCTGTTGGCGAGACAAGCGGAGCTGTTCGAGCAGATGGAGCATTTGGACGGCTGGAATGTATCCGTCGAGATCAACACGGTGCTGACGAAGCTGGGCTTTAATGACCGATCGCGTCATCAGCCGGTTAATGAGCTGTCCGGAGGCTGGAGAAACCGCGCAGCACTGGCCAAAATGCTCATCGAGCTCCCGGATGTCGTCCTTCTCGACGAGCCGACGAACTATCTCGATCTGGAAGGAATCGCTTGGCTGGAGCAGTGGCTGTACCGCTTCAAAGGCGCGATGATTCTTGTATCGCATGACCGTGAATTTATCGATAAGGTCGTTACGCGTACGATCGAGATTGAGAACTATCATTTTCAAGAGTACGAGGGCAATTACACCGATTATATCCGTAAAAAGAAGATGCGCAAGAAGGAGCTCGACCGCCAGTTCGAGTGGGAGGAAGAGCTGCTTCTTATGGAATCGGAAGCGATCGACAGCCGCACGAGCCGCAAGTCTTCTGCGAAAGACAGGCTGTCCCGCAAGTTGGCGGACAACAAGAAACGGATCGAGCCCCATCCCGTTAATGTGCTCATTACCGATATTTATGAGCGGCTGCGGTTCCCGGACAAGCTGTGCGAAGTGAAGGCTATCGGACAGTCGTATGATGGCCGGGAGATATTCCGGGATGTCAGCTTTGATATTCAGAAGGAAGACCGGCTGGTGATCGCAGGGCCGAACGGAAGCGGCAAATCGACGCTGATCAAGGTGCTCACAGGGACAGAGAAGCCCGAATCCGGAGAAGTCGTTTGGGAGCGGGGTGTCAGCTACGCATACTTCAACCGGATGTGGGAGGAGCTTGATCCGAAGGATACGGTAAGCCATGCGGTTAATACGTATGGATTGGGTCTGGATGCGCCGCGGAAAAAGGTTAACAAGTTTCTGTCTATGCTGCAATTTTCCGAGATGGATCTCAGCAAAACCATCGGCAGCTTGTCCGGCGGACAGAAGGCGCGGGTTGCGCTGGCGAAATGTCTGCTGTCCGGCGCAGCCGTCATTATTTTGGACGAGCCGACGAATCATTTGGATTTAACGAGCATTCAAGTGATGGAGCAAGCGCTGATTCATTTCCCAGGCGCTGTTATTACGGTAAGCCATGACCGGTTTTTTATCGATAAAATCGGGACAAAAATGCTGAGCTTTGATCCCGTCGCGGGAATAAGCGAGCAAAGTCTATAATGATCTATATGCGAGACCCGGGGCTGCTTCGAGAGAAGCGGTCTCGGGTCTTTTTTACAATTATAAAATATAATCCGGCCGCAGTTGTGTTAGGTTTGTGTAAGAATGGGGCGAAAGCAGAAGCAATATTTTATATACGATGCTTTTACTGGGATATGAAGCGCTTACTTCAAGAGCCCAAAAATATCATGCTCGAAAAATGTTATATATGTTGACACTCGCAGGATGATGTTTTATATTAATAACATCACTGGAGAATATAAAGAGTTAAACCTTAGAATAAACCCTGATTTACCAAGTTAAACAACATTTTCATGCCTTTTTTCACGGTAATTAATCCAATGGAGAAATTAAATAGGGGAATGATTGTTATGAAGCATGATCAGGACTTCATTAAACGGCAAAATCGGTTGACCGTTTTTGAAATGATAAAAAATCATAGCCCCATTTCACGAGCGATGATCGCCAAGCAGACAGGCATGAGTCCTACGACAGTAGGCCGTATCGTCGGTGAGCTGACGGAGCAGGGTTACATTCTGGAATCGGAGCAAGTGTCTGAGGGCTTGGGCCGGAAGTCGACGCTGCTGGACATGGTGGATGCTTCAGTCATTACGATCGGAGTCGAGCTGGACCGGCATGCTATAAGTGTAGGCATCGTTGATTTGCAAGGCAATCTGATCCATAGCGAGCGGCATGACCGGCTTTTAGAGGAAGCGCCCAGTGCTACTGTACAACGAGTCGCTGATGTGCTGAATGACATGCTGGAGCGGAACATCGTGGAACGCAAGCAAATTGTCGGAATTGGCGTAGGACTTCCCGGAATCGTGAACAACGACAATGGGGTCGTCGTATTCTCCGTCCAGCTCGGCTGGAAGAACGTTCCGCTAGGCGGCATGCTGGAGGAGCTGACGGGTCTGAAGGTAAACGTCGACAATGAGCTGAAGGTGAAGGCGCTGGCTGAGCAGCTGAAGGGCTCGGCTATCGGTTCCAGCCGGACAGCACTGCTGGGCTTCGGCAATGGCGTCGGCTCGGCGCTGATCGTAGAAGGCGAGATCTATCGCGGCGAAATGAACAGTGCCGGTGAGATTGGCCATACAACAGTCGATCCGAACGGAACGTTATGCGAATGCGGCAAGGCGGGCTGTTTGCAAAGCTATATTACGATTCCCTCGCTGCTTCAGGAAGCCAATCAGATCGCACCGATTCAGACGGCAGAGGAGCTGTTCGCTGCAAGAGATGCGGGCGAGCGCTGGGCGATTCATCTTATTGATAGAGCACTCACTTATATGGCGATTACAGTCAACAACGTCGTATGCATGTACAATCCGGACAGCGTTATCTTCAGCGGTGAGCTCGCAGATAAGTTTCCGGGCATGTATGAAGAGGTGAAGGAGCGCTGCATGTCGCGCTTCGTATGGGAGCCGCTGCAGGATTCCTTCCGTTTCGTAAGATCGGAACTGAACGAAGCGGGCGTCATGATCGGCTCCGGCCTGCTGGCGCAAACACAGTTTTTCAAACTGGATTAACAACGGTAATTAGATATAGAAAACGATATAGCTTAAGGGGGAGTATAGCATGAGCAGCAGCTTTGTGCCATTGGTAGAGGAATATCGGGGAGGCGTTCTCGAGAACGTTCATTATGGAGCCGTAACGGTTGTGGACGAGACCGGGAAAGTTATTTATCAAGCAGGAAATCCGGAGCATATGACCTTTCTTCGTTCAGCAGCCAAGCCTTTCCAAGCGCTGCCGGGCATGAAACGGCAAATCGATGAGCTCTATGGTCTGACTGGCAAGGAAGCGGCGTTGTTCGCAGCTTCGCACCGGGGCGAGTCTTTCCATATTGATGCGCTTGAATCGATCCTAACAAAAATGGATGTGTCCGAGAGCACGCTTCATTGCTGCTCGACTTATCCGCTCAACGAGCAAGCGAAAGCGGAACGGCATCAGAATCATGAAGCTCCGCGCAGACTGTTCCATAACTGCTCAGGCAAGCATTTGGGCTTGATCGGCCTCAGTAAGCACATGGGCTGGAACACGGAAACCTATTATCAGCTCGATCATCCGGTACAGCAGGAAATTATTGAGTCGCTTGCTTACTTGGCTGAAGTGCCGGCATCGTCTATTCCAGTCGGAATCGATGGCTGCGGTCTTCCGGTTCATGCGCTTCCGCTTCATAAGATCGCGCTGGTGTACTTGAAGCTTGCTTGCCCGGATTTGATCGCAGATGCAGACACCAGAGCGGCTGCTGCTCGAATCGCCAAGCTGATGAATGAGAATCCCGATATGATCGCCGATACGAAATTTGTCTGCTCTGCGCTGCTGAAAGACAGCAACCTTAGTGCAAAAGGCGGAGCAAAAGGGGTGTACGGCATCGGTCTTCGCAAGGAAAGACTGGGCATTTCTCTGAAGGTATCCGACGGCTCCGAGCAAGTATGGCCGTGCATTATCGCAACGATTTTAGAAAAACTCGGTTACAGCGACCGTTCTACCATCGACCGTCTGTACGAGCTTGTGCCTAACGTTATCGTGAATGACGGAGGAACGGTTGTCGGCGAACGCAAGCCGGTCTTCTCGCTCTAAAGGCAAGGAGAATATTCTTTGTGACGGGATACCTCAAGGTGCCGGAATGAAGTGATTCTAATAGATACACAATACTAGCATAGGGAGTGTGGCAGAATGAAATTCAAAGGAAAAGCATGGTCCATGTTAATGCTTCTTGTCATTGTTGCTGTAGTAGCCGCTGGCTGCGGATCGGGCAATAACGGTGGAGCAAACACAGGAACGGACGGCAAAGGCACAAAACCGGCAGCTGGCTCGAAAAACGGCAACAACGTAGTTGTCGCGCTGAACGCGAACTTTATTACACTTGATCCCCACAATGCAGGCGACACAAACTCGATTTCCGGTGCAAGATCCATGTATGAAGGCCTGATGGGCTTTGATGAGAATATGAGCTTGAAGCCGGTTCTGGCAGAAAGCTACGCGATTAGCGAGGACGGCCTGGTCTACACGATTAAATTGAGACAAGGCGTGAAGTTCCACGACGGCACTGAATTCAATTCGGAAGCTGTAAAAATCAACATCGCACGTATTCAAGATGAGAAGAACAACCTCAGAATGCGTAAAAGCTTCGCGAAAGTAGCGAAGGTTGAAACGCCAGATGCGAACACAGTCGTTATTACACTTAGCGAGCCGTACAACGCATTTCTGAACAAGCTGGCTATGGGTCTGATGATCAGCCCGGCTGCTCTTGAGAAATTCGGCGATAAAATCGGTCAAAATCCGGTGGGTACAGGTCCTTACAAGTTCAAGGAATGGGTAGAAGGCGACCGCCTTGTTGTAGAGAAAAACGCAGATTACTGGCAAGCTGGTCTTCCTAAAGTCGACAGCGTAACGTTTAAGCCGGTACCAGAGAACGGCTCGCGTACTGCGATGCTGAAAACTGGCGAAGCGGATTTCATCTATCCAATGCCGACTGAGCAAGTTAACCTGCTCGAGACAGACAACAACATCGTGATCGATAAAACAGACTCCACAATCGTGCGTTATGTAACGCTGAACACGATGAAAAAACCTTTCGATGATGTGAAGATTCGTCAAGCAATCAACTATGCAATCGATAAAGATGCTTTCATTAAAGTTGTAAAATCGGGACTGGGCTCAGCTCTTGATTCCAGCATGTCCTCGAAAACGCAATATTACTCGAAGCAAGAAGGCTATGGCTACGATCTTGAAAAAGCGAAGCAATTGCTGAAAGAAGCAGGCTATCCAGATGGCTTCACTGCTGAAATCTGGGGCGAGAACGATTCCGAGACGATGAAAGGCATGCAGTTCATCGCGCAACAGCTGTCGCTTGCCGGCATTAAGCTGGATGTGAAATCGATGGAGGGCGCTACGCTTTCCGATCAAATCAACTCGGCTAAAACACCTGAAGAAGCAAAAATTCAAATGTGGTTCGTAAGCTGGTCGCCGTCTTCCGGCGATGCGGACGGCGCAACAAGAGGCCTGTTCAGCAGCGAAATGTTCCCTCCAGCAGGATCGAACACAGCGTACTACAAGAACGAAAACGTTGATAAATGGATCGCGGAAGCGAATAAATCGATTGATGCAGAAAAAGCGAAATCGATCTATGCAGATATCCAAAAACAAATTTGGGCTGACGCTCCATGGGCGTTCCTGGGCGTTGACCAAGTGATCTCGGGCAAACGCGCATATCTGGAAGGCGTAAAAGTGTATCCGGACGGTTCCATCAATGTTCGTGAAGCAGAAGTGAAGCAATAATTCAACAAGACCACGAATAATAGGAAGCAATAATAAGAGAGAGGGGCTGCTTCAGCATGGGTTTATTGAAGCGGCCTCTCTTTTTTTCTAAGGAGGTTTCCAGCTTGGGAAGATATGCTCTGCAACGATTGCTGGGAGTGATACCGCTCCTCTTCGTCGTATCGGTGCTCGTATTTATGTTCATTCACCTTATTCCAGGCGATCCGGCCAGGCTAGTTGCCGGCAAGGACGCCACGCTAGAAGAGATCAACGGCATCCGTGAACAGCTGGGACTCAATGATCCGCTCTGGAGACAATATATCGATTATATGGGCAACTTGTTTAAAGGCGATCTTGGCAACTCCATTCGTTCCGGCCTTCCGGTCAGCGATATGCTGGCGAGCCGTTTCATGCCGACGATCTGGCTGACGATATTCAGTATGGTGTGGGCGGTTATCATCGGTGTATTGATCGGGATCATTTCGGCGGTTAAGCGCAATAGATGGCCGGACCACGTTGGGATGATTACCGCAATATCCGGTATTTCGGTTCCGGGCTTCTGGCTTGGTCTCGTCCTTATTCAAGTTTTCTCCGTACAGCTTGGCTGGTTTCCGACCGGTGGCGTCGATTCCTGGTCCAGTTATGTACTTCCGTCCTTAACGCTTGGAGCGGGCATTATGTCGATGCTTGCACGATTCTCCAGAACGTCGATGCTGGAATCGATGCGCGAGGATTATATTCGTACGGGCCGTGCTAAAGGGCTGCATGAATTCGTCGTTGTCGGACGGCATGCGCTGCGCAACTCGCTTATTCAAGTCGTTACAGTGGCAGGCTTGCAATTCGGCTTCCTGCTTGGCGGCTCCGTCATGGTAGAGACGGTATTCAGTATTCCGGGCCTCGGCCGGCTGCTTGTCGATTCAATCGCATTCCGCGACTACACCGTCATTCAAGCAGAGCTGTTATTGTTCGCTACCGAGTTTATCCTGATTAATCTGGTCGTCGATCTGCTGTACGGCGTACTTAATCCGAAGATCAGATTCGATTCGAACTAGAGGAAGGAGAATCACAGATGAGTCAACAATCGACAGCTGCAGAACATCACTCATCCGGAGGCTCCGGAGGGGAGGCTGCACCCGCGAAGCGGAAAAGCGCAATGGCTGAGTTTATTCGTAAATTCAGCAAGCAAAAGCTTTCGCTCGTTGCTGGGATTTTTATTATTTTACTGCTGCTTGTCGCTATATTCGGCCCTTTCTTGACGCCGTATGACCCAGACGCGCCCGACTATGATTCCATGCTGTCCGGACCTTCGATGAAGCATTGGGCAGGAACCGACGAATATGGCCGCGATATACTGAGCCGGCTTATTGAGGGCACGCGTCTCTCGCTTGCTGTTAGTCTAAGCGCCGTATTTATCGCCGCTTTCTTTGGTACTATTCTTGGTCTGCTCAGCGGCTTTTACGGCAAATGGCTGGACCGGCTTATTATGCGAAGCAGCGATGTGCTGTTCTCGTTCCCTGATATTTTGCTTGCGATCGGTATCGTAGCGATCTTGGGCCCAGGCTTGACCAACGTCGTTATCGCGGTTGCGGTATTCGGTATTCCGTCCTTTGCACGGATGATTCGAAGCGTTACGCTATCGGCCAAAGAAACGTTGTTCGTAGAAGCAGCCCGCTCGATGGGCGCGAAGGACAGAAGAATTATTTGGCGTCATATATTCCCGGAGACGCTTCCGAGCGTTATCGTCAACGTCACGATGAAGATCGGCGGAGCCATTCTAGCTGCATCGTCCCTGAGCTTTCTGGGTATGGGCGCAAAGCCGACGGAACCCGATTGGGGCGCTATGCTCAGCATGGGGCGTGACTACTTGAGCATTGCTCCGCATGTTGTTTATTTCCCTGGCTTAATTATATTCCTTACGGTACTTGCTTTTAATCTGGTCGGAGACGGACTGCAGGACGCTCTTGACCCCAAAATGAAAAACTAAAGGGGGACAGGCCGCGATGGAAAAATTGCTGGAAGTAGAAGGATTGAAAACGGAATTCAAGCGGGACGGCGGCAATGTAATGGCCGTCGCCGGATTGGATTTTCATATAAACAGCGGGGAAGTGCTTGGCCTGGTCGGAGAATCCGGCTGCGGCAAGAGCGTAACGTCCCTGTCGATCATGCAGCTGCTGAAAGGAACACCGGGCCGCAACGCCGGGGGCAGTGTCAAGTTTAAAGGCACGGATCTGCTACGGCTCTCGGATAAGGAGATGCGCCGCGTTCGAGGCAAGGATCTGGCTATGATCTTCCAAGAACCGATGACCTCGCTGAATCCGGTGCTGCGAATCGGCAAGCAGCTGGAGGAGCCAATCCGCTTGCATATGGGCTATAACAAGGCGAAGGCTCGCGAGCATGCGATTCATATGCTGAAGCTGGTGGGCATTCCGCGGGCGGAAGGGGTTATGAATGATTACCCCCATCAATTGTCCGGCGGGATGAGGCAGCGCGTCATGATTGCGATGGCGATGTCCTGCCATCCGCAGCTGCTGATCGCCGATGAGCCAACGACGGCTCTCGACGTAACGATTCAGGCGCAAATTCTCGATCTGATGAAACGGCTGAAGGAAGAGAGAAGCATGGGCATGCTGCTCATTACGCATGATCTTGGCGTAGTAGCAGAAATGTGCGACCGCGTAGTCGTCATGTACGCTGGACGGGTCGTTGAAGAGGCTCCTGTAAAGGAACTGTTCGAAAATCCACAGCATCCGTATACACAAGGCTTGATCCGCTCGGTGCCAAAGCTTCGCCAGAAAGTACGGCGGCTGGAGTCGATTCCGGGCAACGTGCCGGATCTGTCCCGCATGCCGGCAGGCTGCAAATTCGCGCCTCGCTGTCCGCATGTGATGCCGCAATGTCTGACGGCTGAGCCGGAGCTGCTCGCCGCATCTGGCGATGCCTCCCGCAAAAGCCGCTGCTGGCTGACGCAGGAGACGGAATTGAAAGGGGGGACTGGCGCATGAGCACGCCGCTTATTGAAGTAAAAGGGCTGCAAAAGTCGTTTCTCGTGAATAAAGGCTGGTTTGGCAACAACAAATATTTGCAAGCCGTCGATAATATCTCGTTCTCTATCGGCAAGGGTGAGACGTTCAGCCTCGTTGGCGAAAGCGGATGCGGCAAGTCGACAACAGGCCGTCTAGTGACGAGACTGCTGACTCCCAATCAAGGCGAGGTATGGTTCAACGGGCAAAACATCACGCAGTTGAATGATAATCAAATGCGTCCAATTCGCAAGGAGATGCAAATGGTGTTCCAGGACCCGTATGCTTCTCTTAATCCGCGGATGAAAGTAAAGGATCTGGTAGCGGAGCCGCTGCTTATTCATACGAAGCTCAGCCAAGGAGAGCGGGATAAGCTGGCCTCCGAGCTGCTGGAGGTTGTTGGTCTGAACAGCTTTCACGCCGAGCGTTACGCGCATGAGTTCAGCGGCGGGCAGCGCCAACGGATCGGTATTGCACGCGCATTGTCCGTACGTCCTAGCCTGATCGTCGCTGACGAGCCAGTATCCGCGCTTGACGTATCGATTCAATCTCAAGTGCTTAATTTGCTGCAAGATTTGCAAGAGCAATACGGCCTGACGTACCTCTTTATCTCGCATGACCTTAGCGTGGTTGAGCATATTAGCGACCGCATCGGAGTGATGTATTTGGGCTCGCTCGTGGAAACGGCGCCTAAAGATGAGCTGTACGAGCGTCCGCTTCATCCTTATACGCAAGCGCTGCTCTCATCGGTTCCCGTTCCCGATCCAAGCTTGGCACGGGAGAGAATTATACTGAAAGGCGATCTGCCGAGTCCGGTCGATCCGCCATCCGGCTGCCGTTTTCATACACGCTGTCCGGCTTGTATGGAAGTGTGCAAGACGAAGGTTCCGGTGTTCCAGGAAGTGGAGCCGGGCCGTCAGGTTGCGTGCCATCTTTATGACGAGGACGTTATGTCGCGGAACTAAACGAAGAAGAAAATCGAGGTTGAACTTCAGGCGAAGAAGGGATAACGATGAACATTCGAATAGAATCGGCTGCCGGTTCCAAGGTTCGGATCCTGCTGGCTTATGCCGGCCAGCCATTTAAATATGAATTGCCGGACAACCGCAGGGAAGCCGGAGCACTTACATGGTATTACGCCAGAACGAACCAGGAAACCGATGAGCTTGTACTCGGTATGGGCGGTTGCGGCGGCTTGAATCTGGAGAAGCTTCGCCGTGCGGGCGGATATGCTGCAAGAGCGTTGTATAATGAAGGCCGCTCCGCGGGTGAGCTGGATATGGCGGAGCTCGCTGCAGCCTCGAGAGAGAGTGGAGCTGATGTTTCTGCATATCTGCAAGCTTGGACAGAGGGCTGGCTGCTTGGCCTGTACCGCTATGACAAATATAGAGGGCTGACTGCTTCGGAACGGACGGTAGATCTCTATCTCGCGCCGAGTCAGGAAGCAGATGGCGTGACAGCGGCGGAATACGAAGCGGCTGTGGCAGCGGCTCGCATTCGGGCCGAAGCGACGATGCTGACCCGTGATCTGGTGAACGAGACGCCGGAAGGACTTAATCCGGAAGCTTTCGTTGAAGTCGTGCAGCGGCATTTCGCAGATTTGCCCGTTAAGCCCCATGTCTATCAAGGGCAGGAGCTTATTGACCGCCAGATGAATGGTCTCCTCGCAGTCGGTGGGGGAAGCGTGCATGAGCCTGCGCTCATCGAGCTGGCTTACGAAGGCGCACCCGGCGAACCGATGCTGGCGTTTGTCGGCAAAGGCGTGACGTTCGATATGGGCGGCATGAACGTCAAGACAGGCAGAGATATAAGCGATGCCAGAATGGATATGGGCGGAGCGGCTGCGGTTGTTGGCGCTATGGACATTCTGGCGAGAACAGGCGCAGCGGTTAACGTGACGGCTCTAATTGCCGTCGTCGATAACTTGCCCGGCATGGAGGCGATGCTGCCATCGTCGGTCATCCGGTACCCGAACGGTATGACGGTTCAGGTAGCCAATACCGACGGTGAAGGCCGTCTCGTTATTGCCGATGCACTGCTGCATGCCGCGAATCTTGGGGCTGCTAAAGTCATCGATATCGCTACACTGACAGGCAATGTTGGTGCAGCTTTGGGACTTGGCATCGCCGGGATTTGGGGCGATGAAGAGATGACGCAGGGATTGGTTGCTGTAGGAGAAATAAACGGCGAGCGGCTGTGGCCGATGCCCCTGATGGACGAGTATGAGTCGGAGCTTCGCAGCGATTATGCCGATCTACGTAACGTAGGCACGGGCACGCTGGCCGGTGCTATTACGGCGGCGCTGTTCATCCGGCGTTTCGTCGCGCCATCGATGGATTGGGTTCATATCGATATGGCGGGTACAGTTCAGTACAAATCAGATGCCGGTTTTTCCGGAGTTGGCGCAACCGGTTACGGGGCGCGGCTGCTGGCCGATTATGCGAAGCGTTGTTTTACAGCGGAGCATGCTGTGAATGGGCGCGCGATTGCAGATACGGAGGCGAGCCAAGGATGAGCCGGAATACGGTATTGGAAGTCATTGCAACCTGTGTGCAGGATGCGATAGAGGCGGAGAGAAACGGCGCCGACCGGATTGAATTGATTACGGCTATAACCGAAGGCGGGCTAACTCCCGGTATCGGAATGGTGAAGCAGGTAACGGAAGCGGTCCGCATTCCGGTTAACGTTATGGTCAGACCGCATAGCCGGTCGTTCGTATACGATAAGCTGGACAAGGAGACGATGGCGGAGGAGATTCGGGCTATTGCCGCTACGAAAGCTTCGGGCATCGTAATTGGCCTATTGAATGAAGAAGGCCGTATTGACACGGCTGGACTGGATCAGCTGCTGCCGCTTGCCGGCCATTTGAATGTAACCTTCCACCGGGCGTTCGACGAACTGGAGGATCAGCTTGCTGGTCTAAAGGTACTGCAGTCTTATCCGCAAATTAATCGCATTCTAACCTCGGGCGGATTAAAGCCGGCTCCGCAAGCGATCGATCAGATTCTAGCGCTGGAAGAAGCGTCGCGAGGAAGCTCGCTCCGCATTCTTGCGGGCAGCGGATTGACGATTGAGGGGATAAACGAATTTGTGGCGGCTACCGGTGTAGCCGAGGTGCATTTTGGTTCGGCGGTTCGAGTTGGAGCCTCGGGACTGGCCGCTATCGATCCGGAGCGGCTTAGCCGCTTGGCGGGCATTTTGCATCCGGACGGCGCAGCATAAATAGAGTTGAAAAAAGGTGAACAGCTTTGAGTAACGATAACTATGTAGTTGGAGTGGATTTGGGCGGCACGAAAATCGCTGCTGCTATATTTGACGGAGCGGGAACCGTATTGAACCGTGAACGGATCGATACGGCTGACGCCTCGACAGCGCGTGAAGTGGTGCAAAGCATGGTCGGCATGATCGAGCGTGTATCCGGCGGGAGAAAGCTGAATGGAGTAGGCTTGGCATCCCCCGGAGCAGTGGACAGCCGGGAAGGAATCGCGCTGAACGGCACGAACCTTCCGGAGTGGAACAATGTGCCGATCAAGCGGTGGATGGAAGCCGATCTGGGCGGCGTTCAAGTGCAGGTGGTCAACGACGCGAATGCAGCCGCTTGGGGAGAATATGTCCGCGGGGCCGGCATCGGTTCGCAAAATATGGTGTATGTGACGCTAAGCACCGGAATCGGAGCGGGCGTCATTCTGGACGGCAAGCTGCTGCTGGGGAGCAAGTCGTTCGCGGGCGAGCTTGGCCATACGATTATTCATCCGGATGGCGAGCTTTGCAATTGCGGCAACCGGGGCTGCTGGGAGACCTTCTCCTCCGGCACGGCAATTCGCAATGAAGCACTGCGGCGTCTTGAAGGCAGCGTCTCCGCTATTGGGGAGATCGCGGCTGCGGCTGGAGAAGAAATTTCTTCACGCCATGTGTTTGAGGCGGCGAGTCAAGGTGATGCACTGGCTTCAGAGGTTATCGATCGGATGATCCGGTACACCGCAATCGGTCTAGCCAACGTGGTACACACTTTTAATCCCGACCGGATCGTCATCGGCGGCGGCGTGAGCAAGGCGGGGGACCTGCTTTTCCCGAAATTGCGGGAAGAGACGGATCGCTACGTAATGGCTCCGTACCGGAACACTTTCGAGATCGTGCCTGCAGCTCTTAATGATGATGTTGGCTTAATTGGAGCGGCATCGCTCTTTAACATATAGGCATGCAAGGACGCAGCGGAAGGCTTCAAGCCCGCTGCGTCTTTTTTGATGCAGCTTACACCATCATTTCATATTTTTCTCGACTATTTGTGGAAATTATTCCATTGTTTTAAATGGGACAGGCTTTATGATAAGGGTATAACCAGCATGAGAAAATGATGTTATTGCGGCAGGATGAGGCAGAACAAATGAACCGGAAGGGGGGGGCGTTGATATAAGGGGGGCTAAGTATTGGTCTTGGCACACATAAATGTAAGCGCTTTATTATTTGGTTAATAAAATATGAACCTAATGGAGGTTTGCGGAACCATGAAGCTAATGGAGAAGAAGAGTGGCTTTAAGAAGCTTGCCAGTCTACTGGTAGTTGGAAGTCTTGCGTTTTCTTCCGTCACGGCTTTTATTGGAACAAGCGGCATTGCATCGGCGGCAGACAGCGCCGCGTCACAAGCATTTAATACGTCAACAGGTGTACTGGATGTCGATTATGCCTCGTATTTGTCCAAGCATGATGTTGTCTTTCAATCACCCGTATCAGACCCGAAAGGTGCTTTGACCGTCGGCAACGGCCGCGTAGGCGGGATGGTGTGGGATACGCTTAACGGCATTACGATGCAAGTATCCGGCGTGGATGCTTCGCAGGAAGGCTTTGCTTCACAAGGGCTTGTCAATCTGTATACGACCCCGGGACTTAATACAGGCTATACGACGTACAAGCAGCGGCTTTCGCTCTATGACGGCCTGCTGACGACCGAATACGATGCCAACCGCAAAATAACGATTATGGGCGCGCCCAATTCCGAAGTGATGGGCATTCATGTGGAAGACAGCCGTACCGGCCTGTCCAACGTATCTCTGGATTTAAGCCTATGGGATGTGAGCAATTTCAGCGGCGGCGATGTACCGGATATTAACACATGGAGAACCGTCTCTACGTTTGTCGATCCGACGGTCGTTGGACTGAGCAGAGGGCAGACGGATGCGAATAACTTCGGCTACACGCTGGCAGCTACCGTTGAGGGGGCGAGCTTTACGACCCAAGCGGTTGGCGGCAGCAAAGTGAGATTGAACATTACGCCCTCCTCCAGCTATACGATCTGGATCTCCAGCGCCAGCCGGCTTAATGCGCCAGGGCATGATTCGGTAGCAGCTGCCAAAAGCCAATTGTCCAGTGTGAAAAACACAGGCTACGCAGCCACTTTAACAAGTTATAAAAACTGGTGGCATGATTTCTGGGCCAAGTCCTTCGTGCAGTATTCCAACCCTTCAGGTGATGCCGATTATATGGAGAGCTTCTATTATTTGAGCACCTACATGATCGCCGCAGGGGGCTACGGCAACTATCCGTTTCATTTCATTAATGGCGTATTTAGCGCCGTTAACGACAATGACAGCGGCAAATGGAGCAACGCATATTGGTACTGGAATCAGCGGGATATTTACCATTCCTTCCTCGCTTCCAACCATGCTGATATGGTTAACGTGTTCAATAATTTGTACAGCCGCAACTTCAACACGCTGAAATCGTATACGATGACCCGGTATGGCATCGACGGCATATGGGTTCCGGAAACGATGGGCTGGAACGGCAGTCCGGAGGGCACAATTTACAGCGATTACACGAAAAATACGCTGTCAACCGCTTCAGAAGCGGCATTGAACATGTACGCACAATATAAGTACACGAACGACGCCAATTATTTAAGCAATACTGCTTATCCATTTATGAAGGAGGCCGTGAAGTTCTATGCGAAGAAGCTTTCCTTCGATACCGCCACTGGAAAATATTATATGGCCTCCTCCAACGCTCACGAACAGCACTGGAATGTGAAAAATGCGATTAGCGATTTGGCGGCGATCCGCGCTCTGTTCCCAGTCACGATACAGACGAGCGCGAGTCTGGGTTTAGATGCCACGCTGCGCGCAGAATGGCAAAATGTACTGAACAATTTGGTTGCATACCCGGTTGATCCAAGCGATCCGAACAAGTATGCGCCGCACACGCCGCCAATCTCACAAAACCGGAACAACGAGAATGTCGTGCTGGAGCTGGCTTGGCCTTACAGCGTGAGCGGCATCGGATCAGCGGATTATCAGATGCTCGTGAACAACTATAACAGCCGGCCTTATCCGTATACGTCCAACAATGTGTGGGACCCGGCTCCGATACAAGCCGCCCGTCTCGGTCTTGGCAATGAAGCGTATCTCGGCATGAAGATGATGCTGCAGCGCTATCAGCATTACCCGAACGGCAGAACGACCAATTCGAATGGTGAGTTTGAGTATATGGGCGTTCATCTGTCAGCGATGAATGAATCACTGCTTCAAAGCTATAACGACAAAATCCGGGTGTTCCCGGCGCTGCCGACCGAAACCAATTTTGTCAGCAAGTTTACGCTGCTCGCCAGCGGCGGTTTCATGGTCAGCTCGGAGAAAGCGGCCAATGAGATCAAATATGTCGGGATCAAAAGCTTGTACGGCAAGCCGGCTACTGTCATCAATCCTTGGGGAACACAGGCGGTTCAAGTCCGGAGAACTTCGGACAACACGGTAGTTTCCACGTCCTCTAGTGCCGAAATTACGTTCAACACGACGGCAGGGGCGGTCTATGTCGTAGAGCGGACGGCGAAGCCTTTCTCAAGCTTCGAGCATACACAGCTTACCGGAACGGCCAATCAAGGCGTGAAGTCATTAAGCGGCACAAATTCCAAGCTGGGGTTGGATGCGGCTGGAGGCCGTGTCACCATAACGACCTTCTATGAGGATTCTAATTATTCGGGAACGGCGAAGACGCTGGCTCCGGGCAGCTATACGACAGCACAGCTTGCTGCGGCAGGCATTCCGGACAACTGGGTATCTTCAATCCGAGTGCCGCTTGGCTACACGGTAACGATCTATGATAATGATAATTTTACAGGTACACAATGGATATTTACTGCGGATACTGATTTTCCGAGCAGCACCAATCCTAATGCGAATGACAAAATGTCATCGGTGGTCATCAGCTCCGGTAACGGCGGGGGTGGAGGCGGCGGAAATACCGGCGTGAAATATGAAGCGGAGAATGGAACAAGAACTGGAACTGTAGGTATCTATGATGATGCAGCGGCCTCTAACGGCAAGGCGACGGATCACTTCTCCAATGTTGGCGACTCCGTGTCCATTGCCAATGTACAGGCCGGTTCGAAGCTTGTGATCGGGTATTGCACGGCGAATAATCCGGGAAGGCTTAGTCTCTATATCAATGGAGTAGACAGCGGCAATATTACGTTCCCGTCCACATCGACATGGAATACAACGTATTCCACTGCGACGGCGACAGTAGCGATACCGGCTGGAGCCACAATTAAATTGCAGCTCGACAGCGGTGATTCGGGAGCGAATATCGATTATATTACGGTGGAGTCGCAAAGCCAGAAGATCGAGGCGGAGAGCGGTACGCTGACCAGCGTCAATGTTACGGCGGATGCAGCAGCTTCTGGAGGCTATGAAGTGACCGGCCTGTCCACGCCGGGCAGCTCTTCGGTCGCGTTCACCAGTCCGAGTGCAGGCAGTCAGCTCACGATTGGCTACACGACAGCGAATACGAACAGCAAGCTTAGTCTTTACGTAAATAATACGTTTATCAAAAGTGTAAGTTTTCCCTCTACCGGAGTTTGGAGCGGTACGTACGCTACCGTCCAGACGGCTGTTACCATTCCCGCGAATGCTATCGTCAAGCTGCAGCTGAATAGCGGCGATTCCGGCGCGAATCTGGACTATTTTATCGTCCAGGCATAAGCTTCACCTCCAACAGAGCATCGGATTAATTCTTCTTCCGATGCTCTGTTTTTTTGCATATAATCACACAAATGTGTGAAGGGGTATGGGTGTGAACCGATTGCCGATCCGAATCATAAAATAGGCTAATAAATAGGAGAGAGGAAAATCCACATGGATGGATACGTAATGAATCAGCCTTATGGAACTGTTGCTGGCAGAGGAGAGGGATATATGAACGGCCAGTCAGGGTCCCGGCCATTTGGGCATGTGCAGCCCGGCGTTCACGGCTATTATCCGATGATGCCGCGTGAAGCTGTGCAGCCGCTGACGTTTGTTCTTGTACATGGATCATGGGCAGACGCCAGTTTTTGGAATGGCGTAGCCGCCGAGCTTCGCAGACAAGGGCATACTGTCTATGCGCCGGAATACCCGGGACATGGAAGTGATCCGAATACCAATGTGACGCATGCGATGATTTCGAGTGCGGTAGCAGATTTTATTATTGGCCACAGTTTACGCGATATTATTCTCGTAAGCCATAGCTTTGGCGGATCGGTTATTCAGAAGGTAGCTGAACTGGTGCCGGATCGTATCAAACGGCTTGTATTTATGAATGGGTTTGTTCTGGCGGATGGAGAGTCGGTTGTGGACCAGTTCCCTATGCCGGCCCAAGAAGGATTCACGCAGTTGAGGGAGATGTCGGAGGACGATACGATTATGCTGCCTTTTCCGTTGTTCCGGGACAACTTTGTTAATTTGGCCGATCTCGCCCTTGCCCGGCAGCTATATAGTGAAATTCGGCCTGAGCCTGCTAAGCCTGCGTTTGAAAGGCTGGATCTAAAGGAGTTTTACCGTCTGCAAATCCCGCGAAGCTACCTGTATTTGACGGAGGACAATGTGCTGCCGCAGGGAGAAGGCTATGGCTGGCACCCCCATATGTCGAGCCGCCTCGGGATGTTCCGCTTAATTAAATCACACGGTGATCATATGACCTTCTTCCGTACTCAGCCGGCGCTGCTGGCACAAAGGCTGTACGAAGCTTCCAGAGACTAGCGCTGGTTGGTTGATTTTAACCCGATATAAATGGCAATTGACTTGAGCGGGAGAGCGCGGCTATAATGGGTGACATTATAGATCAGGCGAAGACCAAAGACATGATTTCCGTCAAGGGCTGTACAGAGAGAGGGGTGAAAGCTGAGAGCCTCTACTGCGACCGGATGGTCATTACCCCTTTGCAGCCGTGATGGTGAACCTGCGGATTCGTACGCCCGGCAGTAATCGTCACCGCTTTATCCCCGTTACCGGATACCGAAGGATTTGCTGCGCGTCAAGCTGACTGTATGTTCAGATGGCCCGGGCAAATCGAATGAGGGTGGAACCACGAGCTGAACGCACTCGTCCCTTTGTGGGAAGAGAGGCGTTTTTTTTGCGTTCACAAAAAATCCAGGGAGGTTTTTTATCGTGGGAATCCAGATTACGTTAGCGGACGGTAAAATAAAGGAGTATGTCCTTGGGACGACCATCGCCAAAGTGGCGGAGTCGATAAGCCCGGGATTAGGGAAGAGGGCCGTAGCTGGCAAAATAAACGGTGTTCCGGTTGACCTCGACAGGCGGATTGAAGCGGACAGCAGCATCGAGATTATTACGCTGGACAGTAAGGAAGGTCTAGATATTTATCGCCACAGCACAGCTCATTTGATGGCGCAAGCGATTAAGCGGATCTATGGGCAAAAGGCGGTAAAGCTGGGAATAGGCCCGGTCATCGAAGACGGTTTCTATTATGACATCGACATGGAAAGACCGTTATCTGTAGAGGATCTAGCCGCTATTGAGGCGGAAATGCGGGTCATGGCGAAGGAGGATTTGCCGATCCGGTGCCGGGTAGTGAGCCGGGAGGAGGCGCTGGCCTTTTTCGGAGAGTTAGAGGACCCGCTCAAGCTGGAGTTGATCCGCGATTTGCCGGCTGACGCCGTGCTCACGATATACGAGCAAGGGGAGTTTAGCGATTTGTGCCGGGGACCGCATCTTCCGTCCACTGGGAGAATCCGGGCTTTCAAGCTGCTTAGTGTAGCAGGGGCATACTGGCGGGGCGATTCCAATAACAAAATGCTGCAGCGGATCTACGGCACGGCATTTCCGAAGGAGGCGCAGCTGGAAGAACATCTCCATGCGCTGGAGGAAGCGAAGAAGCGGGATCACCGGAAGCTCGGAGCGGAGCTTGCGCTGTTTATGTTTTCCGAAGAGGCGCCGGGCATGCCGTTCTACTTGCCGAAAGGGATGACGATCCGGACGGAGCTGGAGGACTTCTCCCGCCGGCTGCAAAATAAACGGGGCTATGTTGAGGTGCGCTCGCCGCTGATGATGAACAATCGGATGTGGGAGCAGTCAGGACATTGGGATCACTACAAGGACAATATGTATTTTACGAAGGTCGATGAGACGACGTTTGCGCTCAAGCCGATGAACTGTCCGGGACATATGCTTATTTATAAAAACAGCCTGCATTCGTACCGCGAGCTGCCGATTCGTGTATCGGAGTTCGGTCAAGTGCACCGCCATGAATATTCCGGTGCTCTGAACGGGATGATGCGGGTGCGGACATTCTGCCAGGATGATGCTCATTTATTCTTCCGCCCCGATCAGATTGAAGCGGAAATTAACGGAGTTATCGCTCTAATCGAAGAGATGTATGAGGTGTTTGGCTTCGCCTACAGACTGGAGCTGTCGACACGGCCTGCTGACTTCATGGGCTCTCCGGAATTATGGGATCAAGCGGAAGTCTCCCTGCAAAATGTGCTTGATAAGCGTGGGATCGACTATGTGTTAAATGAAGGGGATGGCGCATTCTATGGCCCCAAAATCGATTTTCACATCTTGGATGCACTAAAGCGGAGCTGGCAGTGCGGCACGATTCAGCTTGATTTTCAGATGCCGGAGAAATTCGATCTCTCCTATATTGGGGAGGATAGCCAGAAGCACCGGCCGGTCGTTATCCACCGCGCTATTTTCGGCTCGATCGACCGGTTCATGGGCATATTGACGGAGCATTACAGCGGGGCATTTCCGCTCTGGCTGGCGCCTGTTCATGTGAAGCTGCTGCCGGTCTCCGACCGTTATAATGATTATACTCTCAAGGTGAAGCAGGAGCTGCTTGAGGCAGGCATACGCGTCGAGATCGATATGCGGACGGAGAAGCTGGGCTACAAAATCCGCGAAGCTCAGCTGGAGAAGGTGCCGTATATGCTTGTGCTTGGCGAAGCGGAGCAGAGCTCAGGAATGGTATCGGTCAGGAAGCGGGAGGAAGGCGATCTGGGACAGCAGCCGGCCGGGGAGTTCGTGAAGCGGGTTCTGGAGGAGATTGCGGCGAAGCTGTGATGGAGAAATAGGTTTCAGGTTACGTATTGCAATTTAACGGGTATTTGAAAAGGGTCTGGTAATAATTCCAGTCCCTTTTTCTGTTTTCTTAGGAAGCAATACATCAGTCTAATGTTTGAAATAGGCATGAAAAAGGTCGCTAGATGACACACAGCATTTCAAGATTGTGGGATTTTTTTTAGATTATTTTTTTAGAAATTATGTTACTATAAATCAATTGGTAAAATAGAATACAGTAGTTGACTGGTCAAACTATGATAAAGTCATTGCAAAAAACCATTCTTATTGTATGTTTGTTGCTATTATTACCCTATTCAGGATTAGCAGAATACGGTCATACAGCTATGGCATCCTCCACGGACAATTCGTCCTCGAAGGTGGTATTCCCCATCGCTTTCAAGCGTGCCACGGGCGACAGTATTATATCTACGGCAGCGGATGAGAAGGGCACCATTCTTATTGTGACAAACAAATTTCTCAATATTACGCATGACTATGGGAAGACTTGGGTGTCCCGCTCCCTCCCGTCGTCCGGCATGTATGCGGTGCGCTATTTAAAAGGGAAGTTCTATCTGTCTACGATGCATGTCGATCAGCAGTACTCGGTGATTCGGATTTATGTATCAAGCAATGGCGGTGACGAGTGGACGAAGATGAATCTTGAAGCCAAGAGCGGTGGACCGATCACGATTGGCAATCTGCAATATTTGAAGGGCAGCTATATTCTGCTAGGCAAGCAGATGCTTAATGAACGTACACCTGTGTTTACGTCTACGGACGGTATAACCTGGACGCAGGCCGGCTCCATTCCGTTCGGCATTGAATTTCTGACCTGGAATGGGATTCGTTACACGGCCTATGGTGCAGGGTATCAATTGTCCCCGCAGGACAAAGGTCAGAAGCTGGCCCGCAACCAGTTCAAATTAAAGAATGGAAATTGGGCCGAGCTGATTGTATTTACTTCTAACGATCTGCGTGAATGGACCATGCAATCCGGTGCAGTTAAAAAAGGCTTTTTCTATGATTCGATGTATGTCAATAACAAACCGATTCCTATTTACTACTATGAGGAAGAACAGCCGGTTGCGAATGGAACGATCATCTTATTCGATTCATACGGGAATACGTTGAAATCAACCAACGGCATTACGTTCACGATGTCGAGCCGTCCTGATCTATTCCCCACGAACGATTACCGCTCACCGATGTATAAGGTTGGCAAGCAGTATATGATTTTCACTCAGTATTGGTATGCCTCCGGTGTTATGCGCTTAAACGTGCTGACATCCACGGACAAGGTAAATTGGAAAACAACGAAGCTGAGCCGAAATACTGATAATATGTTCGTCTCACAAGCGGGAAATATGCTGCTGGGCATTGCCGACACGCGTGTTTTGCTATCGAGCAACGGCATTGACTGGAAAGTCGTTCGATAGGTAATAAGGTAAAGGCCATCCGTTACGGATGGCCTTTCATGTTTTAATTGGATGGACTGGCCTTGTGTTCATCTTAACAGGACAGCTGTATAGAGATATCACACGACCAGCTCCCCTTGAATCGCAATTCTATTAGTACCGCTGCTCTTGGTGAGATACATCGATTGGTCCGCCACGCGAATGAGATCGACTTCCGTCATGCCTTCTAGCCATAGCGAACAGCCGACGCTGGTGGTCATCGGCAGCTGAAGCTCCTTAATCAGCATCGGTGACTCTAGCTGCCCGATCAAACGCTTAGCAACCTGCACCAAGTCGTCGCAGCCGTTCTGCAGCCATGCTGCCACGAGAAATTCATCGCCGCCTACGCGTGCGAGCAGATCGGCCTCGCCAACGGCTTGCTTGATCCGATTCGCGAACTCTACAAGCACGAGATCACCGACTTCATGTCCGTAAGTATCATTGCACTGCTTGAATTTATTCAAATCGAGGTAGAATACCCCGAATAAGCCTTCTTTGCAACTGGCCCGATTAATCCAGTCTTGAATTCGAGCGCTAAATCCTCTGCGATTCAGCAAGCCTGTCAAAATGTCGCGCTCTGTCAATTGAATAAGCTCGCTCTCCAGTTGTTTGCGTCTTTCGATCTCGGCTCTTAATTGAATCAATAATTGCTCATAATCGTTAAGAACACGAATTTTATCGTCGTAATTGATTTGTTTGCCTAATTCTGAGCCTAGGGCTAGCGATAATAATTGCAACGTTTCAATATCGCGGCTAGAGAAAGCGTCGGTACGGCCGGAGATGACTTTCAACACGCCGACAGCGGTGTTAGAGTCGAACAGGGGGACGCAGACCATGCTCCGTGCACCGACTCTCATAGTCGCTGCCTTGTCGACACGATCATCCTGCTGCGTATCCGGCGAATACATAATTTCTTTCTCTGTCACGCACAAACCCGACAAGCTGCCGTTCTTTTTTATTCGAATTCCGAGATGGGGCTGTAAGGTGCCGCTGACAGCGGCATAAACCATTTCGTCGCCCGCCAGCATCTCTATGGTAGAACCGTCGGCATCGGTTAATAGGCACATCCGGTCGCAGATCGTCTGCATAAACAACTTCAAATCAAAGTTAGATAACAGCATCTGCTGTTGGACTTCCATTATGACTTTTAGGCGACGGTTTTCAAGCATCTTCCCAATTCCTCCATGCTATGCATCGTAATTTATCTATTATCAATAGATAATATGCTAGCACGTTTAATAGAGTTTGTCAGCCGAGCCTTAACCCTCCGGTGCGGCGTACTTTCCCTTGTCCGGCTCGAAAGCTGCTCCATTAGACGGGTCCAGCTCCAGTTGGGTGGTTCCGCGATCATCGGTCAGCACAAGTATGCGCGAGCCGATGACGGGAACACGGTCGGCGCTGGTGCGCATGCGTGCTAAGACGACTCGAGGAGCATCGCCAGCGGTATAGCTTACTTCGACCTTGAACATGGGGTCATTCAAGAGCCAACTGTTAGTGAAATTTACGGCGGTCAACGTTCCGATGAATGACGAGCCTTCCATGCGGAGGCGCTGGATGTCCGCCTGACGACGCCGGGCGTGGGCGATTGAGCCGGGCAATCTCAGGAGTACGATGACGGCTAAGAGGGCGAAGCAAGCTCCGATGACTGCTCCGAGCTCTGGCGGAATTGTTGGTGATGTAGCGATGGCCTCGAGGTCGAAGGGGCGTGACAGATTGCTTGTCAGCGTCCATAGCAGAAGGACTCCCGCACTTGCGAACAAACCTCCTGCGACCGCTAGCGTCGCATACAGGCCGGCGACTCGGATTTGTCCGAACTGCTGATCCGCTCGCGAGTACAATCCGCCGGTCACACCGATAGCGACGAACAGCAGCACTACGGCGGCACCTACTGTGACAGGATGGCCGAGGAGCTTGCTGATTTCCGGTGTCGGCCCCAAGCCGAGCAGGGTACCGTACGGCACGGAGCCTGCTAGTGCCCAAAGCAGCGCAGCTGCAAGCAGCCACGGCAGCAGAGGACTCGCGCGTCCGACGCGATGCCCTGGCTGGAGAGAAGTCATTCTCACGCCAGTGTCCGTGGCGGAGAACAGCGGCAGCATTTCTTGCTGCTCATGATTGGACTGATCTTTTGCAGCATCACTCATTGGCAAGTACCTCCCGAGGAAGATTCTTGTAACTATTTTATCTATATTTTACCATATGAATGTTATCCACTGCAGTTCGCGGATTGAAAAAAATTATTATAGCAGGCATTCTCATTCACCAATCGCTGAAAATATTGATCCATCTGGGCTAAGCTCACCCGATCGGGGTTTTTGCGCCACCATTCGCTTAAAGCAACCATCGCGGACACATGAAATTCGGCTAACAAGTCATGGGGGATATCGGTCGTTTTGGTATTTTGGAAAAACTTTAGTGAGTCCTTTTTCAATATCCGCATGGAGTAAGCAGTCATGCAATCAAAGAAAAGCTCATCACCTTGCTGCGCACGAACTAACTTGTGGGATTCGGAGCCTTCAAAAAATTCATTAGACCAATAAAAAGGCTTTAAAATCCTTTTTTCTAATGGAATATTCCAATACGGCTCCATCAGTTGATTCAGCCCGTACTCCAGCAATCTAAATTTATCATCAAAGTGCTTATAGAATGTGGAACGATGGATGATTGCTTTTTCGCAAATTTGATCTACTGTAATTTTTGAGAATCTCGTCTTCTCTTCTGTCATTAGATCAAAAAGAGCTTTCCATAACAATTGCATGGAGCGGCGTTTTCTGAGATCCATCTCTATTTCCCCTTTATTGCGCCCATTTCTCAGACATTTATTTAATACTGTCTTCTAACTATACAAAGCAGGTGTATTGAAGATATTTTGCAGCCCAAATGAACTTTATAATGGGAATCGGCTTCATTACTTTACCTAATTTTGTACGGAAGGAAGGCATTTATATGAACTTGGATTTACAGAAAGTAAAGCGAATGCCCATTATGGTTTCTCTCATGATGGGAGCATTTGTGGCAACCTTAAACGAGACATTGCTGGGGAATGCCCTGCCTGTGCTAATGAAGGAGTTTCAGGTCGGCGCCACCACCATACAATGGCTAACTGCGGCTTACCTGCTCGTTGTCGGCGCACTCATTCCAATAACGGCTCTAATTCAGCAATGGCTGACGACAAGACAGCTTTTTTCTATTGCGATGATTACCTTTCTAATAGGTACGATCGTTGCTGCAACGGCACCTACATTTATGCTGCTATTAGCCGGGCGGTTGATTCAAGCCATTGGTACGGGACTAATCATCCCGCTGCTAATGAATACGTTGTTAAATATTTATCCGGCTGAAAAGCGGGGCTCGGTTATGGGAGTGCTGTTTTTAATATTTACATTTGCTCCTGCTATCGGACCTACACTTTCAGGCATTATCATTGATGCAATGAATTGGCGCTGGTTGTTCTATACGACCATTCCCATTACTATCATTTCAATCCTCGTCGGTTATTACTATCTTGTTAATGTAACCACGATCACAAAACCTAAAGTTGATGTACTGTCCATTATTTTGTCGACCTTAGGTTTCGGCGGTATTGTATATGGATTCAGTGCTACAGGAAATGAAGGATGGTCAGATCCGCAAGTTTACGGGACAATTATCATGGGCAGCTTGGCCTTGATTTTATTCGCATTCCGGCAGCTGCGTATTTCTAACCCGATTTTGGAATTGCGTACCTTCCGGTTTCCCATGTTCTCGCTCTCTATTATTCTATTGATTGTTGTTATGATGTCGATGTTCGCAACAATCACCTTATTACCTATGTTTATGCAAAGCGTATTGCTAGTGACTGCATTTCAATCAGGAATCATGATGCTGCCGGGAAGTGTCGTAAATGGACTGATGTCTCCTGTTGCAGGAAAGCTATTCGATCGATTGGGCGCCAAAGTTATTATTATTCCGGGTTTATTGATCGTCTGCATGGCGATGTATCTCTTTACCGGATTTACACTGGAGTCGGCGAACTTGCAAATCATTTTAACGCACAGTCTATTAATGCTAGGTGTAGCACTCGTTCTGGTTCCCGTTCAAACCTATGGGCTGAATCAAATAACGTCTGAATATTATGCACATGGATCTGCTATTTTCAGTACGCTGCAGCAGGTTTCCGGAGCGATAGGCTCAGCATTGTTCATAGCTACTATGTCCGCGCGCTCTCGTAGTCATCTGGCACAGTTAAGCTCTGATACTGAAATTGAACAGTTAACGGCAGCTGTTGCAGGCTACAGTGACACATTCATGCTTGGCTTCGTGATTTCGATCATTGCTATAGTGGTAGCTGTCTTTCTAAGAAAAAACACAAAAGAAAAACAAGCGGGTTAATCTCTTCCGCTAACTACTGAACTGCCCTGCTGCAACAAGCAGGGCAGTTCTTTTCTTTCTTTATAAGAAAAAGACGTGAGTGTGGCGATGCCAAACTCACGTCCAGATGACGCATCAGCTCAAATGTTCAATTGGTTAGAAGCATTAGGATTTCACTGTATAATGCAGTTGAATCATTTGTCCGTAACGTTTGGTCCCGGACAGGAAAAGCTTCAATTCCGGGTTGTCTTTCTTGAACAGCGGAATGCCTTTTCCTAGAATGGTTGGCATCATTGTAAGGATAAACTCATCAACAAGGCTGTTTTTCAAAAGTACGTCGAGAATCTCGGCACCACCGACGATCCAGATTTTGGACCTGTCCTGCTCTTTCAGCTTCTCAATAAACCCCGTTACATCTTCGTTGATAAAAGTCACATGCGGAGCCGGCGCCTTTTCGGAGCGTGAGAACACATAGCACGTCTTATCTGGATAGGGAAATTGATCAGCTAATTCAAAGGTATGCTCGTATGTTTTGTTCCCCATTAATACGGTGTCAATCGTCTCATAAAATTCGCTATAGCCGTTGTCACCCTCACCTTCTATTTCATAGAGCCAATCAATCTCTCCGTTTTCCCGCGCAATATATCCATCCATAGATATTGCAATGTATAGTGTAACCGGACGTTTCATTCCTTCATCTCCTTGTTGAATATTAATTCCTGTTGCCCTATTTATCATAGCATCTATATATGTCACCTTATGTCATATATATCCTTGGCAATTCGAGGGCAACCATATTCCTTCCACAGTCATTATGCAATTATCCCCAGCCCGCAGTATAATTGTACTGAATCTTCAATAGCTGAAGATTGCAATCGATTATATTGGGGGCGGATTCCTTGCATTCAAACGACGACATGGCGCCTGAAACCTATCCAATTGGGAAAGTAGCCAAAATGATTGGAGCTAAGATCCGAACGATCCGTTACTATGATGAGATCGGATTAGTAAAGCCCTCGAGTCATACAGAGGGAGGCCATCGTCTCTATACGGCAGAAGATATTTGGCGTTTGGAATTGACGGCAACGCTGCGTTACCTGGATTTCAGCATCGAAGAAATTAGCCAGCTGTTCTCTGGAGACTTATCGGTAGACAAGGCACTCGACTGGCAGATTGAATCGCTCTCGATTCAGGCCAGCGCGTTAACCAATATGATATCGATTTTACAGCAAGCAAAGCAGGGACAAGGGAAAGGGGATTCCATGCGTTACCTTTACGACCTTGTCCAAGCCAAAGCATCCAATGTTGAAAAAAGAAATCGTTTTATTGCCGATAGAGTGGAGGCTGGCGATCTCTTCAACGGAGTTCCTGCAGAATGGCAGAGCCCGATGCTGCATTACTTTAATAAATATATTGTCAATCAAGAGAAAACAACGGCGCAACAAATAGCGGCTTGGAATGAGCTGCAGGAAATTATTAACGATCCCCAATTTCTTGAAGATACAAAAAACACGGACTTCTCGTTCATTGTGAAGGAGCTTCAACCCCGTTATGATGCCGATACGTGGATTAAGAAGCTGGATCAGTTTTATGTCCGTTTGACCCAAGCGCTGGAGAGCAAAAAGTCTGCCGACAGCCCTGAGGTTCAGGCCATTATTGAAGAGTCGCTTTCGATTTATAGCAATACAGAGCAAACGATCTATAACCTGGAGTTCCTTAATGCTTATATGGAACATGTCGAGTTAACCAGCACGCCTCTTATTGATCGAGTCAACCGGTTGTGTGCCATTATGAACCCGCAGTTAAACTTGCTCGCAGAAGGAAACAACGTGTTTATTCAAAACCTGCAGAGAAAGATGCAAGCCGAACAAGAAAATGAACAGCCCGAAAGCTAGGCTCTCGGGCTGTTCGTATGGTGTATTTTAGTCTCTAAGCAGCGTAAACTTCGGATGTTCGCCAATATTTTGCTCCAATAGCCTTGATGGCTTGTTTTTTAAATAATGATCGAAGAAATCCAGCGAATAATCGTTAATGAGACCTAGTGACTCTCGAACATTGCTTCCTTGCATCAATTGAAATAGCGGCGAGAACAGGACCATATCGGTAAAGCTGAGGTGATTCGTCTTGTTCAGAATCAGCCAGTAGTTGCCGCCCGTAGTTACATGAGCAAATCGCGGCCAAATTTCCTTCGACATATCCAGCTCGTCGCCGGTCGGGATCTTCATATTATCTACACTGGAATCTGCACTCATCATCAGAAACGGCTTCTTCAGCCCTTCTTCCGGAATACGAAGATCACCATATAACGCGCCGTCCATGTTGATCGCTGCTTTAATTCTTGAATCTGTCATTAACACTTGCACGCTTGTTGCTCCGCCGAAGGAATGTCCGAACATGCCGACATTATTCATATCCATCCGGCCGGTAAAACGCTTCTCTGGATCATTCGCCGCCAACTGCTCCACTTGATCCAGTACAAACTTGGCATCTTCTACCCATTGTGCATTTGCATTATCCAAGTCAGAGAATTTTTTGATTTCTGGCAGCTGCAAAGCGGCCACACGACCGTCTGAGAAGACCGAAGCGGTGCTGCTATAGGTGTGGTCGATGCCGACTATGATATAACCTTGGCTAACCAATTGCTCGAGTTGGTAGGTGTTCTGCATTTTATTGCCAGTCAGGCCATGTGAAAAAATGAGCACCGGGAAGGACGGCTCTGCATTAGAGATTTCTGCATTCTCGATGGCATGCGTTTTAACATAGCCAAGAGAAGTAAACAGCAGCTTAGGGAAATTAAACATTTTACTATAGCCCTCAGCGAACGCATCGACGTGAGTATGATAGGCTTGTTTTTTTCCTTTTGCTTTGGCATCAGCAGGATACCAGACTTGTACCATTAACTCGCGTTTGTCATCCGGATCAGACGTAAGAATTTCATCCCGTGAATTATCTTTCCAGTCATAGGTGACTGTGCCGATTTTATAGGGACCTGCCGGCTTTGCGAAGGTGAATACCGGAATCAGGATCGGCAGTGCTACGGTTACTGCTGAATAAATAACTGCCAGTACTGTTACAGCGATGAGCTTCAGCTTTGAACCTTTCCGGGCGGTACGTTCTTCAGCTTTGCCCGACTTGGATATCGATCTGACAATGAAAAGGATGAGAGGCAATGCCGTCAACACATAGGCAGGAATCATCGGCAAGCGCATGCCTTCTATAACTCCATGTATCAGCATAAAGATGGCGGAAACGCCGAACCCGATCAGGAGAAAGCGCTGCGGCTTGTTCTTAGCGAATATAAGCCAGCCCGTCAGTAAAATATTAATGACAATAAATAAAATTTCCAAAGACCTCATAAGATTTGAACCTCCAAATTTGAGTAAGCTGCTAGCTGCTAGCTAATTCAAATCTTACAATCTCCAGTAGCTGAAGATTCAAGCCCTTTTCAACCTCTAAGTTATTAACTTTCTCTTAACTGCTGAATTATTGCAAAAAAATAACTGATCCGAAACATCGGATATGCGGGTATAGCATTAGAGTTTTAGAGATGCCAGACAACAGAATTAATGTTGTAAACACTCCGCTTTATGTATTAATGAAAATAAAAAATTGGAGAGATTATGTTTGTAACAGATAGACTGAATAAACTAACGCAATTCGGATGCAGATTGGCCAATAACTCCATACATCGCCGAAGGGTTACGTACCTTAGGCGATGCTTTTTGGGGGCTATTACATATCCGGCCAAACTATAGCTTCAAGATTATGATGGATGCTGAAGCATGCCGGGCATGAACGGGTGAAGCTGTTAGCCGATGGCTTCTCGGGCTGGCAGGAGAGCGGATTTCCTGTTACAACGGAAATTTCTCAGCCTGCGGATAAGAGGTTCGTTCCCCGTGTGAATAATAGTAATCAAGCGACAATAGAGGAAGTAAAGGCTGGGATCGATGCTGAGAATCGTGTGCTGATTGACTCGCGCATTCACGGGCGTTACACAGGCGAGGATACGTCGAAGTATTTGAAAGCTGACCATATTCCGGGCGCCCTTAATCACTATTGGGAGGACGGCTCTCCAGAGGGCGTGTTCCTTGACGCTGCTCATCAGCGTGAACGCTTTAAGTCGATTCCGTTAGATCTGGAGATTATTGTCTATTGCGGAGCCGGAGTTACGGCCTGTCCGAATGTGCTTGCGCTCACGGAAGCCGGATATACCGATGTGAAGCTTTATGTGGGCAGCTGGCGCGATTGGGTTAGTTATGAGGAGAATCCGGTTGCGGTGGGGTCGAGGAGAAGCTGATAGACGAATAAAAGTATGCAAGTTGTGAATACATCGCCATGTGGCCTAAGCGCCCAGGTGATGATTTTCTATATCCGAAGTCAACGCCCAGTTAACGCCGTGGCTCTGACAGTCACTCTGTAAGTATTTACAGAGTTGGTGGACATTCATTCTGTTCGGTTCATACCCGTGTGAAAGGCCGGGACGCCCCTATCATAGAGGTGCTGGAAATCCCGACTCAAAGATTCAAGTCAACAACTTAAAGAAACAACAAAGACAATCAAAGTTAAATCAGTAAGGAAGAGGTGACGGAGCTACTAAGAATTTACTATTCTACATAGCCCCATTTTCTGTATGTCTCTTCACTATAATAATGTAAAGGTAATGTTAACTCGTCCTCTTTATTATGAATACTAAATTGAGAAACGGCTGCGGCAATAGCCTTTTCTTTAAATGGAATATGTATGCATTTTGCAGTTTTATTCTCAATCCTTTCATTTAGAGCTTTTGGCCATTTATTTTTGTGGGACGCCGGGTGTAAGATAGACATAAATCCCGGATAAGTTACAATAATTGGAATATTGTAGTATTCTATAGCCTTTTCTATCTCGAAATTCAACATTCCTCTATCCCAATTTGTATCTTTCGAAATAATTAGTAACATGTTTTTTGAATTTTTCATACGATCCAACAGTCTCGACTGTAATGTTTTTATTGTGCTATTATCTCTCACCTGATAGGTTTTTTTATGGCTATCACTAAAGCTTAACTCAAATTTATTTGAAGCATTCCAATTCTGTAACAATCCATAATACTTCATGTCACCTTCAGTTGGATTTGTAGTTGCATTCCCGTCAAAAGCCACATATGTTCCGTTTCTATATGCCATTATATTACTCCCTTCAATTTAAAGAAATTAATCTTATCTTTTCTGGAATCATGAATAACGATTGTCACTTTGGAAGGGTATGTGAATTTTATTCTGCTGATCTTAAAGGACCATAATAATAATTCTAATAGTTCTTGATCTGTAATATTATTAAATTCCTTAAATCTAGTAACTCCTGAACCCATCAAAGGCAATGAAACCGATTTTCCAGCATAGACAATGTCTATCTCATTCCAGAAATTTAGCAAGAAGTTGATGTAGTCATTCATATATAAAAAAGCTCGATTATCGTTGTCGAACCTCGAAAAAGCGGTCAATAGGAATTCCCCGTTCTGTACAATGCTTCCTAATTTATATTTGTTTTTCTTACCACGCACTCTAGCCTCATTCTTATCAACTATCTTTTCCTTTAATTCTTCATTTTTTTCTATTTGATTGTCCAATTCAGTAAGATCAGTTACTTCTTCTTTTATGTAAAGACCATTTAATGTTTTCTCTGATATTATTTTATTATCTACAATTGTGTCGAAATATTCATTGAATCCA
>NZ_CBVJ010000109.1 GCF_000513275.1 Paenibacillus gorillae | reverse complement strand
TTTTTACAACCAAATCAGAATTATCAACACTAAGTTCTACTTTAGATAATGTATTGGCTCTAAACCACATAATAAAATAAACTATCAATAGAATTGTTACAATTGAAATTCCAACAATAACCTTTGCACTTTCCGCTACATCTAATACGATCGAAAAGAAAGCAAAAAATAACGCTGACTGGTGATATTATATAGAGAAAACTTTTTAATTAACCTCTTATCAATTAAACTCACTTTTCTTTTCATAGGAATCTCCCTCTCTTCTACAATATCCATATACTCTTTGGATTTTGTTAAAAACATATTTCGTCATAAATTTCTAATATCCTCCATAAAAATAGGAATCTAGAGCTATTAATTATTAGCCGAATCAAATGTTGTGAATAAGGAGTGCCGAAAAGTAATAAGATTAATGTCGATATCATCACAGAAAGAGTAACGGCATTACTATGGAATTCTGTATTAAACTTAACTTAACATATGGGGTTATAATTAAATTTGGTAATTGTCCCTTATGTGCAATTAGAGAGAAGGTAGCCCCTTGTGCTGAGAGAATAGAAAGAGTAGTAGAATAATAAATGAATAGATTGCATCTCAATTACATTAAGTTAGCTTTGATAAAAGCGAGATCGTTATACATCGTGGACATAGTTGCTACCAAGAGAAATAAGGAATAAAGCAATCCAAATCTTTATAAATTCTCGAAGACTAACTGACAACTGCGGGTTTGGATTAGTTTGAGGGGAATCCGATTGAAATGGGGAAGAATAAGAAGTGTATTAGTAAATGAATTTGATACGGAGCGCGGCTATAAAGAAGCTGTCGCTCTTTTTTATGCACTGGATTCAACATTAGTGCACAGAAAGTGATAAGTATTTCCTAATTATTGTTTGGTCGAATCCATAGGCGAATACCCCCAATTTCCAAAATTAGTTAGACTTAACCTCTAGAGTATGCTTAAAATACTTGGTTCTATGTTGAATTAATTACCAATAAATAATAAAATCATCATGGAGGCGATTACATTGGCTAAGCCAAGAGTTTTTATTAGTTCTACATATTACGATCTTAGATACGTAAGAGAAGACGTTGCAAGATTCGTAAAGGAACAGGGATATGATCCTGTGCTTTTTGAACGCGGGCAGGTCCCTTACGGTAGTCAAGATGCACCCCAAAATTATTGTTATAAAGAGATAGATTTATGTGATATTTTAATTTCAATTGTTGGAGGCAGATTTGGATCGGAATCAATAGAAGATGGTTACTCCGTTACCCAAAAAGAATTAAGGCATGCATTAGATTTAGGAAAGCAAGTTTATATTTTTATTGATAAGAAAGTAAAATTTGAATATGAAACGTATAAGATTAATAAGGAAAATGAAATGAAGTATAGGTTTGTAGATGATAAAAGAATTTATGAATTTATTGATGAAATAGAAGTGTTACCTCGTAATAATCCAATTTTTGAATTTGAAGTCCCACAGGACATAGTCAAATTATTACGTGAACAATGGGCAGGGCTATTTCAACGATTGCTACAGGAGGAGGCAGATAAACCTAAATTAGAGTTGATTAATACTTTGCGTCAAACTGCAGCGACACTCCAACAGATTATTTCTGTACAATCCAAGCGAGATGAAACTAATCAAGACACGATAAGAGACATAATATTATTTAACCACCCTGCATTTAATAGACTAGCAGAGCAATTAAATATGCCATTTAGAACGGTATTCACTACGAAAACAGAATTAGATAACTTTTTAAAGGCATGCGGATACATTGATAAATCAGATCCATTTTATTTTGACTATGAGTATCATAGAACTACCAAAAATAATGATACTAAATATATATTAAAAGTGAACGGGGCCTTGTTTAGTGAGGAAGGTAATCTAAAACCGTGGGACCCAAATAAATGGGATGATGCATATATCATAGTTGAAAGACAAGAAGTTACAAAAAATGAAATATCGGAGGATGACTTACCATTTTGAAAATGCTCGTGTACAAGTTGTATAAAAAATCGCCATGTGGCATAGCGCCCTGGCGATTTTTTATATGCTTCAAAGTCAACTTATTTATTTGTATTTGTTGGAAGTAATTAGCCGCAAGGGACTCACAATTTTACTATAATATGTTAACCTATCTTCATATTCGTTCGACGTGGAGGAACCTATGAAACTGCTGATCGTAGAGGATGACTTAGCGATATCGTATACGATTGCTAGAGTTATGCGGGATGAAGGATATGAGGTTATAGCGTGCCATAACGGAGAAGAGGGTCTGCATCATGCATTGTACGGTGAGTTTGATCTGATTATTTTGGATATTATGCTGCCTAAGGTGGATGGATTCCTGTTTATTCAAGAGGCTAGGGGGGCGGGGGTGGACACGCCGATTCTTTGTCTGACGGCAAAAGACGGATTGAAGGACCGCGTAAAGGGATTAACGATCGGAGCAGACGATTATGTGGTGAAGCCATTTGAAATTCCCGAGTTGGTTGTAAGAGTCAAAGTACTGTTGCGCCGCTATGGCAAGGTTAATCAGGAAGAGCGGATTAGCTTCGGTCCTATCACGATTCAAGTCAGGACCCGACTGGTAACAGTGAAGGGAGAAGAGCTGATTTTAACGGAAAAGGAATACGAACTGCTCGAGTACTTGCTCATGAATAAAGAACAGATCGTGACGAAGGACCAAATCTATAACCGGATTTGGGGACTCGACTCGGAAGCAGGAATTGGTATCGTCGAGCTTTATGTTCATTATCTTCGAAAGAAGCTGTCCCCTTGGCAGGCGGATCAATTGATTCAAACGGTAAGAGGCTTGGGTTACAGACTCAAAGTGTAGTTGCTTTTCAAAGGAAAATCAAAGGTTCATCTATTATATTCTTTCTTATCTTACATAAGGGGGATATCATTCATGAATCTTGTTAGACAAATCTTCAAGAATACTCATTGGACCTTCCTAGTTGGAGCCGTGCTGCTATCTATATGTCTATTGTTAACCGCCTGCGAGAGCTACCATACGGAACCGCCTTCAAACGAGGCTATGATCACCTACGAAGCAACTCAGAAAGTGGCAGAGGAGAAGGCTAATCTTCTCACGGGAAGAAACGGCATGATCAGCGTGCAGTACGCCCTCATTGATAACGGCAGCATCGTCGTATCTGGTCAACTCGGTAGGAATGATGAGAGCGGACAGAAGCCGCTCACGAAAGACACGATGTACGGGATAGGCTCAACTAGTAAAATGTTTACGGCAGTTGCCGTCATGCAATTGGTTGACCGGGGGAAAATTGATCTCGATAAGCCGGTCGTCCAATATATCCCTGATTTTATAATGAAAGATGAGCGCTACAAGCAGATTACCCCGCGTATGCTGTTGAATCATTCTTCCGGTCTGAACGGAACGTCAGCGGCAAACGCCGATTTATTCGAAGACAACGATACTTCCGCCCACGACACACTGCTGAAGCAACTGGCAGTGCAGACCCTGAAGGCGGACCCGGGTGCTTTCTCGGTTTACTGCAATGACGGATTTACGCTGGCAGAGATTCTGATTGAGCATGTCAGCGGCATGGACTTTACCTCTTATATCCATCGATATATTACAGAACCTCTAGGCATGAACAATACGGCAACACCGATTGATTCTCCGAACACAGCAGAGATGGCTGGGCTCTATTATCTGTTGTATCCCGGACAACTTCCCAACCAGTCGCTCAATTTAATCGGGGCTGGAGGCATCTATTCCACAGCGGAAGATTTGGCGCGATTCTCGCAAATTTTTACAGGGGAAGCGGGAGAAGTATTGTCTGGCGAATCGGTTGCGGTTATGGCACAAGATGAGTATAAGACGTCTTTATGGCCTGATGATGCGGATAACTCAGTCGAATACGGTCTTGGCTGGGACAGCGTTAATCTGTACCCCTTCGGCGAATATGGGATGAAGGCGTTGACCAAAGGCGGAGACACGGTATTCTATCACGCATCGCTGGTTGTGCTTCCCGAGCAGGGCATGGCGGCGGCAGTCGTTACTTCCGGCGGGTCCAGCGGAGACAATCAGCTTCTGGCGAATGAAATGCTGCTTCAGACATTGAAGGAGAAAGGGGTAATTGCCCAGTTCAAACCCGAGAAGTCGTATGGAACGCCGATAAATGCGGATTTGCCCAAGTCCATGCTTGAGTATTCGGGAATTTATGGTTCCTATAGCGGAACGATGAACATTAATATTACCGAAGGGGGCATCCTGTGGGTCACTTCGGAGCAGTTGCCCAATAACGGAACACAAACCTACAGGTATTCGGAGGACGGAGCATTCCGGAGTTCAGACGGGAATGCGATGGCCAGCTTCGTAACAGAGGAGAACGGCCGTACCTACTTCTGGATTCGCCAGTATTTTTCGTCACCGGGTCTTGGGCAGATAGCTTCATCTATGTATGCCGCAGAGAAGCTCCAGCCTCAGGAGCTTCCGAAAGAGACAATAGAGTCATGGACTCAGCGCGACGGCAAGAAATATTATTTGCTGAATGAGAAGTATTCATCAGTTATTTATTTGATGATGCCTCCACTGCAATTGAATTTGTCACAACAATTGCCAGGGTATGTGTTGGATAAGCGAATAACAGGCCCAAACACAGCAATCTCGGAATTGCAAATTCCGGGAATGAATGGACGGGATCTAACAGCTTTAACGTTCTTTACGGAGGACGGCGTTGAGTACGCGGATCAAGGCGGAAGAATATTAGTGAACGAGGACAACGTGAAACCTATGAATCTCGCTAAGAATTCAATCGTTACGATCCCGCCGAGTGGATATGCAAAGTGGTATACGATAAGCGATAAAGACGGGGACAAGACTATTAAGGTGAGCAAGCCCTCGAACGCGGGCTTCGCTGTTTATGATGGGAATGGAGCGTGCATCTACTTTAGTGTCATCGAAGACAAGGATCAGGTCGCGCTGCCTGCGGGAGGATCTATTGTTTTCGCCGGGGATGCTGGTACGCAATTTGAAATCTCTGCACAGTAACTTTTCCAATAAGAATCGGCTGAATAAAAAGGAGAGCAAACCCCAGTATGATCAAACGCACACTATTAAAAATGACGATTTGGAACAGTTCAATCGTATTTTGCTTATTCGTCATGCTGGGGGGATCGTTATATGGACTGGCGCGTTATCAGATTTATTCAGACATTGACCGTATGCTGGTGTTCAATATTGATCATATGCGGCAATTCTCCCTGAGTACCGGAGAGAAGGTCATTAGTATTGATTCGAAAGAACCTGAACGGTTCACCATGATTTATTATTGGGATTCAAACGATATCTTGATGGGAAGTGTGTATTATAAACAGCCATTTAGCTCGTTGAGTTGGATTCTTCGGGACAAACAAGACCACACTGGACCCGAGTCCATACAATTTGGCAAGAAAATCTACCGATTTGTAAGCAGGCCTTATGAAGGCCACTTGCCAGAAATAGAGAAGATGCTGATGTCGAATGCGCCCTTGAAAACCGTTCAAATGTTTACGGAAATTTCGGCCGAGGTGTTTTACTTGAATCGGTTGTTGTGGGGGATTGGTTTCGGAATAGGCATCGGTGTCATATTGTCGGTCATCTCCGGATATTTAATGGCTAGAAGGGCTCTTGTTCCGATTCAGAAAGCCTGGGACAAACAGCAGCAGTTTATCGCGGATGCCTCCCACGAACTCCGGAGTCCGCTTTCTGTTGTTCAAGGACAGATGCAATTACTGCTGCGCCATCCCGATCATACGATCGAGGAAGAAAGTGTTCCAATCGCAGCTATTCTGAAAGAAACTAAAAGAATGAGTAAATTGGTCAGCAGCCTGCTTTTGCTGGCAAGAGGCGATTCGCATGAGGAAGTGATCTTATGCAGGCCTGTACGAATTGACGGGATCATGAAAGAGATTGCCAAAAACATGGAGCCGATAATGGGATATAAGCAACTACAGCTGCAACTCCATATTGAAGATGCAGAAATACTTATACATGGAGATGAGGATCGACTCAAGCAGTTGTTCATGATCTTATTAGACAACGCTATTAAATTTACGCAGGAGCATGGACAAATTGATCTGGGATGCGTCAAGCAGGGGAAGTCGGTTCTTATAACCGTTCAGGATAATGGAGCGGGGATTCTGAAACGTGATTTGCCGCTCGTTTTTAATCGCTTCTACAAGTCCGCTAGAGATAGAGGAGATCAAGGAGCGGGCTTAGGGCTATCGATTGCACACTGGATCGTCGACCAGCATCAAGGAACTATCCGTATCAGCAGTGAGGCGGGGCAAGGTACAATGATTACGATTCGTTTTCCGTTGATTAGTTGATAAAAAGAGGAGGGCAACCCCAATGCTATTAGATAAGCTTAATAACATAGGGGTTGCCCTCGTCTTTTACAAACTATTTGTCTACTGAATATCACTCTGTTTTGGTTAAGCTGTCTACGACAAATTTAAGCTGGGCTTCCAATGAGATGGGATCACTAAACACGAAGCCGCGGCTGCCCTCGCGATAAACGTGATTATTCTGGACAGCGGGGAGGTTGTCCCAGATACGGCCTTCAAAAACCGGTGCCGCATTTTTAACGTCTGTCCACTCGCTAATGAAGATATAATCCCCGGCGTATTCCGGCAACAACTCCAGTGATAACTTGGCCCAGCCTGTGCCGCTATCGATAGCTTCCCTCTGAATAATCGGCGGTGCTTTCAGAGCGAACTCACCATAAATAATGTCTCCGCCTCTGCCAAAGCTGCCGTAGGCATAAAACTCCTTAGGACTGCCCGAATCGAAGATCGAAACAGTGCGGTCACCTACCGCTTGCTTCACGATTGGTTTGTATTCGGCGATTTTAGCGTCCCATTCTGTAATCCAAGCCTTAGCCTGTGCTTCTCTGCCCGTCATTTTGCCGAAGTCCGTTAATTGCTCCCGCAGAGGTACTCCATATTCAACAGCGACGGTTGGTGCAATTTTGGACAGCTTCTCAATCGTCTCAGGGTCATTCCAGACCACAATTAAATCCGGCTGCAGCTCTGTTATTTTCTCATAAGGTACATCGTTGCCGATGTTGACAACGTCGTCCAGTTTTCCTTCAGTATAGTTGTTAAAGGACTCATCGCCGGTTCCGACAGGCTTTAGGCCAAGCGCCAGCAAATATCCGGTGAAGGCTCCTGCGACCATAACAATCCTTTGAGGGTTTTTAGGAATTTGCACCTCGCCGTTAACCGCGGAATAGGTTACCATCTCCGAGCTCCCAGTTGTATTTCCAATTGCTGAGCTGCCGGAGTTATTGGCATTGCTCTCTGTGCTTACAGTTGGGCTGGGCGCAGCGTTAGTGCCAGTTCTGCCGTTCGTATCCGCTGGTCCGGAGCATGCGCTAAGCAATAGAGTCAAGCACAGCAGCATTGTAATTCCAACAGGTAATTTGCTTCTATACATCAGTAAATCTCCTTTTTCGCCATATTGATAATGATTATCATCTCTCATATCAATATAACGACGCAGCCTGCGCGGAACAATGGATGATCCGCGCCTAATAATAGGACGATAAGAGCCTTTTTCTGCTGGTGCAGACTTATCCTTGTATTGTTTCGGTGTTACTCCGGTATGCTTTTTGAACATTCGGATGAAATAAGATACGTCTGCATATCCGACGCTTGCTGCAATTTCTTGCAAAGATAAACCGGTCTGCTGCAGGAGGGTTTCTGCTTGGTTCATCCTGATTTGGATCAAGTAATCGATGATGCTAGTACCGGTTTTGCGCCTGAAATGCTTGGACAGATAGGGCACGCTGTAGTGAAATGTCTGTGCGAGCGATTCCCGGGTCAGAGGCTCGGCATAGTACTCCTGCATATAGCGGATAAGCTGAGAAGCAAGATCAGGCCTAACGATGCTAATCTCCTGTTGATCCATCTGCCGAAGCAGCTCATATACAAATTGATGAAATAGGGTTTTGACATGGAGTCGCTCCAAGCGGCCCTGTGCAAGCCATTCGCCCAGCATTCGCTCAGCCAATTCGTAGAGGAGGGCAGGATGGAGCGGGATAAAACCGTACTGAAGGTGGAACGGCAATTGTTGATCCCGATGTCGAAGTGTACGCTGTTCGACGGATGGCGGTAAGGAGGCTTTATAGAAAATGAGGTAATAATGAAAGGATTCATTTGTTGGGACAATGTCCAGACGGGTACCTTTGCCGCCATGCAGCATATAGAAAGGCTTTGCAGAATGTTCATTTCCGTCCAAAATGATCGTGGCACTGCCATGTGTTACGTACAGAAAGGAGCTGGCAGGGAACAGGTAAGGAGGTGCTCCCTCACCGGGTTGCAAGCGGATATGTCGTACATCCATGATTTTGAGCGATGCATCATTCCAGATCAGTATGTGCTCTTGTACATTCACGGTTGCTTTCAATGGAGAGTTGTCTTCCTTCCGTGAGCTGCTGAAGCCAGCCTTTTATGTGGTGAGGCTATTATAATAAGATTACTTGATGTTTGCAAAAATATTGTCCTAGCAAACCGAATTGAAAAAAGGCCGCAAAAATCATGGCGGCGAAAGCTTTCCTGCATCAATATTTTGGCAGCTTGTATACCGGCAGCAAGATCAGCCTCAAAATTCTGTGAATATAATAAGCGATTACCGTCATTGGCGTCCATGGTTTATTTTAGCCGGAATTTCCTCGTAGGCTTGGGTAATTTGCTTATGAAATTCATCGATTGGATTGCGGTTGGCAAGGCTCTCCAAGTGAATGCCTTCGCGAATGTAATTAGCGTATGTATGGTGAAAAGCAAAGGATTTATTTCTTATTGGAAATAATCGTAGTCGGGGTTAATGAAGCAGCTCTAGGACTTGATCCTGATCCTGATCGTGAAGTCTAAAGGCCGTGAGACGCGAAGAGACCGCTATAAGCTAGTGCAGCTTATAGCGGTCTTGCTGCTATGCTTTCTATTTAATAGTGAACGGATTTGCTCTGCCTATACTTAAGAGGCTTTTACATTCTCAACAAGTACATCTGCAGACGCACGGATATGTTCCGCATACTTGAGTGCTTCCGATTTCAACTGGTCATCCGTGGCTTCCAGAGTGTCGTATATAACAAAGGCAGGCAAGTAGACGGCGCCGGTATATTTGATGCTTATCTCTAGAGGTCTTAAGAACTCGTTGATCGTGAACTCATAGTGGCCGGTTGAACGATAATTATGTTCGCTGCCGCCTGCTGTTACTGCCACGATGAACTCCTTGCCTTGTAGTTTATCGCCGCCTGTTCCATACGCCCATCCGTACGTTAATACCTCATCAAACCATTTTTTGAGCAGTGGCGGTGTACTGTACCAAAACAAAGGAAATTGAAGCACGACACGGTCATATTGGCTCAACAGCTGCTGTTCTTTCTCGATGTTGATGTCCAAATTTGGGTATTCCTCGTAAAGGTTGTGAACATCAATGTTGTTATGCTGACTTAATTCATCAATAAGAGCACGGTTGGCTCGGGACTGATCCAGGGACGGATGGGTAACGATAACTAAAGTTTTCATGCAAATCTTCCTCTCTCTACAAGATGATGTCAGCGCTTGACTGCTCCATTATTGTTGAGGAATCAATTCCTGTAAAGTACGCCGTTTTTTCATACTAAGTCGGGTTAAATGTACCTTAGATCCTTGCTGGGCCCCCGTCTAGTATGGTAAAGCGTACTAAGTACGTCTTTTCTGCGTATATTGGTTAACCACCGCACGTTTGTTACAATAACAGTATTCTAAATGTACTCAAAAAAACTAGTAATTGAGGGATCGCCGATGTCCGAAGATGTAAGCAATTCGTTTTTAATAAATGGAGTCACGGCCACTCTCCAGGTCATTGGAGGGAAGTGGAAGCCGATTATCTTATATATTTTGCTGAATGAAGGCACTAAGCGATTCGGAGAGCTGAGGCGGATGATTCCAACAATAACCCAAGGGATGCTTACCAGCCAGCTTCGTGAGCTGGAGCGCGATGGCATGATCATCCGAAGGGTCTATCAGGAGATCCCGCCTAAAGTTGAATATTTCATTTCTGAGCACGGACAAACACTCAGTACTGTTCTTAATGACATGTGCGGATGGGGATTTCATCACATTGAACATAAAAAGAGCAAGGAAGAGCAGGGTCAGCTATCCAATTATTCACAACCATAAGATAGGTCCCCGTGTAAGCGGCTCTAGCTAGTTTTACCGAACCCTCTATTTCATCGTCTCCATCCGCTAGCACACATCCATTTGCTCAACCTATATAATAAACATATTTATTTATAAAGTTTATATTGACACTAAAAAGTATGTGTATTACATTTACATCATACTTTTTATATGTTTATGTTTATTAAGTGGGTTGTGATGAAACTTGGCGCTAGGTGGAGGCAACAGAGGATGGCTTTATTATTTAAAAATAGGGGCGTTATGCTGCTTCTGATGTTTAACTTGTTTTTGGTCTTTGCCGGGATTGGTCTGGTCATACCTGTAATTCCTAAATACATTACGATGCTGGACGTTAACGGAAGCATTGCCGGCTTGCTTGTCGCCTCCTTTGCATTCACACAGCTGGTCTTCTCACCGCTGGCAGGGCGGCTGTCCGATTCCTTCGGGCGCAAGCGCATTATTGTCGCTGGAATGCTGGTCTTCGCCTGTGCGGAGGTCATATTCGGATTAGCGGATTCTGCTCTGCTGCTGTTTGTGTCCCGGATGATGGGAGGCGTTAGCGGTGCGCTCATCATGCCTGCTGTCATGGCCTACGCGGCAGATATCACGACGGAGGAAGAGCGTGCCAAAGGGATGGGCTTTATTAATGCTTCAATCTCCACAGGCTACATCATTGCTCCTGGCATCGGAGGCTTTATTGCGGAGTTCGGTATTCGCGTGCCGTTCTTTGCTGCGGGAGCTGCCGGTCTGGTTGCTGCAGTTCTGACGATGATTATCTTGCCGGAATCGCTGCCTTCTATTGCGAAAGGTGATAACCATAACGAAATGTCTAATTCCACACCGAAAAGAAGTCTGCTTCAGCAGTTGCGTTTCTCTTATCGTGAGCCGTATTTTATCAGCTTAATTATTGTGTTCGTTATGTCGTTTGGACTTGCTAATTATGAAGCCGTGTTCGGACTGTTCGTTGATCACAAGTTCGGTTTCACACCGAAGGATATTGCCTTCATTTTCACTTTTGCCTCCATTGGCGGCGCGGTTATTCAGCTAACGATTTTCGGATGGCTCATGAACCGTTTTGGCGAAAAGCTGGTCATTACGCTTTGCCTGCTCGCTGCAGGGGTGTTCGTCCTATTAACGTTATTAGTCGAACAGTACTGGCTGATCTTTGCAGTTACTTTCGTTATATTTCTAGCTATTGATCTGTTGCGACCGGCTATCAGCACACAAATGTCCATGGTCGCCCAAGAGCAGCAGGGATATGTGGCAGGGCTTAATTCTTCCTTTACCAGCCTTGGCAATATTATAGGACCGATAGCAGCGGGTATTTTATTCGATGTGAATTTGAACTTCCCTTATGTAGTTGCTGGATTCATCCTGCTTCTGTGCTTTGGGCTTACATTGTTTACCGGAGGGAAGCGCGTACAGCGTGTAAGTACATAAAGCGGGTTAGCTGTGGACGCTGTTCGAGGATGTGGATGGAAATTGGCAGGAAGCCAGAATGAGGGGCCGCAGCACCTTGTCTGGCTTCTTTTTCATAAGAGAAGCAGGGTGCACTAGTACTATAAAAAGTTGGAACTATCCGCGGAGTGCTTCATGGGCGATTATGGGGTATATACCATATCCTATAGGAGGTTTGCCGGATGAACAACGTATATGTGACAAGCATGGGGAAGTTTCTGCCGGGAGAGCCAATCGGCAATGAAGAGATTGAAGACTACCTGGGCAGAATCAACGGCAAGAGCTCCAAGTCCATGAGACGCATCCTTGAGCAAAATAAAATCCGTTACCGCCATTATGCCATCGACAAGGAACAGCGCAGCTTGTACAGCAATGCCGAGATGGCAGCATTGGCCATTCGCGATGCGCTGGATCGCAATCCTAACGCAAGCGAGCGTGACATCGACTTTCTAGCAGTGGGCACGACACAGGGAGACCTTCTTGTCCCCGGCTTTGCGAGTATGGTCCATGCGGAGACGGGACTGCCCGTCATGGAAATCGCAACCCATCACGGGATATGTGCCAGCGGGATGCAGGCGATGAAGAATGCTTATCTGCAAGTGCTGTCTGGCGAGAGCCGTGTAGCGATATCTTGCGCCAGCGAGTTTCCCAGCCGCGTCTTCAAGCATACGCGATTCGAAGCGCAGCAGGCGTACCAGGACAGCCCGGTGCCATTCGATACCGACTTTCTCCGTTTCATGCTGTCGGATGGCGCTGGAGCGGCTATTTTGCAAAATTGTCCTGCCCCTAGCGGCTTGTCGCTGCGCATCGAGTGGATCGACAACAAATCCTATGCCAATAGCTATGACGTATGCATGTACGCAGGGAGCAACAAGGACAACAAGGAACATGCCAGCTGGCAGGATTACCGGACGATACATGAAGCAGCCGATGATGGCGCGGTTAATCTGAAGCAGGATATCCGGCTTGTGAATGAAATGCCGAAGGTGGGAGTGGACCGCTTCTTCGAGCTTGTGGAGGAAGGCGCTGTTGATCCGGCTTCAATCGATTGGATGGTATGCCATTATTCCTCGCACTTCTTCCGTGACGAAATATTCCGTCTGCTGAGGCTTGGCGGCTTAACGATTCCAGAAGAGAAATGGTTCACCAATCTGTACACGCGAGGCAATACAGGAGCGGCATCGATCTACATTATGCTGGAGGAGCTGCTTGGCAGCGGCAAGCTTTCACCTGGCGAGCGCGTACTGTGCATGGTGCCAGAGAGCGGCCGGTTCCAGACCTCGTATATGCTGATGACAGTTGTTGGTTCTAAGGAAGAGGTGCTTCAGGCGCCTTTCGAGGATCGGGAGCCGGAAGCGCCGCATTTGAAATACGACAGCACGAATAATGTGCAAGCTCACCTCGTTCGCCAGCTTGTGCACGTATGGATCGACTTCGAGCAGAAGCTGGCCCGCGTGCCGATTATTTATAAGCTGTATCACGGAAAATTCACGATAACCGACTATAAATCGCTGATGGAAAATATTCGCCAGCAAGTCATTGACGGCTCACAATGGATCGCGCGTGCAGCATCCTACATTCCAATTGAGCATATCGATCTGCGGTCAACGTTCATTGCTCATGCGAGAGACGAGCATCGTGATTTTGAAATTCTAGAACGTAATTATGTAGCAGTCGGGGGAGAGCTGGCAGCTATTCAATCAGGGGAGAAAAATCATCGGCAGCGAGGCGTTGTCGGCCTACCTGTTCCAGCGTGCGAGCCGCGACAACCCTGTCGACCTCATCGGCGCTATGTGGATTATCGAGGGACTCGGCTGCCGGATGGCCCGTTATTGGGGAGAAATGATTCGCAATCAGCTGGGGCTGGACGACGAGCAAGTATCGTTCTTGCTCTATCATAGCGATTCCGACGAGCTGCACTTCGAGCGGCTGGAGACGGTCGTGCAGCATCCGCTGCTAACGGCCGACATCGCTGACCGCATCGTCAAGACGGCGAAGACGACAGCACGGCTCTATTTGCTGCAATTAGAGGAGCTGAATAACGTATGAGCGAGGCGGATTTTTTTCGCAATATGGCGCATGACCGTGACGACCCGAATCCTTTTCTTGCCATCTATCTCGATCGGAGCATTCCATTCAATGAAGAAGCAAAGGCCGCCTATTTAAAGGATTGCTCAAGCAGGTCGCGTCAGTTTCTGCTTCCGCTGCTTCGTCCGCTTGCCCGTCTTATGATCATACTGCTGCAAATGTACAAGATCATCGTACCAAAGGCGCTCACGTCATCCCGCCTGCTGCACCGGGTACTGCACTGGGGCATGAAAACGTTCGTCAGTCCAAGCGCCAACTATATGATTTTACGCCACTTCTATCTCGGATCGGAGGTGCTGCAGTTCATTCGCGACAATGTGCCGGGCGTCAATATAACGATGAACCCGCTTAAACCGACCAATCTGGAACCGGTGAAGGATGATTTATTCCTTATTCATGATTTGAACCTGTACAACTTCGTTATTAACTTGAATAAAGAACTGCTGGATAAAGGGATTGAGGTAACCAAGCAGGAACGTCTGAACTTCTCTGCCATTACGTCTACACCTTTGCCAATTGAGCCCATGCCGAAGCGCTGGACAAACTTTGTGGATCTTACGACGGCAATTGAGTGCTTCACGCCGGTGTACCAGTTGTTCCTGACCGATAATGACTTCTGGCGGGCGACCAATTCCTTGCAGTTAGATGAAACAATAGGCATACTCGCTTCGAAAATCATCGGCAGCAACGACCGGCTTGCGCTCATTAACAACAAGCATCCGATGGTGCCGCTGACGACGCTGAGAGCCGGATTCCGATTAGTGCTGCACGGACTCGCGACAGAGCAATTGCACGCGCTGCTCGTGGAGCTGAAGCAGAAGCAGGAGCGGGAGCTTACGGTCTGATGACTCGGCACCGCTGGAGTGTGCATAGCTCTAGCGGTGTTTTTTTGGCAAATAGATGATAGTGCTCGTTTATTGTATTTAGTAAAATATCCATATATTTAAAATTAAATAACGATCATAGTATTCTAACTCAGTAGCGAGGAGAGAGGTTCATATGCAGAACAATCAAATTGAGATTGTGACTCTTGAGGCGAAGCATTTTATTGGCGTTCCCGTAACGAATGTTTTTAAAAGATTTGATCAGGAAAGCATTAACGAAGCAAATCGATTATTTCTGGAAAGAAAGAGTGAAATTAAAAGAGTTTTGAATGAACATCAGTATGTGTGTCCTCATTTTGCGAATGATGTACTTTTTACATATATCTATTGTATGGAAGTAGAAACGATTGAGGAGGTTCCGAAAGGCATGGTCGGCTTCACTGTAGACAGTCAATCTTACGCCAAGGTGAGAGCTGTGGATCAGGACCCGTATGTGCTAATAAGAACGTTTTTGAAAGAAAATGATCTGAAAAATAATACGTTGGCGCTTGCGCTTGAAGTATTCAAATTTGGAGAACAGCAGAATTTTAATAACGCTGATATTTATGTGCCGATAATTCAGGGAAAGTAGAGACTATAGGGCAATTGAGGCTACAAAGTGGTTATCCTCTGAACTAGTTATTAGTCACGGAGATTTAGACTCTAAAAATGTGATGTGGAATCAAGATTCTCCGATTATTATTGATTGGGAATTGGCAGGTTATAAACAAGACTTAATTGAAACCGCAATGCATTGGTCTGAGAATGAGTGTGGGGAAATAGATAAAGATAAATTCCTGGCCTTTATCTCTGGCTATAATAAATCGCAATCAATGCCGCAGGCATACTGGAACGTGGCATTGGCAAGCGGATATCTTGGGAAGTTAGACTGGCTGGAGTACAGTTTGAAACGTTCTTTATGAATTTGCGGTATGCTGATACGATCTTTGAGGTGGAAGCTTGGCTTCAAACAAAGAAGTGTAATACCTTCCTCACATTAAGGAATGCTCAATAGACAAATTAGGAGGGCTTTTAACCTATGAAAACATATGTTGTGTTTGGTGCTAGTAAAGGCTTGGGAGATGCATTCGTCAGAGGTGTGCCTCAGCAAGGCGATAAGGTGTGGGTGGTGTCCCGCAGTAAACCTGCAAGCTTGGATTTGAAGGATGGTGTACAACGTATATGGATACAGGCAGACTTGTCTGAACTAGATGCCGCTGCAGTTGTTGCCGATCAATTGCGTGACGAGACACTGGACGTTCTCATATATAATGTTGGCATTTGGGAAAAGGAGGGCTTTGAGGATCACTATACGTTTGATAAGGATGAGCCCGCCGATATAAGCCAGCTTATTCATGTGAATGTGACTTCTACCATTGTATGTGTTCAGGCATTACTGTCCGCTCTTCGAAAATCGACAGCCGGAAAAATCATTCTAATTGGCTCGACCGCTGGTTTGAATAATGCAAACAGTACCCAGGTTGCTTTTGTCGCATCCAAATTCGCGATTCGCGGCATTACAGAGGCCTTGAGAGAGCATACGAGACAAGACAGCATCGCTGTTACCTGTATTAACCCCGGTGAATTGGCCGCTGAAATTCCTTACGAAGAGGGAAGCGAACGGGCACTTTCCGCCTATAATGGGACACGTATTCCGCTTCAGGATATCGTTGCTCTTGTAAAATGCGTGGTCAGTTTATCCAAAGCTGCATGCGTGAAAGAAATTAATATCCCGGCGCTAACGGATATGAACACATAACTAGACGAAAAACGAGTTAGGAGAACTACGATGATTGTTAGAGAAGCTAGCGAAAAAGACTATCCAGAGCTGAGAAAGATCTATTTGGAATCGCGTAAGATGAACTTTCACTGGGCGAACAGCAAGGAGATGACGCTGGAGGATTTTGATCGGGATACGGTTGAGGAAGTCATTATTTTAGCCGAAGAAAATTCCCGTATCCTTGGATTCTCCTCTCTATACTTGCCGGAAGATTTCATTCATAACTTATTCGTCCATCCAGACTATACCGGTAAGGGTGTGGGAGCTAAACTGCTCCATCATGCAGCCGAAAAAATGAACAAACCGTTAAGGCTTAAATGTGTATCTGAAAATCATAGAGCCTTGAAGTTCTACGAAAGTAACGGCTGGAAAAAAGTCATTGAAGAAGGCAATCACGGGGAGCAGTATTGGGTTATGCAATTTAAATAGTGCCACCGGCGTATTTGTTGTTAGAGCGGCGAAATCCTATATAAGGTAAATTGCATAGGAATTATTTGCACCGCTTCAAGCAGAATATGCTTGGGCGGTATTTTTTTTATGCGGTAAAATAATTAGTTCTGAAGCAATTGCCTGCTGCAACGCGGATTCTTCCATCCCGGCCTCGTCTACCGGCTAATAATGACTCAGAGAGTTTATAAATGCCTCACTATAAAAGCGCTTTCATTTGCTGTACACTATTGATGCGTTGCTCATTTACAATTTTTACATGTTGATTGCAGGGGGTGGAAATTGACGAATAGACGCTATTCATGTCTATACCTAGAAGGCCTGCTGTAGTTGTCAACCGGAATCGTATTCCGGAAAACTAGTAATGGGGAGGTAACACTAATGAAAAAAAAGGTTATGAATCTGTTTTTGTCAGGAGCGCTGCTGCTGTCCATGTTAATCGGATTCAGGTTCTCTTCATCAGCTGCTGATCCCGTCACCATGTCAGGCAATCCTATTTTTACAAGTATTTTTACCGCTGACCCTTCTGCGCATGTGTGGAATGACGGACGTATTTATGTGTATGCGTCGCATGATATTTTCCCGTCCAGAGGCAGCGATTTGATGGATAAATATCATGTCTTCTCCTCGGATAATATGGTCGATTGGGTAGACGAGGGTGAAATATTAAGCGCTGATGACGTGTCTTGGGGACGTCCTGAGGGCGGCTTTATGTGGGCTCCTGACGCTGCATATAAGGACGGAACCTACTACCTCTATTTCCCTCATCCGAGCGGTACAGACTGGAATAACACTTGGAAAATCGGAGTGGCGACAAGCAACAAGCCGGCCTCGGATTTCACCGTTCAAGGTTATATAAACGGCCTGCCGGGCAATAGCTTTATTGATCCTGCAGTGTTCAAGGATGATGATGGAAGCTACTATCTGTATGGCGGCGGAGGCGGCAACAGCTATGGAGCCAAGCTTGCCAGCAACATGATGTCGCTGGATGGGCCGCTCCAACAGTTCACTGGGCTGACAGATTTCCATGAGGCAAGCTGGGTGTTTAAGCGGAACGGCATCTATTACTTGATGTATTCTGACAATAATCCAAGCGGCAATCAGATGCGTTATGCAACGAGCAGCAACCCGCTTGGTCCTTGGACGAACCGGGGCGTCATTCTGGATCCTGTCAAGAATAGCGGAACTTCGCATGGTTCGATCGTAGAATACAAAGGGAATTGGTATATGTTCTACCACAACGGCGAAATTTCCTCGAACGGTACACTGCGTTCCGTATGCGTAGACCGTTTGTATTTCAACACAGACGGCACGATCCAGAAAGTTGTTCAGACGACGGACGGCGTTCCGGCAGTCGGGCCGCGCTCCCATGCTACCGAAACGAAGTATTATGACCTCGTTAATCAGAACTATTCGGAATATACACAGAAGACCGATTATGCGATGACTGCAAGCAATGTAACGTTTGGCGGCGGAGCGACAAGACCAGGCAGCAATGTTGAGAATATGCATACCTCTGGCTCCTACATCCAGTTGAGCGGAATCAACGGCGGTCCAGGCGGGAAAGCGCTGGTAACCGTAAATTACGCTTCCGGCGATGCTGGAACAGCCTTTAAGGTAGATGCCAGCGGCGATACGGCTGGGGACGGCTATTTCCTTGCTCTGCCTGGCACCGGAGGCTGGGGCAATTACACGGGCAAGACCAGCCGTTTGATTGATTTGAACCCGGGAACGGCTAACACCATTAAGCTTAGCGGCGGCATGGGCGGGGCCAACGTGTCCAGCGTCAGCGTATCGCTGAAGCCGCAAACGGTGACGCAGACCGAATATCCGATGAGCGGCAGCAATGTAACTTTCGGCGGAGGGGCGACTCGTTCAGGAGGCAATATTGAGAATTTGCACATTGCGGGCTCTTACTTCCAGCTGACTGGCGTTAATGGAGGCACGGGCGGCCAAGCTAGTGTAACTCTGGTCTATGCTTCCGCGGATACTTCCACTACATTTAAGATTAATACGAGCGGTGACACGACAGGGAATGGTTACTCGGTCACACTGCCTGGAACGGGCGGCTGGGGCACGTATACCGGTCAAGTCACTCGCCTGGTTAATCTGAATGCGGGGGCGAATAACACGATCAAAGTCAATGGCGGTCTAGGCGGAGCCAACGTCTCCCGCGTCATTGTCGCGTTGAACCAGTAGAAGGTTGAAATGAATTTGGGGCAGTGGCAGGTTGCTGATAAGCAGGCTGCCACTGCTCTTTTTCAATTGAGCAGAGACCCGCTCTACGCATGCCATCCTGCCCTGCCAACAGAAACAAAATGCAATAGTGCATGTTGATGAGCCCTAAATCGGTCAAAAAGGCCATCAAAATGTAAAAGTGCATTTGAAATCACCGAATTTCACCGAATCGGCGCTTTTTAGGCTGATTCGCCTGCACTTTTACATTTTGATGCGATAAATCGCCTTAAAATCGGCTTACCACCTGCACTTTTACATTTTGATTCAAGCAGCAGCTGCAACAAGCTCATTGCATCGCTGCCCTAGCGTATATCCAATTCGTACAGCTATACAGATTGACAGCATGCAGTACCAACTATATAATACTCATAATACATAGTGGATAAGTTGGTTTTATATAAAAATTCATACATACAAAGGGGATTATACGATGGCTGCTGTTAACACGTTCAAAGCAACTGCGCATTTACAGGATGGCGTTAAAGTAAAAACGAATGTTAGACAATTCGAGCTCATTATCGATGAGCCTGCAAGCTTGGGAGGAACGGATACGGGAATGAATCCCGTTGAGGCTCTGCTTGCGTCACTAGGTGCATGCCAAGCTATCGTTGCCAGAGTATATGCGCCCAAGTTTGGTGTGAAACTTGACGATTTCCGTGTAGAGGTTGAAGGAGACTTGGATCTGGATGGATTTTTCGACAGAGCGCCGGTTCGTCCGGGCTACTCCGATATCCGATATACATTCCGGATCAAGACCAATTCTCCGAGAGAGAAGGTTGAAGAGTTCGTGCAGTTTCTGGAAAGTAAGTGCCCTGTCAGGGACACGCTTGCAAATCCGGTGAATTTGAAATTGGAGAGTATCATTATCGAAAATTAAACCTTGCCGATAGCGGATCAGAGGGCTGCAGCAGCTTGCCATTAAGCAAACTGCTGCAGCCCTCTTTGTGTTATTCTTTCCATATAGAGCAAGAAAGATCAAGAACATTCGTTTGCATCAACCTATAATAGAGTAGAAGAGAAGGAGGTCAACGGGTGCCAACTTACGAGAGTATTATTCAGCATGTGGTGGATGAAATCGAGCTCCGGCTGGAGGAGGATTTGAAATTTGCCGATTTGGCGAAGCTGTCCAATTTCTCGGAATTTCATTTTCACCGTGTATTTCAATCCGTAGCAGGATTGCCCGCAATGGAATATGTCCGCAAGCGCAGGCTGGTGCATGCTGCGTACAGCGTAGCCAATACGGACGATAAGCTATTGGATATCGCGCTAAAATACGGCTTTGGCACGCCGGAAACCTTTATTCGCGCTTTTCGCAAAATGTATGGAGTAACTCCTGGCGAATATAGAAAGCGAGGCATCCGCCCGCCTGTCTATGACAAAGTGAATGTGCTTGAGCGAAGATCTAATCCCTATTTAGGAGGTATTCGGATGAATTATCAAATCGTAACGAAACCAGGTTTTAATGTAATTGGCTATTCGATTCGTACCCGGAATGAAGATGGTCAGAACAATCGGGACATTCCGGCTTTCTGGAGCCGTTATATGCAAGAAGGAATGGGCAAACGTCTCTATGAACAGGCTAGCTCAAATGCAGAATATGGAATTTGTGATGATTTTGATATGGAAAAGGGAGAGTTTAGCTACATTATCGGTGTTGAAGCGAAAGAGGGAGCGGAAGCGCCCGAAGGAACGGTTACCCGCCACTACCCGGAGCAGACGTATGCGGTATTTACGACGCCTCAGGCGGATTTCGATCATTTTACCGATTCGATTCAGAATACGTGGTCGGCGATATTTAATGAATGGTTCCCTCACTCGGGCTATGAGCATGCGGGTGCCGCGGAATTTGAATATTATGACGAGCGATGCTGGCGTGATCGGAATACGCTGCTCGAAATGGACATTTACATTCCAGTGAAGCGTAAGGAAGACAACCAATAGTGGTTGGAAAATAGAGGGCGATTACAGGCTGCTGTAAAGCGGACTGTCATCGCCCTTCGTTTTTCACGCAGGTAAAAAGCGATTATCTATTCGTGGTAATATGGAAAGAAGTTATGGAATGCGCCACACGGAAGGGTGAGCACGATAGAACGGCAACAAGATGAGCGGCAGTGGTTTGCGCAATGGCAATCAACGAAGCCACTAGGGGATCAATGGATGGCTGCTGGTGAAGTTCATTATTTTCCTAGTCCGGCCTTCCTTCTCCTTACAGACGGTCAAGCGATGTGGAACATCAACGGACAATCGATACATGCCGCATTCGGCCAGTTAATCGCTGTTGAGGCGAACTCGGTAATCGAGGTTGTCGAGGGCGGGAATTTGGATCTGGCAGGCTGGCAGATTCAATTCCATGCTTTCGCTATAAATAATAATGAAGCATTCGAATGGCAGGTGCCTGCAGGGGATACGTTTCAACAAGTGCAATTAACAGGCGGTTTTTTAACCGGTATTAGTGATTACTTGAACGAAGAGCAGCCGAAGCAGAACAGCGGAATGCTCGTTGAGCATCAATACTTTTTGTATGGATTGCTGAGAAGCTTGTACCAGCAGCAGCCGGATGAGCGGCAGACGACTAAAAAAGGCATTTTACGCTCCGTTGCCTATATTCAGGAGCATTATGACGAGGTCATAACGCGGGAACAGCTTGCACACATTGCGGGCATTAGCCCCTGGCATTACTCCAGGAAGTTTAGTGAATGGTGCGGCAAGCGTCCCTCAGACTATCTGGCAGCCTACAGAATTTATCGCGCGCAGGAAGAGCTGCTGCTAACCTCAGCGAAATCTCAGGACATTGCGAGAAAAACAGGCTTTGAGGATGTTCATTATTTTAGCCGCCGCTTTAAACATCTGACAGGAGTGTCGCCGAAAAATTATGTCAAAACGCTGCAGCAGCGTAAGATCATATCTTTATCGCCGTTTTGCGCCGAAGTGCTAATTGCATTAGGTGTCGTACCTCATGCTGTAATGGTAACTCCGCTGCTGTTATCCGAACATCATCGTGACTTGTTCCACAAGCATGGAGTGAAGCTTCTCGAAGTGCCGCAATATATCATTCCTGTTGAACAGATTGAGCAAGCGGAGCCTGCACTCATTGTCGGACATTTTTTAACAGAGGACATGAAGAGGAGACTGCGCACAATCGGACCGGTTCTAACGGGACTGCCGGTCGATATTACACCGCTGTTTGACCGATTTGCCGATTTATTTGATAAAAGAGCGGAGGCACAAAGCTGCCAGCAGCGAATGGCAAATGAAGTGAAAGAAGCGCAGCAGCGGTTAAAGGCTGTAATTGAAGCTAAGGCTCCTGTAATGGTGCTGCGCGTAGAGCCCTTCGGATACCGCTATTTGGGCGTGAACTCCAGCGGCGTGTCTCAATTGCTGTATCATAAGCTGGGGCTGATGCCTCCGCATTCTTTAAAGGCCGGCAAGGCTTGGTTCAATCCTTGTTCTCTGGAGCAGCTTGCTGCTGCCGACCCGGAGTATTTGTTCGTAGAGAAACGCGTCATGGAAAACTTCAGCGCCGATGAAAATATGGAGAAGCTGATGGAAAGCAGCTGCTGGACAAATTTAAGAGCGGTCAGAAACGGCCGTGTTTTCTATGCGGATACTCGAATTTGGGTAGACGGCTGCGGAATCGCCGGGCAGAGCATCATTCTGAATCAGATTGTGTCTAGCCTGACTGAAGCACGGCAGGAAGCGCACAATAATCCAATAGAATAGGCACGATTTGCTATGGAACGGCATCCTCTTATTTGATAATCTTTGATAGTGATTATTATTATCAACAAGAGGAGAGAATACGTCATGTTCAAACGTTCCATGCTGCTGCTGGGGGCAGTATTTATACTAATCATTGCAGCTGCTTGCTCCAACACACCTGTGAAGCAAGAGCAAAATCAAGAGCAAGTGAAAGAGGAAACGCCTGCAGCTAACCAAAGCGAGACTAGAGTAGTGAAGGATATGTTCGGAGAGGTAACGATTCCTGTCAAACCAAAAAACCTGCTCGTATCGAGCTCCAACTATGCCGAGTATTTAATTGAAATGGGAGTAGCCCCGCAGTATGCGCTCGTCGTTCCTGAAATTGAGCCGGACTACCGCAAGCCTTACATGGAAAAGAACGGCGTTGAATTAATTACAACGCAGCAATATGACTTCAATTTTGAGAAATTGCTCAGCCTGTCGCCAGATCTGATTATCGTTCCTGGTCAGGGAATGGAGAAAAACGTCTATGACGAACTGTCGAAAATCGCACCAACCGTGGCGTTAGACGCGAACAGCGGTATGCATGTAGCGATGTCCAAGCTAGCGGAGCTATTTGATAAGAAAGCAGAATCGGACAAGGTGCTGGCTGAATTTGATAAGAAAGCGGCAGAAGCCAAAGAAAAGATTCATCAGGCTATCGGTGATAAAACGGTGCTTGTATTGCGAGTGGAGCCAAGACGTTATCGTTATCTGGGACCGAAATCCGAAGATGATGTCAGCAAGTTTTTCTATGAAACATTGGGACTGAAAAGCCCTGATCTTATAAAAGATTCAACGGAATGGTTCACGCCGCTTTCTTTAGAGCTGCTGCCTGAGATCAATCCGGATTATGTATTTCTGGAAAAAAGAAGCATGGAAAACTATGATAGCTCCGATTCGTTGAAAGAATTGGAAGATAGCTCCCTTTGGAAGCATCTGGCCGCCGTCAAAAACAATGGCGTATTCCCGCTCCGCACCAACGACTTTATTCAAGCAAAAGGTCCAATCGGAACAAGCATGCTGATTGACTATATTGTAGAAAAGCTGGTGCCATAATGAGTACGGATGATATTTATGATGTAACGATTGTTGGCGGCGGTCCGGCAGGCATGTATGCGGCTTTCTACAGCGGCATGAGAGCGATGCGCACGAAATTAATCGATGCCAAGGAAGAATTGGGAGGCTTCATGCGCACCTATCCTGAGAAATTGGTATGGGATGTGGGCGGTGTCGATCCCATTCGCTGCGAGGTGCTGATCGATAAGCTGGAAAGACAAGCGAAGACGTTTGATCCCACTATTGTGCTGGGCCAGGAAATCGCTCATATGGAGCGGGGCGATGACGGTGTGTTTGCCATAACCGCAAAGACGGGCGAGCGGCATTACACACGTACGATTCTGTTATGTGCAGGGCGGGGAATGACGCAGGTTCAGAAGCTCGACGTGGAAGGCGCGAGCCGTTATGAACTGACGAACCTGCACTATGTGGTGACTGACTTGTCGCGATTCAAGGATAAAGTTGTGCTCATCTCGGGCGGAGGCGATTCGGCAGTCGATTGGGCGAATGAAATTGTTCCATTGGCTAAGGAAGTTATTGTTGTTCATAGACGGGATCACTTTACAGGGCATGAACTGCCTGTAGCCCAAATGAAAGCATCCGCGAGAGTCATTACGCCTTTCCATATCTCGCGGTTGTACGGTGCTGGCGACCGGCTGGACAGCGTAGCGCTTGAGAATTCGGAGACGGGTGAGATTCAGCGCATTGAAGTCGATGAAGTGATCGTTAGCCATGGCTTTGACCGTGATTTTGGCGAGCTGCTGAAATGGGGACTTAAGAAGGAAGATTATGGCCTGACGGTTGATCCGAAAATGCGCACAAGCATTCCCGGCATCTTCGGAGCCGGAGACTTTATTACCTATGGCAGTAAGGTCCGTTTAATTGCCGGCGCGTTTAACGATGCGGTGCTTGCGGTGAACAGCGCCAAACTCTACATGGAGCCGACTGCGACGGATATGGCCGGTGTGTCTTCTCACAATGCCCGGTTTTTCGAGAAAAACAAAGAGATTTTGAAAGAGTCATCCTTAACCTAATTGGTTACGCGGTAAAAAAGCCGTTCCTCTTCAAGTTGAAGGGGAGCGGCTTTTTAGTTGTTTTAAAAAATCTTAATATTTCTATTTATGGTAAAATTGGAATGATGACGAAAGAGGGGGATGTAAGATGTGTACCATATTCAAAGCTACGCAGGATGGGGTCACACTGGTAGGCAACAATGAAGACTACTCAGATTCCCATACAAAAGTGTGGTTTCTTGCACCTCAGAACGGCAAATATGGAAGAGTATACTTTGGCTATTTCAACGGTTGGGCTCAGGGCGGTATGAATGATCAAGGGTTGTTTTTTGACTGGGTTTCCGGATATGAGGAGGAGTGGCTCCCTTCGCCTGAGAGGCATAACTTTGCGGGAAATTTGTCTGAGAAAATTGTGGAGGAAGCCTCGTCACTGGCTCAAGTTGTTAAGCTGTATGAAAGGTACAACGAACCCTCCTTTTCTAATGCCAAAGTTATGTATGTAGATCGAACGGGGGCTTCTGCCGTTATCGGTTTTGAGAACGGAGAGCTCCACATTGATTATGGCAAAAGCCATCAAACGTTAGGTTACGCTTATCATACGGCTAACTCTGCATTATGCGAAATGCATACTCAGTCTATTACGGAGTTTGAAAATTTGCTGCAAAGCTGTTTGCAAACGGGAGAAAACGCTACTCAATATTCAAATATATATGACCTTTCGAAAAGGGAAGTGTATGTTTACGATTTTCATGAAAGCAACCAATGCTTTAAATTCAATCTGATGGAGGAGCTGCAGCGGGGCAGCCACTGCTATAACCTGCATCAGCTTGCTCTCCAATTAGAAGGGCCTCTGATTCAAGATTATAAAGTGAAAGCGGCTGAATTAGATCATCGGGTTACGCTTAGTGATGAATACCTTAAAGTTTTTGAAGGGATTTATAAACTGAACGAAGAGATTCAATTTACGATAAAAAGCGATAAAGGCAACTTATATGCGGCGGTTATTTCTCCCTCTAATGACGGTGCATTGCGGCTAATATATGGTAAAGAGAGCGAATGGTACGCCCCCTCTCATGATGCAAAATTTACTTTTGTAAAAGGCGGTTCGGGCCAATACGAGCAGATCGCAGTTCAAGGCGGCATCACGAGTAATAATAAAGGTACGAGTCAGGAGCTGCGTTTAACAAGGGTCGTAATCGAATGAGGCCGACAGATTATCGGCTTTTGCTTATTGGCTTTGCTTGATGGGGCAAATGGAGACCAATGTTTAAAATAATGGTTGCAGAGCGATGGAAAAAGCCGCCAAATTGTTGGCGGCTTATTATCTGTTATTTTCTCACAGCTTCATACACATATTTCTGATTGCTGCTGCTGGGAGCTTTGCCGTATTCGAAATCAGCCGATACGACGACATTAGTGAAGCCGATACTCTCCAAAACAAGCTTAAATTCTTCAACACCGTACCAGCGTATGGCCAATCGCTGAAGCTCCGTTTGCAGCAGTACGCCGTTTCGCCATTTCTCATATTTCAAATAGGAAACTTTATATTGATGAAATAGATCGAATTCAACAAGCTTGCCTTCCATCGTAATGATATCCCCGTCCGGTAAGTGGAACGTTGAATCCCCGCCAAAACAGCTGCCATCAGAAGATGTATCAGGCAGGAAAAGATCGAGCAGGAGGCGCCCTCCCGGTTGAAGATGGTCATACAAACGTCTTAAGGCGTTTAGCGATTGCTCTCGGTTCTCAATCAGTAAAAAAGAGCCGCCTGGAATAATGATAGCCTCATAACGTTCAGGCAAAGACAGCTGCTGCAGATCGGCTTCAAGCAAAGTTGCCTTCAAACCGCGCTCCTCACACCGCTGCCGGCAGGAGGCCAGCATTTCGGGTGAATAATCGACCCCGTCTACCTGCAATTCGCGCTCTAGCAGCGGAATCAGGACACGTCCAGACCCCGCCATCGGCTCCAGTATGCGTCCTTCGCAATGCTTGAGCCTTTCATAGTAATATTCGATATCTCCATTGAAGGATTGACCGACTTTCTTCGTGTGGTCGTAGACCTCTGTACATAATGGACCGTAGTAGCTAAAAGACATGCATTTCCCTCCGCGTGGTTAATTTTTGCGGAAGGGATTATTCGATTTATCCCTTCCGTACCTTATAGACGGACATAGTGGAGTTGGGTTTATGCATTTGCATGAAAATCACTCACTTTCCTAATAGTTGAAATTATTGTAATCGATTGGTGATATGCGGTCAATTAGTGAATTAACCTCTGAATAACGACTAACTCGGGCTCTCCTTTCTTTTTCTTTACGTTGAGAATCGTTATCAATATAATAGAGTGATAGCCTCATTACAAGAGGAGGATGGATAACGGCAATGAAAGTGAATGATCATATCGCGCATTGGAATCATGCTTCTATAAAGGTGCTGGATATCCGCTGCGGGACGCTGGAGAGCGGCGAGGAGCTGCCGGAATACCGGTTGCCAGCCAGTGCATTTTTATATATACAGCAAGGCTCTGCTCAGGTGCAGTTGGATGATAAATTGCAGTTCATGAGCCGCAATTATATTTTGCATGGCGGAAGAGGCGCACGACTTCATATTACAGCTGAAGAGCGATTCGAGTATTACCTCATCTTATACAAGGCTGTAATGATGCTGCCTCTGGCGAAGAGACAGCAAGGGCTGATAGGAATGGAGAGTCCGTTTCTATGCCAGTATAGCTTCGTTCCTCAATATCCTTTGCCTATATTGGAGAAGCTTCGGTCTATGTACGAGAATTGGATGAAGCTTAATCCATTGGATGCTTTTCATGCGAGGACGTTATTTTATCAATTTGTACATGAGCTTTTGTCCCAGATGCAGCTCCAAGGGATAAGACCTGTTCATCCCGATCTGCTGGCGCAGGTACTTCGTTATATGAATGATCATTATATGAAGCCTCTTTCCTTGGAGACAGTGGCAGAGCTGTTTGATTGCAGTGTCAGTTATTTGACCAAGCTGTTCAAGAAAAGAATGGGTGAGAGCCCGATTCGCTACTTGACTCACATACGGATGGAGAAGTCTGCGGCCTATTTGAGTAAGACGGATATTTCGCTGCAGCATGTTGCTGAGCTTGTCGGCTATCCGGATGCCCATACACTGAACCGCAGCTTTAGAAAAAGCTATGGCATGACTCCAACTCAGTTCAGAACTGCATGCCACGGAAAGCAGACCGTATCAGAATTGCCCAAACTTCGTATGAAATCTGCCCTTGTTGCTGCTGATTCTCGGTGCTATAGTGTCAATGACTACGAGAACGATTATCATTTAGGCAAGAGGAGAGGGTTATCAGTGAATAGAGTATATAAGTCGACATCAATGGCTACAGCGACATTGCTGTTATGCTTAACCTTGTTAATTAGTGCGTGCTCGGCGCCTTCCAATTCCGTCAACAATCAATCCGGCGGTAACAGCAACGGGGCAGCGGTGACGGGGACAACGCAGGGAACAAATATAGAAACACCTAAGCCCACTGAAGCAGTTGCAGCTACCAGAACCTATACAGACGGCAAGGGAACGGTAACGATTCCGGCCGATCCGAAGCGGATTATCGATCTGACGGGAAGCGCAATTGGCAATCTGCTGGCGCTGGATATTAAGCCGGTCGCGGCTACGCGTGATTCGCTGCAAAGTCCTTTTCACGAAGGCAAGCTGAATGATATTGTCGATATGGGCGAAGAACCCAGTGCGGAAGCGATTCTGAATTTGAATCCGGATTTGATCATCGCATTTGATTATATCGATGAAGCCGAATATGAAAAGCTGGCGCGAATTGCACCGGTTGTCCGTCTGAAATATGGAGCGGGAACGCCGTCAGAGCTGTTGATGGAATTTGGTAAAATAACGGGCCGGGAAGAGCTCGCTCAGCAATGGGTACAGGAATGGAATGCCAAAATTGCTGAAGTGAAGCCAAAGATTCAAGCTGTAGTGGGAGACAAAACCGTTTCGATTCTTCAGCCTTATGCGAAAGGCATCTATGCTTGGGGAAATAAAGGCGGCAGAGGCGGCGAAATCATTCACGGTGATCTGGGTCTGAAGGCGCCAAAAATCATACAAGATAAGCTGATCGACGGTAGCGACTTTGGAGCGGATTTCACGCTGGAATTATTGCCGGAATATGCTGGCGATTATATTTTCACAAGCAACTGGGGCTGGGATGACGGCGATGCGAATGTCGTGTATGACAGCAAGCTGTGGAAGTCGCTGCCGGCCGTTAAAAACAACCACGTTTATTGGATTAATGAAAAAGGTTCCTATTACAATGACCCTATCTCTCTGGAGGGACAGCTCGACTTCATTGTGAAGAGCTTCCTGGGGGAATAGGAGAGGAAGTTAGCGAAGCGATAGAGGATGTATCAGGCGGTCAGCTTATAAGCTGGCCGTTTTTGTTGTGCGGTTTGATCGGATTGCTTGAAGAATTGCGGGAGGTGAGCGGGTGGGATAACGAAGCAGATTCACAGGCTGGTAGTTGAAGAACGAATTAGCAAATGATTCATTGTGAAGTATTGAGTTTACAGATGAGTTGATAGATAAGGGGATGTTCACTGTGTAGCTGTAGTTAAGAACCGTATTTGCAGATTAGTGGAGGGTTAACGAAGCAGATTCGCTAATTAGCGAAGTGAAATTCGCTGTAGGAGGCATATCCAGTCGCATTCCGCAGATAGCGAACCTAACTTCGCAACTGGTGAACTTAGGTTCACGAATAGCGAAAAGAGGTTCGCTGGAAGCAGTGATGCTCCTCTCGTTGTCAGCATTAGCGAATGCAGGTTCATTGATTAGCGAAGCTGCTTCGCTAACTGCCCTGAGAGCAAGGCGGCAACAGCAACGGCGGACTATTTTCATTTCTTTTCTATACAAAGTTTGAAATAATGAAAAGGAATTGCCGATGATGATGATGATGATGATGATAAGAGACAATATAGGGTTTTGAGGTGCTGTAATGGAGGGTCCAGAAGAAGTAATCCGAAGATGGAGCCAAACGCCGATCAAGCTGCTGGATATTCGGCATATAACGATGAAGCCGGGGGAGAAGCTGCAGCCCTACCGTCTTCCATCCAGCGCTTTTCTTTTTGCTAATCAAGGAGAGGCCAGTCTGTCTCTGGATGGAGTAGAAGCGTCGCCGTCTAATAATCAACTTATTCATGGCGCAAAAGGCGCCCTATTGAATATCAGCTGCTTCAACCGGCCGTTCGACTATTATCTGATCTTCTACAAGCCGTTATTGGAACGAGTGCCGATCCAAGCTCCACATGAGGAAGGGAGCACCCCAACGCCATTTATGCAGTCGTATGCGTTTCAGGCTAAGCAGCCCTGGACACTGCTTTCCCTGCTGGAGCCGATGCACAGGCAATGGAGCGAAGACGGCGATCTGGCACGTTTGCAAGTGAACGGATTGTTCTATCAATTCCTCCACGAGCAGTTTCGCCAGTTGCTCGATTCACCAGCAGAATCGGAAACAGCCGATCTGGCAGAGGGAATCGCCCGGTATATTCAAGAGTATTACCGCCAGGCGATCTCGATGGAGACATTAGCGAATCTGTTCCATTACAGCACGCACTATTTGTCCCGGGTATTCAAGCGCAAATATGAATGCAGCCCGCTCGAATTTCTAGTTCAGACTCGGATGAACCGGGCAAAGGCGCTGCTGGCTGAAGAGGATGTCGCTGTACGCGATATTGCGGAAAGCGTCGGCTATACGGATATGTATTACTTTAATCGCTTGTTCAAAAAACAGACGGGAATCACGCCCGCGCAGTTCAAAATGCATAAGTTAGGGATGAAAAGTTCAATTTCTACTAATTTTATGCCCAAATCGTTCATTGAGTCTAGAGCAGGTACAGACTATATTGTTAATAAAGATAATCATTATCAATATAGAGCTTGGGATGTGGATGACATGAATGCAAGTTTTAAACCAACTTTTGCAGTGGCGCTATTGTTTAGTCTGTCACTTCTGCTGGCAGCATGCGGTGGAGCAGGAACGAATGAGAAACAGGGGGCACAAGGGAACAACCAGCAGCAAAACGAGAAACCAGCCGATGCATCGTCAAAAACAAAGACGATTACCGACGGATTAGGGAGGCAAGTAGAGATTCCAGCGGCGCCTAGTAAAGCCGTCGTTATTTCATATGGCGGTTATTTGCTTCCACTCGGCTTGAAGCCGGTTGGCGTTGATCAAACGACGCTTACTCTATATCCCGATGACATGGCAGGTGTATCGAGCATTGGCGAAGGGCTAGGGGAAGCAGAGGCGATCGCTGCGCTGCAGCCTGACGTGATTATATTACCGGACTTTTATAGTCCGGATATTTATGAAAAGTATCAGAAGATTGCTCCAACCGTGGCAGTGGCATGGGGCGGAGATCCGGACGTTGTGAACACGCTTCGTACGATAGGCGATGTGATGAACCGGAAGGAACAAGCGGAGGCGTGGATTACGAAGTTCGAGGAAAAGCTGCAGCGTATCCGGGATCAGATTGATGTCAAAATTAAGCCGGGCACAACAGCAGCAACTTTTATCCTTTATAAGGGTGAGGTTCTATTGGGCGGCGAGGGCGGCACTTTAGGCAAACTGATCTATAAAGATTTCGGTTTTCAAATGCCGGAGCAATTCAAACAGTACGCAGACGGCGGAACAGCCTTGCAGATGGAAGCTTTGGTCGACCGGCCTGCGGACTACTTCTTCACGCAAATGACAGAAGAAGAGATGGGACCCATGACGGAGCTGTTCCAAGGATCTCTGTATCAAGCGGTTCCTGCAATCAAGAACAATCGGGTTATCAATGTGACCCGCGACAAATGGAATTATGGGCCGTACTTGGTTGATGAAGCGGTAGATGAGTTTGTGCAGAAGGTAATGGACTCTCAGAAGTAGGCGCTGAAGCTGAAGCTGAAGCTGCGTTATAAAGATGCTCAGGAAATGAGAAATGACTGCTGGTGATTAGAGCAGTAGTCTGTAATGAAGAAGCCGCTGAATGCGGCTTTTTTATTTCAGCTTGAAAGCAGCTTCAACCCTGTCAACAGAGAGATTCATGCTAGCAGCGATAGCACTTAGCGGTGTTATGGACAAAAAGTAATGGTTTAAGCTAAAGATTACATCCGGATACAACCCCTATAATCGGGGTATATCCGGATTTTTTTATTTTACTGCGGAGGTGAAGCCAGTTGAACGCATTTAGAGGGAAAGTAGCGGTACACGCCATTACCTGGGGCGATAACCATCTGCAAGCGATAGAAGAGGCTTCCAGAATCGGTTACCGGGCAATCGAGCCATGGCCTCATTTTGCACTGCAATATGAACACAACATTGGCGAGTTTAAGGAATTGCTGGCGAAGTTCAGCTTAGAATTGACAGCTCTTTACGGCGGTGTGCCGGGAGACAGCCGATTTGCCGATCCATCCAAACGTCCGGATATTGTAGATTACAATGTTCGGCTGTCCCGAATACTGAAACAATGCGGTGCTGGACATGTCGTACTGGGTCCTGGTCCCCGTAAAGGGCCTGCTACTCTGGAGGAACTCAAGGTTGCTGCTGCAACGATTGCCGAGACGGCGGAACGAACGCTTGAGCTTGGCATTAAAGCTTGTCTTCATCCGCATCTATGGACAGAAGTGCAGGATGAGAATGAAGTCGATGCCATCATGGAGCTGTGCAATTCCGATGCTGTCTTTTTCGCACCGGATACAGCTCAACTGACAGGAGCGGGAATGAATCCTGCCGAACTGATTCGTCGCTACAAAGAAAGGGTTGCCTACGTGCATCTCAAGGATGTAACGAAGGACGGTGCAGTTGCCGCAGACTTCCCGCTTATGGAAGGGAATGATGTGCCGGTGTTCTGCGAGCTTGGCCTTGGCAAAATCGATTTCGATCCGATTATTGAAGCTTTGAATGAGATTCATTACGATGGCTGGCTGACGGTTGAGATTGACCGATCGACGAGTACGCCATACCGAAGCCTGGAAATTTGCAGAGATTTTGTGGAGCAGCGGCTGGGCATACCGGTTAGGGGATAAGCAGAATAGACGGGCCGGCTTCGGGGCTGTGATCGATGCAGGGAATGGATTATAGTAAGAGCATAATCTAAACGGCATGGAGGAACGACGGATGGAAGCCTGGATGAATGCGATTTCCCCCTTTGTAAGAGTTGTCAAAATCGTCAAATCATCCTCGCTTTCCGGCGAGTGGATCGACTTTGACCATGTCTTTACCTATATCGAGCAAGGCGAAGCTGATTTTATACTAAACGGGGTAAAATATCAGGCCCAAGAGGGCGATCTGTTTCTGATGTCTCCGCTGCTTCCCCATATTATTCGAACGACATCGGACGTCCCGCTCATCCAGTACATCGTTCATTTCGATCTTTTCTACGATGAGGTCCGGAGCGGCTTGAAGGAAACGGGGCTGATCAACGAGCTCACGAGGCTTATTCCTGAAAGGGAGCAGGCGCTTGCGGACGTTGTTCCCGTCACTCATTTGCGGACAGCGGATCGGATGGATGTGAAGCGAAGATTTTTACTCATGCAAAAGGTATTTCTGGATGATAAGGCGAACCGCGATCTAGCGACAAAGGCGATCGTCATCGAGCTTTTATATTTCTTTCTCAAAGGCCAGACTGGGCGCAACGAGCAGGAGGGCAAGCTGACCAAAGGATGGGGCGTACTCGAGAGAGCAATCTCCTACATTCACGAGCGGTATGCCGATTCGGGTCTCGACAATGCGACGATCAGCGGACATGCTGGCGTCTCGACAAATCATTTATCTTTTTTGTTCAAGGAACAATTGCAAATTACGATTCAAAAATATATTACCCATGTGCGGATCGAGCAGGCGAAGGCGAAAATTATGGAAGGGCACAAGACGATCACGGTCATTGCGGAGGAGGTAGGCTTCTCCAGCATTCATTTGTTCAGCCGATCGTTCAAAGCGACGGTTGGCATTACGCCCAGCCAATTTTACGCTGCCCATTCGACGGTCCGCAAGGATGGTTAAGTAGAGGAGCATTCCAGAATGCACAATAAACAGATCGTATTTACAGCGCCATGGCAGGTTGAACTGCAGGACGCATCAATATCCGCTGCCAATATTGGAGAGCATGATATTTTGGTGAAAAAGAAATTTACACTAATCAGCCCCGGAACGGAGCTCGCCTGCCTGTCCGGCAACGAGGGATGGTTCGGTATGCCAGGCGTACCCGGCTATGCGGCGGTAAGTGAAATTGTGGAAGTAGGCAACAGCGTTACGGAATTTAGCCCGGGCGAAAATGTATTCCACTACGGTGATCACTCGGCGTACCAGATCATTTCGGCGAACGACTTACTTTTGAAAGCGCCTAACAACATTCCGCTCTCCTGGGTTCCATTCACGAGGATGGCGACAGTTGCTTTTACCTCGACACGGGTATCGCAAATTGAATTGGGCGACAATGTTGCCGTTACAGGTCTGGGCTTAATCGGCAACATGGCTTCGCAGCTTGCCACACTGCAGGGAGCGAATGTATTCGGAATTGACTTGTCGGAACAGCGTTTGAAATTGGCGGAAAAGACGGGAATTCGTGCAGCCCTGCATGCGGAACAGACGAATGTCCGTGAAGAGATTATGAAGCTGACTGGCGGCGAAGGCGTATCGACACTAATCGAGGCTACCGGCGTGCCGAAAGCAGCCATTGATAATTTGCCGTTAATCGCCAAGTTCGGCGAGCTGATCTTCCTGGGCAGTCCGCGCGGCGAATATCAGGCGAATGTGACCGAAATATTCAATTATGTTCATTTGGCCAATTACGGCAGCATTACGTTTAAGGGGGCGCATGAATGGCGTTACCCGGTTGGCAGAGACGGATTTGTTAAGCATTCGCTTGAGCGCAATTCGAAGATCGTATTCGGATTGATGGCGGACAATAAGCTGAGTATTGAGCCGCTGATCAGCCATATTTTGAAGCCAGAGGATGCGGCATCCGCTTATGAAGGGCTTCGGAACGACAAGGAGCATTACTCCGGCGTTTTATTCGATTGGTCTTAATTCTATTTTATTGTATTCGTACACAGATGGAGATGAAGAGGATGTTAAAAGGATTAACGCGTGCGGGTCTCTGCGACGTCGGTGACGATAAGCGGTTTCTGGAGCTGGCCTCGAAATACGGTTTTCAAGCTGTAGAGCTTGATGCGGCTGGCTTAATCGAGTCAGAGGGACTAGATGGAGCCCGAGAATTGCTTCAACATTACGGAATCGCCATGGGCGCTATCGATTTGGGTCTGGATTGGCGCAATGGCGAGGAGGACTTCCGGGCAGGGCTCGAGCAGTTAGAGCGCCGCGCCAAGGCAGCCGCTTTGCTGGGGGGCGACACTTGCACGACATATATATTGCCTTCAACGGATCATTCGCCTGCGTTGCTGGCTGTACAAGCCGTCAACCGGCTTCGGCAATGTGCTGATATTATTGGCGAACACGGACTCAAGCTGGCGCTTGAATTCGTTGGGCCGCATCATTGGCGGACAGCCTTCCGTTATCCGTTCATTCATACGATGGAGGATACGCTGGCGCTTGCTGCTGCCATCGGCAGACCAAATGTTGGTTTGCTGATGGATTCCTACCATTGGTATACCAACGGTCTGACGACCGCTGATCTGGAGCAGTTGACGGCGGACCAGATTGTTTATGTTCATCTGAATGACGCTAAAGCGCTGCCGATTGAGCAAGTGATTGATCATGAGCGGCTTTATCCGAGCGAGGGAGTAATTGATTTGAGCGGCTTTTTAAGCAGCTTGCAAAAAATCGGCTACACAGGCATCGTTGCGCAAGAGGTGCTCATGCCGCAAGATGCTGATGCTCCGGCAACGACGGAAGCGGCATTCGAGCGGTCAAAGGCTGGCTTTGACCGGGCGTTTGCGACGCTGCAGAAGGTTTAAACAGTTTGCGGTATGTGTTTGAAGAAAGGCTGTCGAGAGTTTTCTCGACAGCTTTTTTGTTTGAAGAGGCGAGGATGTATGCGTTAGTGGGATCGCTACTGATTATCGTAGAAGTTTGGTTTGACCGCCGACGTGCGACCGAGCACCGCGTGCCGCGCGGTGCGGACGCTGTTGCTGCGCAGTAGCTAAACGCACCAGATACTTGAGTCAAAATGCAAAAGTACATTTTGTTAGCCGAGATATCGGCGATTTATCGCATCAAAATGCAAAAGTGCATTCTGATCGGTCTAAAAAGCTTCGATTGGGCCAATTTTTCGGATTTCAAATGTATTTTTGCATTTTGATGGCGTTTTGGGGCCATTTGAGGTCCATCAACATGTACTTTTACATTTTGTTTCTCCCGCTGCCCTCCTTCATGAACCGAGCGTGGACAGCGCAGGTATGCCAGCGTGTGAAAGGGACTTGTAGCCGATCCCTGGTTTCAGGAGCGTATGCAGTATAAAAAGCCTTATTTTTATAAAGACGGCAAATATGCGGCTGTTAGTTCCACCTCTAACTATTCGAACGGTACAGGCAGCTCTTTGCCTTCTGCCGCAGAACGGCCGGCCGTGTCGAGCACGGCAATAATCCGCCGGGACTCTTCAGGCTTAACGACAAGCTCTTCACCTTGCGTCAAATGAGCGGTTATATTTCTATAGTAGCTAATCCAGCTGCTTGGAATGGAGGCTACCTTCGTCTCCACTCTTTTCCCGTCTACATCCTCGTATAAAATAACTTCCTCATCGCCATTGCTGATAATTGCGCCCTTTGTCCCCAAAATCCGGCGGTTTGGCTTTGGCGCATAGGCAAGTGACGAGACCGACAAGCTTGCCGATGTTCCATTCTCGAAGCCGATGAAAATATCCATGTGATCTTCATTGGTCACATCATGCCACTTCAGCTTGTGCGTAAAGCCGCGAACTGTCGTCATCCGGCTTGGAACAAGGCCGAGCAGCCAATCGATGTAGTGAGCGCCCCAATCATAAGCGACTCCGCCTGAGATGCTTTTGTCAGCACGCCACCAATGACCCGGATGGCCGTGTCCGCCGGTATAGAGCTCCACAGCGAAAATATCACCCAGGCGCCCCTCCGCAATCAGCTGCTTAGCGGTCAAATACCACGAATCCCATCTCCGGTTATGGAATACGGAGAGCATGACATCCTTTTCCTTCGCTTTGCGGACGAGCGCGTCGCCTTCCTCTGCCGTAATACTCATCGGTTTTTCGAGGACGCAATGCTTGCCGCTCTCCAGCACTTGCATGCCCAGTGAGTAATGAGAATTATGCGGGGTAATAACCGTTACCAGATCGATATCCGGTTGTGCCAGCAGTTCTTCTACTGTTGCATAGCCGCGAATACCGGGAAAATCTTGCAGTGCCTGATTCAAACGCTCCTCATTCATCTCACAGACTGCAATAAATTCCATACCGTTTTGCAGCATGTGATCGGCGTGCATTTTGGCGATATTGAAGGCACCCCCGTAACCGATGACGGCTGTTCGTACTGCTCTTCCTTGAATCGTTGACATTGTTTTTTCCTCCTCGTATCTCAAACAACCTCTATCGGGGTTGTGCGACGGGCTGTCTGATAGGTAATGAATGCTTTTATTTTAGAACAATGACCGCTCTGTCCCCAGAAGCTAAACTTAAATTTTCTATTTCATTATTGGCCTATTGGCTGATCGCGACTTTGTATAATTACAAAACAGGATTACAGTTTGTCCATTGCCCCGCTATTGCTTGCGAACTACAATTTTAATTGAGAATGACTCTCACAATGAGGCAATGGAGGGATAGGCATGAAGGAACAACTGGAATTGTTCGATGTAACCATTATTGGCGGCGGCCCTGCGGGGATGTATGCTGCTTTCTATAGCGGAATGAGGGATATGAAGACGAAGCTGATCGACGCGAACGAGAAGCTGGGCGGCAGAATGCTGATCTACCCGGAAAAGATGATCTGGGACGTAGGCGGGGTAGCTCCAACCCTATGCGAGAAGCTGATTGCAACCCTCGAGGAGCAGGCACACACCTTCGAGCCGGCAATCGTGCTGGGACAGCAGGTTGAACGCTTGGAGAAACAAGGGGATGGCAGTTATATATTGGTAACGCTCAGCGGTGAGAAGCACTGGACGCGGACGATTATTTTGGCGATCGGCAGAGGCATTCTGAAGATGGCGAAGCTGGAGCTGGAAGGGGCCGAGCGGTATGAGGTGTCTAATTTGCATTATACCGTGCAGGAGCTGGAACCGTTTCGCGGGAAAAAGGTGCTTATTTCCGGGGGAGGCAATTCAGCAGTGGACTGGGCCAATGAGCTGGAGCCAATTGCGGAAAAGGTGACGGTGGTGCATCGGCGAAACCAGTTTGGCGGACATGAGAGCCATATTGCGAAAATGAAGAACTCCACGGCCGACGTGCGGACGCCGTATGAGGTTAGCCGGCTGTTCAGCAGCAATGGAGAGGCGATCGATCAGGTAACGATCAGCCATACCGAGACAGGTGAATCCGAAATGATCGTCGTGGATGAAGTGATCGTAAACCATGGATTGAAATCCGATTTCGTCGGAATCAAGGACTGGAGCTTGGACATGGACGATTGGAATGTGTTCGTAAGTCCGAAGCTAGCGACCAATCTGCCGGGTATTTTTGCGGCGGGTGATTTTGCCTATTTTGAGAGTAAGCTGAATCTGATCGCTGGTGCTTTCACCGATGCAGGAATCGCGGTTAACAGTGCAAAGCTGTATCTAGAGCCTGAGGCTGCCAGAATGGCGTACGTGTCCTCCCATAACGAGAAATTTAAGGAGAAAAACAAAGCGCTGGGCGTTGTCGAATCTTAAACGGCTAATAGCGTACTGCAAAAGACTAGATTCCCATATACCTTTATCTATTTCCTTTTTCTACAATTAATCGGATACGGATAAAGGGAGGGTCACTCATGCCGCTTATAGAGGTGCAAAACCTGCGCAAGGAATTCAAAAGACAAAAGCGTCGTGACGGGTTCTGGCCGTTGATGAAAAGCTTGGTGTACCGGGAATATGAGCAAAAGGTGGCGGTCGAGGACATTTCGTTTACGATCGACCAAGGCGAAATTGTCGGCTACATCGGGCCAAACGGTGCAGGAAAATCGACTACGATCAAAATGATGGTCGGCATTCTCGTCCCGACAAGCGGGGCGGTGCATGTGAACGGACTGGTGCCGTTCGAGAACCGGATTGAGAACGCGCGGCGAATTGGCGCGGTGTTTGGGCAGAAAAGTCAGCTATGGTGGGATACGCCCGTCATTGAATCGCTTCGGCTGACCAAGTATATGTACGATATACCGGAGGATCGCTATCAGCAAAATATGGCGCTATTCGGCGATATTCTCGGGCTGGACGAATTCAAGAACGTAGCCGTACGGTCGCTCAGTCTGGGGCAGCGGATGCGGGCCGATCTGTGCGCGGCATTGCTGCATGATCCCGATATCGTCTATCTCGATGAGCCAACAATTGGGCTCGATGTCGTCGTGAAAGAGAGAATCCGTGAATTCATTCGCGAGATCAACCGGGAAAGAGGCACAACTGTCATCTTAACGACGCATGATATGTCCGACATCGAGAAGCTGTGCAGCCGCGTTATGGTCGTCGATCACGGCAGGCTCATGTATGACGGGAATCTGTCTACGCTTAAGAATGACTACGGCAATATGGAGACGATGGAGCTGGACACCGAAGAAGTTTTTGTGATGGACGATGCGCTGCTTCGTATGGGCATTACGTCCTCCCAGACCGAAGAAGCTCGCACTCAACTTGTCTATGACAAGAAAAATATCAATTCCTCCGCTGTTATTAAATGGATAATGGACCGCTACTCCGTTCGGGATTTTAAGGTCAAGGAAACGGAAATTGAAGAGATCATTCGCAATTTGTATGCAGGCTTCAGTCAGGAAGAGCGCCCGCGTGAGGAAGTGATGGCATGAGAATCGCCCTTTACCGGGAGATGACGCTGAACGCTTTCCGCACATTGCTCGCATTTCGGGCTGAGGTACTGCTATTCCTTTTCGGCCAGCTGTTCAAAATATTCGTTCAGGTCTATATCTGGCACGCTTTGTTCGGGGAATCAGGCCAGTTGGCTTCGCAGGCCGGATCGATTTCCATTCAAGAAATGATTACGTATGTCGTAATCAGCTCGGTTATATCGGTATTTGCTACGAATGATGTTATTTTTAAAGTCAGCTCCAAGGTATCCTCAGGCGAGATCGCGATGGATCTCATTAAACCAATGAGTTTCCGTTCCGTTATCTTCTGCCAGACCTTCGGTACGAACATGTACCGGATGCTGTTTGAATTAGTGCCTTTAGTTATTGTCAGCCTGCTCTTCTTCCACGTACAGCTTCCTTCGCTTGCAAGCGGCATCGCCTTCCTGATTCTAGTCTTCAACGGCCTGATTCTTAATTTCCTCATCACGTACACGATTGGACTTATTGCGTTCTGGTATATTCTGATTTGGCAGATCAACACGGTGCTTAACGGGCTGATCCGGTTGTTTTCCGGCGCGTTTATTCCGATCTGGTTCTTTTCTGATTCACTGGTGCAGGTGTCCTACTTCCTGCCGTTTCGCCTCATTTACTATGAACCGATCTCCGTCTATTTGGGCAAAGTAACGGGCTGGCAGGAGCTGCTCGCGATCGTTCTTCAGCAGGTGGCATGGATTGCAGGCATGCTGCTGCTGCAAAAGTGGATGTGGTCGAAAGCCGTTCGGCGGCTAGTCGTTCAGGGAGGCTAAGGGAGGTTACCATGAGATACTTGAAGCTTTACGCAAGGTTTATTCCGATTTATTTCAAAAGCAAAACGGAGCACGGCTTCGGCTTTTATATGGACTTTGTCGGCTTTGCCCTCTCGCATATCGTGAGCTATGCGGTAATCTGGGCGCTAATGAGCCGCTTCCAGACGATTAACGGCTGGAATATGTACGAGGTCATGATCATTTATACGCTCAATATGCTCACTTACGCGATCGCGGCGGTGTTTTTCTTTTTTCAAATGAATGATGTCGAGGAAGATGTGCACAAAGGCTCCTTTGACAGTCTGCTGGTCAAACCGATTAATCCGTTCATCCATATGATTATCCGCAGCTTCGGTCATTTTTTCCTGGGTGACATTGTGATTGCGATTTTGATGCTCGGATTCTGCTTCAGCCGTCTTGATCTCCATCCAAGTCTAGCGGCTTATGCCGGATTTGTAGCCTTGCTGCTAGGAGCGGTGCTCATTCAAGCGGCTTTCATCGTCATTACTGGCTCGATGTGCTTCTGGATCGTGCGTGCCCGTGCGGTCATGAACGTCGTTATCTTCGGCATCCGGGGATTTGCTGACTATCCGATTTCGATTTACAGCAAAGTGCTGCGGATCGTACTGACGTTTATCATTCCTTACGGCTTCGTTAATTTCTATCCGTCCCAGCTCATTCTGGATAAGGAAGGCGGATCGCTGTTTGTCTCGTGGCTGCCTTATGCTACGCCTGTCGTTGGCGTCATTTTATTCTTTATCGCGTATCGAGTGTGGAATGCGGGGTTGAACCGGTATCAAGGCACTGGAAGTTAGTTTTAGCGGAGTGAGCGAGCGGCCGTTGCGGCCGCTTTTTTTTGCGTGCAGCCATCTCTTAAATTTGGACGTCGGGAAAATAAGAAAATCTTAAAGGTTATATTAGAGTCTCTTTAACAGTCTTCCTTATACTGAATAAATCAAATGCGGCGATGGACTGGATTGATGTTGGTGTGCCGCATTCAGAAGGAGATGCAACTGGGAATGACTATAAAACCGGTTATTGAGATGAACAATGTATCTAAAATATATTGGGGGGAAAACAGAGAATCAAGCTTTTTGCCCTGAATGATGTTTCTTTTACGATGCAGGAAGGCGAATTTATTGGCATTATGGGTGCATCAGGCTCGGGGAAAACAACGCTGCTGAACGTGGTCTCCACACTGGATCATCCAACGGAGGGAACAGTCGCGATTGCGGGAACAGACATTACGCGGATGAAAGCGAGGGAGCTGTCGGATTTCCGTGCGCAGCGTCTCGGCTTTATTTTCCAAGAATTCAATTTGCTCGACAATTTGACGGTTTACGAGAACGTTGCCCTGCCTTTATCGCTGCAAGACTTACCGGTTCATCAAATTATGGACAGAGTGGGGAAAGTGCTGGAGCAGCTTGGCATCGCCGAGCTTGCGGATAAATATCCGGCGACGATATCAGGGGGCCAACGGCAGCGGACGGCGGCTGCAAGGGCCATTGTGCATGAGCCTGCTTTGCTGCTGGGCGACGAGCCGACGGGATCATTGGATACGAAAAATGCAGTCGGTCTTCTGGAGCAAATGAAGCGGCTGAACGAGCAGCAGCAAATCTCGATTCTTATGGTCACGCATGACGCTTTCAGCGCTAGCTATTGCAGCAGAATATTGTTCATTCAAGATGGACGATTGGTGCAGGAGCTTTACCGGCTGGGGAGCCGCGAAGCTTTTTATAAGCAAATTCTGAATGTGCTGGGCGATTACGGCGCGGCGGCGGCTGAAGCTGCTGCCAAGGAATTGTCCGCTGCGGATAGGGGGTAATCTGGCGTCATGTTGATCAAACTCGCCCTATCCGGCATGAAGAGTAAGCTGAAGGACTATTTGGTGCTGCTGGCCGGACTCGTTATTTCGATATCGATCTTTTATATGTTTCAGACGATGGCGTGGAATCGCAGCTTCACAGAGAACAATGCGGTTATCAATTCCATTCAGCTCGTTTATGTGTTAGGAACAGTACTGCTTTCGGCGATTACGTTTTTTTATATTTTGTATGCCAACGGATTTTTGCTCTCGCTTCGCCAACGGGAATTTGGCCTTTATATGGTGCTGGGAGCCAGAAAAGATAAAATACGCAAGCTGATGTTTATTGAGACGATCGTGCTTGGTATGGTTGCTCTGGCTGCTGGACTTGGTATCGGCTTTGGACTTTCGGCGCTGGTTGGGCGTCTTATGGCCAGGCAACTTCAAGTTGATTTGGCGGGCTATTATCCAGTATATGGTCCGGCAATCGGATTTACCGTTTTGTTTTTCGTCGCGTTGTTTGTCTTCTCTGCTTTGTGGAATCAATTGAAGCTGGCGCGTCTGCAGGTGCTGCAGCTGTTGCACGGCAGTACGAGGGCTGATCGTCCTTGGCGCAGCAGCGGCTGGAAAAAGGTGATGGTCGTTGTTGGCGTTATCGCTATTTTGCTTGGGTATCTGTCCCTGACGTTCATGGAGCAGCTGCGGGAGATCGGTTTGTTTACTGCAACCTTCATGACGCCGCTCGGCACTTATCTGTTGTTTATGGCGTTTCTGCCTCCGTTTATTGCCCGGTTGAAGAGAAGTCAGCAATTGCGCGGCATTCGGGCGTTTACGTTCGGGCAGCTTAGTTTTCGGATCAATGGATTGACGAAGCTGCTCGCTACAGTAGCGATGCTTATTGCGCTTGGAGCAGGGGCAATTGCTGGCGGATTGGCTTTTTGGAATGATGCGTTTATTCGAGGTGAGACCTACCGTGTGTATGATACGGCCGTTCATAATCCGAATGAAGCGGAGACGGAGGTGCTGGCAGGCATTCCGTTCAAAGAGCGGTTCACCTATCGTTATAAGCTGGACAATGAAGTTCTTTATTATGCGAAGGATGATCTGGAGTCGCAACGGCCGCTCGTTCATTCCCAACAAGGCCGTGATTACTGGGATCAGCTTAAGAGAGTGGAAGATCCGCTGCTGAAGGGGACGGCTGCTGATTCTGCGGGAAAGGCATCGGCTGGGGAAAGAGCGGGTGGCTCTGCTGGTGGAGTAACGGGGGAGAGTGCGGATGGAGATACTGCCGGCTCTGATGCGGGATTTGGTAATGGAGCTGAAGGGGGAACGGATAGTGGAATGGAGCGGGATGACAGGGAAAGTCTGAGCGCGGACTGGACAACCTTTCTATGGCAAATTGCACCCCCTGATCTGTCTTACTCTTACGTTCGTTTAGTGGATAACGCGCAATTCGAAGCTTTGAAGGCGAAGGAGCAAATTGTTGTAATCGGCAGAACGGACGACTTTCTGACCTACCGTTCTTCATGGGAGAAGCTGGACCAGCTTGCCATGGAGAAAAATGCTGGGATTACAGTGACCTGGAGCAAATACGAGAACTACCAGCGGGCGCTTGGCATTTCAAGCGGCACGATGTTCATGGGCTTTTTCCTCGGCCTCGCCTTTCTGGCGATGATGGCCAGCTGTTTGATGTTCAAAATATTGTCCGGAGCAGCCAAAGACATACAGCGTTATGAAATGCTGCATAAGCTTGGCGTGCGCCGGGAGCGGCTGTCGCGCTCGATTTACACGGAGCTGCTGCTTGTCTTTCTGTTCCCGGGCATTGCCGGTCTGCTGCATGTATTGGTCGGCATGCGCTTGTTTTCGTTTATTTTGGCGGAGCCGTATTACCGGTTGTGGCTGCCGATCCTGCTGTTTGCAGTGATCTATTCCGCTTATTATTTCATAACGGTTAATTTGTATAAGAGGATCGTGCTGCGCTAGTAGGCAGTAGATGGGATTAGGGCAGGCTAGGCTTCGCTTATTAGCGAAGCCTGTTTTATTTTGTAGGAGGGGGAGTTGCTGCCGGGGAGCTGGCTTCGCATTAGCGCAGCTAGCTTCATTGTGCAGAAGCGTTATTGCCTAGAGCGAACCAGCTTCACAAATAAAGTAACTATCTTCCTTAGGAAGCGCGGTGGAGTTAAACAGCGAACCGACCTTCCTAAATAGCGAAGCCAGCTTCGCTGCGCAGGAGCGCTGGTCTGTGGAGCGAACTAGCCTTCGCAAATAGCGAGGCTAGCTTCGCTGCGCAGAGGCGTTGATGCCTGGAGCGAACCAGCTTCGTTAATTAACGAAGTTAACTTCGTTCGGCGATGGTTTCATAGTTCGCTGTGGGGCAACTGCGAACTAATTTTCGCTACTGGAGAACCAAGGTTCACGGATAGCGAAAGCTGGTTCGCTCCAGACACAGGCGG
>NZ_CBVJ010000108.1 GCF_000513275.1 Paenibacillus gorillae | reverse complement strand
AGTGCTGGTCTTTGGAGCGAACCATCTTCGCAAATTAACGAAGCTAACTTCGTTGGGCGATGGTTCCATCGGGCGCTGTGGGGCCAATAGCGAACTAAACCGCTTAAAAAAGCGGCCCCGGAACCGCGCAGCCGGGAAAACCATTAATATCCCGTATAGTGTTGAACGGATATTGCTTGGTGGCGAACTGACTTTGGTACAAGTACTCTTGCAGAACAACGCTGCCGCCCGTAAGGCTGCACAATACGCCAGTGACGCCCTGCCCATTCGTTAGAGACACGCCGACAGGCTGGCCGACCAGTCCCAATGCTTTGGAATACCATGCCAATTGCAGCATCGCGTATTCACCTCCATTACCATTGTATGAAGGGCCATTGCGGAGGTGAAAAACATCTTGTTGCTATAAACGCGGCAGTCCTGCGTGGAGGTGTGCTGTTAAGAAGTATGCTGTTAAATTGTACTCGACAAAATAAGTGTGCGGCATCCAGTGCGCGCTGACGAGTCGTAATCGCCACACAATGCCGCACCCGTGGCATGATTCCATACAAAAAAGAAAGGCCCAGAAGCGACTAAGCGCCTCTGGGCCATAAAGTGTACAAATCATTGCGAGTCGATCTGCTGCGACTGATCCGGCTCATTCTTCTTGTCCTTGCGGGCAACAGTGCCGACGAACCGTCCGATAATTAAGAACAACGGCGAGGCTTCGATTTCGGCCACATTGATCATTTCCACCCAGTTGAAAATAACTAAAAACGGCAGGAGTCCGATTGCGATGATGCCGAAAATTAGACCGACAGAAACATTGCGAAGCATTTTACCCAGCGTCATACGATCATCACTCCTTTCACTTCTTCCTCACCCCCACATTATACGCCCCTTCCAAGACAGCATTCAACCCCATGTCACATTTCCTTTCGTGAAAGCGGTTTACATCCACTCTCGATTTGGGTAGCCTACTTGTATCCGCAAATAACCGTGCAGTATGATTAGACATTGAAACGAACATCGTGATTAGTTAGAGATGCACGCACGGGAAAGGAGCTCGTTTTGAAAGGCAGAGGCTTATACGACAGCTATCTCAAAAACAACTTGTTTATGAAAATGATCCTGCTGTTCGCGCTCATTACGACGGCGACGATCGTTACTTTTTCCTACTTTATGTTCAACGTGATGACGCAGTCGATCATTGGCAACGACCTCGAAAATCAGAAAAAGGCGATGGAGAGCGTCAACAGCTATATGACCCGCAAATATGAGTCGGTGCAAGCCATTATGCGCGATGTGTACCGGAATGAATCGCTGTCGATTCATCTTGCTTATTTTCTCCAGCATCCATTCGAGGATTATGTGAAGTATCAGCTGGATCAATATGCGAGCGGAGCCGATGTCGATGTGCCGAAGGGGCTCGATTATTTCAACAATAAGCTGGAGAATGACACTGATATTGAAAATTTGCTGCTGTACAGCTCGGAAAAGCAGTTCTTATTTGCTTATAAAAAGGATCATGTGAACAAATTAATTTCAACCAATGCATCACGCTCGTACATCCCTGATGCAATGGCGCTCGAGAACAGCGCAATGTCTGTGCCAAACGAATGGGTTCGTCAAGCCATCGATCAGGATGATCCGAAGCTGTATGCGATGCGGGTTCCGATTACGGATAAAAACACGCTGAAAAATCTCGGCCAGATGCTCGTCTATTTTAATTCCGACGGCATCGCCCAGGCGCTCGACAGCTACAGGGAGCAGTTGAAGGGCTATATTCTGGTGCTGGGGCCAAGCGGTGAGGTGCTGTTTGACTCTTCAAACCGCTATTACGGCACCCGTTACCCTTATACAGACCGAATCGACCCGCTTAATAACACAGCGCTGCTGGAGCAGGAATCCTTCGTCACGACACTGTCGCAAAATCAGGCCGGTTATATGGTCGTCGGAGTTGCTCCGAAAGCAGAGATTGCTTCATCCTACCAGGGACTCAAGCAAACCATTATACTCATTAGCGCTATTTGTATAGCGATAGTGCTGCTCGTTCCCGTGCTTGTCGTCATCAATTATGCGAAACGTACGAATAAAATTATCCGCTTCATGCGCAAGGTGGAGAGCGGCGATTTGTCCGCTCGTATCCATGATGAGAAGGAGGACGAGCTGGGACAGATCTCCCGCAGCTTCAACGATATGCTTGAAGAGCTAGCCCGTCACATCGACCGTGTCTATGTGGCAGAGATTAAGCAGAAGCATACGGAGCTGGCAGCGCTGCAAGCGCGGGTTAATCCTCATTTTCTGTACAATACGCTGGAAGTCATTCGCATGCGGGCCATTTCCCAAGGGGCTAAGGACGTCGGAGAAATGATCTACAGCCTGTCTGTTCTTTTCAAAAGCTTCGTGCAGCCCAAAGGGGAGAGCACCATTAAGGAAGAGCTCGAGACGTCCCGGCTTTATCTGGAGCTGTTCCGAATCCGCTACAAGGACAAGCTGTCTTATGAAATTCAATGCGAGGAGAGTCTTGGGCGGAAAAAAATTATGCGAATGGCTTTGCAGCCCATCATCGAAAACTATGTTGTCCATGGCCTGCAGCCCCATAGAGCTGATAACCGGGTCGAAATCCGCGTCTCGGAACAGGATGGCCGGATTCGTATGGAAATCGAGGACAATGGCAGCGGAATCGAAGCGGAGCGGCTGGCGCAAATTCGTCATTCACTGGATGCCGTCGAGGAGACTGGAGAATCATTCGGGCTGCGAAGCGTCCATGAGCGGCTGAAGCTGCTGTACGGCAATGAGTACGGACTTGAAATGACAAGTGCACCGGGCGAGGGCACAAGGGTGAGCATCGAGTTTCCCGGAGAACAGGAGGGATAGCATGTATAGAGTATTCGTAGTCGATGATGAGCCGTTCATTATCGAAGGATTATACGATATTATCGATTGGTCTGCTTACGGGCTGGAAATTGTCGGATCTGCGGAAAATGGCCGGGATGCGCTGGAAGCGCTCAAGGGGCTGTCGGTCGATATTCTGCTAACCGATATCTCGATGCCGGTGATGGATGGCTTAACCTTAATCCGCAGTGCGCGGCAGGTTCACCCGGAACTCAAAGTCATTATTTTGAGCGGCTACAATGAGTTTGACTATATTAAGTCCGGACTCAAGCTCGGCGTAGAGAACTATTTGCTCAAGCCGATTAATATTGACGAGCTGCAGGAGACGCTTGCCAATACGATCGACAAGCTGGACCAGGGTCGTCCGGATCGGATGTTCAACGCTTATGATATTCGTATTCTTAGGGATAATATATTGTATCGCTGGCTGACCCGGCGAATTGCATCTTATGAGCTGAACGAACGGACGGAAATGCTGAACATCCGGTTGGATGCCCCGTATCTTGCCGTTGCAGTGCTCCGTACAGACAGTCCTAGCAAGCCGTTTTATGACGCCGTGCAGCAGTTGGCTGACGAGGATAAATCGTTGCTGCCTTTCGTAGACATCGACGGGGATCAGGTTATCATATTCCTGTTCTCGGACCGGGATCAGGGTAAGTCGAAGGCACTCGATTTATTAAACGGCTTGCAGAGCGAACTGCTCCCTGTCGTCGGCAGCGGTCTGCTGCGCATATCGCTGGGCAGCGTGGAGAAGACGGAGGAAGGCGCACCAGACAGCTACACGCAAGCGAAGGAAGCACAGGAATATTTTATGCTGCACGACGAACCTGTTGTCTTGGATTACGAATCGCTGGCGGAGCGCTCTGACAGCACCGGGCACACGTCTTTCGCGCTGGATTGGTCGCCATTTTCCAAGCTGATCAAAGCGAAGGAGCTGGATCAGCTGCATGAGGCGATCGAAGCGGAATTCGAGCACGTTCAACTGACCGAAGGCGTAACGCCTGCCTATATTCAAAGCATGGCAATCGAGATGATGATCCGTTTCAAGATGGAGCTGAAGGAAATTAAGCGCGCTGACCAGCCGGAGCTGTACAAGGCCGGTTTCGTGCAAATTATGCAGGCTGATAAAATTGAAGAGCTGGCCGATGTCGTTAAGGAAGCAGCAACTCTAACGGTTGATTCGCTCGTAAGGGACGTAAAGAGCCCTATTATCCAGCAGCTGCTTGCCAATGTACATGACAATTACGCGCAGCCGCTGTCGCTGAAGTCGCTTAGCCAGCAGTATAATATCCATCCGGTTTATCTCGGCCATCTGTTTCAAAAAGAAACGAGCGAGACGTTTACGGACTACATCAACAAATACCGCATCGACAGGGCGAAGGAGATGCTGAAGGATACGCAGTTGAAGGTGCAGGAAATTGCCATGCGGGTCGGCTATTGGGAGACTGGCTATTTCTACAAACAATTTAAGAAGTATGTCGGCATATCTCCAACTGATTATAAAGGACTGCTCTAATGTTAGATTGGAGCGGTCTTTTCTTTAATTTGTACATCATATCTTTACTTTGTTCTCTATTTGAAAACCGTTACATCCGGTACTTTTATATTAGCCTTTGAAAACGGATTCTTAAATGGGGGCGTACAATAAAACGCTTTCTCGGGGGCTGTATGCAAATGATTCGCACTACGATATACACGGGAGGATTACGATGAGCAGAAAGAAAAAAGGCTTCATACCGGCGCTTGCGCTGCTGATGGTCATGTCGATTGTGTTAAGCGCTTGCGGGGGCAAGGGCGGAGTGGAAGGCACGCCGGAAAAACCGGTTGAGCTGATCTGGTACACGATTGGCACGCCGCAGAAAGATGTCGACAAAGTCATGGCTGAAGTAAGCAAATATACAGCAGAAAAAATCGGCGTTACCGTTAAAATGAGCATGGTTGACTGGGGCGACTACGCACAGAAGCTGCAAGTAATGACGGCTTCCGGTGAGGCGGTAGACATCATGTTTACATCTTCGTGGGCGTTTGACTACGTTCAAAACGCAAGAAAAGGTGCATTCCTGCAGACGGATGATCTGCTCAAGGAATATGGCCAAGGCATCGTAGATACCCTTGACCCGGCATTCCTGGAAGGCTCCAAGGTGGATGGACACAACTACGGTATTCCTGCTAATAAGGAGCTGCCTGCTCAAGAAGTATGGCGCTTCAACAAGAAGCTGTTGGACAAGTACAACCTGGACATTTCCAAAGTCTATTCGTTAGAAAGCCTGGAGCCAATGCTCCAAAAGATTAAAGCTAGCGAGCCGGACGTTTATCCGCTTGCTGTAGATAAGAACCAAGTTCCTTACGTGCCTTACGATTACGTTATTGAGAAGCTTCCAATGGCCGTACCGCTCAACACGACCGATTTCAAAATCGTTAACGTGCTGGATACGCCTGAAATGAAGCAAATTTTGAAAACGATGCACAAATACTATAAAGCCGGCTACATCCCGACTGAAGCGGCAACGCTTGATTCACTGACGGATCTGCAAGCGACGGGCAGATGGTTCGCAGACCGTGCAACCTCGCAGCCGTTTGCAGACAATCTGTGGTCCGCAAGCTATGGTTACCCGGTTGTATCGACACCAGCCAGCGAACCGCTGATCTACAACTGGTCCGTAATGGGCTCCATGCAGGCTATCTCCGCTAACACGAAGTACCCGGAGAAAGCGATGCAATTCTTGAACCTGCTGAACACCGATCCGGTTCTTCGGAACATGGTTGATTCCGGTATCGAAGGCGTTCACTACAAGAAAGTGAATGACAACGTAATGGAAAATCTGGATGAATCCAAAAACTACGACATGCCGACGTTTGCACTTGGCAATGTTATGCTCACTTACCTGAACACGACGGACCCTGCGAACAAGTGGGAAGAGTTCAAGAAGTTCAACGATGCGGGTACGAAAGCTCCGCTGCTTGGCTTCAACTTCGATACGTCGAAAGTCGCAACTGAAATTGCAGCTGTAAACAATGTGAAGCAAGAGTTCTGGGCTGCATTAATGACAGGTACGGTTGACCCTGATGTGTACCTGCAGCGCGCTAACGAGAAATTCAAGGCAGCCGGACTGGATAAAGTTATGGCTGAAGCGCAGCGCCAGCTTGACGAGTGGAGAGCCGCCAACAAGTAATCAAGCGGGAAGGTATGGGTCGGCAGTCTATCGATTCATACCTTCTCTCATTCATTTAACAGCAGAGAGGTGATCACATGGGAGCCTTTGGACGTTTTTTCAAAGACATCAACGAAAAATAAAGCGATGCTGGTTATGGTTTTGCCGGCGACGCTCTGGTTTATCTTATTCTCCTATTTGCCGATGGCCGGCATGGTTATCGCGTTTAAGGAATACCGCTACAGCCGGGACGGGTTTCTGGCGAGCATTATCGAGAGCAAGTGGGTAGGCCTGCAAAACTTCAAATTCTTGTTCAGCACGAATGATGCCTATATCATTACGCGCAATACGGTGCTTTACAATGTGTTTTTCATCGTTCTGGGACTTATTATTGCCGTTGCAATGGCTATCGTCCTGGCGGAAATTACGAATAAGAAGCTGGCGAAAATTTATCAGACAGGCATGTTTCTGCCATACTTCCTGTCTTGGGTTATCGTCGGCTATTTCGTATTCAGCTTCCTGAGCCTAGACCGGGGCGTCGTGAACCGGATCGCTGGTTCGTTTGGCATCGACCCTATGAACTGGTATTCCGATCCGACCTACTGGCCGATTATTATCGTCGTCGTCTTCCTGTGGAAATCGGTCGGCTATAACAGTGTTATCTACTTGGCAGCCATTATGGGCATCGATAAATCGCTGTATGAAGCGGCGATGATCGACGGCGCGAACAAATGGCAGCAAATCCGCAACATTACGATTCCGATGCTGACACCGCTCATTACGATATTGACGCTGCTTGCGATCGGTAAAATCTTTTATGCGGACTTTGGACTGTTCTATCAGGTGCCAAGGGATTCGGGAACGCTGTACAGCGTAACCAACGTTATCGATACGTACGTCTATCGCGGCCTGAAATCGACAGGCGAGATCGGGATGAGTACGGCTGCAGGTCTGTATCAATCGCTTATCGGCTTCGTTCTTGTCATTACATCCAACGGAATCGTTCGCAAATTCAACAAAGACAATGCTTTGTTCTAGTCCTTCCAGTTATCACTAATTGAACAGGCAAGCATTGCGAGGGGAGGAAAACCGCTATGTCCGCTCAAACTCAAATTCAATCTCAATCGGCAAAAGGCCGTGATTTTCATAAGCTAGGCCCGGTATGGAACGTGATTTTTCATGCGATGGCTGGTATTTTTGCTCTGATGTGCGTCTTTCCTTTTATATTCGTTATGATTATTTCCTTTACGGATGAGAATACGCTCGCCAGAAACGGCTACAGTCTATTTCCGGAAAAATGGAGCGTAGAGGCTTACAGTTATTTATTCAAGGCAGGCGATCAATTGCTTCGCTCCTATGGGGTTACGATTGCCGTTACGGTTATCGGTACAGTCATTGGCGTCATTGCTACCGCTCTTTTCGCTTACGCGATTTCACGCCGTGACTTTAAATACCGCAATTTCTTCGCGTTTTTCGCCTTTTTCACGATGCTGTTCAACGGCGGCCTGGTGCCGACCTATATTATCGTTACGCAATTGCTGGGGCTGAAAGATTCCATCTGGGCACTTATTTTGCCGCTGGCGGTCAACGCCTTCTATATTATGATTTTGCGCACGTTTTTCTCGACGATGGTGCCGGACGCGATTATCGAATCGGGCAGAATCGACGGCGCAGGGGAGTTCGGCATCTTCTTCAAGCTGGTGCTGCCTTTGGCGCTTCCGGGTCTCGCAACGATCGCGTTGTTCAGCACGCTGGGCTACTGGAATGACTGGTTTAATGCACTTCTGTATATTAATACGCCGAATTTAGTGCCGCTGCAGTCGATGCTGATGCGGATTGAAAATAATATGCAATTCATTATGCAGAACGCGCAAAACACTTCGCTTAGCGTAGGCGTGCTGCAATCGATGCCGCAGGATACGTCGCGTATGGCGATGGTTGTGCTGGCAACAGGTCCAATTGTATTCGCATATCCGTTCTTCCAACGCTATTTCATTCAAGGCTTGACGGTTGGTGCCGTTAAGGAATAGTTACTTATCTGTCTGTAAAGGAGCATCTAACTACTATGGAGCAATTTAGATTACCGAAAATCCCGATGCCGGAGCTTACGCTGCCAAAGGCTGTTCAAGACGTTCTGGAGGAAGCTGAGCAGAAGCTGGCGCATCGTCCGAAGCTGCTGCAATTGTTCAAAAACTGTTTCCCGAATACGCTCGAAACGACAACGAAGCCCATGGAGGACGGCACGACCTTCGTCATTACCGGCGATATTCCGGCGATGTGGCTGCGTGACTCCGTCGAGCAAGTGATTCATTATGTTCCGCTTGCTAAGGAAGACAAAGAGCTTCAGCGCATATTGAGCGGCTTGATCAAGCGCCATATCAATTACATTCAGATCGATCCGTATGCGAATGCGTTCAACGAGACAGACAATGACTGGCATTGGAATACGACGGACGAGACGGATATGTCTCCATGGGTATGGGAGCGCAAATTCGAGCTTGATTCCATCTGCTTCTCGATGCGTCTCGCCCATGCTTACTGGAAAGAGACGGAGCTGACGGATATTTTCGATTCCGGCTTCAAAGCAGCGATTCGTACGATTGTCTCGCTTTGGAAAACAGAGCAGCGCCACTTCGAGCTGTCCCCGTACCGTTTTGTCCGGGATAACGGCATTCCGACGGATTCGCTGCGCAATAGCGGACTTGGCATGCCTGTCAATTACACCGGCATGATCTGGTCGGGCTTCCGCTCCAGTGACGATGCTTGCGATTTCCATTACAACATTCCGGACAATATGTTCGCGGTCGTTGCGCTTCGTCAGATGAGAGATATTGCGGAATGGGTATTCCGTGATATGGATCTCGTGAAGGAGCTGAAACAGCTGGAGGAAGACGTGGATCATGGCATTCAGCTGTACGGCATTTACCGTCATCCGGAGTTTGGACCGATCTATGCTTACGAGACCGACGGCTTCGGCAACTACTGCTTAATGGACGATGCAGGTACGCCAGGTCTGATCTCGATCCCTTACTTGGGCTATACGAATGCCGACGATCCAATCTATCAGAATACAAGGCAGTTCGCGCTCAGCAAGGAGAACCCGTTCTATTACGAGGGGAAAGCGGCCAAAGGAATCGGCAGTCCGCACACGCCGCCAGGCTATATTTGGCATATGGCTCTGTCTATGCAGGGTATTACAGCAACGAGCAGCGAAGAGAAGCTCGCATTGATCGACATGCTGGAGGCAACCGATGCGGATACCGGCTACATGCATGAAGGCTTCCATTCGGATGATCCGACGCAGTTCACGCGCAAATGGTTTGCTTGGTCCAACAGCCTCTTCTCACAGCTTGTGTATCAGGCGATGAAGGATGAATTGCTATGAGTCATAACGCCATCATTTTCTATGATTCCTCGTTTCCGGCGGCATCCCGGCCAAATCCGGCAGCGGAGCAGCTTCTTGCTGAGAGCGGGGCTGTCGTAGGGGCTAGCGGTCTAGGACAAGCGCTCGCTGCTGCCGATGGCGGCAGCTTTGTCAATCTGCATGCGCCGTACTTCCCGAAGGAAGCCTGGAGTGAGATTATCTCCTACCTGCGGCGTGGCGGCGGTCTGATCAGCGTTGGCGGAGCGCCGTTTCAAATTCCAGTGTCGCGCAATGCAGCGGGATTATGGGAGGCGGAACCGGAGCAGACGGCTTACCACCGCGAGCTGCAAATTCACGAAGCTTTGCCGGTAGATGCCGCTCCAATCCGCACGCTGTCAGCCATGGCGGATATTCCGCTGCTGGCGGGCAAGGAATCTCTGTTTGAAGTTTCGCCTACATGGAATCTGGTGCCTCATGTGTCCAAGAGCAGCGACTTGCCGCATCAAATGGGGTCGGCAGGTCCGATGGATGCTCATTTGTACCCGCTGCTTAAAGGTATTTCTTCTGAAGGAAGAGAAGTTGCCGCTCCTGTTCTGCTATGGGAGAACACAAAGGGCGCTTTCGCAGGAGCCCGTTGGCTGTTCATTAACCAGCCATTGACCGAAGTCTTCTGGCAAGGCGGAGGCGTTCAAGAGCTGCTCCGCTGGTCGGCGTATTGCAGTGCCGGCGTAACGGAGCTTTGGCTGAAGCCTAATTACGCTTCTTATGAGCCGGGCGAACGGGCGATGCTGACGCTGCAAATGCAGCAGCTTAGCCGTCAATCCAGCACAGATAAGGCTCCTGCAAGCTGGAGCTTTGCCATCTCTGTTCAGCATGAGAATCATCCAGAGCAACTGTGGTCGAACCGTCTGCAGGAGGAAGCGACAAGCAGGCAGCTGATTCTGCGCTTGCCAGTTCCGCTTTCGCTTGAGAGCGGCTATTACTACGTAGAGTGCATTGCGGAGTCTTCGACAGGAGAGCGGCGTGTGCTTCGCCAAGGCTTCTGGGGCATGGATCGCGAGCTGTTGGCATCCGGCACTCCCGTTACTTGCGAACGTGATTATTTCATCAAGGACGGACGTCCGATGCCGGTTGTTGGCATGACCTATATGACCTCGGATGTGGCGCGTAAGTTTCTGTTCCTGCCGAATGCGTCGGTCTGGGAACGTGATATGGCGCAAATGCGCAAGGCCGGCATTAACTGGATTCGTACCGGCATATGGACCGCCTACCGTAATGTGATGCAGGTGGACGGTCATGCTTCGGAGGAGGCGCTTCGCGCAATCGATGCATTCCTCTTAACCGCAAAGCGTCATGATCTGCAGGTGACCTTCACGTTCTTCTCCTTCACTCCTGAAACTTGGGAAGGGAAAAATCCGTATCTGGACCCGCGGAGCGTGGAAGCCCAGAAACGTTTCATCCGGGCAATCGTCTCCCGTCACAGCCAATCGAAGCATGTCGATTGGGATTTGATCAATGAGCCTTCGATGTTCGATCCGCCGCGGATTTTCTCGGACGGCCCAAGATCGTCGCGTGATGCATTCGAGCAGGCTGCCTATGCGGCATGGCTGAAGGAGCGTCACGGCTCTATCGCGAGGCTTCAACAAGTATGGAATATGACGCCGGAGCAGCTGCCGGATTTCGATTCGGCAGTACCGCCAGAGCCAGAGGAAATCAACTTCGACGTGCAGGATATGCACCAAGGCAAGAAAGGGACGCGCTGGCTGGACTATGTCCTCTTCTCCATGGATATGCATAATCGCTGGGCTAAGGAATTGTACGATGCGATCAAAGAGGAATGCCCGGATCATATGGTTACGGTCGGTCAGGATGAGGCGCTTGGCGCACAGCGGCCTTCCCCGTTCTTCTATGGCGAGGCGGTCGATTACACGACTGTTCATTCCTGGTGGCTGAACGATTATCTCGTTTGGGACGGTATTTTTGCCAAGACAGCGGACAAGCCGAACCTTGTTCAGGAGACCGGCATTATGTACGTCGAGACGCCGGAGGGCCGGGCGAAGCGCTCCGAAGCTGAGCTGCGGAACATGCTGGAACGCAAATATGCGTATGCATTCTCGACCGGCGGCGCAGGCGCTGTGCAATGGATCTGGAACACGAACTTCTATATGGATAACGCTAACGAATCCCATATTGGAGCGGTTCGCGCAGACGGTACGGAGAAGCCGGAGGCGGATGTATCGTATGATTTCGGCCGGTTCATGGCGGAAATCCGGGATCTATTCACTGGGAGAGAGCTGGAGGATACGGCAGTTGTTTTCCCGTACTCCAATGACTTCTCCAACCGCAAGCTGGCCTTCGATGCCACGACGAAAGCGACAAGAGTGCTTGCTTATGAGCTGAACAAGCCGTTCCGCGGCGTATCGGAATACCACTTGCACGAGCTGGAAGCAAATCCTGCCAAGCTGGTCATTTTACCAAGTGCTCATAACTTGGACGACGCTGCGTTTGAGCAGTTGCTCGGCTGTATCGAGCAATCGGGAGCGACGCTGCTGCTGACGGGGCCAACCAGTCTGGATGCGTATTGGCGGACGAATGACCGTTATGTGGAGCTGTTTGGAGAAAGAGAGCTCAAAAACGTTGTACGTGAGGAGCAGCTTCGGATCGGCGACCGGGTATGGCCGGTTTCTTACGGCAGCCGCCGGATTGCGCAAGTGTGGAAGGAATCCCGCAAAGGCGAGGCGGATACAGATGCAGATGATCTCAGAGAACTGCCGCTTGGTAAGGGACGCATCATTTGGTGTCCGCTGCCGGTAGAGCTGAATGATCGCACGGAAACTCTTACGGCGCTGTATAAGTACGCATTGGCCTCCTCGGGCTGTGTGCAGGAGCTGGAGTGGATCAAGGGCGGTGAACTGCCGGGCGTATATGGACGCAAGCTCCAGTTCCGTGATGGCGCGTTGTTCATCTTCGTATCAGAGTTTGGCCGCCATGCAGACATTGAAGTGAAGGATCCTGCTACTGGAGCAGGCTATTCTTTCGAGCTTCCGAAAGAAAGATCAGTCATGTTTGCCGTGGATTTGCAAGGCAGGCTGTTGTCCGTCTATCGTCCCCACGAGTCCAGCATTACGGTGACCTCGCCTAGCAACTAAGAATGAATCAGCATAGAAAGGGGTTTGAACGATGACCTACAAACGTACTGCGCATATCATCTCGCATACTCACTGGGACCGCGAATGGTATTTGCCATATGAGAAGCATCATGTACTGCTCGTCAAATTAGTGGATACGCTGCTTCATACACTGGAGACGGATCCAGATTTCAAAAGCTTTTACTTGGATGGACAAACGATCATTCTGGAAGATTACTTGCAGGTTCGTCCGGATAACCGGGAGCGGCTGGAGCGTTATATTAAAGAAGGCCGTATCGTAATTGGGCCTTGGTACATCCTGCAGGACGCTTTCCTGACGAGCAGCGAAGCGAATATTCGCAATCTGCAGATCGGACATCAGGATGCAAGCCGCTACGGTACGATTGCTAAAGTCGGTTACTTCCCGGATACGTTCGGCAATATTGGCCAAGCGCCGCAAATGATGCGCCAGGCTGGCATTGATAATGCCGTGTTCGGCCGTGGCGTGAAGCCGACCGGCTTCAACAATACGGTAGCGGATTCTGAATATGAATCCTCGTTCTCAGAGCTGATCTGGGAAGGGCCGGACGGCTCCCGTGTACTTGGCATCCTGTTCGCCAACTGGTACTCCAACGGCAATGAAGTGCCGGCGGACGAGGCAAGCGCGAAGGAATACTGGGAGCGCAAGCTTGCCGATGCGGAGAAATATGCCGCTACCGGACAATTGCTGTTCATGAACGGCTGCGATCATCAGCCAATCCAACGGGACTTGCCCGACGCGCTGGAGATGGCGCGGAAGCTCTACCCGGACACGGAGTTCGTTCATTCCAATTTCGAGGATTACTTAGCTTCCGTGAATGAATCAATGACCCGCGAGCTGTCCGTTGTGAAGGGCGAGCTTCGCAGTCAGCGTACGGACGGCTGGTCCACGCTTGTGAATACAGCATCTGCACGGGTGTATTTGAAGCAAATGAATCAGCTGGGCCAAGCGATGCTGGAACGAGTGGCAGAGCCGCTAGCCGCATTCGCTTATTCGCTGGGTCATGAATATCCGCATCATTTGTTCACTTATGCGTGGAAGACGCTGATGCAGAACCATCCGCATGACAGCATTTGCGGCTGCAGCGTGGACGAGGTTCACCGCGAGATGGTGACCCGCTTTGATAAGAGCCGCCATGTGGCGGAGGCGATCATCGACGAGAGCAAGCAAGTCGTCGCTGATGCTGTTGATACTTCGGTATTCGAGCAATACGGCGAGGCTGCCGTTCCGTTCGTCGTCTACAATACGACGGGCTGGAGCCGCAGCGGTGTCGTCAGTATTGAACTCGATATCGAGCGCATCTACTTCCGCGATGGTCATTCGTTAGAGACGATGAACCAGATGATGTACGCCGTTGATGTGACGGGCCGGACGCTTGTTGACTCGAACGGCAGTGCAGTTGCACACACGATGGCCGATCTGGGGCTCCACTTTGGCTATGAGCTGCCGGACGACAAGTTCCGTCAGCCATATATGGCTCGCAGAGTAAAGCTTACTTTCGAAGCGAAGGATGTTGCAGCGCTGGGTCTGGCAGCTTACGGATTTGTCCGCAAAGCAGCGGCAGTTCAAGAGCAAGCTTCGGCTTCACTGGCTGCTGGCACGCATGCGCTGGAAAATGAATGGCTTCGTGTTGACATCAATAACGATGGCTCGTTCCAATTGACTGATAAGCGCAACGGTCAAGTCTACTCTGATCTTGGCGTATATGAGAACACCGGTGATATCGGCAACGAATATATGTACAAGCAGCCGAATGGCGAGCAGGCGCTGACGACGAAGGGATTGCCAGCCCGCATTCGTCTGATTGAAGATACGCCATACCGCGCTTCCTTCGAAATCATTCATGAATGGGCTATTCCTGCTTCGGCGGAGCCGTATTTCGAGGTGGAGAAACAAGAAGCGGTCTATTTCCCGGAGCGCAAATCACAGCGTACGGAGACAACGGTTCCGCTTGTTATCCGTACTGAAATCGCATTAAGCCGCGATGGCAAGGGACTGGAGTGGAAGTCTTCCTTCAACAACCAGGCGAAGGATCACCGGGTTCGCGTATTGTTCCCGACGGATCTTGCTGCGACCTATCATCATGCGGATTCGATCTTCGAGGTTGTTCGCCGCGACAACGAGCCGGCACCGGAGTGGAGCAATCCAAGCAACGCTCAGCATCAGCAGGCTTTCGTTGACGTGAGTCACGGACAGGCAGGTCTGACGGTAGCAAACCTCGGCTTGAATGAGTACGAGGTGCTGCGCGACGGACGTCAATCCATCGCCGTTACGCTGCTTCGGGCAGTTGCCGAGCTTGGCGATTGGGGCGTATTCCCGACACCGGAAGCGCAATGTCTGGGCGAGCAGCAATTCAGCTTGACCATTCTGCCGCATAACGGCGACGGTGCCGCTTCAGGCGCTTACGCGGGGGCTTACCAGTTCCAAGCGCCTTGGACGGTTAGCCAGACGGGCGTACATTCCGGCAAGCTTGCTCCGGCAGGCGCTTTGTTCCAGTGGGAAGGAAGCAGCATGGCGTTTACCTCGTTGAAGGTAAACGAGCAATCCGGCGATTATATGGCGAGATGGTTCAATATGAATGCTTCTACTGCGGAGCTGAAGTTGTCTGGCGCTGCATACGCAACGGTTGATGAGGCTTATAAGAGCGATGTGCTGGAGCAGGCAGGTGAAAGTCTTACTGTTCAAGCAGACGGCGGGGAGCAATCCTATGTTCAAGTGCCAGTCGGGCCTTGCGAGATTGTGACGATTGCCGTTAAACATTAAGGTCATTTATTATTCAACTTATAAAAAAGCATCGATTCCAGGGGACTGCCCACGGAATCGATGCTTTTTATTTGCCTTGCCGTGTGGCAAGCTCGCCATAGCGGCAGGCAAGGCACTAGCGTTTTTTCACCTCGCTTTTATTGCCACCAGACGGAGGCAGGGAAGCGAGCAGAGCGAAAGGCGACCGGCTCGCCGATTCGCGGAGTAGCGAGCTCTACGCCCTGCTGTTTGGCTGCTTGAACGACCCGGTTGATGGGATCATGCCAGTCATGGACGGCGAGTGTAAATGCGCCCCAATGAATCGGCACCATCCGTTTTCCGCGAACGTCGAGATGGGCTTGTACCGATTGCTCAGGCAGCATATGAATATCGCGCCAGCGGTCGTCATATTGGCCGCATTCGATCAGCGTCAGGTCGAACGGGCCATACTTTTCCCCGATTTCACGGAAATGCGGACCGTAGCCGCTGTCGCCGCTGAAGAACAGCTTGTCCCCGCCGCCTTCAATAATCCATGAACACCACAGAGACGAGTTTTCGCCAACGACGTTGCGTCCGGAGAAATGTCTGGCAGGCGCGCATACGAGCTTTAAACCTTCAAATTCTGCTGTTTCTCCCCAGCCGTATTCTTCAATTGCTTCTTTCCTTACACCCCATGCTTCCAAATGGATGCTCACGCCTGCCGGTACGATAAAGCGCCGGACACGGTTTTTGAGCTTGCGAATGGTGCCATAATCGAGATGGTCATAATGGTCATGCGATAGGATGACGGCATCAATCACACCTAATTGGCTAATATCGAACGGCAATTTACGGCTATAGCGGCCGTTGCCGAATATCGGGAAGGGCGAAGGCGAACGGCCAAACATCGGATCAAGCAGCAGTGTTTTTCCTGCAAGCTCAACCCAGACTGCTGAATGACCAAGCCATACGGCGCGGGCTTCGCCTGTTTTCTCCGGACGGAACGGAACCGTTTCCAGCGGACTGCTTGGCTTCCTTAATGGATCGCCCTTCGCCATATCGGCCATCACTTTAGCCATCTCGGAGGGCTTCATGCTTTTGGACGTCGGAATTTGATTATGGAACTTGCTGCCGTCATAGTTCGGATAGCTTTGATAATGGCTGCGCAGCAGAGCTGAAGGCCTTTTACCAAGTGGAGGATACAGAAATATTACCAAGACGGCCGCCATCAATACGAAGACGAGCAGGCAGATGAGTACAATCACGAGGTCAGCCTCAATTCTTTTTTTGTTGTCATTATAGCATGAACGGACAGCAGAATCTTTCTGCCTGATCCGCAGCAAATAAATGGTATAATAACCTCAATATTAGGCTTAGAGAGGCCAATTGCAGAGGATGGAGTACAAGAGTGAAGCTTGAGCGTCTCATATCGATGATTTACATGTTATTGAACAATGAAGTGATATCGGCATCGGCGCTGGCGGATAAATATGAAGTGTCGCAGCGGACGATCTACCGCGATATCGAAGCGATAAGCGCTGCAGGCATTCCGGTCGTATCCTATCAGGGTGTGAACGGCGGCTATGGCATTATCGATTCCTATAAAATGGACAGGAGCCTGCTGAATGCCTATGATGCAGAGACTCTGATTACCGTATTAAGCGGGTTGTCAACCGTCTTTGAGGACGAACAGGCAATGGATACGGTACGCAAGCTGCAAACGATTCAAAGGGATAACGCCGATCCGGTGCTCAATCTGGAGATGGGCGGGCACCCGTCTTATAACCAGCTGCTTCGCGATCTGCGAGAGGCTATTACGAAGAGGACGGTTATTCAATTTCATTATATCAGCTGGAAAAACGAGCTTACGACGCGCAGCGTGGAGCCTGCCAGTCTGAAGTTTAGAAGGCAAGCCTGGTATCTGTACGGATTTTGCAGGGAACGGGACAATTTCAGAGAGTTCAAGCTGTCGCGCATTTCAGAGCTGAAGATACTGCCGGAGCGCTTCCAGCGCAGAGTCGAGCTGACACCGGAAGATCGGGTCCCCTATTACCGGGAGGAAGGCTCCGAGCCCGTTGACGTATTACTGCGCTTTAAGAAACGGTCGCTCGCCATGGCGCTGGATCACTTCAATAACCAGGAACGAACGTATCAAGAAGACGGATCGATGACGATCAAGCTGCAGCTCCGCGATGCAGACAATACTAAGTGGCTCATTCGGGTGCTGCTCAGCTTTGGCGAGGACGCGGAAATTATCGAGCCGGAGAGCTTGCGGCAGGAGCTGAAGAGGACGTTGGGCAAAATGATGCAGATCTATTCGGATGACATCTAGCCGAGTCAGGAACTCATTTGGCTGCCCAGTGAAATGGTTGCATTCGCATGTGGGTTCTATTGCCAAATTGACACGTTTGGGGAAGCTTGCTAGAATGCTAGTATTCAAAGCGTATCGGATTAATAGGGTTTGAATATAGATCAGGCTGAGGCTTTTCGGCAAGGGCGGCAATGCCGGCGGCTTGCTGCGAAAGCCTTTTTCTCTATCATTCGGGAAGGTGAGCCATGAAACTTAAGCTGAGGCACAAGCTGGTGCTGTTCGTCATTATCGGGGCAGTCGCCATTAGCTTTGTCGGTCTGCTTTATGTCCAGAGAATGCAGACGTTATATGAGCGGCTTGTCTATGAGGAAGCGAGCGACAAGCTCTATTTGTATTCGGAGCGGATGGAAGAGAAGCTCAATGAAATTGATAAGTTCACGCTCACCCTCGTCAGCGATCCTGATATTCAGGAGAGGCTTAAGCAGATTAAGCATGAAAAGGGGACGCTCGAATATTTGACTGCGGTTAGCGCCTTGAAGCAAAAGCTGCTCACTTATCCTTTTCACGACTATTCCATTAAGTCGATTGTTATTGTAGATACGAGCGGTAATGAATATTTGGCAGGCTCGCTCGCGGATGCTCCGGTGCCGGCGCATGACTCCGAAATGATACGTCTGGCTGCCGATAAAGCGGGTGCCAGCTACTGGGTTGGCGGCAAGGAGCCGATGACGTTCCTGTCGGTACGGCAAATCCGAGCCGTTCAGAATATGGACCTGCAGCCGCTTGGTACGCTTATCATCCGGGTGGAAGCCAGTCAGATCGTTAGCCTTAAGGATAAGAAAAGCACGCGCTATAATACTTCCCTCATTATCCAGGACGGAGAGAAACCGGTCTATTCTGACACGGGCGAGGCTCTGTCTGTCGAGCTTCCGGCAGGCTTTCATCAAGGAGAGCAAGCGGGAAATCCGGAGCCGTACAGCATGCTTAGCGTGAAAAACCATAAATATTTGGCGACCTACTCAACGCTCGCCTATACCGGATGGACGTTCATCCATCTCGTTCCGTATGAATCTTTATTTGAAGCCGCGGTCTTTATGCGGCGGATCTTGCTTGTCTTATACGGTTGTATTTTCGCTGTACTCATCTGGTTTGGTCTAATATTCTCCAGAAGCATAACCCGCTCGCTGGAGGAATTAACGCTGCGGATGGCAAAAGTAGAAAAGGGAGATTTCTCATCTATCCACACTGTCCCCGTGAAGAAGCCGGATGAAATCGGACTGCTTACGATCAATTTTTCAAAGATGGCCGACCGGCTGGATCACTTGATTAAAGAAAACTATGTGAAGCAGATTCATCTGAAGGAGTCGCAATACGAGACGCTTAAGGCGAAGCTGAATCCGCATTTTTTATATAATACGCTAGATTCAATTAACTGGCTCGCTAGACGGAACGGACAAGCTGCGATTTCGCGAATGGTGAAGGCGCTTGGCGACATGCTGCGCAATACGATCAGCCGGAAGGAAATCGTTACCCTTCGGGATGAGATTACTCATCTGAACAACTATTTTTCAATTCAGCAATTCCGGTTTGAACACCGGCTGCACTATGAGATTGAGATTGCCGATGAGCTGCAGGAGCTTTATTTGCCGAGCATGATTTTGCAGCCGATCGTTGAGAACTGTATGAAGTACGGTATTGATGAGACGACGGGCGAATGCGAGATTTCCATTAGCGGCGAGAGATTCGGCGAACGGCTGGAATTATGGATTACAGATCGCGGACCGGGCATGGACCCCGGTTATCTGGAGGCTGCGGGAGGCAGGCCGTCACCACAGCTGCAATCATCAGATAGAGCTGCTAGTACTAGTACCGGAGAGCAAGGAAAGTCTAGCGGAGGGTTTGGCTTGCGAAGCATTCACGAGCGGATTCATCTGCTGTATGGGGAGCAATATGGAATTAGTATTCACCAGGGACTGGATCAAGGGACGACGATACGGGTGTCCTTGCCGGTGATGACGGGGAGCGAGGCAGCGGGATGAGTAACTATAAAGTGTTAGTTGTAGACGATGAACGGATGATCCGGGAGGGGATCGCCGATATGATCGATTGGAGCTCGCTGGGGCTGACACTGGCGGGCACGGCAGCCGACGGCCTGTCGGGTTACTCGGCCATTGCTGAGCAGCGCCCGGATATCGTCATTACGGATATTAAAATGCCGAAATTAAGCGGTCTGGAGCTTATTCAGAAGACGCAGTCGGAGTTTTCCGGCACCACCTTCATTGTCCTGTCGGGCTATGGCGAATTTGAGCTTGCCGCGCAGGCGATGAAATACGGGGTCAAGCACTATTTGCTGAAGCCAAGCAATGAAGAGGAGATTATACAGGTGCTTCGCGAGGTGAGTGTAGAGCTCGATGCCCATCGGAGCAAGGAGCTTCAATGGGAAGGGATGCAGCGGCAGTTGGCTGAGACCGGCAGCAGCGGCCAGTCGGCTAGAAACCATGCTTTTTATGCAGCAGCTGAAGGCGGGGAGACGAGCGCTGCGGAGCATTATCCAGGCGGAACTGATGCTGATGCTGCTGCGAATACAGCGGTATGGTCAGCGGAAGCGGATGAATATATGCGCGTCATTACGGCCGCAGTCCGGAACGGGGAGGAAGCGGAGCTTGAGAGCGGCCTGGCCGTATTTTTCCATGCGCTGTTCGAGAAGCGTCCAGAGGCGAAATTTGCGACTGGCCGCTGTATGGAGCTGCTGGACGCCGTCTTCAAGGATGCGGCGCTTGCATTTGGCTATAAGAAGGAAAGCGACGGAGTCCGCATCTGGCAAATGAAGACGCTGAAGGAGATTCAGCGCTACATAACGGAGGAGCTTTCCGCTATCATGGACAGCCAGAGGGAGCTCCGCTCTGATAAGCGTTCCCGGGTTATCGCCCGCATTAAGCAGTTGACGGACGACCACTTGGAGAACCGTCAGCTGTCGCTGCAATGGCTGGCGCAGCATCATCTGTTCCTGAACTCGGAATATTTGGGCAAGCTGTTTCGGCAGGAGACGGGGGAGAAGTATACCCGTTATTTAACGGTTAAGCGGATGCAGAAGGCCAAGGAGCTGATCGAGTCGCTTCCGCAACTGAAAATGTATGAGATCGCAGAGCGGTGCGGCTTTGAGCAGGACCCGCAATATTTCGCAAATGTATTCAAAAAAATCTATGACTGCTCGCCTGCAGAATACCGGAAACGGATAAGCAGCGGAGCGGAATAAGCACGGATTTTTACAACAAAGAGTACGGTTTTTTACCTATTTTCGAATAGGTATTAGGCTTAATATAGGTATAAAGCACAGTAAATTCATCAGAAATATGGGAAAGGCGGTAGGGGTGAAGATGACTCGACCCGGTACACCAGATGCATTCATCCGCAACGAACGCGAAGCGGAAATCGCGGCAAGAGCTGACCGGCTTGCGTCGATATTCGCGGAGAGAGCTCCCAAGCATGATCTGGAGGGATCGTTTCCGTTTGAGAACTTTAAAGACCTGAGAGATTCGGGGTATTTGAAGCTGACCGTCCCGCAAACCTACGGAGGAGAAGAAGCATCCGCTTACGAAATGGTGCTGTCTCAGGAGCGGCTTGCTCGTGGAGACGGCTCTACGGCACTTGCAGTAGGCTGGCATCTTCATATGATGATGCAGCTTCGGCTGTCCCGCGCATGGCCGGAACCGCTATACGCCCAGCTGTGTAAGGACGTCGTGCAGGACGGAGTCGTCATCAATGAGCTGGCAAGCGAGCCGGCGACAGGCAGCCCCACCCGCGGCGGCAGACCGGAGACGACGGCTAGCCGCACAGAAGGCGGCTGGCGGATTAACGGACGCAAAACGTTCAGCACGCTGAGCCCGATTCTGAAGCAGTTCGTCGTAACGGCAGGAATCGAAGGCAGCGACAAGGTAGGCGCCTTCCTCGTACGGAGCGGACCCGGTGTGAGTGTCGTAGAGACATGGAATACGATGGGCATGCGGGCGACCGGCAGTCATGACGTGCTGCTGCAGGACGTATTCGTCTCGGATGCGGAGACGATTCGCGGGCTGGAGCAGCCTGCTGCGGGTACGCAGCCGATTCCAACGGAAGGCACGATGCTGCATATTCCGGCCTGCTATATCGGAATTGCATATGGCGCCAGAGATTTCGCGCTTGCCTTCGCCAGAAAGCATAAGCCGAACTCGCTGACCGTTTCCATTGCGGAGCTGCCCAATGTGAAGCGCCAGCTGGCGCAGATCGAGGTCGATCTCATTACCGCCCGAAGCTATCTTTACCAGACGGCGGATCGTTGGGACAAGGAGCCGGACAACCGGGCTTCTCTGCGGACCGATCTGGGGTTGGCCAAATATATTGCAACGAATGCGGCTGTCCGCATCGTGGATCAGGCAATGCGCATCGTTGGAGGATTGAGCCTGTCCCGCAGCTTGCCGCTGGAGCGCATGTACAGGGACGTTAGAGCGGGCCTGCATAATCCGCCGATGGACGACATCGTACTGACGAATCTGGCCAATCGGGCTATCGCCGAAGCGGACTGAGATTGAATCTGAGACTTAAGTTGAGAGAAGGGCAGTAAGTCTATTCGTAAAGGAAGCAGCGCTATGGTGCACATGAGGAAAATAGGAATCGGTATATTGCTGCTGCTGGCGGTCGTTCTGACGCTATGCATGAGCGCAATGGGCACGGGCTCGGTATTCGACCGAGACCGCATGTCTTCTAACCGTGCGTCCGAAAGTCAGGAGCCCATAACGCTGAGAATGACTTACTGGGCCAACTCCCAGCTAACAGTCGAGAAGAACGAAGCGGTCATTCGATTGTTCGAGCAGGCTTATCCGAATATCCGCGTGAAGGCGGAGTATTTCTGGGGCGACGCCTATACCGGCAATTTGTCGGTGATGGCAGCTACGAACAGCCTGCCCGATATCATTCGCATCGATTACACCGACATCTCCGAATATATCGAGAAGGATTTGCTGCTGCCTTTGAACACGTATATTGAATCGAATGTCATTGATCTGCGGTCAAGCCATCCGGTTCATAATCAAGGAGCAACCGTCAACGGCCTCACTTATGGCATTAATATCGGCAATAACGCGCTCGCTATGTTTTACAATCCGCAACTGCTGAAAGAAGCGGGTGTGGAGCCGCCCGGCCCGGACTATACCTGGGAGCAATACGAAGCTGATCTTCGGACGATCAAGCAGCGGACCGGGGTGTACGGGGATACGACGCTGACCTTCAAGCACTTTCAGGTGTGGCTGAGACAGCAGGGCAAATCCCTGTACAACAGCTCGCGAACCGGACTCGGGTATGAGGATGACGAATTATTCGTCGCCTTCTTCAGGCAGCAGCTCCGCTGGATGGACGAGGATCTTGTCAGCACGGCGGCGCTGGAGCAAAGCACGAGAGGATTGGATGACGGCGCCTTTCCGAAAGGCTTGACGGCGTTTGGCGCGCAGACGTATTGGAGCAATCAGATCGATATTATGGAAAATCAGCTGGGCTTCCCGATCGGACTTGCTATGTATCCGGGGTCGGGAGACCGGGGCATGTACATCAAGCCGTCCTTCTACCACGGAATTGCGAGGAGCTCGGCTCATCCCGATGAAGCAGCGTTGTTCATCGACTTTTTCACGAACAATATCGAAGCGGCCAAATCGTTAAGCGGTTATTTTGGACTGCCATACAATCCTACCGTTATTGCCAGCATTAAAGATTCCCTTTCTTTAACGCAAAGAAAAGTACTGGATTACCTCGCGCTGGTGGAACAGCGGGGAAGCCCGATCGATCCGCCGGAGTCGGCGGCCGGCGCTGAACTGGTTAAGCTGTTCAACTCGCTGCAGCGGGAAATTTTGTATAAGCGGATTACTCCGGAGCGGGCGCGGCCCGTTTCCGAAGCGAGGCTGCGGGCAAGCTGTCCGGCCAGGCGAATCCGACACCATAATGAGAATGGAGACAAGGAAGACGATGAATGAAAAAAATACAATTTACGCTGATTTGCCTGTTGCTGGCTGCGTTTACGATTGTAGCTGCCGGCTGCGGTAAAGCAGCGAACAACGAGAGCGGCAGCAACAGCAACGGCGGTAAAGCTTCGGGCGACGGCGTTGTAAAGATCGAGTTTTTCCAGCAGCAAGGGGAAGAAGCCATTCAAAGCGCCTACAAGGCAGTTATCGAGGACTTTTCCAAAGAATATCCGAATATCAAAATCGAGATGAACACCGTACCGGACTCCGTTAAGGTGCTGACGGCGAGAGTTGCATCCGGCGATATCCCTCCGTTGTTCACAGACTGGCCGACTCAGCTGCAATTTAAAGAAAAAGTGAAAAACGGCTACATCGAGAAATTGAGCGGACAGCCGTTCATCGAGAAAGTGAATAAATCGTACTTGGCGATGACGCCTGCGGAAGACGGCGAATATTATTCGCTTCCTTATGCGCGCAACTACATGGCGGTCTACTACAATATCGATCTGTTCGAGAAGAACAACGTTGCCATTCCGACGACGTATGCTGAATTCATTGAAGCTTGCAAGAAGTTCGCTGCCAGCGGCGTAACTCCGCTTTACCTGCCAATTAAAGACGTCGGCCACATCTTCCAAGCGACGAACATTGCCTACGTGCCAGGCGGCGTAGAGGAAATGGTGAAGGTTGCCAAAGGCGAAGCTCAAGTGGAGAACAACCCGGCATTCCTAGCATTCGGCAACAAGCTGAACGAGCTGTTCACTTACGCCAATAAAGATGCGGCTGGCGCCAGCACAGCGATGATGCAAGAAGCCTTCGCGAACGGTCAAGCTGCAATGATCATTTCCGGCTCTTATGGCCGCGGCAACATTAAGCTTGCGAATCCGGATCTGAAATTCGGGGCATTCCCGCTGCCGAATGATACGCAAGAAACGACGAATGTACTCAGCGGTGTGAACGCGGCTCTCTCCGTATCGGCGAAAGCGAAGCCAGAGGAGAAAGAAGCGGCAATTACGTTCATTAACTATCTTGCACGTCCGGAGGTTGCGCAAAAATGGTCTGATCTGTCCGGGGAGCCTTCCATTATCGAGGGCACGGTATATGATGATGCCAACTTGAAGCCGCTGCTCGATTTCATCGACAAAGGCCAAGTGCATGACTGGATGGCTTCCACGATTCCGAGCAACATCGTAACGGAGCTGTACAGCACGACGCAGGCATTCCTGCTGGAGAAGCAAAGCGTGGAGAAATATTTGCAAAATATCGACGCTACGATTAAATTAAACGCCGCGAACTAACGCGCCGTAAGAAGGCAAGGGGACGATCTTTGAAGCGCAACAAATTCAATAGTCGTCCCCTTCCTATTTCTATCCGAATTCGAAGGAACAGAGGTGCGGCATGAACAAAAAGATAGTCTTCTCCTGGGACCGTTTGACTTATTTCTTGTTTTCGCTTCCTGCGGTCATATTGTACTCGTTCTTTTTCGTATATGCCGTCATCGTCGGCATCAATTACAGCTTTACGGACTGGAACGGGATTAGCAAAAGCTATAACTACATCGGCTTTGACAACTACTTGAGTCTGTTCAAAAACCCGAACTTCTGGCAATCGCTTGAGGTTACGGGCAAATATGCGTTGATGCTCGTCATCGGTGTGATGGCATTATCCTTAATACTGGCGCTCAGCCTGAATTCGCTCAAGCGCTTCAAGACGTTTACCAAGTCCGTCTATTTCTTGCCTGCGATGATTAGCGCCGTTACGCTGTCTCTTATCTGGGATCAGATGTTTTACCGGATCGCTCCGAAAATCGGCGAGGCGCTCAATATCGCGGCGCTGTCTCAAAGTCCGCTTGCAAGTCCAAAATATGCGTTGATCGCAATTGTGCTGGTCAATATCTGGCAGGCGGTAGCGCTGCCGACACTTATCTTTATCGCGGGACTGCAATCAGTGCCCGATGAGCTGTATGAGTCTGCCCGGATTGATGGCGCATCGACATTCAAACGGTTCCGGTTCATCACGATGCCGTTTCTCGTGCCGACAATTACCGTCAACATGGTACTGGCGATTAAGGCGGGGGTTACTTCCTTCGATTATGCTTATACGCTGACCGGAGGCGGGCCGATTAAAGCCAGCAACCTGATTGGCATTATGATCTATAACGATGCTTTCCAAAATATGAAATTTGCAATGGCGAATGCGGAGTCGGTCGTGCTGTTCGTTATCATCGCCGTCTTGTCGTTTGTCCAGATTTGGCTATCCCGTAAAGGCGGTGTGAACGGAAAATGAAGCTGACTATCAAAGCCGAAGGCTTGGGCTGGAGAATACTTCGCAACGTCGTTCTGGTGCTGGGCATCATTATCATTCTCGGTCCGCTGTATCTCGTTCTCGTCAACTCCTTCAAGACGATGCCAGAGGCGGGAAGAAACTTTTTCGCGCTGCCGCAAAGCTTGAACTTCAACAACTATGCCGAGCTCTTATCCAAAGGCGAGTACTGGGGTTATGTATGGAATACGACCTATATTACGTTCTTCTCTATTTTGCTGGTCGTGCTGATCAACCCCACCGTATCCTATGCGATAGCGAGAAATTCGCATAAAACCTACTATAAAATCATTTATTTCTATTTATTGCTGGGCTTGTTTGTACCGTTTCAAGTCATCATGCTGCCGCTTACGAAAATCATGACCGGCATTCAGCTATTGAATCCGTTTGGACTTATTATTTTATACGGAGCGCTCAGCTTGACGAGGGGCGTATTTCTGCTGGTCAACTACATTCAGCAAATGCCGGCGGAAATTGAAGAAGCGGCCCGAATTGACGGCTGCAGCACGTTTCAAATTTACTATTCGATCATTTTGCGGCTGATTGCTCCGATGCTGGTGACGCTGGTCATTATGGACGCTCTGTGGTTCTGGAATGACTTCATGCTGCCATTGCTGCTGCTCAATAAGGCAAAAGAGTTTTGGACGCTGCCGCTGTTCCAATACAATTTCAAAACGGAGTATTCCTTCAACTATACGATGGCGTTTACGTCCTATCTGATGGCAATGCTCCCGATTATTCTCGTCTATGCCTTTGGGCAAAAGCACATTATCGCGGGACTGACTGAAGGTGCGGTAAAAGGTTAATTGAAAAGTGGAAGGGGCTGCCGCCGTTATGCTGGAAACGCGAATTGATGAGTGGATCGAAGCGCACAGGGAGCAATTGCTTGCCGATATCGGCAGGCTCGTAGCAATTCCGAGCGTGGCTGAGGAAAGTGCCGAGCCGAAAGTATATGGCGAAGCCTGCGCGGAAGCACTGGAGACGATGCTGGCGCTGGGCGAGCAGTACGGCTTCCGGACGTTCAACGCCGATTACCGCTGCGGTGTTATAGAAGCAGGGCAGGGAACGGGCAAAAGCGTGGGTATTTGGGGACATGTTGATGTCGTCCCGGCCGGCGAACATTGGATTTATCCTCCGTTTGAATCTACACGGAAGGGTGATTTTCTGATCGGCAGAGGGGTGCAGGACAACAAAGGACCTACTGTCGCGGTGCTGTATGCTTTGCGCTGCATCAAGGAGCTGCAAATCCCGCTACTTTATACGGTGAAGCAAATTGTCGGCTGCTCGGAAGAAGCTGGCATGCAGGATGCCCTTTATTTTGTTGAGCATCATGAAGTGCCGGATTTCAATATCGTTGCGGACAGCGGCTTCCCGGTCTGCTACGGAGAGAAGGGCATTATCGAGGCGGAGCTGGCTTCCGCCGCTTGGAAGAGCGAGAGCAGCGCAGTCGTCGATTTCCGGGCGGGCAGCGCCTCCAATATTGTGCCGGGTGATGCGGAAATAACGCTGCGCTGGAATGAGATGCTGGCGGGCAAGCTGTCGCAACTGCCAGAGTCTATTGTGACAGAGCGGACAACGGTAAATGGGATGGAAGTGGTGAAGCTTGCGGCAACAGGCATTTCTGGCCATGCTGCATTTCCTTCGGGGTCCGTCAATGCTATTGCCGTGCTGTTAGACGCTGTTATAGCTGCGGGGCTGCTGGACGGCACGGATGAGAGCTTGTTCCGTTTCATTCTCTCAATCTGCGCAACGAATGACGGATCAGCGCTAGGCATCACTTGTGCCGACGAATTGTCCGGCGAGCTGACGTGTGTGGGAGCAGTTGGGAGACTGGAGGCAGGCGAGGTTCGTCTTGCGATTAATATTCGTTATCCCATTACAGCCGATGCACAAAACTTATTGGCTTCGCTGCGCCAATCAGCCGAAGCAGGAGCCTTCAAGCTGGCAAGCGTTCATATTAATGAAGCGAATCGCGGCAATAAAGAAGCCATCGAGGTTCGGCTGCTGAACGATACGTTCAACCGGGTAATGGGGACGCAGGAGGAACCCTTCGTCATGGGCGGCGGAACCTACGCCCGCAAGATTCCGAATGCCGTGGCCTTTGGCCCTGGATTGCCGTCAGCTATCGGCGTGCTCGGCATGCCTGCCGGCCACGGGCAAATTCACGGTCCGGACGAAGCGCAGTCGATACCGAATTTGTTAACGGCATTGAAGATTTACGTTATGTCGCTTATCGCGTTGAACGAGGCGATGCAGCCGAATTAGGCAATAGCCCTTTTATCTGAGGATGAAAGGGCTTGTTTGATGTATGAGAGGGCGGGTGATTTCATAGCCATTACTTCGTAAAACGACTAATAAAACGGTCGAGACTTCTTCGGCAACAACTTGAAATGTAAAAGTGCATTTTGATAAGACCAAAAAGGGCTGAAAAAGTGATCAAGATGCAAAAGTACAGTTGAAAACTAATATTTTGGCTCATTCGGTACGTTTTAGCCCGAACAACCTGCACAATTACATTTTGATGGCAAAAAACGCCGATAAATCGGCGAACAACCTGCACTTTTACATTTTGATTAAATAGAGTGTTTATCTGCCCTTCAATAGTAACCTATCGTATACCAACTACACTTCTTATAATATAGTGACTTTGTTTTCCCTACTTACAAATCCGGACAAACTTCTCTAGAATGGAAGTGCAGGGCAGCAAATGATGCCCGCAACCGAACCTGACTAGAGGAGTGACTGCAAGTGCCAAAGGTAGTTGTAACAGGCGGCAGCGGTATGTTGGGCAAGTGGGTAGTGAAGCATTTCTTAGAGCAAGGGTATGAGGTGCTGAATGCGGACGTGAAGCATCCGGCAGAGCCGATTGGCCGTACGGTCATTGTTGATTTGAATAACTTGGGCGAGGTATATGGCATATTGGCGGGGGCGGATGCCGTGGTTCATCTGGCGGCAATACCCGTAGCCTACTCTCATCCCAATGAAGTTACTTTTCACAATAATGTAATGTCTACTTATAACGTATTGGAAGCAGCAGCAGGCCTTGGCATCCGCAAGGCAGTTATCGCTTCCAGTGAATCCTCGTATGGACTCGTATTCGCGGAGCATCCGATTGGACCGCAATATGTACCCGTTGATGAGGCACATCCGCAGCTGCCGCAAGACAGCTACGGCTTGTCCAAAATTGTCAATGAGCAAACGGCGGATATGTTCAACAGACGGACGGGCATGCAGGTTGTATCGTTCCGGCTTGGCAACGTCATCGCGCCTGAAGCGTACGAGCGGTTCCCGCAATTTATTCATGACGCTGAGCAGCGAGAGCGAATTCTCTGGAGCTATATCGATACTCGTGATGCGGCGCAGGCGTTTCAACTGGCAATAGAAGCCGATGGACTAGGAAGCGTTGCATTGAATTTGGCGGCAGATGATTCCAGTATGGCGATTCCAAGCCGGGAACTGATGGCGGCACGCTATCCGGAGATCAGCGACTTTCGTAAGCCGCTTGAAGGACATGAATCGCTGCTGAGCAATGAGAAGGCAAAGGCGCTGTTGAAGTGGCAGCCGAAGCATGCTTGGCGCAGCTATGTAAAGGAATAGCAGCTATAAGGAAAAAGCCGCTGGTGGGGCTCGCACGCCACCAGCGGCTTTTTTGATACTCGTTGAATGAATATGCTAGAATCAATTTCATAGAGCGGGCTTTATAGCGGCCTCTTTGAAAGGAGATTTCTAGTTACTATGAGCAACAACATTATACCTTACCGGTCAGAAGATCATGAGCAGCTTGTCGGCATTTGGCATCGGGCGGTGGTAGCTACCCATCATTTTTTGACGGAAGAAGACATTCAGTTTTTCCACGAGATGGTTCGAAACGAAGCGCTGACCGGGGTTGAGCTGTGGACCCATTATGATGAAGCTAATAAACCAACCGGATTTATCGGCCTGGATGGAACGAAAGTCGAAATGCTTTTTGTCGATCCCGTTCGTCATGGCCAAGGAATCGGACGTGCACTGCTTAAGCATGCCGAGGAACTGAAAGGAAACTTACTTCAAGTCGACGTTAATGAGCAAAATGAAGGAGCTTGCGCCTTCTATCGGCGTTATGGTTTTGTTCAGACGGGACGCTCGGAGCTGGATGGCTCCGGCAAACCGTTCCCGCTGCTTCATCTGGAGCTGCGCCAATCATAATCTGCACTATACGAGTGAAAGCCCCATCAGAAACCTGACAATCAGGTCTGACGGGGCTTTCTTGCAGCATATAGCGAGGCTTTGTTGAATCTGCGGAGCGCCTTCGTTTGCGCAGGAGAAAGCTCTGCTAGTTTTTTGATCCAGCAGTTCAAGGGCGTACCGATAAAGCTTCATATCAGCCGCGTTTTTCGCTTTGATCCGCTCAATCGTCTCCGCCGCACACTCGCTTTGCCGCACTCGATTCGGTGTCTCGTTCAATCTCGGATAGGACTTCAGCTTCCAGCCCATCTGCCGCGACAGCAGGAACTGGGAATCGGCATACCGCTCTGTTATGCCAATGAAGTCAAAGTAATTCCGCAGGTTTGCTTTAGCCAGCTCCAGATCAGGCTGTGTCGTGCATAGCTCGCCACTGACGAACCGGGTTTGCAAATTCACATACTCAAGGTCAAAACTGTCGTCGTTAACGAAATAGTCCAGCGTGATTCCAATATTGTAAGACGCAGGATACTTAGGGTTTTTATATTTGAAGTAAAAATAGGAGATGATCTGCTCTACCGGATCCCGCAGCATCGTCATGTAGCGGTAAGGACGGCTCGTGAAGCTGTGAAGGCCAAACGGATAATGGCCGCAAAAGGCGTCTGCTTCCTGCAGCTTTTCCAGAAGAAGCGTCTGATCGTCTGCAACTTCAAAGTAGTACACCAGCTTCGGGAATCGGTGGAGCAAAAGCTGCGTAAGCGAGGTTCCCCCCGTTTTGGGGATATGCATGAACAAGAAGAGGCTGTCGTCTGCTTTATTTTTCACATTTGCCAAGGTTATTCCCCAGCCTTTCTGTCAGCAGGCAAGTAGCCTTGGCTGCGAAGATAGCTAAGAAGAATAGAAACGGATTCGGGGACGGCAAGCATCTCGCTGTTTATTTCAATCTCCGGATGCACGGGTGTTTCATAAGGATCCGAAATACCAGTGAACTGGCGGATCTCGCCTGACCTCGCTTTTCGATACAGCCCTTTCGGGTCCCGACGCTCGCATTCCTCGATTGTGCACCGGACATACACTTCAATAAATTCCCCTTGCCCGAACCGGTTACGAAGAAGCTCCCGATCGGCTTGGTAGGGAGAAATGGCTGCAGCCAGCGTAATAAAGCCGGCGTCAACGAACAGCCGGGCTGTCTCCCCCATGCGCCGAATGTTCTCAGACCGGTCAGCTTGGCTGAACCCTAGTCCCCGATTGAGGCCGAGGCGCAAATTATCGCCGTCCAGCATATAACTTCTGTAATTGAGCTCATGCAGCGCAAGCTCCAATTCCGCTGCCAGTGTCGATTTGCCGGAGCCGGACAATCCCGTAAACCACAATACGCAGCTGCGATGACCGTTGGACAGCTGCCGGCTTTGTTTACTTACTTTGGAGGAATGCCACGCAACGCGGGCTGATTCTGGCTGCATGTCTTCGCTCACCTCGCTCTAGTCAGTCTTTTTCTTAGTTTATGTAAGGCGAAGGGGAGTGTATATAGACGAAAGGCGCCCGATTTTTCAAGAAAAGAAGCGGGCTGCAAGAGGATCTATCCTCTCACTGCCCGCTCACTATCCTTAATGTCCGTAAGCTTCCATTTCAGCTTGCGGGTCATGCTTTTTACGCCCCATTGCTAAGGCCGCTCCGACAGCTAGAACGGCGGGAATTAACCCCCACAGAAAAATGTCTGTAATAGAAGAGGAGACACCGCTAAGCAACCGGTCTAGAATGCCTTCTGGAATTGCAGCGCGGGCGGAAGGCTCCATGAGCACATAGGGATCTTTAAGATTGACGTTTTGCGGAATGTCCGCTATGCCGCCGCCTTGGAACATCTCGGACAGTTTGCGGGTCATCAGATGATTTTGCAAAATGCCGAATACGGTTATGCCCAGCATCATCCCAAACGAACGAAGGAAGTTGAGCGTCGAGGTGGCGGATCCCCTTTGGGATGGCGGAATATCTTGAATCGCCGCGTTACTTAGCACAGAGAAAGATGCGCCGATGCCAAGACCTACAATAATCATATAGACGGTGATGACTAGACGCGAAGTGTCAGCAGAGATGGTAGTCAGCAGCGCAAGACCAATGACCAGTAATGCCAGTGTTGAGGCGAGAATCGTTCTGTAGGACAGACGTGCCATCACAAATCCGCCAAGGGTGGCCGTTACGACAGTGCCCAGCATCATCGGCAGCAGCATAAATCCCGAATTGGTAGCCGTGCCGCCAAGCACACCCTGAATGTAGATAGGCAGATATACCGAAGCGGCAATGAATGCTGCTCCGCTAAGCACCGCAATTAGCGTGCTGCTCGCAAACAGCCGTACTCTAAACATCGCGAACGAAATAATGGGTTCTATCGCTCGTCTTTCTGCGAAGATGAACAGAATAGCGAGAATGAGGAAGCCCCCGAGCAATCCGATAATCGGCAGTGAGTTCCATGCAAACAGCTTGCCGCCAAACTCAAGCGAGAAGATCAGGCAGACGGTCGCTCCGATAAGCGATAAAGCGCCAAGCCAATCGACTTGCTGCTTCGAACGAGCGGTTGATTCTTTATAAAATTTGGAGACCAGTATCAAAGCAACAACGCCAATTGGCAGATTAATATAGAAAATCCACTGCCAGCTCCAATAGTCAGTCAGAAACGCACCAAGCAGCGGTCCGAATACACTCGACATGCCAAATACGGCACCGAACAATCCCATAAGCTTGCCGCGATTTTCAGGGGATACGGCATCTAGCAATATAGTGAATGTAATGGGTACAAGCGCCCCAGCACCAACACCTTGAATAGCGCGGAACAAACTAAGCTCTGCGATCGAGCTTGCCGTACCGCATAAGGCGGAGCCAATCATAAAGACGATAATTCCGAACAGGAAAAACCTTTTGCGTCCATACATATCGGACAGCTTGCCAAAGATCGGCATGCCCGCCATCTCCGCTACCATATAAGCAGATGTAACCCAGACGAATTGATCTAGTCCGCCCAGCTCGCCTACAATCGTGCCCATAGCTGTCGAGACAATCGTGTTGTCCATAGAAGCCATCAAGATGGAGAGCAGCAAGCCAGCTACGATCCAACCCGTTTTACTTCCGTTTTTCGTTGTCATCATTCTCATATCTTCCTCTCCGGTTGAACCGCTTGAATGATCCCATTGTAGCGGGTGAAGACTGACAGCTGTATGTCAGTGTTGATGCGCTCCTCAAACTTATTCTGATATCTGCATAGCTATGTTCGCGTTTAGCCGGATTTACCAATGGTCATAATGGGGAGTAGATGCAACGCAGAGAGAAGGTGCAGCCCCATGGAACGGAAGACATCGCCTCAATCCAGACAGCCCGATAACTCGCAAGTTTATCCGGAATATGCACATATCCCAATTAGACGTTCCATTGAGAAAAATGTAGAACAGCTTCGGCGCGACTTAGGGGAGAGCGACGACGTCATCGTTCGCGAGATTCCATACGAAGGAACGGATAGAGCTGCAGCCGCAATCGTCTACATCGACGGATTGTCTGATTCGGCTATTATCAATCAATATATATTCGATGTACTGATTGGAAATATGAGAGGCATCCATGACTCCGGTCCGGAAGCTCGTCCATTGGAGGGCGACCAGACTGCTCTGGCAAGAGAATTGCTCGTTGGGGTTGGATCGATACGAAGTGCAGATGAAATGGGTTCTTTCTATCGATGTCTTTTATCCGGCGAAGCCGTTATTTTGCTGGAAGGAAGCGATCGTGCCTTCTCTGCCGATATTCGTCAATGGAAAAGCCGGGATATTAGCGAATCAACGAATCAGACGTCCGTTCGCGGACCGAGAGAAAGCTTTAATGAGACGCTTCGTACCAATACCGCTTTGATTAGAAGAAAGATTAAAGATCCGCGGTTGAGGCTCGAAACCTATGCATTAGGCACTGTTACGAAAACGGATGTTACGATGATGTACATTAAAGAAATTGCGAAGACATCGGTTATTGATACGACCCGCTCCAGGCTGCAAGCGATTCGGATTGATAGCATACTGGACAGCGGCTATATCGAGGAATTAATAGAAGACGGGAAATACTCGGTTTTTCCAACGGTGTTCAATACCGAGCTTCCCGACAACGTCGCATCGCAGCTGCTGGAGGGCAAAGTGGCGATTTTGGTTGACGGCACGCCTAATGTATTATTAGTTCCGACACAATTTATTTCTTTTTTCCAATCGACGGAGGATTATTACCAGCGTTCCGTCTATGCAAGCTTACTTCGAATGCTGAGGTTTGCCAGCTTTTTCATTTCACTGCTGTTTCCTTCTCTTTATATCGCCATTACAACGTTCCATCGTGATATGCTTCCTACCTCGCTCTTGATCAGTCTTGCAGCGCAACGGGAGGGAGTGCCGTTTCCGGCATTCGTTGAAGCATTTGCCATGGAGGTCACTTTTGAGATTTTACGGGAGGCTGGCTTGCGGATGCCGCGTGCGATTGGCCAAGCCGTATCGGTAGTGGGGACGCTCGTTATCGGCCAAGCTGCCGTAGAAGCCGGCATCGTCTCTGCTGCGATGGTTATTGTCGTTGCGGTAACGGCGATTTCTACGTTTACAACTCCGGCTTACAGCATGTCAATTCCCGTTAGGATATTAAGATTTGTATTCATGATGGTCGCTGCCAGCTTTGGATTGTTTGGTATTATTATGGCGTTTTTTGTTCTGCTGCTGCATCTGTGTGCACTGCGATCCTTCAGCGAGCCCTATATGTCTCCGATCTCCCCGCTGCAATCGGAGGATTTGGAGGACTCGCTTGTGCGGCTGCCGCGATGGCTTCAGTTCAGACGTCCGGGTACTTCCATTTCCAGCGGTACCGCAAGGATACGTAAACCGTGAGGGGGCGCGGAATGTTTTACAAGATGACGATCGTTCTGCTATGTCTGCTGATGCTGAATGGCTGTTGGAGCCGGAGGGAACTGAACGAGCTGCTTATTGTACTGGGCATCGGCTTTGATTGGGTGGATGGCGAATATCTCGTGTCGTTCCAGGTCGTGAATCCAAGTGAGATATCAGCGCAAAAAAGAGGCGGCGAGCGCCCTCCCAGCACCTTGTATCAAGGCCGGGGCAGAACGATGCAGGAAGCGGCCCGTTCCTTAACGGCGGAGGCGCCCCGGAAGGTATATATGGGACATCTGCAGATGTATATCATAAGCGAAGAGCTGGCAAGAAAGGGAATAGGCGATTTTTTCGATAATGCCCTTCGCGACAACGAGCAGAGAATGGATTTCAACCTCGTTATTGCAAGAGGGACGAGAGCGGAAAATATATTAAAGCTGTATACACCGCTTGATAAGCTGCCAACCAACAGTATGCTGAGATCACTTGAAACATCTGAGAAAAACTGGGCGCCAACCGTATCTGTAACGATGGATGATGTGCTGAAGAAGCTGTCTGCTGACGGAATCGAGCTGACGATGACAGGCATCAAGCTAATCGGCAGTGTGGAGATGGCGGAATCGAAACGAAACGTAGAGACGTTTCTTCCGCGAAGCCGTTATCGTTACAAGGGAATCGCGGCTTTTAAAGGAGATAAGCTGGTAGGATGGTTGAATGAAACCGAGAGTAAAGGCTTCACGGATATTACGAATAAATTGCAAAGCACCACACTCGGAATTCCGTGTAAAAAATGATACCTATATCGGAGTCGAGGTTACTTCTTCCAATGCCAGTATCGAATCGAAAGTAGTTGGAGGAAAACCGGAGTTCACGATTAATATCCGTTCGGAAGGCAATATTGTCGATAGAGGCTGCAGAGATGTTGATATTGCGGACCCTGCCACAATCGAAAAGCTGCAGATCGCTGCGGGGAATGTTATCCGAGACCATTGCGAGGCGGCAGTGAAGAAGGCGAAGGAGATGAAATCCGATTTTTTAGGCTTTGGCAACCAGCTTCAGAAGGATCATCCCTCGGTGTGGCAGCAGGTTAAAACGGATTGGAACGATACCTATTTGCCGGATGTTAAAATCCAATATAAGATTAAGCTTTTGATTCGCAAAACAGGAACGACCGGCAATACGACCTTGAAGTAATGGAGGTGCGATTATGTCATCGGTCTTTGCAGTGCTGGCATTAGCCGCAGCTGCCATCGGATTGGAGGTGCCGGGGCTTGTCAAACGGAAACGCAAGCGGGAACTGGCCGTTTTCCTCATATTGCTGTCCATAGGCTCTGGATTATATATTGCTTTGGCCTTGGAGCAGGATCTTCCGAACCCGTTCGGCCTATTGAAATACGCATTCGGAGGGACGATAGGCTAGAAGAAGCGCTAACCGAAAGGAAAAACGAATGGGACAATTCGCTAATGCTAAAATATCGGTTCGCCAATTCACGATTCTGATTATTATCGGAGTTATTGGTGACTCTATTCTAATTATGCCAACCATTGTTGCGGCTTATTCTAAGCAGGATGCATGGCTCTCAATGGCATTAGCCACATTAATGGGACTTGTTTTGGGAGCTGTTTTTGCAGCAATCGCCAACCGTCTGCAGAGACAGAGTCCCATAACCGCTCTGCAGAACCGGATTGGCAAGGCAGCAGGCGGCTTTATGGGGCTGCTGTTTCTGTTTAACTTTTTTATGGGCGGTCTCACATTAATGAGTGAAATGAGCCAGTTCATGACGACACAAATGATGCCGGAGACACCGGTCAATGCGATATTACTGCTGTTTATGGCTGTAATTATTATCGCATATCGATATGGCATCGAAGCGTTTGCGCGCTTAAGTGAACTACTGTTTCCTTTGTTTCTTTTTCTATTCTTGTTCATGGTTGTGTTTTTGACGCCTCAAGTGGATATCTCAAATATGAAGCCGATGTTGGCAAGAGGATTGACTCCAGTCATTCAGGGCGCAATTCCAGCTTTTGTTACCGGTTTCACTGAAATGGTCGTACTGCTGATGCTGGTCCCTCATGTTACAGGGAAAGTGAAGCTGACGAAACCGATTTTATGGGGTTATGCCATTGGCGGCTTAATCCTCTTCATTGTAGTTGATTTATGCGTGCTTGTGCTTGGCCCTAGTCTGATGGAGACCAAGTATTATCCGACCTTTGTGCTGGCGCAAAAGATAACGATTGGACAGTTTTTAGAGCGGCTTGAGGTCATTCTGATGCTAATTTGGATTATTACCGTCTTTTTTAAGACGCTGCTCTTGTTTTTTGCATTAACGGCCGGAACTGCGCAAGTATTTGGTCTTAAGGAAAGCCGTATGCTGACGATACCTTATGGCATGATTTTGATCGTCGCTACAATAGCCGGGACTCCCAATATTTCTGAGTATAACCAGCTGCTGTTGTACTATTATCCTTGGTTCGACGGTGTTTTCTGCATAGCGCTGCCGCTTGTGGTTCTGGCTGTGCTTATGCTTACCGGTAAAGGGAAGTCGAGCGGACAGACCGGAACGAAGCAATAGCACTTATGAAAAAGAAGCCCGAAATTACCATAGCTCGGGCTTTTTTTTTGCATCATTAAACAATGAATCTTGCAATCTAGTATAAAGATACAAGCATAACTCTAGCATTCTGCATATCTTATAGAAACAACGGAATGAAGGAGTGATGAAATTGTCCAGAAAAGGAGGAAGCAGCTCCGGTGAACGCAGCCAGGGATGCTATAGCTATGGCTGTAAGAGCAGTGGGAGCAAAAGCGACGGCAGCAAAAAAAGCCATGGCGAAAAAAGCGGAGGCTGCAAGAACTGCGGCTGTGGCAGCAACTGCAGTTGCAAGAGCCGTGGAGACAAGCACGCGAACAGCTGGGGAAGTCGCGACAGCGGTAAAAGCGAAGGGAGCCGGCACCATAGCAGCGGCGGAACGGATAGTTATGCTCTTTGCATCTTGAATAAAATCGGCATCGGCACCCCAAATATTCGAATTCAGTTTGACGGAGTTACGCGTACGGGAATTTTTCTTGGCATTGAGGGCGGCTGCGTTATTCTGAATGCGAAGGGCGTTGTCTCTTATATTAAGCTTTCTTCCATTAAAGCAGTCGACGTCGGGGTTGTATCCAGGCCGAAAACAAGATGGAAAAAGCATTGCAAATAGATTGCCGCGATAGTGAGAGATTCAAATGGCGAACAGGTTTTGTTTGATACCGGATCGCCATTTTTTTGTTGATCTATGAGGCAGGTTCTAGGAACCGGTGGAGCGATAATGGCGAACGCCAACGCGCCACAAGAACAGACAAGGAATAAGGAAGAGAAACCCGGCAAGCGGGATGAACGCATAAAGCTCCTGTTCCTTGCGTCCGAGAATGTACAGCAGCGGAAGGTAATTGAAGCAGGCGAACGGGATGATAAAGGTGAAAAACTGCCTAACCCGCTTCGTATAAATGTCGAGCGGATATTGTGTCATTTCACGGCCGCCGTCGGTGAAGATATTCGCAATCTCGAGTCCTTGCACCGTCCAGAAGCTGATTGATGCGGCCAGAATGAAAATACTGGTGAAGATGACGACGCCGCTGGCGATCATAAGCAGAAGTGCAATAGCTTTGAGCATCGTCCAATCGACTCCAATATTAGAGACGGCCCACGTGAGAACAACGCCGCTGAGAAGCAGCCTTCCGATGCGGGCAAATTCGAATCGGGAGCCCAATACTTGAACGACTGTACCCCGGGGCCTGACTAGCAGCCTGTCGAAATCCCCTGTTACGATAAGCGACGAGAAGGAATCAAATCCCCGGGCAAAGCATTCCGTAATGGTGAATGCGATATGAGTAATAGCAAAGCATAATGCGACCTCATAAAAGCTCCATCCCTGCAGCTGTCCAAATTTATCGAACAGGAAGTAAATGCCTGCAAACGCAATAAACGGCGTTAAGCATTGTCCGATTGCGAGGAAGAAGAAGGAAACGCGATATTGCATTTGCGATTTAAACAACATGAGCATGTATTTCAAATATAAAGTCATCTCCATTACCCTCCCTGTACCACGATGCGTCTCAGCGCTTTTTTCATCGTAAAATACCCTAGGGCAATTAAGGCAGCTAACCAGACGAGTTGAATCAACAAGCCGGTTGAAGCCTCTTCGATGCCGATGTTACCGGTGAATACCCGGAAGGGAAAGTCGGCCGTCCAATGGAAGGGCAGTACATAGACGATTTTTTGCATCCAATCCGGCATGAGCGGAACGGGGATGATAAGTCCGGCTAAAAATTCGCCAAAGACGCTGAATAGGAGCAGTGACCCTGCTGGAGACATCGTAACGAACACGGATATGTAGATGAGCATCGAGATCGCAACCAGCATGAGCAGTCCGGCGATCAGTACCGCGAGGAACAGAAGCAGAGAAAGCAGGTCTGGCGGCAATTTAAGCCGGTAAGGCTCGGGAAGAAAGATCGTGACGATAAGGATTGGGAAGCAGCGAAGCAGGGCGCTTGAGATGCGCTGGGCAAGCAGCTTGGCGTACCAAAGTCCGTAAAGGCCATTGGGCCGGCACAGCTCATAGGCGATATTCCCGCTTGTGATGAGTTGAAACAGCTCGTTATCCCGCAGCCATAGGACAACAAAGGCCAAGAAAGCCTGCTTGAGCCAGGTGTAGGTAATGACCTCGGAGAGCGTCATTTCAGGAGGTGCAGCAGCATGGGCGTAAAAGGCTTCGAAGATCATAATGAAGATGAATCCGAAAAAAACTGAGTACCGATTCCGGCAAGCGCTGCCGCCCGGTACTGCAGGCCGTTGTTCAAGCGCATTTTGAAAACAGAAATATAGGCCTTCATTACAATTGGTACTCCTTGTACATTTGGACGATTATATCCTCGATAGGCTGTGTATCAATGGCGACATCCAGCAGCTCGACTTGGCTGGACAGCTGAGTCAGCACTTCCGCCATCAGCACCTGTTCGGTATCCACGCTAATGATGGCCCGGTCTGGCGTCCAGGACAGGATAGATGCTCCCGGAAGCTGCAGCGGCACTGTGCTCTCGCGATAATCCGCCGTAATCGTCCGTTTCGTGCTGAACCGGCCGCGCAAGCCTTGCACGCTCCCGTCGTAGAGCAAGGTGCCTTTGCCGATCAGCAGAATCCGATGGGCGAGCGCTTCAATGTCGTTCATGTCATGCGTGGTGAGAATGACCGTAACGCCTTTCTCCTTGTTGATCGTCTTGATGAAGTTGCGTACCGCGATTTTCGAGACGGCATCCAGACCGATCGTGGGCTCGTCCAGGAACAGGATGTCGGGGCTGTGCAGCAGTGAAGCAGCAATTTCGCAGCGCATCCGCTGTCCCAGACTGAGCTGCCTTACGGGCATGTGGAGAAGGCTGCCCAGATCAAGCGTCTCGGTCAATAAGGTGAGCATGCTGCTGTATTCACTCTGCGGAATCCGATAAATATCGCGAAGCAGCTCGAAGGAATCGATGACCGGCACGTCCCACCACAGCTGGCTTCGCTGTCCGAATACGACGCCGATATTTTTGACATAAGCCACGCGATCCTTCCATGGTGTATGACCCATAATAGTGCAGCTGCCGCGATCCGGCACCAGAATGCCGCTCATTACTTTGATGGTGGTCGATTTTCCAGCTCCGTTAGGTCCGATATAACCGACGATCTCTCCCTTGGGGATATGGAAGCTGATGTCTTGAAGCGCTTCTACTCTCGTGTACTCCCGGTGGAATAACGATTTGACAGCATGCTTAAGACCTGGCGGCCGCTTGGCTACCAGAAAGGCTTTGCTTATTCCTTCTACCTGAATCAAGTGTAAATCCCTCCTAACTTTGTAAATTTGACAGGGAGAAGATATTACCATTTATTCTTAAATGCTGTCAATTAAAACTTTATTCAGTATAATTCCTATAAAAACGATAGGATAAATTGAATAATGTATTGACACTATGTAAATAGCCCGTTAATATAAAAAAACAGGATGTAAAGTTTACCATCTTGATCGGATAACATTGGATGATAAATCTACTGGACGGCCAGAGATTCAACAATGAGCGAATACTGCTCTTTGTTGGGTCTTCTTTTTTTATCCAAATAAAGAAAAGAACACAGCAGGGTCATGGCAAAACATTAAGCTCAAAGAGCGAAACGAAAGGGTTGTTTTATATCATGAAAAAGCTCGGGACAAAAAAATTAACGGCATCAATTATTGCTGCCGCCGCAGTAGTTCTTGTTGTAACGTATGCGGCGGTATTCGCAAATAACGGATCTGGTGATCATTCGGCAGCAGCGGCAACGAAAGAACCGGCCGTGCAGCAAGCGACGACAGCTGGAGAGCAGCCAAAGGCGACAGAGGCACCGGCAGACGTGCAGCCGAAGGCAGATGCAACAGCAACGACGGTATCGGAGGAGAAACAGCAGCCAGCTGCGGAGACGGTTGCGAAGCCTGAAGTGAAGGCAGCGGCAGAGCCAGCTGCAAAATCGGAAACGAAGCAGCAGTTGTCAGCGGCAGAAGCAACGGCGAAGCCTGAAGTGAAGACTTCAGAGCCGGCTGCAAAACCGGAAACGAAGCAGCAGCCGCAGGCAGCAGCAAAAGGTGACGACAAGCCTGCTGTGCAACCAACCGCTGCTCCAAAGGCAGAGGATAATAAAGTGCAGCCGACAGCGAAGCCTGCTGCAGAAGTGAAGCAGCCGCAAGCGAGCGCGCCAGCACAAGAAGCTCCGGCACCTGCGCCAACAGCCCAGCCGAAGGACAAGAAATCGGGAAGCTTCGTTCAAAAGGAAGAGAAAAAAGCAGCGCCTTCCGGTTCGTCGGAATCGGGCTCTTCTTCTAGCTCCGGCTCTTCGTCTTCTTCCTCCGGTTCTGGTTCTTCCGGTTCCAGCTCGGACGAAGAAATTTGCTAATCTGAAGTTTACTCAACCTAGATAAATCAGACTCAACCAAAGGAGAATCGAAGCAATATGAAACTAGCCTATAATTCTAAAAAAATCGTAGCCTTGCTTTTGACCGCATTGCTGCTCGTGCCCGCTTTTCAAACGCCAAGTGCATCGGCAGCTTCATCAAGCGCAGTAAGCCATTATAATTATTTCAATTCTGTATACAGCGGATTAAATGATGAGAACCATGTGTTCAGAACGGCCACTTATGAGGATATCGTTCATCTGTTTGACAGTGCAGGCACCTTTGCCGTCTTGATCGGCGGGGCTTGGAGCGGCAGCACACAGGAGCATATCGGAATTATTAATGAAACGGCCAAACAATACGGTGTTCAGACGATTTATAATTTCGATACCAAGCTGGACGGTGCAACGCTGGATATTGCAGACAGCAGCAGCCCGTTTGCTGATTATTACGTGGAGCTTGTCAATAAATATCTGACTAACCTGCAGACGGCTTCGGAAGAACTAGTCAGCTATGATAAAGCTGGCGCGGGAGCAGTAACTGCGCCTAAAGTGAACGAGCCATACTTGCTTATCTACAATAAGGATCATGTAGATGAGGAGGGCGGCCGTGCTCCGATTATCGCTTCTTTAGAGGCTGGTGATTTGGCAGCAGATAGCTATAGAAGTCAGGTAGAGGCACTATTTGACCAAGTTTCCGAGGAAGTTGAAGGCGTTAGGAAGGCTAATATCGATACGATTAACGATTTTGATTATTTTACGACGGCCTTTAATACGAACGGAAAAGCGACGATTTTTGATAGCTCAGACCAATCGATCGTATTTGAGCATGTCACTTATGATCAATTGCTGGGCTTACTGGGCAGCGAAGGCAAGTATGCGATTCTATTCGGAGGATCATGGTGCCCGAATACGCAAGCAGCGATCAAATTTATCAACAAATATGCCAAAGCCTACAATGTCGATAAAATCTACATGTGGGATCCAAAGCTTGATGCAGGCGTATACGCCTCCAACCCAACGAACGACCCGCACGCAAATAACCGGCTTCAAGTGCGGGCAACCGGCCATCCGGATGCAAATCTTTATGTCGATCTGGTCAATACTTACTTGACGAATATCGTAACGCTCTACGACAAGTCGAGAAACAATGTAAGCTATGTAGATGCTAACAACAACACGGTTGTTGCGAACAAGCTTCAAGTACCGTACTTGTTCACTTACGATAAAGACCATAAAGACGGGGAAGGCAAAGCGGCTCCAATTCTGGGCCATGTTGAGCTCATGTACTCGTGGACAAATATCCAACCAAATTATGTGCGCAATGGCGCTACGGGTGTCAATTATAACAACTACACAGAGGGATTGGACAATCTCTTCCCAACGTTAACAGGTCAATCGTCGCAGGCAGCTCCTTCACTGCCACTCGCGGCATCGGCGCCAACGTCAGCAAGCAATAATGACGGCAAAATTACTGGTGCAGTTGCAGGTCTGGAGTACAAGCTGGCGCAAGCAACGGTATACACTCCAGTTGCGGATACTACAATTACGGGTCTCGGCGCCGGTACTTACTATATCCGATATGCTGCCAAAGAAGGCTACAAGGCAAGTCCGTCTGTGAAATTGGACGTTCCGGCATATGTTCCTCCAACTGGGGGCGGAGATGGCGGTAACAACGGCGGAGGTAATGGCGGCAATGGTGGTAACGGTGGCAACGGCAACACAGGCGGCGGTACGCCTCCAGCTTCCGGCGGATCTGGTACGACAAATCCGGGTACTTCTGGATCCACAACGATAACGGCTGTGTCCAGCTCTAATGCAGCGGATGGCACAACAAGTGCAACCGTTACGACGACTGCGGTGAACGGTCTGCTTGAGAATATCAAGAAGGCAGAAGCGGAAGGAAAACCGGCTTTTGCAGCGATCAAGATCGATGCGCCTGCACAAACAAAGTCCGCAGATGTAACGATTCCAGGCAGTGCTTTCTCCCAAATTGGAGATAGCACGAAAGCGGCTGTACAGTTTGATTTTGCAAATGTAGGCACAATTGTACTGGATGCGGCAGCGGTTAAAAGCATCGGAACGGAAGCTGGTTCGAACAACATTAACGTAAGAATCTCGAAGGGTGAGCTTACTGCAGAGGGCAAGGAAGTGCTGGGTGACCGCCCGGTTTATAACTTGACTATTTTTGCGGGCGAGAAGGAGATTACTACTTTCGGAGGCGGAACGGTTAACGTGAGCATTCCGTACACACTCAAAGCTGGAGAAGATGCGAACGCGATTGTCGTTTATTACGTATCGGATGAAGGATTGGAGACGATCCGCGGCCAATATCGTGCGGAGACGGGAACGGTAGAGTTTGCAACGAAGCATTTCTCGCAATACATTATCGGTCTGAATGCAGTAACCTTCGCGGACGTGTCGCCAACTGCTTGGTATGCCAATGCGGTACATTATTTGGCGGCAAGGGAAATCGCTAACGGAACAGACGATACGCATTTTAGTCCAAATGCAACGATTACTAGAGGCCAGTTTATCGTCCTGCTGCTTAATGCGTATGGTATCGAAGCAGACGCCAATACTACAGATAACTACTCAGATGCAGGCAATACGTATTACACGCCGTATCTGGCGGCAGCTAAGCGTCTTGGCATTGCCAATGGCACAGGTGACAATCAATTCGAGCCAAACAAAGCCGTCTCGCGTCAAGATCTGTTTACGCTGCTGCATCGTTCGCTAACGATTCTCGGAGAGCTTCCAACCAAGAAAACGAATGCAACGATTACGAGCTATAGCGATGCGAATCAAATCGCCGGCTATGCTGCAGAAGCATTCAAAGCGCTGGTTGAAGGCGGAGTTGTCTCCGGCAGCAACGCCAAGCTTAACCCGCTGGGCGTCACGACAAGAGCAGAAGCAGCTCAAGTTATTTACAACTTGCTTAGCAAATAAGAAAGATTCAAACAAGGGCAGCCAATCGGCTGCCCTTGTTTGCTTGCGTGGATGTGTGGTTAGGGCGGGGAAGATACAGAGTTCTAAACATGCATGCAGGTGTGCGGTAGGATCTAACTGGGTTTGATGGCGTAGAGTTGCAGACTAGCCAAGTTGCTCGGCCGGCTAGCCGAAGAAGTGTTGTTTACTGGGAGTAGGGTAGAGGTGGGAGTTAACGGGACAGTACGGTGTAAGGACGAATATAGAGTAGCTTGATTAAGCGACGTTGGCTCGAGGAAGCAGTAACTTACACGTTATTTAGAGTAACCTCTGATTTTGTTCTGTAGCAAAGTAGCTTCGTTAACTCAGCAATACTGGTGTTAGTAGACGGAGTCATCAAACAGCGAAGTGGCTTCGTTAAATAACGAAGCAAATTTCGCTGTTGGCTGGTGGAACAGAGGCATATCAGCCGATAGCGAAGCAGCTTCGTTAAATAACGAAGCAAACTTCGCTGTAGGCTGGTGAAGGGAGGCATATCAGCCAATAGCGAAGCTAGCTTCGCAACTGGAGAACCTAGGTTCACGAATAGCGAAATTAGGTTCGCTCTAGGAGGTAGTGCACGCTGCTAAGCATGCTAGAGCGAAGTTAGGTTCGCAAAATAGCGAACCTGCTTCGCTCTAGACCTGTGAAACGGGGCATATCATCAGGTAGCGAAGCAAACTTCGCAAAATAGCGAACCTGCTTCGCTGTAGGTCTGTGAAGCGAGTCATATCAGCGGATAGCGAAGCAAACTTGTCAAAATAGCGAAGCCGTTTCGCTGTTGGCGTTATTCTCGCGGCTAGCAGCAGTGCTCGTGCTATCCCAAACCTTAGAATAAGGATAGTGGTGAAATACAGTTGTAGCTGATGGAGTATCCCAGTTTCAAAGCAACAAAAAAACTGCCCCTATCACCATTGGTGATCAGGGGCAGTTTTGCTGCAAGCCGGCTATTAAGCCGGGTTCAATTCCAGTGCATCATTGTCATTGCTGTTGAATACTTCGCGGTCGAGCTCGCCTTCGGAGTTGGCAACGAGTACGGCTGTAACCGTAGTTCCTGTTGCGTTAACTGCAGTACGGCCCATGTCGATCAGCGACTCAACGGCAACAACCATTGCAAGTCCTTCGAGCGGAAGGCCAAGCGCCGTCAATACGACAGTTGTTGAGATCGAGGCAGGTCCAGGGACACCTGCAACGCCGATGGAAGAAATAACGCTGACAGCAACAATCAGGATGTAGTCCGTAATGCTTAATTGCATGTCAAAAATGTTGGCAACGAATACGGAAACGATAGCCGGCCAAATGCCGCCGCAGCCGTTGAAGTTCATCGTAGCGCCAAGCGGAGCAACAAAGCTGGCAATCCGCGGAGATACGCCGAGGCGTTTCGTAATGACTTCAAGGTTGATTGGCAAAGTTGCGTAGCTGCTGCGGGTTGTAAATCCAACGGCAACTGTAGGGTAAGCCTTTTTAAAGAAGCGAAGCGGATTCAGCTTGCCAACGAAGGCAACGAGGCCGCCGAATACGATGACAAAATGCAAAATCAATGCAATATAGCTAACAAGAATGAGTGTTGCCAGCGGCTTCAATGTTTCCAAGCCATATTTGGCTGCCATAACGGCGATCAGAGCATACACGCCGTATGGAGTGAAGCGAAGAACGAATTTTACAACTTGATGCAGCACTTCAGTTAAGGAAGCGAACAGCGCTTTAACCGGCTGAACGGCTTCGGGCTTTTTGGAGCCTACTTTAACGATTGCGATTGCAATGAATAGTGCAAAGATCAATACCGGAAGGACTTTGCCAGTAGCGGCTTCGTTAACCGGATTGGATGGCACGAGATCGAGAATAACCTGGAAGAAGCTTGGCACTTCACGGGCTTCGAATCCTTCAGGCTGACTAGCCTCAAATGTGCCGGCCGGGTTGATTGCCAGTGCAACGAGTAAGCCGATAATAGCAGCTACGCCAGTTGTACCGAGGAACCAGGCAACGGTTTTGATACCGATTTTTTTAAGAAAAGCAATGTTGGTTATAGAGATAATACTGTTAATGACGAGTACAAATACTAGCGGAATTACGATCATGCGGATCAAGCTGACATAGATCGAGCCGATTGTGCCGACGCCTTCAAACTTCAATTGAAAGTTGTTGAAGATAACGCCTGCAACGAGACCAAGACCAAGTGCGACTAGCACCCGTGTGCCGAAGCCGACCCGTTTTTTAGCCATAAAATAAAGCAGTGCAAGAAGAACTGCGGAAACGCCTAGTGTAATCCAGTTCTCCTGAAAGGCAGTGACCAGATTGTTTTCCATGTTGAACATCCTCTCTTGAAATAAACATAGTATTTGAATAAAACCGACCTGATTACTATGCTTTAGAATGAAAACAATATATCACCCGTTATGTGAGACTGTCAACGAAATTTTTTATGCAAGGCAATCGTTTCAGTTGTATCTGCTAAAGGTGTAGACATTGAAATGCTCTTCATTATACTGCTTAATATGGGACCATTTTATGTTCTTGAACCTGCACATATTCGAGCACAATGGGTAGTCCAACAGGTCTCAAAACTCACCTCCGTGACGCTTGCATTCTGCATGTTTATGCGATATATTGCGAAGAAAAAGATAGAGAAGGATGAGATCAATGCCGGTACCGAAAGATTTTGCTTCGCCGATCCGAATGACGGCCAAAGAGCGGGCCTTCTCCCAGCTTCAACGATGGATTATCGAAGGCACATTGCTGCCTGGGGAAAAATTGCTCGACGCCGAGCTGGCGGAATCTCTCGCGGTAAGCCGCACGCCGATTCGGGAGGCGCTCCAACTGCTGGAGGTGCAAGGACTTGTCTCTATGCATCCGGGAAAAGAAACCCGAGTGACGCTCATCGAGAAAGACGATATTTTGAAAATGTACCCGACGATGGCTGTGCTTCACGCTCTAGCCGCGGAGCATGCCGCTGCCCTCATAACGCCGCAGCAGATTGAGACGCTGAAGTTATTAAATGAACAATTCGGCGCTGCAATTGATAGCGGACAGCCGTATCAGGCGATGGAGATCGATGAGCAGCTGCACAATATGATCGTGGAAGCGTCGGATAATGCCTATATCGCTTCATTCAGCGCATCGTTGCAAATCCATATCCGAAGATTTAAATATGTTTTTTTGAAGCAGCCAAACACGACGACCCTAGGCTCAGTTGAGGAGCATGCCGCTTTAATCTCCGCATTGGAAAAGAGAGATGCTGCAGCTGCTTCCGCCATTATGAAGCAAAATTTAATCCGGCCGATGAATGAGTTGTACTCGCTCATTTAAACCCATCTAAAAAAAACGCCGAGAGGCGTTTTTTTATTTTCCGCAATGTGTAATTTACTATAACGGGGCGTAAGCTGTTTATGTCGGAAGTCATAGCATAAGCCAGCAAGAACTGAATAGAGGCAAAGCGAGAAACAAACATCTTGCATTCCATATATGTATGCGATATATTGCATATATCATAAAAATCAGTGTAGCCCCTTTAATAAGCAGATCATGTTGAAAGGAAGGATCAGAATGACAACCGGTAAGGATTTAAGAATTCGGAGTAAAGTAATCAGCGAGGGCGCAAATCGGGTGCCGAACCGGGCGATGCTTCGGGCGGTTGGATTTAAAGATGAGGATTTCAAGAAGCCGATGATTGGCGTTGCCAGTACATGGAGCGAGGTTACGCCATGCAATATGCATATTGACGGACTAGCTCTTCATGCGAAAAAAGGAGTTCAGTCGAGCGGCGGTGCCCCGCTTATTTTCAATACCATTACGGTATCCGACGGTATTTCTATGGGGCATGAGGGCATGCTGTTCTCACTGCCAAGCCGGGAAACGATTGCGGATTCGATCGAAATTGTAACGAATGCGGAGCGATTCGACGGTCTCGTTGCTGTTGGCGGCTGCGATAAAAATACTCCAGCATGCCTCATGGCGATCGGGAGAATGAATATCCCCGCTGTATATGTGTACGGCGGAACGATTCAGCCTGGCAAGTTGGATGGCAAAGACGTCGATATCGTTACCGCTTTTGAAGCGGTTGGCCAATATCATGATGGTAAAATGACGGAAAAAGAGCTGCATAAAGTAGAATGCAGCGTATGTCCGGGACCGGGCGCTTGCGGGGGCATGTATACTGCTAATACGATGGCGTCCGCTGCTGAGGCGCTGGGGATGAGTCTTCCCGGCTCGTCGTCAACGCCGGCGATTTCGCCAGGCAAGGCTGTGGAATGCGCCGAAGCGGGCAAGCAGGTGCTGGAGCTGTTGGAGAAAGAAATTTATCCGAAGGACATTATGACGAAAAAAGCGTTCGAAAACGCGATCACCGTTGTCATGGCACTCGGCGGCTCGACCAATGCGTTTCTTCATTTGACTGCAATTGCTCATTCAGTTGGCGTCGATCTTACCTATGATGATTTTGAACGGATTCGTCTGAACGTACCGCATATTGCGGATCTGAAGCCAAGCGGCAAATACGTCATGCAGGATTTGAATGATATCGGCGGCGTGCCGGGCGTAATGAAGCTGCTGCTGGAGCAAGGACTGCTGCATGGGGACTGCTTGACCGTAACGGGCAAGACGCTCGCTGAAAACTTGGCGGATGCCGAACCGCTGCAGGCGGATCAAGAAATCATTCGGCCGTTCGACCAGCCGTTGAAGCCAACGGGTCCGCTTGTCGTTCTGAGAGGCAATCTAGCTCCGGAAGGCGCTATTGCGAAAATGTCGGGAATGAAAAAGCTTCGTTTTACAGGTCCGGCCAAAGTGTTCGACAGCGAGGATGAGGCGACGGCAGCGATTTTGAACGATGAAATCCATAAAGGGGATGTTCTCGTTATCCGTTATTGCGGGCCGAAGGGCGGGCCGGGTATGCCGGAGATGTTGTCTGTAACGGCATTAATCGTTGGCAAAGGATTGGGCGGAGAAGTCGCACTTATTACGGATGGCAGATTTTCGGGCGGATCGCATGGCTTCGTTATTGGGCATGTCGCGCCTGAGGCGCAAGTGGGCGGGCCAATCGGACTGCTGCAAAACGGCGATCAGGTTGTCATTGACAGTGAAACACAGGAAATCGGCTTCGAGGTAACGGACGAGGAGATAGAGCGCCGGGCACAAGCTTGGGTTCAGCCGCCGTTGAAATTTTCGAAAGGCGTTTTGGCCAAGTATTCTAGGCTGGTGTCCTCGGCTTCGAAAGGCGCAGTAACCGATCTTTTTGAATAATAGGAAGCAAGGAGCCTTGTCCGGATGAGTCCGGCGGGGCTCTTTTTTTGTCGTTGGCTGGGAAGCAGGTGCGCTATAATGTAGGAAGATTAGGTTGGAAGGGTGAGAAGCGAATGGAGACAACGGGACATTTGGACAGCCGCTACGCCGTTATTTTTACCAGCAAACGGACGGAAGGCGATAATGGATATGGGGTAATTGCCGAGCGTATGGAGGAGCTTGCATCGCGGCAGCCCGGCTTTATTAGTGTTGAAAGTGTAAGAGATTCTTCAGGAGCAGGCATTACGGTATCCTACTGGGACAGCCTGGAGGCTATTCGCGAATGGAAGCGAAATGAGGAGCATTTGACCGCTCAACGGACCGGTCGGGAGCAATGGTACTCCAGCTATCAGGTGAAAATATGCAAGGTGGAAAAAGAATATGATTTCCATTCCTCGGAGCTCTAAAAGCGTGAAGATAGATATGGATTATGACGTTACGATTATTGGTGCTGGAGTTGGCGGTGTATTCGCAGCCCATGAATTGGCGAAAATTCAGGAACGGCGGAAGGGAATGAAGCCGCTGAATATTTTGCTGATCGATAAGGGGAAAAGAGTAGAGGAACGGTTCTGCCCGCTAGACCTCGGAGAAAGCTGCAGCTGTGCAGCCTGTGCTAAATATATCGGTTTTGGCGGTCTGGGCAAATCGGAAGGAAAGTTTAACTATACGAATGATTTTGGCGGCGGTCTGGAAAGGAAGGTCGGCAGCGAGAACGCTATGGCTTTAATGGATGAAGTGGATGCGGTTCTCTGTGAATATGGCGGGGCTGCTGCTGCCGACTATAGTACAGAAAATCCGGTACTAACAGAGCGCGCACGGCAGGCAGGGCTAGCGGTGTTGACGACGAGAACCCGCCATCTGGGCTCGGCGCTGTCGACTGTTGTTTTGGAGAAGCTGCAGCGTTATTTGCTAAGCCGTATCATTTTGTCGTTTGAGACGGATGTGGCGGCGATTCAGTTGATGGAGGGCGGCGGCTTCAAACTTGAGCTTGATGGTGCGGAAGGAAGACGGATGTTGACTACGCGGAAGCTTGTCTTTGCGACGGGGCGAAGCGGTGCCGATTGGATGGCTGCGCAATGTCAGGCACTTGGCATCGGACAAGACTCAGTTAGAGTGGACCTTGGCCTGCGGGTAGAGATGCGCGGTAACCAACTGGATGCCATCTTGGGGGAAACGTTCGAGACGAAGCTGCAATATGTGGGCGAGGACTACATGGCGACAACCTATTGCATGAATCCGAGCGGCCGCGTCATTCGCAAGCATCAGGACGGAATGGTCATGCCCGACGGCCAAAATTTCCGGGAGCGCGAAGGGGAAGGTTCGGCTAACTTGAACTTTACGCTGTTTGTCCCGAGGTATTTTGATTCTATGGAAGCGGCCGATAGCTTCGCACGCGGCATTATTAGTGGCATTAATCGTGGCGGCGAGCGGATTGTTGCTCAGCGGCTAGAAGACTTGAAGCTCGGCAGGGCGACTGAGCAGGGGATAATGCAGCAGAATCGTGTAAAGCCAACGCTTCAGGTCGACCCAGGTCAGTTAGCGGACGAGGTTCCCGAGCTGTACACGAAGGCGCTGCTTGATTTTTTGGCCGCGCTGGAGAGGTTGCTTGGCGAGCCGATTGACGAGGATACGATGGTATACGGCATCGATGGCAAGTTTTACGCGCCAAGCATTGAGACGAATGAAGCGCTGGAGACGCGCGTCCCTGGTTTGTATGCCGCCGGTGATTGCTCCGGCGTGACGCATTCGCTGTCGCAAGCGGCAGCGAGCGGCATTCACGTTGCCCGGCAGCTCGCCCGGCAATTAGCGGGGGAGCTGCCGGAAGTCACTGGGGAGTAGCGAAGCGAATTCGCAAATAGCGAAGCTGCATTCGCTGTAAGCGTGATGCGGGGGCTATAACGAAGCAGGTTCGCAAAATAGCGAAGTCAGTTTCGCTCTAGGAGGGTATGCCTGAGCCAAGCCAGAGCGCAGCGAAGCAATCTTCGCTACTCATGAACGTAGGTTCACGGATAGCGAAAATCTCTTCGCTAATGTGGGAAACGCCTGCGTTGAGATAGTGCATAGCGAAGTTAGGTTCGTTAAAAAGCGAACCAGCTTCGCTAATTCGCTTTGCAAGTGAATGCGAGGTCTACAGCGAATCAAGTTCGCAAAATAGCGAAGTCAGTTTCGCTGTAGAAAGGTGTGCCTGAGCCGACCCTGCTCCATAAAGCCAAAGCTGCTTATTTCGCTATAAACCAACTAACTATGTTACTTTGAATTTGATCATTGTAATTGATCTTCATGATTGAGGCGTGACAAGTAAATTTTGCGCAATACACATCATCTAGCTTGGGAAGCAGTTTTGCAAATTAATGTTACACTATAGCCGGAACGGCCAGATGTAGAATCTGGTAGCCGCCTTATCATTTGAACTCGATTCGTTTATAATGGATGATATTGGAATATTGATAATAGGGGGATTCTTAGCATGGAGTGGAACTACTATAATACCTTTATCAAAGTGGCGCCGGATTGTCCCGCAGAGATGGGATTGGTTCCGCCTGAGAAGAAAACTGGCAAGACCAAACCCGGCATCGAGTACGATCTTGTTGCTGATCATCCTTATCAATATAGCCAGGAAGATTTACTCTTCGAGGTGCACGTTCGTCACAAGGAGATACCGCAGGAAGAGATTGAGGCGAACGGAACGCAGCTAAAAGATGAGTTTTACCAGCGGCCGATGGCATGTCTGAGGGCTTCGATGCTGCCGAAAAAATACGGCTGGGGCATTCATTTCAACGCCGAAGGCAAACTGGCTTTATATGAGGTTGGTTCACCCGAATATGAACGCTATGCAAACGGGGAAGACAAGAGTGTTACTGTAGTGGCGGCAATGCGGAACAGCCGGAAAAAATAATAAACCGCGCACGCAATACTAGTCCATTATTAAATAGTAAGAAGCCCCATACGACCTT
>NZ_CBVJ010000107.1 GCF_000513275.1 Paenibacillus gorillae | reverse complement strand
TTTTAAGGAAGCAAAACAGGTGCTTTGCGGTTATGCGTGCCTTGCTCATAAGCGTAAGCCAGCTTAATGAGTGTCGGTTCGTCGAAGGAGCGTGCCATAAATTCGATGCCTACAGGCAGCCCTTCAGGGGTAAAGCCCGCCGGAACGGAAATAGCAGGGAAGCCTGTGAATGCGCTGAGGCGATTGTTGACGCCGGCATTTTGTCCTTCACCGATTTTAGCAGCTGTCTGGCTCGTAGAAGGATATACGATAGCGTCTAGGTTATTGTCGGCCATCAGCTTCAGCATGGCATCGCGGTTTTGCTTCGTACGGTATAAAATAATGTCTTTGTACTCTTGGGTTTCCAGCTCTGTTCTTGCGTTACGGGTTTTCATAGATTCCAGCTGCGATTTAAGAACTTGGCCGGAATCAATAATTTCTGTCAGTGTGTGATACGGTGCTCTATCGCCAAGCTCAGCCAAGTATTCATTCAGCTGAAACTTGAATTCGTAGCCGCTCAAGCTAGGGTAGCCGAGCAGCGTTTTGATGTTTGGAATTTCAATCGGAACAGCCGTACCGCCCAGTCTCTCGATATCCTTAATCGCTGCTTTCACGATGTCGGTTACCGGCTTCTCTGCTGCGGTCTCAGGCAGCAATTCTACCGCTACGCCAATACGGGCTCCTTTTAATCCGTTCACATCGAGATAGTTAGTATAGCTGCTTGGAATATGTCCAACTGCATAAGCAGTTGCAACATCGTCTTTATCATAGCCGGCTGTAGCATCCAGCAGTATTGCTGCGTCGGTTACGGTGCGAGCCATTGGGCCGCCAACGTCCTGCGTCAGTGCGAGCGGGATGATTCCATCACGGCTGGACAGTCCGACAGTTGGACGGATGCCGACAAGGCTGTTGAATGAAGATGGAATGCGAATCGAACCGCCAGTGTCGGTGCCAAGTCCTGCGAGTGCGAAGTTCGCGGCGATAGAAGCGCCAGTGCCGCCGCTCGATCCGCCTGGATAGTGATCAAGCGCGTACGGATTGAGCGTTTGTCCGCCAAGCGAGCTTTCTGTCGTAATGCCAAACGCAAATTCATGCAGATTGGCTTTGGCGAGAATGATCGCTCCTTGCTTTTTCAGCAGTGCGACTTGATCGGCATCTTCCTTAGGAATTGAATCCTTCAAGCAAAGGCAGCCAGCGGTTGTAGGCATGTCACTGGTATCGAAGTTGTCCTTCACGATAATAGGAATGCCATGCAGCGAGCTGCGTTTGCCTTTCTCTTTGCGTTCCTTATCGAGTCCTCTAGCGATTTCAAGCGCTTTTGGGTTGATGGTGATAAGAGCGTTGATCGATGCGTTCTGATCATCATACTTTGCAATTCGGTCCAGATACTGTTGAACAAGCCCTTCGTAGGTGAGCTTTTCTTGGTCGACTGCTTTTTGGATAGAGCTGATCGTCGCTTCTACCAATTCGAACGGTTTAATATAATCATAGATTCGATAAGAGAGCGCGTAGGCTTGCTCATAAGTAAGCTTACCTGATGGATTAAAACGATCTGCAGTTGAGCCGGTCATAATTTGGAAGGAGGACACTGCACCAATAGCTGAAGCATAGGCTTCTTTATCCGGCACGTCTTTGTAGGATTCAGGTTTAGGAGGCAGCTTTAGCGTCTCTGCAATTAACGTTGCAGCATCTTTACGGGTTACGGAGTCACTGTTCTTCAGCTTGAAGCTTTGAGTGCCTCCTGCAGCTTTTGCGGCCTTGTTGAAAATAGCGCTGAGCTCGGAAGAGGTCACGAGCTTGCTTTTGGCATTGCTCTCAGATCCAAATTGAAGAGCAATAGCCTTAGCTGCATCCCCTGTGTATACAGCGACTGCTGCTGTCGTGGAGGGTGTTGCTGCGAATGCGGAGAGTGGCGCTGTCGCCAGCATGACGCTTGTCACAATGGCAAAGGCTGCTTTCCGGGTCCATCGTAGTTGTTTGTTCATGAAGTATGCCCCATTCCTTTATGTAATATATTCTAACATTGAATTGATTATAGTAGTAGATTAATAGAATGGGCAATACTTAAATTCAATAGAAAAAGGAAGGTAGTACAGCATTCCCTCTGTGAATCTTCCCTTTTCTCTTCATTTCTCTTTAATTAACTATTATGTTATATAAATTAACGTAAAATCAAGGAATCTCATTTAAATCATTAAAAAACAGATTCATTTATGTTATATAATCTGACATTATGTAGTGGGCCGTAATAATCATAATCAATTTTTATAATCCCGATAAAAAAGTCTTTGTAATTCCAAGTATTCCGATATATAATAACTCGCAAGAGACGATTGAACGATTAAATAGGTAGGTATTTATACACCGTTAGGAGGAAGAGGAAATGGCCAAAAGAAACGGAATATCGATCAGTACTTTTGTTGCAGTAGGTATCGGATCGCCATTATTCGTCATATTGGGAAGATTCGGATCTATCCCGTCCGGAATTCCCGATACGAATATTGAAACGACCTACGCACTGCTTGCGCTTATTGCAGTGCTTTACGGTCCGATTGCTGGCGTATTGGTGGGATTGATCGGTCATACGCTGAAAGATGCGATTTTTTATGGAACACCGTGGTTCAGTTGGGTCATCGCATCTGCGGTTGTTGGGCTCATTATTGGTCTGGCGTCCGGCAGATTAAAGATTGAGGATGGTCAATTCAGGTGGCAGCAAATTTTGAAATTCAACCTGTTCCAAATCGTTGCGAACGTTATTGCATGGCTTGTTGTTGCGCCGTTCTTGGATATTTTCTTCTATGCTGAGCCTGTTAATAAGGTGTTCGCGCAAGGGGTTGTGGCTGGCGGAAGCAATATTTTAGCAGTAGGGATTATCGGCACGCTGCTGCTGCTCGCCTATTCCCGAACGAGAACGAAGCAGGGGAGTTTAACGAAAGAAGTGTAGACGGATAGATCCCTTCGGTCATACCTGCATATTTAATCGTCATAAGTCTAGACTGATCGGAACGTTTCAATGATATAGGTTAAGCGCGAAAGCCGGTGAAATGCACCGGCTTTCCTATTTTTCAACGATGAAGAGGTAGCTGACATGAGTGAAAGAAAACCAGTCATCCAATTTGAAGATTTTAGTTTTCAATATCGGGCACAAGCAGAACCTACACTTCGCGGGATTAACCTCACCGTATATGAGGGGGAGAAGGTGCTGATCGTTGGTCCTTCAGGCTCCGGCAAAAGCACCCTAGGCCATTGCATGAATGGACTAGTCCCTGCGTTTTATTCAGGTGAGAGCAGCGGCTCCGCTTTCGTTCTGGGCCAGCCGTTAAAGGGACTCGGCCTATTTGAACTCTCCGAAATGGTCGGAACGGTGCTTCAGGATCCTGATGGCCAGTTTGTCGGATTGACAGTAGCCGAGGACATCGCCTTTAAGCTGGAAAACGAAGCGGTAGAGCAGGGAGAAATCCATCGTAGAGTGGCGGCAGCGGCATTAGCTGTTGGTATGGACAAGCATTTAGGCGATGCCCCGCAAAATTTGTCCGGCGGCCAGAAGCAGCGCACTTCACTCGGAGGTGTGCTTGTGAGCGATGCGAGCATCTTGTTGTTTGACGAGCCACTTGCCAACTTGGATCCTCATACAGGTAAACTTGCGATTGAACTGATCGACCGTGTACATCGGGAAATGGATAAGACGGTGATCATTATTGAGCATCGGCTTGAGGATGTATTACACCGTAACGTTGACCGGATTATCGTCATGCAGGAAGGGCGTGTCATTGCCGATCAGCCCGCAAGCGAACTGCTTCGTTCCGAATTGCTGGGGCAGACGGGGATTCGCGAGCCGCTTTATATAACTGCGTTGAAATATGCAGGCTGCGAGCTGCGGGAAGAGATGAAACTGGAGCGGATCGATGAGCTTCAGGCCGATCAGTGCTCGGCGAAGCTGCAAGCTTGGCAGGATACTCAACCGGAGGAGGTGCATTCGCAGGAATGTTCACCTTTGCTAGAGATCGAAGATTTATCTTTCGGTTACGAGCCGGATGCTCTTATTTTGCAGCATGTCTCCCTCCGCATTAATAAAGGAGAAATGGTCAGCATCGTTGGTAAAAATGGGGCGGGCAAATCAACGCTCTCCAAGCTGATTTGCGGATTTTACCGGCCGAGCTCTGGCAAGCTGAAGTATAAGGGAGCGGATATGCGCTCCGATACCATCAAGGAACGTGCTGAGCGAATCGGTTTCGTTATGCAAAATCCGAACCATATGATTTCTAAAACGCAAATTTTTGATGAAGTGGCGCTTGGGCTGCAGGTGCGCGGCGTAACAGGGGAAGAGCTTCAGCGGCGCGTTCATCAGGTGTTGAAAATATGCGGGCTGTACCCGTTCCGTAATTGGCCCATATCTGCGTTAAGTTTCGGGCAAAAGAAACGTGTCACCATCGCATCGATTCTTGTGCTGGAGCCGGAGGTTATGATTTTGGATGAGCCAACGGCGGGCCAGGATTTTAAACATTACAATGAAATGATGGAGTTTTTGCGGACGTTGAACCGGGAGGGTATGACTGTAGTGATGATCACGCATGACATGCACTTGATGCTGGAGTATGCGGATCGGACGATTGTTTTGGCGGACGGCAAGAAGCTGGCTGACGATACGCCTGCCCGTATTTTGACAGATGCCTCTATTGTAGAAGCTGCTGATTTAAAAGAAACGTCCGTCTTTGAATTGGCTAAGCGGGCCGGGCTTCCAGAGCCGCGGGAGTTTGTCAGCCGATTTATTTCGTATGACCGGAGGGTGAGGGGCAGATGAAGGTACAAATGCTAAGCTACAAGCGTCTCGACTCTCCGATTCACCGGCTGACAGGCTCGACGAAGCTTATCTTTTTTGCCCTATGGTCCGTTGTTTCCATGATTACGTATGATACGCGCAGCCTGCTTGTGATGTTTCTGTTCAGCTTAATCATGTTCGCGCTATCGAAGGTAAAATATCAAGATTACTCGTTTGTGCTCTATTTGATACTGTTTTTCTTTCTACTCAATCATATCGCTATCTTTTTATTTTCCCCGCATGAGGGCAATAAAATATACGGAACTACTCATGAACTGTTCCATATAGTGGGCTGGTACAGTGTAACGCTGGAGCAGTTGTTCTACCAGTTCAACATTATGCTGAAGTATTTGACTGTCGTTCCGATTGCCCTATTATTTATTCTCACCACAGACCCTAGCGAATTTGCAGCGTCGCTCAACCGGATCGGGGTCAGCTATAAAATATCGTACGCCGTAGCGCTGGCGATGCGCTATATCCCTGATATTCAGCGTGACTATCAGAATATTTCCTTTTCTGCGCAAGCACGGGGACTCGATACATCGCGAAAAGAGAAGCTGTTCAAGCGGCTGAAAAACGTCGTTGCTATCCTGCTGCCGCTCACTCTTTCCAGCGTGGAGAGAATTGAGGTGGTAAGCGCGGCTATGGAGCTGCGCGGCTTCGGCCGTCATAAGCGCAGAACCTGGTACAATGCAAAGCCGTTCACTGCCCGGGACTATGCCGCGCTTGCCGTCATTGTAATTGTAGTGGCGGTGTCGATTGCGCTGGCTGTCAGCAATGGTTCCCGGTTTTATAATCCTTTTGTTTGAATTTACTGTTTAGCGAGTTTTAGCTTTTTAGAGAAATAGATTCGCTATAGACGGCGGCATCGCGAATCAAAATGTAAAAGTGCACGTTATGAGCGGCGAAAACGCTGATTACCCGCCTCAAAATGCTAAAGTGCATGTTGATTGGCTGAAAACAGCCCGTTTGGCCGAAATACAGTGATTTCAAATGCACTTTTGCATTTTGAGAGCCATTTTTGGCTCGTTTTAAGGCTTGCAAACTGTATTTTTGCATTTTGTTCAATGTGCAGGGAGGGAAAGGCAGGCTGGCGCTGCCGGTGCAGTCGTTGTGCGACACACAGTACAGTGCACAAACGATGTGTGATGTGGCAGAGTGCAGGGGAGCCATGCTAAAACAAATGTATGTTGGTACGACGCGACAACGCGTATGGAGGCTCAGCCCTTAGAAAAAGTGCAATCCTTCCCTACAGCAAAGAGGCCGTCCCATGGGGACGGCCTCTTTGCCTGATAAGTTCTATTTTTTGTTCTCTTCACTTCTGGCGATCAGCATATCAACGATCATGTCAATTTGGCCGGTAATCGCAATCGGATCATAGCGATAGAAGGTATCAAAATCGTTGTAGAAGATCGTGTTGTTCTTCGACGCGTCAAGGTTTTTCCAGACTGGGGAGTTTTTCAGCTTCTCGATCTCTTCGCCTTTTTTCTCCGGATCGTACGTCGTCAGGAACATATAGTCGGCTGCATATTCCGGCAGCACTTCAAGGGAAAGCTGCGTCGTTGCTTTATCTGTGGAAATTTTCTCCGGCATTTTAAGATTCAGTGCATTATAGACCGCTTGGCCGCCTCGTCCGGCATTGTCACCGAATACCCACAGCTCGCCTTTGTCTGTCAGCTCATATAAGCCAAAGGTTGCGTTCTCGTCGATGATACCCTTCAGCTTCTCGCGTCCTTCCGCTGCCTTTTTATCAAAGTTGGCAAGGAATTCATCGGCTTTCTCCGGTGCGCCAACGATGTCGCCGAACAGCTTCACCGCTTCGGAAATGTTGCTGGTCGTACCATATGGAATATGAAGCGTAGGGGCGATCTTGGAAAGCGCCTCGTAGCTTTCGTCGTACATCACAACGATGAGGTCAGGCTTCAGATCAAGCGCCTTTTCCGCATTAATCGGTGCGCCAACTTCTTTGGCGTCCTTCAACATATCTTTCAGGAACGGATTGTCGAACGTGGTTGGCTCTACGCCAACCACGTTGGCGCCTACTGTCAGCAGCTCGCCGCCGTAGTAATCTGTTACGATCCGTTGCGGCTTAACCGGGATTTGGATGTCGCCTTTGTCGGTTTTATAAGTGCGGAATTGCCCTTCCGCTGGCGGAGCGTCAGTAGCCGCAGGTGCAGCCGTGCTCCCGCTATTGTTGGCAGAAGTGTTGCTGCCCTTTGAATTGTTCGATCCGCAGGCGGATACGATGGCCGTCAGCACGAGCAGCAGAGCGGCGAGAGTTAGTAATGTTTTTTTGTTGTGCACAGGTGGAACCCTCCAGTTTATCAATTGAATGCCGTTTCGATTAACGCAGTACATGATATTGCGAATCATTATCAAATGAATGATAACAAATATCATTTGAGTTGTCTACTGAAAGGAAAAGGAACAGTGAGTGTCCTAGAAGGGGGTGTCTAGTGAAGTAAATAAGCAGGCAATAAAAAAGAACAGCCCGGTATCATAACCGGAGCTGTCCCATCCATACAAAATTATAGTTCAATCGTAAGCGTCACCGGGCAGTGATCGCTGCCAGTAATATGAGGCTCAATATCTGCGCTAACGATAGCAGGCTGTAATGGAGAAGAAACGAGGAAATAATCGATACGCCACCCTACATTACGCTCCCGTACCTTCGGCATGTAGGACCACCAGCTGTAGGCGTCCGTCCTTTCAGGATGAAGATGGCGGAAGGAGTCGGTGAAGCCGGATTGGAGCAGCTCGGTCATTTTACCGCGTTCCTCCAGTGTAAACCCGGAGTTGCCGAGATTTGGCTTCGGATTTTTCAGATCGATCTCTTCATGGGCGACGTTCAGATCGCCGCAGACGATAACCGGCTTCTGCTTGTCCAATTCCAGCAAAAAGGTGCGGAACCGGTCTTCCCATTCCAGCCGCAGCTCCAGACGCGAGAGATCGCGCCGAGCATTCGGCGTATATACGTTGACGAGATAAAAGCCTTCGAATTCGAGCGCAACGATTCGTCCCTCAGATTCGTAGTCCTCTTCCAGGCCGTATCGTACCGACAATGGCTTCACCCGGGTGAAAACGGCAGTGCCGGAGTAGCCCCTTTTCTCCGCATAGTTCCAGAATTGCTCATACTCCTCGCCAATCTCCAGAGTGATTTGCCCTTCTTGCAGCTTAGTCTCCTGCACGCAGAAAATATCAGCGTCCGCTTCTTTGAAATATTCGATGAATCCTTTGTTGACGCAGGCCCGCAGGCCGTTTACGTTCCAAGATACGAGCTTCATTCGCATTTGTCTCCTTACCATCTATCATGTTGATTCTAGTGTAACATACAAACCCTGAAGCATGTTCTGATAGAATAGAGGGAGAAATAGGAAGGGGAATGAACCTCCTTGATGATAGCTTTAACCGGAGATCGGGGAGATTAAGCAGCTATCCGCACAGCAGCGCGTTTGACAAACATAAGCGGCATTCGTACTATGAAGCTGTACATACAAGCAGTTGTTATGGAAGCAGAAGGGATGCGGGATAAAATGAATCAGCCACATATTGTAGTAATAGGAAGCTTGAATATGGATATTGTTGTACAAATGGATCGTTTTCCGGTGCACGGAGAAACGTTGACTGGCCGCGAGGCGCATTTTGTTCCAGGCGGAAAAGGAGCCAATCAAGCCGTTGCGGCGGCGCGTCTTGGTGCACGCACGACGATGGCGGGAGCTGTCGGGGGCGATGCTTTTGGTAAGGAGCTGCTGGAATCGCTCCATAACAGCGGTGTCGATCACAGCCAGGTACGGCAGTTAGAGGGAGAATCGACGGGTATTGCCTCCATTATGGTGTCGCCGGACGACAATATGATCGTTATCGTACCGGGTGCTAACGCGCAGTGTCTGCCGGAGCATGCGGCGGCGCTCGAGCCGGTCATCGCGGTCGCAGATACCGTATTGCTGCAGCTCGAAATTCCGCTGGAGACGGTGACAGCCGCAGCCGTGCTGGCGAAGAAGCATGGCAAGCGGGTCATTCTAAACCCTGCACCTGCGCAAAAGCTGCCGCAAGAGCTGCTCGATTGCGTCGATGTAATTACGCCTAACCGCTCCGAGCTTGAGCTGCTGACAGGGCTTAGCGCTTCGGAAGGCGAGCTGGAGCTTGCGATGGATGCCATGCTGGCAATGGGGCCGGATACGGTCGTCACGACGCTTGGCGGAGACGGTGCAGTATTCAAGCAGCGCGGCGGAGAGCTTCATTCCCAGTCGGCTTATACCGTACCAGTCGTTGATACGACGGGAGCAGGCGATGCCTATAATGCTGGGCTGGCCTATGCGCTGTCGATCGGCGAAGATATTCAAGCTGCTGCCGCACTGGCATCGAAGGTGTCGGCGCTTGCAGTTACGAAGTTCGGGGCGCAGGACGGCATGCCGCTGATGGCGGACGTGCAAGCTTTTGAAGGCCGCTAATAAATTAGAATTTTCAAATCCCCGTATTTGGTAGGGGAATTGCCATAGTCGGGTCTTGCCGGATGGACGTATTCGTAATATGCTGGAATAGAGTTTGCGACTACATAGGTTAGGAATCGATGATACGATGACAATCGGTTTTTTCGACTCGGGGATCGGCGGCCTTTCCGTGCTTGCCGAAGCGCTGCGGCGGCTCCCTGCACAGGATTATTTGTATATGGCGGACACGCTTCATGTTCCTTATGGCACGAAAGAGAAAGATGATGTTAAAGCTTACGTAATGAATTCTGTCAGCATGATGATGGAGCGGGGAATCGACGCGCTTGTCGTCGCTTGCAATACGGCGACAAGCATTGCGGTGAATGAGCTGAGAGAGGTATACTCGCTGCCTATCGTCGGCATGGAGCCGGCTGTGAAGCCTGCAGTAGAGATGAACCATGCTACGGGCAAAAGAGTGCTCGTATTCGCGACGCCGCTCACGCTTCAGCTGCCGAAATATTACGCGCTCGTCTCACGTGTAGACGAGGGCGGCATCGTCGATTCGCTGCCGCTTCCGGAGCTGGTGCGTTACTGCGAGAATTTGCAGTTTGATAAAGAAGTGATGGCGCAATATTTCCGCGAGAAGCTGGCAGATTATAATTTGGACGATTACGGTATTATCGTGCTAGGATGCACGCATTATCCTTTTTACAAAAAGTGTGCTGCGGGAGCTTCTGCCTCCGCATATTCAGATTGTTGACGGCAATGCGGGTACGGTTCGCAGGCTGTCAGCCTTGCTGACCAGATCCGGCATCGCACATAACGGTACCGGACGCGTCAGTTTTATGTGCTCGGGCAATGAGCCTGCTTATTTGGATAAAATGCAGACAGCGCTCGCTTTTGTCCGGGAGTTGAACGATTAGCATGATGCTGCTATAGGGCAGTGCAACATACAAGAAGCGCCAGCGAGTATGGATATGCGCTGGCGGCTTCTTGTATGTTGACGGGTTGGTGGTGGATGCAAAGCGAAGCATTATCGTCTGTTAGCAGCGCCGCAGGATTCGCGAACAATAAGCTCCGGCGAATGGTTGAGGCTGATCGTTTCATCCGAGCCGTTGATGGCGCTGATTAATTGCAGCACAGCCATCCGCCCTAAATATTCATTATGCTGGTCCATGGAGGTCAGGCGCGGGATGCTGTAGTCGCTCTGCTGAAATTGGTCACAGCTCGCGATAGCCATGTGCTCCGGGCATGACAGTCCGCGATCTTTCAGTGCGCGCATGGCGCCGATAGCGACCATATCGTTCATCGCGATGACGGCTGTTGGCAGCCTATTGGTATTGCTGTCCAGTAGCTGTATCGTAGCAGCATAGCCATCAGGCGCGTAGTAGTCGGACGGGACGATGTATGAGGGCTGCACAGCTTGACCGAGCGCCTTCATAGATTGTGTGAAAGCCTCGATCCGCGAGGTCGTGATGCGAATGCCCGGCTCGCCGCCAACAAAGCCAATACGCTCATGGCCAAGAGCGATAAAGTGATGGACGAGTGACGTCACGCCCTGCTTCAAATTCCGCTCTACGAATAGACAGTTGCAGCCTTCGATCTTGGAGCCCATAATGACGACCGGCACCTGCCGATGGAGCTGGTTGAGCGCTTCAATGAACGAGGCAGGAACCTCTTCCTTGTCGATTTGGCCGCCTAGTATGAGAACGCCGTCGACTTGCTTCTCCAGAATGATTTTGAAATAGTCCTCTTCTGCAATGGTTTCGTCATAGCGGTCAGCATTCCGCGAGAACATCGTGTTAAACAACAGCGTTGCGTAATGATTTTTGAGAGCAAAGCTCTCCACCTGCAGGAAGAGGGACGCGAAGTAGGGGTTCGTAATGTCGGGCAAAATGACCCCGATGTTTTTCGTTTTATGATTAATCATGCCTCTGGCGAAAATGCTCGGTGTATAGCCGTATTCGTCTATAACCTGCTGAATCCGCTCCCGTTTCTTGGGCGATACGGAAGGGCTGTTGTTCAGCACTCGCGATACGGTGGAGACGGAGACGCCGCTTTTCTCGGCAATTTCCGTAATGGTTATCTTGCTTTTCAAAATGCCACATCCTTTAAGCTTGCTAGCCGATGCTTCGATTCTAACGCAACTTGACGATGACTGCAACAGGAATTTGGTATCGTTACCAAATCAATTGATGAATAATCGGGGTTATCAATGAGGATGGATGAAACAGCTGTTAATGACGTGAAATATTACGATTGACAGTCTATTTTTCGTCTGATAATGTTTGCAGTGACAGCATTTTTATTTTTCTATTTGGTAACGTTACCAAAATATCAGGAGGTGCATCACTTTGATTACAGAGATTTCGGAATCCGTTCTGGCGGTCGATCTGGGAGGAACCAGCATCGTTGTGGGCGAGGTTACGCCGGACGGAGAAGTTCTGGGCATCAAATCCTACGCCAGTGATACGACAACACAGTCGGTTGCGCTAGCAGCCATTATACGGGCAATAGACGATTATAAAGGAACGATAGGATTTCAAGCGAAAAAGCAGCTCGCAATCGGCATCGGTCTCGTGGGACGGGTGGACGAGAAGCGGGGCATATGGATCGAAATCGAGCCGGGCAAGACGGAGGTACTCGATGTACGAGGCATTATTGAGCAGCGTTACGGTCTGACATGCGGCATCGACAACGACGTCGCATGCGCCACGAAAGCGGAACAGCAATTTGGGTGGGGCAAAGAATCGCAAAATTTTATCTACCTCAACGTAGGTACAGGCATAGCTGCCGGGATGGTGGCAGAAGGGCACTATGTGAATGGTGCCAGCTTTAACTCCGGGGAGATCGGCCATATGGTCGTTTCTATGGATAGTGATGTTGCTTGCGGCTGCGGACGCAAAGGCTGCGTGGAGCGGATCGCATCGGGCTTGGGGCTTCATGAACGGGTGACAGCACTCAGGAACCAGTATCCGGGAACTGCGTTGCCGGAACCAACAGGCGGCGAAAGAGTTGCTGCAGCGGTGATATTCGAAGCTGCTCAGGGCGGCGATGAGCTTGCGCTGAAGGTGAGCGAGGATGCAGCCAAAGCGCTCGCAGCGCTAGTGATGAATCTGGTACGCGTCAGCGACCCGGATACAATCGTGTTGGGCGGCGGCGTGGTGAAAAACGATTATTTTGCCGGACGGGTGCAATCATACTTGAATCCAAAGACGATGCGATTTGTCGCTCATCAGCTCGTACAGACGAAGCAAGCGACGACAGAGGTCGGCTTGGCGGGTGCCGCGTTGGCCGGTTGGCGTGCCAGCCAACGAAACGGAGAGGAGATGAAGAATCGTGGATAAGCAGTTATTGGAGGATATTGTGAGGTCAGGCTATCTTCACCGGCCGCTGCCGCTATATGAGGGACGTTCGTTGGAGCATAAGCAGAAGGCGGAGCCGGTGCTGGCGGAGCTAGCGCTTTTTGGCGAGGGCTCGGGGGAGAGCTCCAACTGGATTCACCGTGGTCCAGGTACGTTAACCTTCACGGAAGGGCAGGCGGTAACGTTAAGCTCTCCAACGCTAATGCCGCATTGGCCGGAAGGAGCGCCTGCTGACGGAGATTACGTCAATTTCGGCATAGCTTCGATGGTTAAGCCATTTGACCGCGCTAACTGGGAGGACTACAACCGGATTACGATCGAGGTTTATCCGGATTTTCCCGGCGTACCGAATACGTATTTGTACATGAAGTTTAAGAACGAGGGCGTAATTGCGATACCGGATATTTATCATCGCGAAGGCTATCATGGCGTCAACTTGAAAAACAGGCAATGGAACGTGATTCATCTGGAAATCCGCGAGCTGCCAAGAGATGCTGTGACGGAGCTCGAAGTAGGCTATTACTTGAACGGGAAAGACCGTGCAACGGGTGACCGGATGGAGCTGACACTGCGCGCAGTTAGGCTGGAGAAAGTAGCCGGTCATGAAATCTCCAAAGGCTGGACGCCAAAGGCCGGCGATATCATTTATTCGCATAGCGGCTACAACCAATCCGGTGCGAAAACAGCATTTTCGGCTGCTGATACGGCTAAGGGTGAGGGTTCGGGTGCAGGTGCGGGTCGTGAGGAAGCTCATTTCTGCTTGAAGCACGCCGGAAGCGACGAGATTGCTTATACGGCTCCAATTGGATATATCGATACTGGAATAGGGCGGTTTGAGACGTATGATTTCTCCGCGTTCTCGGAGAGCGGCCTGTACTGGCTGCAAGCGGGAGAGCTTCGTACAGAAAACTTCGCGATTGGGAGTGCGGCGGAAGTCTGGCAGTCCTCGGTGTGGAAATCGCTAAATTTTATTTTTTGCGAGCGCTGCGGTTATCCCGTTCCGGGTATTCATGGCAGCTGCCATGCCGATATCGTCGCAAGGCATGAGGGAACGGTACTCTCCTATAACGGCGGCTGGCATGATGCGGGAGACGTATCCCAACAGACTGTTCAGACGGCTGAAGTGACGTTTGCGCTTTTTGAGATGGCGGAGAAGGTCGAGGGACTGGACGGAGATTTGTATTTGCGTCTGATCGAGGAAGGCGAATGGGGACTGGACTTCCTGTTGAAGACGCGTTTTGGCGATGGTTACCGCGCGACTAGCGCCGGCATTACCCGCTGGACGGACGGCCGCATCGGCAATATGGATGACGCGGAGGCGCGCGTTCACAACCAGGCCTATGAGAATTTCTATCTGGCCGGTATTGAGGCTTATATTCATGAGCGGCTCAAAACGGTAAATCCGGCTTTGGCTGAACGGCTGCTGCACTTCGCCGAAGAAGACTTCGAATTTGCGATGACGGAATTTGCCAAGCATGGCATCGGCCAGAAGCCGATTTTCTGGGAGCATACGTATCAGACCTCGGAGAGCTTGTACATGGCTACCGCTTCATGGACCGCTTCGATGCTGTATCGTACGACGGGGGACGAGCGTTATGCTGTCCATGCCGCGAAATTCATCAGCTATGTGATGGAAAGTCAGGAGCTGAGCGGTCTCTCGCTGGATGACGGAACGACGATAGCCGGTTTCTTTTACCGTAATCCGGAGAAGAAAGTAGTGCAGCATTTCAATCATCAGGCTAGGGAGCATCTGTATTTGCTTGCTCTGGTCGCGATTCGCGAGACGCAGCCGGGGCATGAGGATGCCGGACGCTGGCAGGAATCCATTGAAAGCTACGGCGATTATCTGAAAAAGCTGGCCGCCTATACGGCGCCATATCCAATGATTTCGAGCGGGGTCTATCACGTTGACGAGCATCTCGATGAGCAAAGCTTCGGCCATCAGCATCTGCTGACGGATGAACGGGCGCGTGAAGATTATGGCGTGCAGCTCGGACATGGCGTTAAGCTGAACGACTCCTATTATTTGCGTCGTTTCCCGGCTTGGTTCTCTTTCCGGGGCAACAATGCAATTCTGCTCTCAACAGGTAAGGCGGCTTCGCTGGCTGGCGCTTACTTGGGTGATGCGGAGCTGATTGGCATTGCAGAGGGACAGCTTCAATGGATTGTCGGGAAAAACCCGTTCGCCCAGTCTCTTATGCATGGTGAAGGCTACCGCTACGCGCAGCAGTATTCGGTACTCGGCGGAGAGATGACAGGGGAAATCCCGGTGGGCATTCAAACGTGGGGTAATGAGGATGAGCCGTATTGGCCGCAATTCAACAATGCAACCTACAAAGAGGTATGGACAGGCAACGCCGGCAAATGGCTGTCGATCGTAGCCGATCTCTATGCCATCGATAAGAAAAGCGAGGGATCACGATGATGAAGCCAACGATGATGACTTATATTCTTGAGGAGCAGGAGATGGTGGAGAGCATTCTGGCGAGTTATCCGGACAATGTCCGCGCTTTCGCGGATGCTGCGCTGGACAAAACTGACTGGCTCGCTTTCGCCACAGGCTCCAGCTATAATGCGGCGCTTAGCGCCAAATATTATATCGAGAAATGGGCGGATGTCCGGATCGAAGTGAAGGAGCCGTTCCACTTCACTCATTACGATCGGCTGTCGCCACACATTGATCTGGCGCTGGGCATTTCCCAGAGCGGGCAGAGCACCTCGACGATTGGCGCCTTGCAGCACGTGCGCGGGGAGCGGGACATTGCCACCATCGCCTTGGCGAGCGATACGGGAAGCGCGATCTCAGAAACAGCGGATGTGACGGTAGATATCGGCTGCGGCAAAGAGCGGGTCGGATACGTGACGAAAGGCTTCACAGCTACTGTGTTGACGCTTATGCTGGCAGGGCTTCATCTGGGCGAGCGGAAAGGGAAAGTGAGTACAGCGGAGGTGGAGGGGCAGCTTGCTGCATTCCGAGGAATGGCAGCGGCTATTCCGTCGATTATTGCGGGGACAGAAGCGTTCTATGAGCGCTACCAGTCTGAATTCGTTAGCGCTCCGCGTTTTACCGCTGTGGGCAGCGGCCCTGCCGTCGGAACGATCAAGGAGATCGAGACGAAGTTTTGCGAGACGGTACGGATGCCATCGCAGGGTATTGAGCTAGAGGCGTTCATGCATGGCCCGTACTTGGAAGTGAACCCTGAGCACCGGATCTTTTTCTTGGAGACAGAAAGCGCTGTGAAAGAGCGGCTGGAGCTGCTGCGCAGCTATGAAAGCCGGATTACGCCGTATACGTATACCGTTAAGCTGGCTGCATCCTCGGAGGAACGTACGCTGGGTCTGGGCGTCGAGCTAGATGAATTCCAAGCGCCGCTTGCACTGATCATTCCGTTTCAAATATTGGCGCATCATATCGCCGGCGGCCGCGGCATCGACCTGACCAACCGGATCTACACCGACTTCGGCATGGCGATGCGGAGCAAAACGCAGCCAGGTGACTACGCTTAGACCCTGCTGGATTGCAAAAAGAAAAGGACCACATTCCCGCTGACAGCGGTTGAATGGGTCCTCTTTGTGTTTCACTGCATGTGCGCTACGCGGGTTATGCAACATGGGAAGCATGTACATCATACTGCCCATGAAACCCATGAAACCCATGAAACCCATGAAACCCATGAAACCCATGAAACCCATGAAACCCATGAAACCCATGAAACCCATGAAACCCATGAAACCCATGAAAGCCCATAAAACCCATGAAACCCATGAAACCCATGAAGCCCGCAAAGTCCACGAAGCCAACGAATGCACCGCTACACCGCCGTTTGCAGCATCAAAATGCAAAAGTGCATTTTGATTTTGCTTTTTTCGCCCAAAAAGCCGCTCAAAATGCAAATCTGCAGGTTGATTCGGCTTCGAACGCCGATTTCAGGCAAAACTGGCCGATCCAAATGCACTTTTACATTTTGATGTGCGTAAACGGCCTTTTTCGACGAACAAAAATGCACTTCCGCATTTTGTTCGCTAGGCGACCGGGCACCTCTTGCCGGATCACATCCGAGCACTGGGAATCAGGAATCGGGAGCAGGCTGCCTTTTGCCGGAGGAAAGACAGCTATTCGCTGTGCCATTCTGAAGACGCGGCAGGATTGCATCCGCACCATGTAGCGGAAAAGAGTCTATTGCGTTTCATGCATAAGGGAGCTGTTACGCTTCACTTTGCGGAAGAAGGATTATGCCTCTAGGCTTCAGCCAGCCGGCTCCTTCTCTTTGCCGAAGCGGATGAACAGCCACACGCCGAACAGGATGAACAGTCCCGCGCCAAGCTGGTAGCCGGTCAGCGGCTCCTTCAGCAGCATCCACGCGAGCAGCGAAGCAATGACCGGCTCGCCAAGTACGGACATCGATACAGCGGCAGCCTTCATGTATTGCAGCAGCCAATTGAACAAATAGTGGCCGAAAAGCGTCGGCACGATCGCCAGCAGCAGAAAAATGCCCCATTCCTTGCTGCTGTAGCCGCCGAAGGCGTTGCCTTGGACGAGGTTGTATAACGCAAGCGACGTTGCTGCAAAGAGAAACACCCAGAAATTATAGGCGAAGGCATTCACGTCCTTGCGCAGCTCCTTGCCGATAAGCATATGGACGGCGACGGCGGCCGCACCAAGCAGTGACAACAAATCGCCTAGCAGCGCCTGCGGCGACAGTCCGAAATCGCTCGAACCGATCACGACCGAGCCGATTAAGGCGATGCCCATGCCGAGCAGCATCATCCGGTTCGCTTTTGTCCGGAACAGGAAGTAGGAGCCGATCATGACGAATACAGGCTCAAGCGTAAGAATTACGGTAGAGCTGGCGACAGTTGTCAGCCGGAGGCTGGCCATCCAGAGCAGGAAGTGTAGCGCCAGCATAACCCCGGAAGCGGCTAGCCAGAGCCATTGCCGGGCGCTTAGATGGAACATGCTGCTGCGATACTTCCAGACGAAGGGGAGCAGCAGAAGGTTGGTCAGGTACAAGCGGTACATCGCAATGACGGCAACGTCGGCCTCCGACCAGCGGACGAAAATCGACGAGAACGAAATGCCGATAATACCGATTATAAAAAGCAGCTCATGTGTGGTGAAAAGTTTGACGCTGCGGTTCATGTTTTGTGCAGTTTCCAATGACGATAACACTCCAGACGGGATGAACTTCGCCTGTAATACTACTACACGGGGAAAGCCCGTTGCAAATGGTAATTTCGCGAGCCGCTCAACGAAAAGCGGCAATTCTGTTACAATAGGAGCAGAACATGTCGGGAAAGAGGAGATTGGATGAAGTTCAGGCCATGTATCGATCTGCACAGCGGTAAGGTGAAGCAAATCGTCGGGGAGACGCTCGATGCGAATCCGCAGCAGGTTGTGGAAAATTTCGTATCGGAGCATGACTCGGCTTATTACGCTAATATGTTCAAACGGGACGCTTTAACAGGCGGCCATGTCATTATGCTGGGCGGCGGTAACGAGGAAGCGGCGGTTCAAGCGCTGCGCGCCTACCCGGGAGGCCTGCAGCTTGGAGGCGGTATCAAAGCCGAGAACGCAGCCTTTTATCTGGAGCAGGGAGCCTCACAGGTCATCGTGACGTCTTCGATTTTTCGCGACGGCGAACTGGATTGGGACAGTCTGAGACGGATTGTCTCGGAGGTCGGCAAGGACAGGCTCGTCATTGATCTCAGCTGCAAGCAGCGGGACGGGGAATGGCATGTCGTCACGAATCAATGGCGTACGTTCAGCAGCCTTGTCGTGAATGAAGCGAACTTGCGGGAGCTGGAGTCGTATTGCAGCGAATTTCTTATCCATGCGGTGGATGTAGAAGGAAAGCGGACAGGCATTCTGGAAAGCCTCGTTCAGCAGCTTGCAGAGTGGGTAACGATCCCGACTACTTATGCGGGCGGAGCGCGCTCCATGGAAGATCTCGAATTGTTCCGGCGGTTGTCGGTCGGCAAGCTGGACATTACGGTCGGCAGTGCTTTGGATATTTTCGGCGGCAATCTGTCCTACGATCAAGTCGTTGCCTATTCGTCTTCGATTCAATAAATCAGATGAGAAAAAAAAGAGAGTCAGCCGCTGCGCACAAGTATATTGCGCCTGAAGCGGTTGACTCTTTTTTTACGGGCAGCTCTCTTAATTTGCAGTTACGGAATCGGCAGCGGCTGCCGGCGCTTTTTGCGGCTTCTGCTGCGCTTTTACCAACTCGGCGTCAAAGCATTCGCGCAGCTCGACGATTTTACGCAGGTCGGTCAATACGACCTTATCTTTCAAGTATTTGTCGTGGAACAGCTCCCAGGTCGGGGCTGTTTTTTGCGCCATCAGCGTGCGGACTGCATTTTTAACCATGCGTCTTTCCTTCGCGTTGGTGTATGTATCCTTGTACAGCTGCTTCCGCTCGAAATCGAGGTCCTGGAACACGGCCCGGAATACATCCGCCGTCATGCGTGCGTCGTCAAGCGCCCGGTGCGCCGTGCCCTCAGAAGTGATCTCCAGATCCTGCAGGGCAGCTTCCACACTGACGTCGTTCGTGACGTTTTTATAACGCAGATAACCTTTAAGCAGGTCGAAATAGTAGGCAGACATCCAGAAGCTGTCGTCTAGCTTGTGCATGCGCGTGTCATAGACGATGCGCTTCAAATCCTCGCCGCCCCAGGTGAGCAACAGAATTTCTTCTTCGCTCCGGCCCAGCCATGCGATAAAATCGGCAATTACTTTTTTAAATCCGCTGGCGCGGTCGATATCCTCTTGCGGAATGCCTGTTTTTTTCTTGATGAAGCTATTCAGCTTGGAAAAGTAAACCGGCTTGATTAAAGCTGAAAATTCATCCGTCTGACGCAATTCCGAATTGAGGCGGACAGCGCCGATCTCGATGACTTCCATAGGCAGCTCGCTCGCGAACTTGCGGCCGTTGAACTCGATATCTAGTACGATATAATCCATCGTTTTACCCCCGAATAAATGACTATCTTTTATTTTACCACAACAGGCTGGGGGAAGCACTAAATTTGACGATTTTAGTGCCTTTTTTTTGATTAAATTTTTAGAAAAAAGCCAATCCATAGTTTACATCCCATGTCGCATCTATATACTTAGAAGGTGGAATCACTGCGGTTATTTACACCATTGGAGGAGGATTATTTATGCAAAAAAGCGATCAAGATCGGCATTGTAGGATATGGAAACCTGGGGAAAGGCGTCGAAAAAGCGATCGCTCAAAATCCGGATATGGAGCTGACAGCGATCTTTACACGCAGACAGCCAGACCAGCTTCAAAGCACAGGCGGAGGCGCGAAATTCGAGCACATCTCCGCTGCTGAGACGTATAAAGGAATCATCGATGTCATGATTCTTTGCGGCGGTTCGGCAACAGACCTCCCAGAGCAAACGCCGGTATTGGCGAGCATGTTCAATACGGTTGACAGCTTTGATACGCATGCTAAAATTCCTGAGTTTTACGAGTCCGTTAATGCAGCAGCTAAGCAAGCGGGCACGCTCAGCGTCATTTCGACTGGCTGGGATCCAGGCTTGTTCTCGCTCAACCGTCTGCTCGCGGAAGCTATTCTGCCAGAAGGCAAAGACTATACGTTCTGGGGCAAAGGCGTCAGCCAAGGCCACTCCGACGCGATTCGCCGCGTACCGGGTGTGAAAGCCGGCGTTCAATACACGGTGCCTGTACAAGCTGTCATCGATCGTATCCGTTCCGGCGAAACGCCAGAGCTTGAGACGCGCGAGAAGCACTTGAGAGACTGCTACGTTGTAGCTGAAGAAGGCGCGGATCTGGAGCAAATTCGTCAAGCAATCGTGACGATGGAGAACTATTTTGCCGATTACGATACAACGGTTAACTTCATCACTGAAGAGCAGCTGAAAGCCGAGCACCAAGGCATGCCGCATGGCGGCTTTGTTATCCGCAGCGGCGTTACAGGTGAAAACACGAAGCAAATCATCGAGTTTGGCTTGAAGCTGGAGAGCAATCCAGAATTCACAGCCAGCGTTCTTGTCGCTTGCGCGCGTGCGGGATACCGTATCAGCCAAGAAGGCGGCACTGGGGCGAAAACAATCTTCGATCTGCCGATCGGCTACCTGTCGCCTAAATCGGCTGAAGAGCTTCGCCGCGACCTTCTGTAATCCAGAGGGGAAGCAGAATATCAGGCATCGAGAAGAGCCTTGTCCACGGAAATTCCGGGACAAGGCTTTTTATGCGTTAGAAGGGCTTACATAGTCATGTGGCTTTGTTTTGCATGTTAGCTTTATAGTTCTAGTTTTTTAATTTTGATTTGTTAAAATCATCGTTTTTGGTGTGGGAAATTAAATTTTGGGCTGGGGTTTGCAGATTAGATTGCGTCAATTGACTATGTTCAGGGAGAAAAATGAGGGGAAAACNTCGGTTTTTAGTTTTTGATGGGGGGAGGTTTCCTTACATTTCCATTGGCAGCCCTTAAGGGGCTTGATTTTAGGCTCGCTCAACTATCTTAAAATATTTAAATTTTAGGAATTGTAAATGTTTGAAAGCGTTTCAAATCCTTTAGTAAAGCCGAACGATGTCAGGTTATAGAACGAATTAATCAAGGTAAAAAATAATTTTTATTGGCATGTCAGAATATATATGTTTTAGTATTTATGCAACAGAGTACAAAGTATCTTCAAAAAGTGCAAATGACTCGTGAGCCAGCCAAATAAGGAGTGTTGATGACCTTGACAACAGCGGTAACTGAACAACAAGCGACGGCAAAAAAATACGTGCAATCGGTTTTTGAGACGATCTCCAAACGCAATCACCATGAGCCTGAGTTTCTCCAAGCGGTGAAAGAAATCGTAGATTCGCTTATTCCAGTGTTTGAAAAGCAGCCCCAGCTTATGGAGCTTGGTATCCTGGAAAGAATCTCCGAGCCAGAGCGTGTCGTGTATTTCCGCGTACCTTGGGTTGACGACAAAGGTAAAGTACAAGTCAACCGCGGCTACCGCGTACAGTTCAACAGCGCACTTGGTCCATACAAGGGCGGTCTGCGTTTCCATCCTTCCGTTAATGCCAGCATTATCAAGTTTTTGGGCTTCGAGCAAATTTTCAAAAACAGCTTGACCGGCCAACCGATCGGTGGCGGTAAAGGCGGCTCCGATTTTGATCCTAAAGGCAAATCGGACAACGAAATCATGCGCTTTACGCAAAGCTTTATGACGGAGCTATACAAATACCTTGGACCAGACGTTGACGTACCGGCAGGCGATATCGGTGTTGGCGCTCGTGAGATCGGCTACATGTTCGGTCAATACAAGCGTATTCGCGGCGGACACGAAGCTGGCGTGCTTACAGGTAAAGGTCTTGGCTACGGCGGCAGCTTGGCGCGTAAAGAAGCTACAGGTTACGGTACTGTATACTTCGTACAAGAAATGCTCGCTTCCAAAGGACTTAGCTTCAACGGCAGCCGGGTAGTTGTATCCGGTTCCGGTAACGTATCGATCTATGCAATCGAAAAAGCGCAGCAGTTGGGCGCTCATGTCGTTGCTTGCAGCGACTCCAACGGTTACATCATCGACGAAGACGGTATCAAGCTGGATACAGTTAAGCGTCTGAAAGAAGAAGAGCGCAAACGGATTAGCGATTATGTAAAAGAGCATCCGAATGCGGTTTATGTGGAAGGCTGCCAAGGCATCTGGTCGGTTGCATGTGATATTGCGCTTCCTTGCGCAACGCAAAACGAAATCGACGAAAATGATGCAGCTAAGCTGATTGAAGGCGGCGTAAAAGCAATTGGTGAAGGTGCAAACATGCCTTCGACGCTGGAAGCGATTGACGTATTCCTGAAAAACGACGTACTGTTTGGACCAGCAAAAGCTGCCAATGCAGGCGGTGTAGCGGTTTCCTCGCTGGAAATGTCGCAAAACAGCATGCGTTTGTCCTGGACTTTTGAAGAGGTTGACGCTAAACTGCATGTCATCATGAAAAACATCTACGACAACAGCGTAAAAGCAGCCGATGAATTCGGCTACCCGGGCAACCTCGTAGTTGGCGCTAACATCGCAGGCTTCATGCGTGTTGCCAACGCAATGGTATCCCAAGGCGTTGTGTAAAATATACGTATTGCAAGAAATGAAAGGACCGTATCTATTGGCTGAGATGCCATTAGATACGGTCCTTTTTTGCGTTTGGCGTGTTGGCGGGGTTAATGAGCGGAGCGCGTTAGCGAGTGTTTGGCGAATGTGTCGAAAGTCGTGTCAGCAAGCGTGTCACAATGACCGTATCGCAGCTGACATGGTGGCCAAGCTGGGGCAGCGGAAGCGAAGTTCGTATCGTTATATTACGTACCCGGATGGCTATATGCAATGTTGAAGCTGGCCGGTCGGCTGTAGCGAAGTTTACTTATTTAAATAGCGAATCTGATTCGCTAAAGGTGATGTCAGAGCCAGTAAGCCGCCTCCAGCGAAGCGGCTTCGCTAAATAGAGAAGCTGGATTCGCTCCAGAAGCTCATTAGAGGGGGTGAAATGGCATTTGCGAAGCTGGCTTCGCTATCCATGAACCTTGGTTCTCGAATAGCGAAAAAAGGTTCGCTGTACGTTGTGATCATTGTAGGGTGGTTGGTGGCAGCGAAGTTGACTTCGCTATATTGCGAACCTGGTTCGCTAAATGCAGTATTGAAGCTGGCTGGGTGGTTGTAGTGAAGTTTACTTCTTTAAATAGCGAATCTGATTCGCTAAAGGTTGTGTCAGAGCCAGTAAGACGCCTACAGCGAAGCAGCTTCGCTAAATAGAGAAGCTGGATTCGCTCCAGAAGCTCATTAGAGGGTGTGAAATGGGATTTGCGAAGCTGGCTTCGCTATCCATGAACCTTGGTTCACGAATAGCGAAAAAAGGTTCGCTGCACGTTTAATCAGTGTAGGTTGGCTAGTGGTAGCGAAGTTGACTTCGCTATATTGCGAACCCGGTTCGCTAAATGCAATGTCGAATCTGGTTCGTCGGCTGTAACAAAGTTCGCTTCGCTATTTGCTAGATAGGAGTCAGTCTGGTGGCAGTAGCGAAGCAGCTTCGCTAAATAGAGAAGCTGGATTCGCTCCAGAGGCTATGAA